>DATIHR010000036.1:0-26682 GCA_035480575.1 Saccharimonadales bacterium (SeqCode) | reverse complement strand
TACGTTAGTAACCTACAAGCCCAAGGTAAACCCATACGCTGGGTACCGTACGGCAGTACCATTGGCCGTATAGACGGTACGCATCCCAACGCCGCAGGCTACACTACCTGGGCCAATGAATTGGCGCCTATGGTGCGGGAGATGTATCCCTAAAAGTCGTGTAAGCTTACGCGGCCTCGACAATGTTACTTATGGGCATTTGTAGGCTGTCCACATCTTGCTGTTCTCTTCTCTCATTCACCTTGTCCAGCAGCGCGCTTGTGGCGGCTAGTATGCCTAATGCAGATTGCCGCGCAACCAGAATTTGATCAGATAGCAACGCCAAGCCGTCGTCGTCCTTTTGGTCTAGCCCCTTATCCTGCGCCGTGCCTGCGTTATCACGCGGACCGCCAGCGAGGTATGCATGGGCCGGACTTTCGCGCTCAATAATAACACCCGACAAACGCATCAGTTCCACATGGCATTTAACAAAGGCGCCTACTATTGGCGGCAGCGAATCTATGTATTTTAAAGAGGCGAGAATACTGTTTCTACTATCGGCTGTGCTTGCTAAAAAGGCATATATAGCTTCATGCCCCTGGCCGTCCATTCCATCATCTGCGTGCTCGGGCGCTATTTTTTTAAACCACTCATTTGCGGCGAGCTCGCGATTTTGCTCGTACCAGTCTGGTATACTCGTGCGTCCCTGGACACCCAGTGCAAGGCGTATGTTTCGTTTATGCGTTTTAACCGTAGGCAGCCCTACCCGCAAGCAGTCTGCAATTTCCTGATTAGATAAACGTTCGGTGGCCGACAGCCAAAATACTTCCCATTCACGATGCGTAAGCTCCGGCATATATGCAGTCTGTTCATAGTTCATTCCCACCCCCGTAGCTATAAGCGTCTTGCCCCCATAATTATTACAAGGCATACGGGCGACTTCTGTGACACTACGCACAATAGCAAAATAGAAGCTATGTACAATTATTTAGATGATTTTGCACGCTTATATTCACGCCGTAAGCTGGTGTTTTTAATAAGCAAATTAGCGAAGGTTGCAATAATGCCAATACCTATTAACAAATAAAAAATAGTAAATATCTTTGCGATGTCGGTCTTTGGGACAATATCTCCATACCCCACTGTCGTTAGCGACACTGCACAAAAATAAAACGCATCAACCCAAGACAACTTCTCTACAATGTGCCAAAACACGGCGCCAACCGAAAGGAGTAAAACAGCTGCGACTCCAACTGCCTGCAATTGTTTCCTGGATCTATCCCATTCTCCTTTGATCTCTTCTGCTGTAGCACTACCCATACCATCATGATTGCAAAATAAAAAAACTTCTACAAGAAATCCGAACAATTCATGGAGCCGAGCCTTAGTTCATGTCAATACGCACGAACGGTTCGGCGTAAGTAAACCCAAACTTCTCGCCAGCCTTGCTGGCCATGTCGGTAAGAAGTGGTTTAAGGGCAGCGGCATCGTACTGCGTGGCGTGCGCTACAGTGGTTTGGAGCTTCACGTCCAGGGTCTCAGAAATATCTACGGCGTAATTGGCGCGTTCTGGGTCGAGGTCGAAGCTTAGTAGTAATAGGGTCTGCGTTTTGTGGGGCTCCAGACCTTGCTCTAGTAATTCCGGAAAAGTCATGTGGTCACGCGCTAATGGATACACAGCAGCCAGCGTGGCCATACCGGCAGCCAAGTGGTCCGGGTGATTCACCATTTTATACTGAGCGGAATACAAAACAGACGGGTCGATACCAATGACGACATCCGGTTTTAGCTTACGAATCACTTTTACTATGTCGCGTTTTACTGCTAGCGTGCTCTCCAGGGTACCATCTGGATAATCCAAAAAGAATACATCCTGCGCGCCGACAATTTTGGCAGCTTTGCGCTGCTCGTCACGCCGGATGTCGCGTAGTTTTTCTGGTGTCATAGTGCGGTCTTCGCTGCCATTACCACCATCCGTTAAAACAAGGTAATATACCTGCGCACCACGGCGCGCGAATGCGGCCATAGTGCCGGCAGCCGTGTAATCAATATCGTCGGGGTGTGCGGCAACAGCGAGCACAACAGATGGTGAAAGTGGCGCCTGCGGCGGCTCTGTCATGCCGCCATTATACCATCCGTTATAAACCGGCACCCTGTTGAAAGACAAAACCCTTCACACAGATGACTTGAGCACGAGCTTTTCGACGGGCCGGGTGGTCAGTGCCTCGGCGGGGAATAAAACCAACAGCAAGTTGTCGACAGATTGTTCGACGGTAAATAAATGCGCCGCCAGCTGACGTATACGCTTACTAAGTGGCCGCTTGGCAATTGCAGCGATAATGCCTTCTGCCAAAGCAACAGGATCGTTTGGGGTCACTAGCGAAACGCCTCCACAGTCTGTTTCTGGCAGACCTCCATCGTCGGAAGCTACGACACGGACGCCGGAATGCTGGGCCTCTACCGACACAATCCCAAATGTCTCATGCCAATACTGGCTATTGGATGGCATAACGACTACATCGTGCACCGACATCAACTGTGCCATGGCTGCCGGTGTTTTGCGTGCCGAGACAACTGTCAAATTCGGGTGCGCATCGACTAGCGACTTAATGATCTTGCCCTCGGGCTTATCCGACCCGGCAGTCGTAACGGAGAATATGAGTCCGGTATTATTGCGAATAGTGTCCATGTGGAGCATCTCCAAAAAGGTATATATGCCCTTTTGGGCACTCAGACGTCCTGCAAATAATATGCGTACAAATTTTGTAGCGTTCGGCAACCGTACTTGCGTACTGAAACACGGCTCGGCGAACGGATATGCAATATGCACGTCGTGTATGTCCCTACTTGTATAGTCCGCCCACAATTGGGCAGCGTATTTACTGGTGGCAATAAGCGTGCGCCCCTGGATCATCGCTGCAATACGTTTACGCTTATCTATAGGAGGCGGAGGAATGTGCATAATGACAAACGCCGGCTCTTTGGTAGGCACTGTCGCAGCTTCGTTCACAAAGACTACCACCCCATCTAATTGACTGATAAGGGCAGTTGTTTTTAATGAAAGAAACGGGATATCAATAAATTCGTTTCGGCCGTCTTTTGCGCCAAGCCCCACGGTGACTACCTGGGCAGGTATACCACGACGAATAAGCTCGCGAACTTGCCCAACGGTATAATTCTCGGACCCACCGGTTCCAGCAGGCAGCTTAGTGCCTGGTGGCCATATAAAGCTAATCAACCCGAGCGGCTTTGGTTTTAACCTGCTTGGGTTTTTTGATCGCTTTGCGACCTCTGTCTTTAGACATATAATTCCCTCCTGCCAGCAGTTTAGTGTCAGCCTGGCCTGTGTACGTAGTATGCGCGTGTTCTTGACTATTACCTAATCTCATATTATGACATCGTCATTTAAAGCTAGTACAACTGCAATTGCTGGGATTGGTTTTGGTTGTCGGATCGTTGTGGCTGGCTAAACGTTCCGTCGTGGATCAGCCGGTGTTCGATGGTACCATCTTCACGCTCCTGCACGACAACTATAAACGACGGTTTGGCCGTAAAATCCAAATCAATCACTTCCTGACCCTTCTCTAACTTGCTTTCTAGCCAGTCGAACCCGTAATCGACAATCAGCTCACGCAATTTCAAACCTTTCGGTATCTGCACAGTGGTTAGGTAATCACCCCTGATTGCGAGCGGTTCCTCGGCGCACGGCACGGCCAATTCGCTTATCCAGCGTGTTACATCTTCACGATTAGCATCCTTGGTAAATCGCCATAAATGGTTGCCGTGTATAGCCAACTCCAGATTACTGTCTTTGGCTGCAGCGCCAAGTACCGATTCTGGCTTATAAAATTCTGCTCTGTCTTTTAGTATGTCGGCTGCATCAATAAAAAGCTTTTCGGTAAGCGCATCAACGCTGATAGCAATTGTAGCGAGCGCCTTTGTTGATTGCACCTCTACAAATTGCTCGGCCATGGCCTCTGTTACCTGCGCAAAGTCCGGCACCGTGTCAAGAAGATGCTGGCGCAGCAGCGGGCTCAGGTGCGTCGCGCACGCATCGGCGGCAATCCGACGAACATACTGATATGCTTCGCCCCTGTGTTCGCCCAGGCTTACCATATAGTGTGCGTAGGCATCCTGTAATATACCCTCGTCTTCGTCAAAAACAATTTTCTCTAGTAAGTCTTGATTTATATACGATGCGATACTCTCAATCGTATCCTGGAACGCTGCAGTCGCCTGGTCGAGGACTGCCGGCGTTTGCAGAAAGTCAATCGCTTGCGCCGTTGCTTGGAAAGACTCGAGCGCTTTGGCCGTTTGTTGCTTGTCTACCGTTTCGAGATACTCGTACGTCGGGATGGCATAACGGCTGTGTAAGATGCCATACATACCTCCTGGATCTGTGACATACAAATTCTCCGCTGTATCTTGCCGTACGATTTGCGCAACAGCATACAGTGCTGCAGATAGTTCTTGTGCGGCTGTAGTAGGGTCGGACGCACGCTTGAGAATCTCGTCGCGGTAGGCATCCAAAAACGCTATGGTAGTCTCGTGTGATACAAGCTTCGCCTTAGCAGCATCCAGCACCGAGAATCCGTAGGCTGTCGTCTCGATTGCGCGCATAACGCCATATATATCTTCTGCGCGGCCCGCGACAGTAAGCGGATCCTCGTTTGCACCTAGTGGCTTGCCATACAAGCTGTCCAAATCTACTAGGCCGCCCATTGCCGTCAAATTAAGCCAGTGCGTAAACCCATGGCCAAATCCGGCCTCATGCGGCCGGGCTAGATTAATGCCCATAGCCGGAGCAAAGATATCACACATGTACCGCCGGACGTCCGCAGGATTTTGCGCATCCAATGGCTCGCCAGCCTCTTTGCTATGACGATTAATATGTGCAAATAAAGACTCGCGATTTGTATCGTCTGTTATATCGCCCAGCCGGTATGGTGTGTCGGTTGCCCGCAGCGTGGTATAGAACGTCATGTCTTTGAATTTTTCGTACAGCTCGGCCAGTGTTTGCATGGTACGTTCATCATCGGGCAATGTCCGCCAGTATACATCGACAATCCGACGCTTATACTCCTGCAGCGGCAGTACTGTAGTGGCATCGGTCTGACCGTCAATGGTCGGCCATGGGTACGCCTTAAGTTCACTAATCCCGCAAATGTATTCCGTCGAAACGCCTAATGCACGAAGCAGCGCGGACGCCCGCACAACGCGCCCGATTATATTGCTCTCTTGTAAGCCATAGGGGACATAGCCTACCGAAGCGGCGGGGTGTTCCATAATGCCAGGCTTCGAAAAATTATTGCCTTTGAGACTGAGCGCGGAAAACATATTGCCGTACTCGTCGTGCCACTGGCCTGTAAGGTGCGGGCTCACGATATCGAACGAACGTTTATGGTCGGGGGAGACTTGGCGGAGCGCAACGTCCGCAGAAACGCCAAGGGATGGATTGGCGTCATTAAATGGCAGCGTATGCTCCTGGACTGCCGGATCAACCAAAACCACCGGGCACTGTTCTAGCATTGAACACACTACGTGCGGTGGCAGCGGGCAACTTTCGGGCAAGCCCGGAACTACTTGGTCTTTAATACGGTCGATGGCAAAAGCCTCGACCGTGCGGGGCGCAGTGAGCATAGAGTTCTATTACTTGCTTTTTGAACTTTTCTTGCTGTCAAGATCTAAGTTAGTGGTTGCAGTAGGTTCCGTTGCGGGGCCTGTTTCGGCTGGAGTAATCAACGCGCCCAGAGCACCGTAAATTCTAGCTTGGGTCTGGAAGCCTTCTTTTTGAGCGAGCGATAGTGGCGGGGCAGTAGTTACTTCCCCGCTACCGGCTGCCTCAAAAATAGTATGCATAGCTACCGTAAAACGCTTGCAATCAGCAGGATCGGTTTGTGCTTGGTCAACTACTCCACTACCAACGCGGACCAACTTATCTAGTGAGTGCAAAAAATCAGTTCGGGGGATTTTATCTGCATCCAGTAGTTGCTGATGGCTTACTAAGGCAGCCTCAAATTGCTGCAGTGGCGATTGTTCGGGCATAATGCTCCTCCGATAAGTATTAACTAGTTAATATATGGAGCATTTTAGCAACAGTCAAGAACTCATCTCGGGCACGTACTCTATGTTTTGCAGTAGTAAGAGCCTCCGGTAGTCAAGTGGATATCTAACATAAGCGAATTGTAAAGTATTCAGCTTATCGTTATCATTATAGTAATTCAGCTGAATTACATATATTAGATGCGGACGCTGTAAAGCGTTCTCTAAAAGGAGAACATATGTCCAAGAAGACTTTCTTCAAACGGGCTGGTGGGATGTTTGACCAAAAAACCCGACAGGTTCTAGCCTCGTCTGCTGCGGTTGTGACACTACTTACTGGTTTAGTTGTACCTCTGGGTATTGCCCAAGCAGCCCAGTCTGCCCCAACAGCAACGCTCCCAACAGCACGTAACTTTGTCAGTGATCCGTCCGATCCAACGACTCCTGGTCCGCAGCAATCCTCGGCGATGAAGCTGCCGCCGAAGCCCGGAACATTTAAGGGCGAACTGTTAACACCAAAGAATGTGGTGCGCAACAAGCACCTCCCACCGGTGGCGAGTAAGTCGGTACGTGCTCCCATGAGCACGCTGAGCAGTTGTCCCGGCGGTTGTTACTATTACAACGTAGGATCGCAAGGATTTACTACGACCCTTCCGACCGGCACATATGCCAACTACTCGGCTATCTCGCCGACGCTCGATACGACTAACGACTTCCATACTTTGGCGGAGGTCGCTAACCAGAAGACGGTCGGTGGGAAACTTCAGATCGTCGAGCTCGGCGTTACCGTCGACCAGTCCGTCAACGGCGACACGCAGCCCCGCCTGTTCGCGTTCGCATGGGTTAACGACAATGGCCTTTGCTACAACGGATGCGGCTGGACGGATGTTGGCGGGGTGACCCCAAACCTTGGTGATGTCATTAGCGCCAACCAGAAGCTGGGCCTTGAACACTTCACCTCGGCACAGGCAACACCTGCTGGCTGGTGGGCATGGGTGGGCAACACCGCCGGCACCAGCGGTAACTGGGTGGCATACATCGCAGACACCGTATGGACCGGGGCAACGCCATCGGTGACAACGTTCACCAACGAGGACTTTGCCCAAGTCTTCGGCGAAATTGCCGCCGGTGATAACGTAGCATCCACGGTATGTACCGACATGGGTACATCAACGCTAGCAACGACGTCCGTCGGCGCAAGCATCGGTAGCACGCAGTACATTGGCCTGAGCACTAGCGCAGTCAACTTGTACGACCGTGAAGCCCCATCGGGTATCGACCCCTACTGGAACGTCGCGGAGCTGGGTACACCTGGCAACATCCGTAGCTTCCGTTACGGCGGCCCCGGCGGCTGCTAACGCGGCATGCACGTAAGGTTCTCCTGATAGAGAACACCCCCACGCCGTAAGCGGGCATATACGAGGACTGGCTGGCGCTGAAAGCTCTGTCTAAGGGACCATCCCTGCGACATCTTCGGCGCTCGCCGGCCCTCTTTTACATGCACTTACACAGGAAAATCGGTATTAGTAGCGATACGATACATGGCATCAATTCCAGACAGGCGACACGCAATAGCGCCCGTACCTTTTGCAATGCAAGCCAAACGAGTGCCGTATATTTCGACAGCAGCACGCAAGCCAGAATCAAAGGGCAAGGCTTCGTTTGGGTTAATGCCATAGGACATGTGTATAGCCGCCTCACGCATGCGCCCGGCATCCAATATGTCCATTGCCGTTACGTAACGAATCGAGCGTGGTATTCGCATTACTCTATTGCCTTTTCTTATAGCGTCCGAGGGCCCAACCGCGCAAGTCTCCGGAAACGACTTCAATTGGCTCTATAGTGCCCTTAGCCACTGCCTCGTCGTAGGCCCTTTTGGGCCCAAGCGGAGACCAAGAATACCGCGGTAAGTAGTCGTCCATAATTATGAACGCGCCTGGCTTGGCAAGTTTGTGTAGGCTGGCTATATCGCTTGCCGCTGCCTCGTAGCTGTGGCCTCCGTCTATAAATACGGCATCAAAAATATCGTTACCCTTGTACGCTGGTACGGTTTGCCGAGAATCGCCAATTATAAGCTCTAAATGCACCTGTGGGAAGCGTTGTTTAATATAGGCCTCGCCCTGTCGCACATATGTATGTTCGCCAATATCAAAAGAGGTAATATTCTTGGCGCCAAGGTTTGCGAACGCAAATGCCGAGTGCCCCGCATTAAAGCCTACTTCTGCTACGTTTGCAATATCATGCTGCGCGAACAGTTGTTCGAACCAGTGGTATTGCTTAGGACGCATAAAACCTTCTATTTTCAGCGATTCGCGCAAGCCATAATGATGCGTCAGCTCTCTGAGCGGCGACGGGTCAAAAAGCACGTATAGTGCCCGCTGCACGACAAATACCATACGAGATAAAGGAACAACCTTGCCCTTTACTGGTCGGTTAGCAAAATCTTTTTTAGACATACACGTAGTAATATACTCTTAACCCATGGTAAACCTACACAATAATCTGCAGCTCGCGTTTAAACCAAGTGCTCAGAATATACCAACATCACTAGATCCCCTTCTTGCCCAGATAATCCAGTGTTACCAAAAGCACCACCCAGATCTAAGGGCTATATATGTAACAGGTAGCATGGCGTTAGGCGACTTTAAACCGGGCATAAGCGATATCGATATTATTGGCGTTACGGAAAAGCCAGTCAGCGAAAAAGCAGACGCGGCAAGACGGCAGGAGCTTACGGGTATAAGTAACCAATGGCAACAGATAACGTTCGTCGACAATGCAGCAATAAGCAGGCAAGAATTAGAGGCAACCAAACGCACCCCGCCGGCTGAGTTACAATTGTTCAGGTTAAGTACTAGTGCAGTTCGCATATGGGGCGAATCAGGAGATTACGAGTCGATGCGCCCTAGCGTACAAGAGGTAGCGTACAACCGAACCTGGCGGGCCGCCGGATATATGGCTAACTATCGTGCCGGCATTATTATGGAGGCATTTCGACAGGACCCTAGGCGACATATAAAATCATGCGGCAAGTCAGCTATGCGTGTGCTATCGAGTATTACACTATTACGCGGCGCGCCCTTACACATGTCGGCGGAAGGTACGGCGGACGCAGTAGAGCACTACGCGCCTGAAGCAGTGAACATTAAAAACAAAGCAATGGCGATCATAAAAAATCCAACTATCCCTCTCGAACAAGCAATGGCGATTGCCGACGAAGCAATAGACTTGTTCTACCACCTCAACCCAAATGTCCCTCGCCGAGCCATCACCAACGCCGCAAACCAATTTTTACCAAGCAAAAAATAAAGAAACTGCAAGAATCACGTATTTGAAGAGGTGGCAAGGGTAGCGCGGAGCTGACGGGCAAAATCACTGCTCGACATCCGAACCAGCAAATCGTCTGCCTCGATCTTTTCCAGAGGATAAGGAATCGTATCTCCATCGTGATTGACGTACGATTCAGGGTCAACGTAGATAACTTTTAGCCCCTGCAGCTTGGCCGCTTGTTGCACACGGCGCCGGTCGGCGTGTGAACCGACTACAAGTAATGAGCGGGCTTTGGGGTGGAACGTAATATCGGGAACAATGTGCGACTCATCGTAGCGGCGCACAAATAACTCTTGTAAACCTATACGTGAACAAAAACCGTCAAAGTTATTGGTAATGACAGGTCCCACGACGAGTCCGTCTGTGTATAGTTC
Organism: Saccharimonadales bacterium (SeqCode); assembly: GCA_035480575.1. Taxonomy (GTDB): domain Bacteria; phylum Patescibacteriota; class Saccharimonadia; order Saccharimonadales; family UBA4665; genus PMNU01. The sequence goes on along the minus strand of DATIHR010000036.1, from coordinate 16,957 downwards.
TGCGAGCAGACGGTAGAAGTCGTTTGGCTCTGCCATTAGTGCGCGGGCATATGGTACCGAAGCTTCCTTTGTATAGAAGTGCTCGGGATCTGCAAGCAATTTGTCAAGCAGCACATCGGTATCGCCATAGGCGAATGTCTCCTCCGGAGTATACAACCCATACACCGTGTGTAAATAATTGAGCGGCGGGATGCCAAGCTCCATCGAGGCGCCGCCACCTAGTTCGACTTGTGCCGGCAGGTACTCCAGTAGTTTTGCCATATCCTTCACAATGGTCGGATCAGGCACACGGCTACCCGGCGTCCGGACGCCGCTGTTGAATACTGCCCAGGGCGATTCGTGCTGAATGCGCTTCTGGGGGAAGCCCTTCGATATGAGCGTACATTCGATTGTCTGATAGTCCGCGCCAAAGTCACGGCCGGCTGCGGTATCTTCAGGGTGCTGGTCTACGATTGCCATAGTAAAGCTTAGCTCTCCGCGTTTCCATTGTAAGCCGCTGCTATGGGTCCAGTTGGCGTCTAAAAGAACCTTTTCGAGTCGTTTTTGATATCGTGAGACTTCGGTTTTAGGTAGAGTGCTACATAACCACATGTAGCATTCAGTGATGCAGAAGTCGTAGCTGCCTGGTTTTCCTGGCGTGGGCACAACGTCATAACGGTCGATAACATGGATCATCCGGCGCCTGCGGCCGTCTGGGTCTGACGCGTCGGGGACGGCGTCCTGTGACCTTCGCCAAATACTCTCGAGGTAGTTGCGCTTAGGTTTTACGAATTGTTCTTGCCATCTTTGTTGGTCTGCTTTGGTGAGGTTGGATAAAATTGTCATTTGCATCCCAGCATATTAATTGAAAAAAGCGGTTTTGGCTAGAAGCATAAGTGCATGTTACGATAGTGTAGTTCTGTAAAAAATCCTTAAGTTAAGAGGAATTTGATTGCGATGATATCTTTTGTATGGCCAGATAATGACACCCCTTTTATGCCTTGGGCAGCCGGATGCGAAATGTATACTACAGGTCTTATTCAGGGCCTGTTGCGGCGGGATATCCCAGCGCGCTTAATCACTTGCAACCCGACCGCCAACGAAAGCGCCGCCAAAACAGGCCTGCCGCATCTTGCCGTTCAAGGACAGAAACCACTCACAGACTTGGATGATACACTCATCTTTATGTACCGGCCGCCGCAGGTACAGACCAAGCGACCGGCTTACTTCGTGTTGGCTACGCCCGCCGCCGATCCCAGCTCAATCTTCACGCCTGGCGTCGATATGCCCCGCACGATTGTCATGAGCGAATACAAAGCTCGGTATTGGCAAGCAGCATTGGGCCTGGCATCCAGGCCGGCAGTGGTGTACCCTTTTGTGGACGAAATTTTTTCAGTAACCAAGCGGCCGCGGCACTCGGGTCCGCCCCGTATTCTATTTGCCGGCCGCGCCGTACGCGAAAAGGGCATGTATACATTATTTGAAAGCCTGCACTTGCCGCCCTTACGCCAAGAGGAATACCGCTTAACATGCGTCAAAGGACGTGTCGGCCGCGGAGACGGCGCGGTTATCAATGCGCTCTACGACGCACACCCCTGGATTACTGCCGTGCCCCCCTGTAAGGATCGGGAAACCATGGCGAAACTTTATGCCGAGCATGACGTCGTAGTTATGCCCACTAGCAGCATCCGTTGGGTGGAATCGTTCGGCATGATTTCGACAGAAGCTCAGCATAGTGGGTGTCGCGTAGTGGCCTCAAACGACGGCGGTCTACCCGAAACAGAGTGTGGTGGATTGTTCACCGTGGAACACGACAATCCGCTTGCCCTCTCCGAAGGCATCGTTCAAGCCATGCGTCTGGGGCCGCTCACTGAAAAAGAACGGCAGCAAGCCGCACAACATTACACTGTCGACCAGTCAGTTGACGCGTTGCTTGCCGCACTTGCCTACTAAACTGGCGGGACACGAAAAATAATATAGCTCACAAAAGACACATGGGCCAACGTAGTCCGTCCAGACACCTAAGAGCATGGCAATTCCGTTGCTTACCAGCAGCCCTTTACGCTACAGTTAATTTGGCTGCATCAAAAAGGAACATAATTGTCACCACAAAACGACAAACCATACAAAATTACGCTGGGTAGCACCTGGGCTTTTGTAGGTACATGGCTGGGCTTGGCATTACTTGGGTGGACGACCGGCGGCACGCAGGTAATGGTGTGGGGGCTCGGTCATTTTATTACCGGCGACGTCATGGCACTACAGCAAGCGCATTACGGCGTACGCGGCATCATTCCCCTTGCCATTGGTGCTGTCGTGGTAACCATACCGCTCGTCTTGGCAATCGGCGGCCTCGTAACATTGGCGTTAGGTAAAACTAAAAACAACGTTCTGCAGCGCCGGACCATGGTACTGCCCAAGTTGTATGACGCGACGCCGCTACTCATTAAATCCACCGTATGGGAGGATATAGTTGATGAATTGTTTGCCCGTGGCTTTCTGCTTGGCGTGCTGACCATCCCTCTGGGTTGGCTAATCGGACCTGTCTGGGCGTTGTACATCATGCTGTTCGTCAGTGCAGTATTGCAGACACGACAGTTTCGGCACATGTACCAAAAAGAATCTGGAGCACGACAGGCCGCCCGGCTTTTGCCGCAGTTCGCCGGCCTAATAATTTTTGCGGTAGTCTTTGTGCTAGCTGGGCTAGCGGCGTCGGTACTGGCACATGTGCTATATACGCTGGCACTTGCCAGCCTAGACCGCATTGCCACTGGTAAACGAGTAGGACGGTGGCGGGTTATTGCCGCCAGCATTGTTATTGCTGTAGGCGGCTGGTTGCTGTCCGAATCGGCGCCTGGCCAACTAGCAATACCCAGTAGCCTGCACTTTTGGCCTTACTTAGGCTTTGTATGGTTCGTCTCTGGCATATCTATGCTGGTAGTAGAGTTACTCCTGTACGACCCAGAACCACGCGAAGTACTGCTAACACGCAAAGTACCCAACGGCTCCAGCCTTGCCGAAGCTATGTACAAAGGTCACTTTACAGTACAGACCACTGAACGGACAGTCGATACGTTCGGGCTGTTTGCCGGGGAGATACTTAACGGCGTGGCAGCTACAGCCGTGACTTGCGCGTTTGTGTTGCTTGGCAATACCCTGCAACACTTCCTGCACTTCGGCACGGATGTATGGCTCGCCGTGGTAGGCCTACCCGCTGTAACCGTTTATGTGATGGGCAGTACTAGTTACAGCCTCAACGCCACTGCCCGGCACGTATGGGAAAATGCGCCAGCTTTGCTACTAGTCGTCTATGCGTTCGCAGCGCTTGGTTTCTGGCAAGGGGTAGCGATTGCGCTCATACGCGAGCTATGCGTACGGCTAGCGCGGCGTTCGCTCCGTTACGCTAGCATCTAGCTGTTCAGGTCAGACGCTTCAAGGAAAAGATGAAGTTCTGTTAAGCTAGTTTATTCCTACGTTCGCAGTTTTGGTATTATGTGTTCTTCTACGTATTGCTCTATATTGTTGGTTCCGAGTTGTGTTTGGAGCGTCTGTATATCTACGTCTTCGTCTGCAAAGATTTCCAAGTCGTACGTATACGCGACAGCCTTTCGTTCAAGAAGGGATAGTTTCTTTAACAGCCCTATGGTTTCGCTTACGGCTTCTGCTTGTAAAACGGTTGTTTCGGGGTCCATATATGTGTTGACAGTTACTTGCTCGTGGCGAGAACGTGTGTTTTTTTCGTTCCATCCTCTGTCAAGACTCTCTAGTCTGGTTCCAAAAAACGAGTACCATCTTGCAATATATTTTTTTCTCCCTTTAGCGCGTGACAATGCTGCGTAGGCTACCAACCAGTCTGGAAAGGTACGATAATAGGGCTGCTGCTGGAGCGACTCGTAAGTTTCCTGCCATCTTTCAACTGCCTTAACAGCGCTCATACTATTGTGCTCGGCACATATTCTTTTCAGCGCAAAACGTGGCACTTCTTTGTAATAGTTTGCAAATAGTTTTACGCGTAATAAATAATCCTCTATAGCGCAGTCCGGATAATGTATGTCAGAGAAGGTGGCCAGGCATCGGATAGTGGTTGGTGTAAGGTCGGGGTTGTCTTGATGTTTCGTAAATAATTGTCTGTATTCGTTGGGGCTATGGCGTATTGCAAGCCGATGTAAACGAGAACGAGCAAAGCCCATATTGCCCAACGCTAGCATGTCCCTAAAAAAGCAGTCAGCTATTGGAAAAACCTTCTGGTGATCTGTCAGGATTGTTGCCTTTATGCGGTAGTCGTATCGTCTTAGCGCACCCGTTAGTGTATCCCAGCCTGGCTCGTACCATTCTCCTAGACTTTCACGCATATTACAGGGGTCCTGAGCATCGTACGCGCCTATCAAAGCATCCCGCGTAATACGTTTGGGTCGAGAGGCAGTCACTACTTCGCCGATTAATTCTTGTCGTAACAAATGCAGCCCACGTTCGCCGTCGTACGGTAATTCTGGAGGGTCAAGATATTCTTTTACGGGTCGTGCTACATGTGTCTGAACAGTTTCGCCTGCGACTACAATCGGCGTAGGGCTAGCGATTTGCATAGCAATACTTGCCATATTCTGCTGGCAACGCTGTAAGGCCGGGCACTGACTGCACGCCTTGACCGCCTGTTCGAGGTTGTCGTTTTGCTCAAATAACGCCCGCTCTGTGGTCATGCAAGCGCCGTCAATGCAGCCGACGTCCCACATCACATGGAATCTTTCCATGTGATGTATTGTAGTGCTGGCGCCAGCATGATGCTAAAAAATAGTGCTGGAAAAATCGGACGCGCCTTCTATCAATTCTCAAAAACAACTAGGTCAAGGAGTGCTCGGCGGAGTGATTCTGAATAGGTAGCTAAGCGGTACGAATACACACGATTTGCCGTCGCTACCGATAGGATCCTGCTCAATCCAGTGGTCTCCGGGCGTGCTGTAGGTGTGCGTGCCTAAGGTGCGTCTACCACCTGGCAGCAGGTCGGCCACATTAAATTCTTGCGTAGTGCTGGGGTCGTCGCGGTCCCATTTTATGCGCACGATGTATGCACAAGAGCTCGTCTTTGAAAAATCTACCTGCACCGTGGGGTTTGCACTTTCACAACCGTCAGGCCGTACGCCGCGCTCAAATATACAATCTGCAGTGGCAGGCAGGGGCGTCTCGCACTTGACGGCTTCTGGCGCGTTTATGACCTTAAAGGATTGTCCGCTCACTGCATACCCGTGGTTGTTTGCTGCGTCAACAATACATTTTTTTACTTGCTCGGCTGTAAAGTCGGGATGTTTTGATAACACGAGGCCAGCGAGACCGGATACAAAGGGTGCGGCCTGGGACGTGCCAGATAGCGAGCTATAGTACGATCCGCACGCCCAGCCGAACGATACAATGCATACGCCGCTGCCGGGTTTTACGGTTAAGCTTGCGCTCCATATATTATCGCCTGGCGCGGCAACCGAAACATTTGCACCAGTGTCGGAGTCGGTTCGCAGCTCGGCAACTGGAGCGTCAGTCTCCTTAATTGAGGCTACGGCTATTGTGTTAAAGGGAAAGTTTTTTGCTAGTCCTGCAGGCGCGACGTACGTAATATTGCGGCAGGCGTTACCTGCTGCAAACACCCATAGCACGTCCTTTTTATTATATTCCGCCCATAAAATACCATGCTGCAGGATAGCATTGACCTCATTCGCCTGTTGCTCGGCAACAGTAGGATCGTATGGCTTGCCGCATTGTGAACTATCGCCGCCCCAGCCGAAACTCATATTAACAACGCGCATGTTGTCTTTGGCCGCTTGTTTCATTTGTTCCAGGACGTTCGTTGCAAATATCGGACGGAATGTGGGGTCGTCGAATAACGTATTCAGCCCGTGATCGTACAAGCCCAACCCGCACTGCCAGTTCATACCAGCAATGCCGACGCCGTTATTGCCCGAGGCACAGGCTATGCCTGCCACATGTGTGCCATGAGGCGTATCGCCCAGGGCGTAATCGGATAGTAGTATAGGTCGGAGTTGTGAAGTAGTGACCACATTGTTCTTGAGGTCCTCATGGTCTGGCGCAAATGAACTGTCGATAATGCCTATTCGGGTAGAAGGCAGGCCAGTTGTTATATCCCACGCCTGCGGCGCTTTGATATATTTAAGTCCCCAGTTGTTCCTGTTATGCACGGTGTCCGCCCAGGAGCCAGTTGGGTATTCTGAATCATTTGGTGTCGTGTCTGCGGCCCCGGCAAAGTTACGCGCGGCAAATGCAACATCTGTTTGTGCAGCAACTTGCTCGCGCTTAGTTTTAAGTGCATCCATGGTAATGCCGGTGTAGCGTAGCTGGTAGGTATTTGTTTCCGGGATGGAGCCAATAATAGCGCCGCCGGTTAGCAGCGCTATATCCTTTATGCGTTGGTCGGGGTTGCTGGTGGTAAAGTTTAAGCCAACAACCAACTCGTCTTTTACTACTAATAATTCGCTATCACCTGATGGTACGATTTGTTCACGAAGCGGCGTGGCGATACCTTGTGGGATAACTGACGCAGTCGCCGCAGTAACCTGCACCGTTATGGGTAGTACCGATACGGACTTCCCGCCGGAGAGCAACGTAACGACGCCCTTGTATGAGCCCGCTGCTTTAGTGGCAGGTACGTGGATGGTTACGGGCAGTATGTACGGAGTGTTTGCATCTAATGTGCCGCTAACGGTAGCGCTCGGCGATACGATATCGGTTATGTCGCCTGATACCGTAAAGCTAACATCGGTAATTTTTTCTTTGCTTTCAAAAGTTGCCGTGGCCTGTGCCGTAGTGCCATTCAAGCTGTTTTGCGTAAGGGCTTCGGGTGTCCAGCGGACGGTAGAAATGGCATTTGTAAGATTGAAGTTGGCCACAGCTGAGGTGGCTGCTAGCGTATTGTGCCGGGCTGACTGATATTTTGTATAGATCTTTGCCTGAATTTTTAATGGTTGACTGCGTTCGGCAGACGAAAGTGAGCTGATGGCGATAGTAATATCGAGGTTGCCGCGTGGCGAGGGTTTAAATTGCCGCACTTGCCGCGTGGTGCCATTAATAAGCACTTCTGCCGCTGTGATCTTTTTCGTGGCGCGTATATGATCTGCACCGCCATACGTAGCAACGTGTTGTTCTCCGGCATATGCCATGTGTACGACGATAGCGTCTTTAGCGGAGTTTATTGTTGGTTGTATCGTAACGCTTGCTGGCACGGTCCGAACATGCCGACCCCACGGCCACAACGAATGGGCGTAGGCGGTTCGAGTTGCCGCTAGCCCGCCGCCTAGCCCTATACATGCGATAACTAGCATACCCAGCCATAGCCGTTTCATCCACTCTCCCTCATGCTCTATGTGTTATTGGTTACTGACAAGTTTTATAACACATAGGGTATCGTACATACGGCGTATTGTACACCGATTTGATATAGCGCATATCGTATACAACGTTCTGGCAGGCGCTGGAAGCTTAACCGGGCTAGGTTTTCTTGATGAGCTTCAGGCGCTTCTGGATTTCCTGTTGCAGTTGCTCGGGCGCAAAGTCGCTTTTGATGAGATAGGCGGCAGCGCCTTTGTCCATTGCCTGGCGGACCATATCCTCTTCGCCGACACTAGACAGCATAATGACGGGAATATCCTTGGTGAAAGGATCGGCCTTTAGAGCGTCAAGGGCTTCGATGCCGTTCATGACCGGCATCATGACATCGAGCAGGATGAGGTCGGGCATAAAGGACCGGGCTGCTACGCAACCTAGATTGCCGTTCAGGGCGGTCTTGATAGTGAGGAGGTCGGTGTTGAAGAGACGGGCGTACATGCGCAATACATACGGGTCATCTTCGACGATTAGGAGCTTCCCGGGTTTGGCGTCACTTCCGGCGGCTGGCTTGGCCAAGGTGTTGGCGGCTAAGCTCACGGTTTCTACGTTGGTCAGGCCGGTTTTGCTATCGGTGGTCGGCGTAGGTTGTTTGGCCGCTGCAGCATGTTTACTAGTAGCGAGGGGGATGGTTATGCTAAACGTGCTGCCCTGATTTTCGGTAGAAGATTCCAGTGCCAGGTGGCCACCCATATTTTCGGCAAGCATCTTGGAAATATACAGGCCCAAACCGGTACCACGGGTGGTGTCACGCGTGAGTAAACTACCGCCAGCCTGCTGGAATTTATGAAACAGCAGTTTTTGATTGTCAAGAGAAATGCCGCGACCAGTGTCAATAATTAGCACCTTTACTAGATCGCCCTCCACGACAGCATTGATGGTAATACCGCCCTTGTCGGTAAACTTGGCGGCATTGCCGACCAGATTGTAGATGATTTGTTTGAGGCGGTTTTTATCGGCCCAGACCTTTGGCAGTTCGCCGAGGGTCTTTTTGTTGAAGCTTAGCGATAAGTGTTTCTCCTGCAGTACAGCCCGCATTTCGTAAATAATGGCTTCTACGATTTTATCAAGCTCGACGTCTTCATAGATAAAAGATATTTTGCCTTGCTCAATGCGGGAGATGTCGAGGAAGTCATTGACGATGTCAATAAGACGCATGCTGGATTGATGAATATCCTCGACTATTTCCTGCATGTCTTCGCGCTCCAATACCGCCTTGTATATATCCAGCATCATGCTAGCATTGCCGCGAATTGCGGTTAACGGCGTACGGAGTTCGTGAGAGGCAATAGAGAAGAACTCATCCCGCGACCGCGCGAGTATGCGCTCTTCGGTAACGTCTTCCAGTAGCAGCACGCATCCAATAACCGATTCTTCACTGACAACGGGCGATATGTAGAAGTTTAGGAACCGGCCGCGGAGTGCTAGGTTGGGCAATTTGGTCGGAATCTTGGTTTTGTGGATTTGCTGAATTTGAGCAAGAAGATTCAGGTCTTGGGGCAATACCTGAATAACGTCTTCGAGCACAGCAAGGGGCCTGTGGTCTGTCTGTTCGCGCACCATGTCTTGAGCTACACCATTTGCGAGGGTAATGACGTTGTCGGCATCCAGCAAGATAAATCCTTGCCGCAGGCCGTTAATGGACGCAGCTAGCTTGGCCTGCTCTTGTTTAGATATCTGATTGCTGGTTTGCAGGTTCCGATAAGCGGCACCGAGTTGTTTTGTCATGTGATTGAAGTTTTGGGTGAGCTTGCCAATCTCGTCACTGCCCCGAACGGTGACTACCTGGGTCAAGTCGCCGATAGCTACCCGGGTCATAGCCCCACTAAGCTCGCTAATACGCCCAATGATCTGGCGGTTCAATAAATAGACGCCAACCGTTACTAATGCCGCGGCCGCGGCGATGAAGAGACTTACGAGGAGCACTGGCGATACGGTATGGATAGTGAACGCAACATACATTCCGCCGATGGCCATAAGCGCGGTCAGCAGTACTAGCAGGCTGACGGTAATACTTAGCTTGACAAACAGTTTCATAAAAATTTTGCGACTACTGTTGCATTATAGCATAAGGGTTATGCGTGGCGGGCTCTGGCCAAGCTTACATGAGCTGGGTGTTATTGGTTCAGCTGAAATCGAAGAAGGTAGCCGTAACTGCGTCCGCAATTGTCAGACAGCGGGCGCTAGATCTTATCGAAATCCTCAATGCCGGTTTTGACGTTCCAAGGTAATAATTCATACTGCGCTAATTTGTGCTTTGTAAACGGATCTTCGTCTCTGATACGATCAAGTGCTTCGTTAGTGCCAGTATGTGGCACGCGCAGCAGAAAGGCCCCGCCCGTATGTGGCTGGAACGGGCCAGAGGCAATCAACACGCCCTGGGCTTTGAGCTCCCGTAGGTATTCGCGATGTGCTTCTCTAAGACCTTCATCAATTTCTTCTACGGGTAATCGGTATCGAACAATGGCTAAGGCATACATATCAATATCGTATCAGATGAGGCCCAAAATCATGACCTATGGTCGCCACGTGGAATTGGCACACGGCAAACAAATTAAAAATTTTGACCAAAACAAAAGCCTTGTACTAGCGTACAAGATGGCCTCGCCAAACTGTGTAGTAGATGGTCGTGTTATAATAACGCCTCATGACAGTAGAATATACCGCAGATGCCCTGCAGCGTACCTTTGACCACTTGTTGGCGGATGAGGAGCGTATTACGGCACTTTCAACGGCACTTGCCACGAGTGTGCTCAGCAAATCAATCGAGCCAACTGGCGAAAAGCCGTATCGGCGATTACAGAGGGCGGCTCTGGATCAGATAAGTGCGGCCGCGTTGGCCACAGAGGCGCCCGGCAATCAGGGGGTGTGGGGCCGCATAGAAATTGAGGACAATGCTCCCGCAGGCGTATGGAAAACATTAGAGATGCTGCAGGTTGTAGAGGATATATACGGACAGTACGCAACCGTACCGCAGCAAGCGGACGTAGTTGCCGCAAGTCTGGATCGCACCACCAGACATATGGTCGGGTTTGCGAGGATGGGACGCAACACAATAGGTAGCAATTCGTTGGCGCAATCACAGGGCATAGATCCTCAGGACCCCGCTGCCCCTGTAGTCAGAAGGGTGCTCATGGGGGGAGTTTCTATGTCTTCTATTACGCCTTCGATGTACGAGGCACGCAAAGCTGACGATGGCCAGATAACTGTACTGCCACGTTTCCGCAACGTTCACACAAATCCCCAAGAAGGCCACTGTGGCGCGGCAGATACGCTTGTAATGTGGCAAAATCGTCCTCGTCCTGCGCCGTATACATTCCTGCGTACCATCGGTTCGGTTGCCGCTGCTACGATCTATTCACGCTCGTTTGTGATTAAGGAATAAGCCCTCGGCTTATCCGCGCAAGTATATAAACAAAAACACCAAACATATGTTTGGTGTAATGTGCTAACTCTGGCCGAGGAGATGGTTCCTAGTCCAAACTTCCGAGAAAGATGACGGCGAACTGCCTTATGCCGATAACTACAAATGGCGTGCTACAGTAGTAAAATGAAGCATCAACGGCCACTAATCGGCATTACTTGCGGTGAAATTGTTAATAAAGTCGAACCTTGGTCGCCTACTACATTTGGCCAAAGCAGAACATACGTCGAGAGCATCATTAATGCAGGCGGCGCCCCATTGTTGCTACCACTTACAACCCACAGGGTAGTACTTGAGCAGTTGATTGACATGTTGGATGGGCTGTACTTGGCTGGGGGCAACGACCTAGACCCTAGCTTGTATCACCAAACACCATACAAAACAGATGAAACCTATTCGTCTTTGCGTGACACCACCGAAATCACGCTGCTTGAGCGCGCCTTAGCGCGGCGTATTCCTATCTTAGGTGTCTGTCGCGGCATGCAGCTGATGAACGTACACTTTGGCGGCAGTCTTTATCAGGACATCCCCCACGACGTGCCTAATGCGCTGGATCACAATGCTTCAACGAAGCTCAAGAGTTTGGTTGACCTTTCTCATACGCTGCGGTTGCAACCTGGCTCGCGCATAGCTCAACTGCTAGAAACTGAAAAGATCGGTGCTAATGCCCATCATCACCAGGCAGTGCGTACGCTGGGTGCCGGACTGTGGGCTGTAGCATGGGCCGCGGATGGCATTATCGAGGCTCTCGAAATGCCGGAGTATCCGTTTTTGATTGGTGTCCAATCCCACCCGGAATCGCTCGCGAGCGTAGAGCCAAAATGGGCGCGGCTTTTCGAAGCTTTTGTCGCCTCAGCTATCCGTGGCCCATTCAAGTCACCGTAGGTGCAATGCCTGGCTGGGGAGAAGGGACGTGTTGAAGCCTCTGGGTTTGACTATGAAGGTCTCAGATAAGGGAGAAAATTGCATAATGCCTGCAAAGCCTCATTTGGAAGAATGTCAGCTGACTCTATATCGGCATGATAGTTTTCCCCTTCTGCTGCAAGGGCGATTATTTGTCCGTCGGGTTCAACACAGACTTCGACATCCCTCCCCGCACCGTGCCATTCGGCTTGTACGCCGCCCGAATGGAGAGGAACGAGTGCGGGTATGAGGTCAGGCGCGGCTTGCAATGCGACTCCCAATATCCCAAGAAGTTTCGCAAGAGAGCCTCGATTAATAGGTAAAGAATTTAGGCCATCCCATCCCGCTTCGAGTGCGCGCAGCTCTTCTATATTCCGCCGAATAACGTCGTTCGCTAGAACTCCGGGGTCTTGTTCTCCTGGTTGCATAGTAACCTCGCAAATATTCCTCACTATCATAGCAAAAAGCCCACCTTCCGGTGAGCTTCTAGCGTGGCTGGCCATAGGGGACGATTTACGAGCACTTCTCTCATGAGAAAGAGTATCTGTAAACGTCATGAAACTGACCATCTTTGGGGCCAAAAACTCCCCGACCGATCTGTTAGGCTCCAGATTATTAAATGAGGAAACATTCTACCCGGCATTCCTGAAGGATCTTAAGCGTTGTAAAAGTGAGGTCATTATTGAATGCCCGTTCGTTACAACGCGGCGTCTTAACCAGTTGTTACCCGTTCTGGAAAAGCTCAAAGCTCGAAAAGTACGAGTCGTTATTAACACCCGTGACCCGCAAACAAATGATGACGAATATCGAAGATCCAACTCCCACGATGCGCTGTCTACTCTCCAGCACCTGGGCGTACATGTGCTCTACACCAGGAATCACCACCGAAAATTGGTCATTATCGATCGTTCAATCCTATATGAAGGCAGCTTGAATGTTTTGTCACAGAACAATAGTGCTGAGGTCATGCGCAGGGTTGAATCAACCCAACTAGCCTGGGAGATGATCAGGTTTGTGGGGTTTGACCGTGTTGTGTAAATCCCCTGAGAAGGCGCTTAACACGGCCGATATTCTAAAGCTGCTTGAGGATATTGCCAATCATCGCCAAGAACACTTTGTCGTTTTGTCCTTGGACAGTGGGCAGCGGCTCATTACTAAGAGGGTCGTCTTTATAGGCACCGTGGATTCAGTGCTGGCTCATCCACGCGAAGTCTATGCCGGTGCTATAGCCGACCTGGCAGCAAGCATCGTTGTCGCGCACAATCACCCGTCCGGCGACCCAACGCCTAGCAAACAAGACATTAAGATGACGCAACAGCTTGTGGCGGCTGGCCAGATTTTAGGAGTAAGGCTGCACGATCATATCATTGTTACGAGAGAGGGGTATTTTAGCTTTCGCGCCGAAGGAATGCTGTGATATGTTAATGGAATTTTAGAGGAGTAGTTAAGAAAATCGTTCGCCACGGTGGGGATGATATTTGGGAGATACGCGAGCTTTTGACGATCAGCATTCCATCAAGGATATAATACTGTCATGGTGAAAGATGTCGCTGTTTACGTGGAGTTGGTTGCTAACGCTATCGTCATTGTCGGTGCCCTACCTGTCTTTTTTTGGCTGAAGAATCGAGCTTTTGAAAGGAAGAAGAAGGAAATAAGCGATAATCTGGCGATCAGAAGCGACATTAAGGAAAGACTTCGAGAACATGCCGATGGCTATGACAGAAGTAAACCTCACGACATCGGGATCAGATTGGTTCACTGGAAAAACTATCCGTGGAGACTAGAAGACGATGGCTATAAACAGCTTCTATATTACGACACCAACCTCGATAAAAGACTGCCGCATGGGACGGAATTCCTGACCAATACGGGAATACTGGTAGAAGAGCGTATATGGTTCTTCGATTACTCACTCTACTTGGGCAAGTATGGCATTTATAGCGTAGGCAAGTCTGGTCAAAAGATGACAGGCTTCAGAGAAGTAAGGCAAAAGCTGAAATTAGTCAGGACTCTAAAATATAAACACATCATCAACTGGGATTTTGAAGAAAAGATAGAGTATGAGCCGGTTTTTTACACCAGGTACAAATATACGAGTAGACAACTCTTTGAGGATGAATTTTTCGCACAGATGTCAAGCTCTGCTTTTTCCGGACACCATGTCTCTTTCGTTCTGTAGCGGCGTAGCCGCCATGAGCCTGGCTGCGTAAGCTGCCGGGGTCATGTTGTTTAGGGCGCTGTGTTTACGCCTGTGGTTGTAGTAGTGAATGGTCAAGGCAATTGCTTCGTGCAGTTTCTCGGTGCTAGGTATTGTACTGAGCGGTGGTAGCTCATCCTTGAGCGTACCAAAGAACCGTTCCATGTAGCCGTTCTGCCACGGGCTTGCTTTGGTGCTGGCGCTGAGCGTTATTTCCAGCCGCTCGCACAGCTCCTTGTGTTTGTAGCTCAGATATTCACTGCCTTGGTCGCTGTGCAATATGGCAGGCACGGGGTGCCTGCTGAGTGCATCCAGTAGTGCCGTGTACGTCAGGTTGCTGGTGTGCCGGAGGCCTAGCTTCCAGCCAAGCACCCGCCTGGTTTTGAGATCTAGAACGACTGCTAGATAGTGGTACTGCCGGTCGACCCACAGGTACGTAAAGTCCTGCACCCAGGCGCTGGCATTGACCATGCCGCGGTAATCCATGCCAGCCTGCGGCCTGGCCTCGTCGCGGAATACGGCATACTGCTTGAGCGCATTCTGCGGTGCCTGTATCTCTGGTGGCGTGTGTTTGCCGTACTTCTTGCTCCGCCGGGCAATGGTCACACCGGCGAGTGTACGGATACGTCTGGTCTTGCTTTGGCTCCAGTGTAGTTCGTCCGCTAGTCTGCGAACGCCGTAACGGGGATGCTCTTCGTGGACAGCGAGCAGCTCATGCACTGCCACTGTGTCACGTGCAGCACGTACGGTGGGCGTACAGTACAGTCGGCTGCGAGCAATGCCCAGGACAGTCGCGCCTTGCTTGCGCCATCCCGGGTCGACTACTTCCAGGACGGCTAGTCTTTTGAGCGGTTAAGCTCAGCTGTAGCTTTACCGAGCATCTTGTAGAGCTGTTCATTTTCCTTACGGAGCCGGTTATTCTCCAGAATGAGGTTGCGGTCTTTGTCGACAATGCCAGCCCTAAGCCAGCGGTAGATGACGGGCGTGCTAACGCCCGTGGCTTCCGAAACGGTGCTCACGGCTACGCCGTGATTCCGTATTTTATCTAGTATTTCGGCTTTGAGTTTTGGGTCGGTCGGTTTGCCGGTAGCCATTTGCACTGCTCCTTGTTTTGTTAGATTATACCGTCTTTTGAAAGAGACAGTGTGTCTATTTTATTGGGAGCGTGACAATGACGGTGCCGTTAGACATGAAAGAGTCGAGCAAGGTTAATCAAGCAGTAATTACCTACAGCAGGAAGCATTATGCGACACCGAAGACCGAGGTCGAGCAATACCTAAACGTGTTGTTTGGACAAGGAACGAAAGGTGCAAGCAGCAAAAAGTCGAACGAACCCGCATCTAAACCAGTAAACCCGTCGAAGCAGACGAAATCCCGGCGTAAGCCTAGTACCAATAACCCAAAAAGTAGAGGCTCAGGGAAGGCACACGACGGATAACCGCCTTAGTAGGTAGGCTACTATTGCCATTTCCCTGTGCTACCATTGACCATATGATAAGACGAGTATCAGTCCGAGCAATCGTATTACATCAGGGTAAACTGTTGTGTGTCCGCCTTAAACCATACAAAGGCAGCCTGCGTGAAGCAGGTGGAACTGACTATTGGTGTTTACCCGGTGGCGGGTTAGACGAAGGCGAGGCTCTTATTCCTGGGTTGGAGCGAGAGATGGTTGAAGAAATAGGCGTAAAACCGCGCGTCGGCAATTTGCTGTATGTGCAGCAATTTGCCTACAACGACAAAGATTATCTAGAGTT
Organism: Saccharimonadales bacterium (SeqCode); assembly: GCA_035480575.1. Lineage (GTDB taxonomy): Bacteria > Patescibacteriota > Saccharimonadia > Saccharimonadales > UBA4665 > PMNU01. The sequence goes on along the minus strand of DATIHR010000036.1, from coordinate 1,317 downwards.
TTTCTTCCATGTCACCAACAGTAATGACTACTTACATATCGACCTTTCCAAGACGACACATGGCGCGGAAGAAATAGCCGAGATTGGCTTCATCGATGCGGCAGGCACGAAGATACTGCCTAAGTTTCTGATGAGCGAGCCGCTTGAGGCTTTCGCGGCGAGCAACTCACCTACTAAAGTGATATCGAGATTATAGCCTAAGTTGCCAGGTTCTTTACCGTCTCGATAACCTTTGCAATTGGTGTCTCAGGTGTAATAATCATGTCCGCTGTATGCTCCCGGCCGAAGGCTTCCCACTGCTGCCACCAGGTATCCAGATGAGCTAAAGAGCCTTCAACGCTTCTGTGACCTTGATTGCCACGCTCACGGATTCGCTGCTCGATGACATCTCGTGACATATCCATACGGAGCAGAACTATACGGTATCCGCGCTTTTCCGCCCATGCACGATAGTCATCATAGCCTCGATCACAAGACGCATCCACGGCTATGAGCCCGCTCGTTTCGTTGGCGAGGCGTTCCAGCACCTCGTTTCCTATCTTAAGTTTCAGCTGTTCGCGCTGCGCTGGCTCTATTGCCGGATTGGCAGCCGTAATGCGGCTACGAATCTCGTCATTGGAAACGCGAACTGCTTGCAGGCTCTGCTCAATAGCTCGTGCTATGGTTGATTTGCCCGAAGCTACTACTCCGCTAAAAAGTACGACGCATTTTGACTGGTGTACGTCCTTGTTGGACAGGGCATTGTAGTATTCGTTTGCGATGTCGTCGTCTTGCATAGTTTTAGTCTTTTAGATCAAACTCGGCACGAATATGCCGTAAGTGCTCTTCGCCTTTTATTTCTACTTCGATGAGATATGCAGCTTTAACCATTTGTTTGTAGCCTGGAGTAAAGCCGTCATCGTCGCGTCCACTAACATGTGGCTTATGCCCTTCACCTACAAATTGCGGATATTCGTATGTAACATGAACCGAATCAAGCAGGCGATGTAGCCTGTGATGCAATATCTTAAGCGGCTCACTAGGCTCTAGCAGATGCACGTCAACTTTTTTCGGGCCGAGCTGAACGGGTTGAGAGAAGGTCAATTCTACAGGAGGGGTGCGGCTGAATAGCGGCTCGACGACTGCCGCCAACTCCGATGGTGCCAAGTCACACCAAAAGCGGCTCATAAGTGTTAGGTGCGAGGGCAATGGATTGTATGTCTGACCAACGTTCAGTGAGATTACCTCAAGGGTAATTAGGTACAGTCGCTTACGCATCTGGGTATTTTAGCAGAGAGCTTTCAACTTATACTACGAGAACGCCAAGATAGCCATTGC
>DATIHR010000035.1:0-56454 GCA_035480575.1 Saccharimonadales bacterium (SeqCode) | reverse complement strand
CCCCCCCCGCCCCCCCACCGCTCTGGGGTTGGTGTACGTATTCGCAAGCTCTGCAATAGATAGCGGCAGTTTGCTAGATTATGCAATTACTTTGCTGCTTATTGTTGTTGCATTCCAAGAACTACTTGGCGCCTGGCGGGGTTACAAGGGGCGGAGCGCCCATGGGCACTAGGCAAGCGCAGCTCGACCAGATCAAGGCAGATATTGTAGCCAACAATGTCAACCGTGATTTGGCCAAGCAGGCCAACAACATGGTATTTGGTGAAGGCAACCCAAATGCCAAGATCATTTTCATCGGCGAAGCGCCTGGCAAAAATGAAGACCTTACCGGACGGCCCTTTGTGGGCGCGGCAGGCAAGTTTTTGGACGAGTTGCTTACAAGTATCGGGCTCAAGCGGGAAGATGTGTATATCACGAGCATCCTCAAATACCGTCCGCCCAAGAATCGCGACCCAAAACCGGAAGAAAAAGCCGAGTTTTGGCCGTATTTACAAGCGCAACTTCAGGTTATACGTCCACAGTTAATCGTGACGCTTGGCCGCCACAGTACCAATTGTTTTTTACCCAAGGCAATCATAGGTGCGGTACACGGCAAGCCCCAGGTGTGGGAGGAATACACCCTATTACCTCTGTATCATCCTGCTGCAGTGTTATACAACGGCAGCCAGCGACAGATAATTATCGATGACTTCGCGGTCATCCCCACCTTAACCCGTAAATAACAAAATTAATCTCTAACTAGTTAGGAAGGAACCATCATATATGGAACCAAATCAAAATAATAATACACCGCAGAACGGCCCCGCACGGTCGAAGCGCCCACCACGTGGCAATAGACAAAACGGTAATGGCAAAAACGGTGGCCGTAAAAACGGCCAGAATAACGCCAAACAACAACAGCCTGCATTGAATGTGCCGGGTGCCACGGTATCTCGCGGTGCTGCAGTGCGTGCTCAAAAGCGCACGCAGGCTGACGCCCAGAAGATTGCCAACCAATATGCAGCTGCACCGGTCGTAGCAGAACGCCGGGCTAATTTTATAGATGACAGCCCGCGCCTTAAGCTTATCGGCCTTGGCGGTATGAACGGCGGCGGTTCGAAGAACATGCTGCTGGTAGAGTACCTAAACGACGCTGTCGTACTAGATTGCGGCAACGACCTTGGGGTCGATTTGCCGGGCATTAACTATGGCATCGCCGACACAGCTTACCTCGAGACTATCAAACATAAACTGCGCGCCTACATTATTACGCACGGTCACCTCGACCACATTGGTGGCTTGCCGCATATCGTGCCCAAGTTTCCAGCGCCTGTGTACGGGTCTCGTTTTACCGTCGGTATGATCGAAAAGATTTTCGAGAACTTTGGTGTGCCCATGCCCGAAGGCTTTGCGCTGCAGACAATCGTTATGAACGAGGAAACACACGAGCGTCTTAAGGTAGGGCCATTCTTTGTAGAGCTTGTACGCGTAACGCACTCTATTCCGGGATCGACCGTTGTGGTGCTCGATACACCCGCAGGCCGGCTTGTTAATACCGGCGACTTCCGGCTCGATCCAAATCCGCTCGACCACGAACGTACCGACACCGAACGGCTCAAACAACTGGGCGACGAAGGCGTACTGGCACTGTTAAGTGAAAGTACGACTGCCGATCGGCCGGGTCGCACCCCCAGCGAAAGCACTATCGAACCTACCTTTGTAGAACTATTCGCCAACGCTCCGGGCCGGGTATTTGTGGCACTGTTTTCCAGTAACATTAACCGCGTTCAGATGCTTGTAAACGCTGCAACACAACATGGCCGCAAGATTGCCATGGACGGGCGCAGTATGATGAGCACCCTAGAGGTGGCAGTCAAGTTGGGTATGATTCGTATTCCCAAGGGTACGTTTGTGCCGATTGCCAATGTGCCCAACATGCGCGAGGACGAGATTGTGGTTATATCTACCGGCGCCCAGGGCGAGCCGAGCTCGGCGCTCCAACGTATGGCCACTGGCGATCACAAGCACGTAAAGCTGAAGGCTCAAGACACGGTTATTTTATCGGCCACGCCTATCCCGGAAAGCGGCAACGACAAGCATATATCCGCCATGGTAGATAACCTAATGCGCGCTGGCGTACACGTATTCCGCCACGATCACCGCGAGGTAGACGGCTGCGGCCCACTACACGTATCGGGACATGCCAGCCAAGAAGAATATGGCGAAATGATCGACATGACCCGCCCCAGGTTTTTTGTACCTATTTATGGGTCATACACGGGCAAGCAATATCACATTGAGCTGGCGGTAAGTCACGGTGTACCGCGTAAAAATACCATTAACATCGATAACGGCCAGGTGCTTGCATTTACGCCCGACAAAATGGAGATTATCGGCCAGGTGCCGCACGGCACAATTTTGGTTGACCAAACCGGCCAAGTCGTAAACAGCGTGGTCGTAAAGGACCGCGTGCTTATGGCCGAAGAAGGTATCGTTGCCGTAGTGCTTACGGTGGATAAAAAGAGTGGCAACTTGCTAACCAGCCCGGATATCATCAGCCGTGGCTTTATATACATGCGCGATAACGAAGACCTCATGAACGGCCTCCGCGCCGAGCTACGGCGTGCGGTGGGGCAGCGTTTTAAGCGTGTCGACCTAGACCGTTTTAAGATAGAGCTGAAAGATCACATAACGCACTATTTGTTTGAGCAAACAGGGCGCAGCCCCATTGTTATACCGGTAGTTAACGTTATTGGTGGCAAAGGCGAGGCTAAAAACGGGCACGGCAATGGTAATGGCAACGCTAGCGCCAACAGCAATGGTAATGGTGCCAACGGCCAGCCTCAGCCCGAGAAAACGCCCGAAGAAATTGCCGCTGAACAGCAGCAACGCTTCCAGCGCATGCGCGAACGTTTACTCGGCCAAGATGCTCGCGTAGATTAGTCTTATGTAAGCGTAACTATATTGACCTATAAGCAATAGTGTGTTAGTGTATAGTTGTACGAAAAAATACAACTATGTCACTACTTGCACCCAATAAACATTCTACCGGCAAAAACCGCTATGGCCATCGGCCTCGGCATAACCATGGGACCGGAAAGTTGCCGGTTGCCCAACTGGTAAAGCCAAAAAACCACACGCCGCACCGACATCACGAAGCCCAACGACAGCGTGGTAACCGATTAGGCGCTGTCGCCCGGCACGCCGCACACTTGTTGCTTAAGCGTCGACATGCACAGACCCCACAGGCTCCCGAAAAGGTTATTGCTAGGGCGCGCGTACCCGAACGCACAGCTGCACCTAGAGGAGTGCAACCGCTGCCTCTCGATATATTTGATACCTTAGAGAATATTAAATTAGAGAACACCTATAAGGTGCCTACAGGCCAAGAGATGTCGCTTAATACGCCACCGGTAGCAACCGGACGCGAAGCATACGATAAACTAGGCGTAGACGTCGGGGCGATTATTGCCTATTTCGATTTGCCCATCAACGAAGGTGCAGAGTATACCGAAAAGGAAAAAGCTGCTCGTCGCATATACGTTGTTAATCGTGCAGACAGGCTCGGCGCCCCTAAACATGCAACACAGCCAGAGTTGGTGTTAGTAGGGCACGGTCAACTTGAGCAGATGGTACAAAGCCAGCGTGATGGCGGTCAAACACCCAAGCCACGCCTAGAAACCGATATGCCCGTTGTACGCCCGGGCAAACCAGTATCTATTGGCCGTAACGAATGGTTGCCGTACGATACGGATTACGTAAGCGGCGGCGTCGTTACGGGCGTCCGGCCAGAGATGTATGATGCTGTATCTGGCTTACAGGCGAGGGTAGAAATAGATCAAGAAAACGGCGGGTTCTATGTACAAGGTTTGGGCAAGAACAAAATGACGGTAGTGGTCGGTACAAATCGTGATCCTGGCACGGCCCAAGACCCTTGGGCTGGCTCGACCGCGGGCACATACGAAGAGCGGGCATGGCGTAACCGGCAAGAATCCCTTAGGGCCCATCGTCTCGGTCACGTATAATTGTTTTTGACAATCCCTATGGTTATGCCGTACCATAAGGAACCCGACACTTGTACGCTCCTGATATAATTGAGGATAGTATGGCGAAAAAGAAAAAACGAAAAGGGAATAAAAAAGAAGAACCATCCGTGCGGTCGCCATTTTGGCCGCTGGCGGGTGCTATTTTGCTTATCGTAGCGGCGCTTTTTATGCTGCTTGGCGGGTTTGGTACTGGCGGGCCGTTGCCGACAGGCATGTTTGGCGGCACGTACGCGGCTGTTGGCTGGGCGGCCTATTTGGTGCCATTTGCATTCATCTACTGGGGTGTTCAGAAGTTCAAAAGCGAAGACCATCATATTTCGTTTGGTAAACTTGTGAGCATTTTTGGAGTGGTTATTTTTACGTCTGCGTGGCTGTTCACTGCCTTCGCGTCTAAGACTAGCGAGACGGCACCATGGGCAGGCGGTCATGGCGGCAAGGTAGGCGAGCTGCTTGGTACGGCAGCACTAACGGCCCTGGACACCTTTCCGGCCTCGCTATTGTTTGCCGTGTTTACTGCGCTGTCGGTCTTTTTTGCATTCGGCATATCCCCCAAAGATGTCGTGCTGTTTATTGCCAGCCTATTCAGGCGGCCTGAGCGGTCAGAGGGTGAGCTGGCCGAGCTAAAGGCTCGTGCCGAAGCCAGTGGTTTTAAGGTAAACGAGAGCGTGCCCGTCGAACACCATGCTGCCGGCGGCCGGTTTGCCGGCCTGCGCGGTGGGGGCGAAAAGGCAGCGCCCACACCCGTGGCTGACCACGCCGCGCTTACCACGGCAACCGACCCCAACTGGCAGTTTCCTGCCTATAGTTTACTAGACCAAAAACAGGATAAAGCCGATGCCGGCGATGTAAACGGCAACGCCCAGACCATTAAAGAAACGTTTTCTAATTTTAATATTGATGTCTAAATGGAAGGTGCCAATGTTGGCCCGCGTGTAACCCAGTACACCCTGAAACCGCCGGCCAACGTAAAGCTAACTAAAATTACCGCACTCGAGAACAACCTGGCATTGGACCTCGCTGCGCACTCCATACGTATGGAAGCGCCCATTCCGGGCAAGCGGGCCGTGGGTATTGAAGTGCCGAATGTTAAGTCGGCCACGGTACGACTGCGTTCTATTTTGGAATCCGGGGACTGGAGCAGCCTTAAGAGCCCGCTTGGTTTTGGTATTGGCCGTGACATTGCCGGTAAGCCAGTGGTGGCAGAGCTGGACCGCATGCCGCACTTACTAGTAGCCGGACAGACTGGTTCTGGTAAGTCGGTTATGATCAACACTATTTTAACCAGCCTGTTGTACCGCAACAGCCCGTCAGACCTAAAGCTCATTTTAGTAGACCCCAAACAAGTAGAACTTAAACCCTACGACGACATTCCGCACTTGCTGACGCCTGTTATTACCGAGCCCGAAAAATGTATTAGTGCCCTAAAGTGGGCAGTCGCTGAAATGGAGCGCCGTTATAAGGCCCTGGCCGAGGCCGGCAACCGCAATATTGTGGAATACAATAACGTTAAAAAAGAAGAGGGCATGCCCTACATTGTTATTGTGATCGACGAGCTTGCCGACCTTATGATGATGGCCGCCCGCGATGTCGAAGCTTTAATCGTACGCATTGCCCAAAAAGCCCGCGCCGTGGGTATCCACTTGGTGCTGGCGACACAGCGCCCTTCGGTAGATGTAATTACGGGCCTTATTAAGGCGAACGTACCGGCACGTATTGCATTTACTACCGCCAGTCAGGTAGATAGTCGTACTATCATTGACCAAATTGGTTCCGAAAAGCTGCTGGGGCAGGGTGACATGCTGTTCTTAACCGCTGACATGCCCAAGCCCAAGCGTGTCCAGGGTGCGTTTATTAGCGACACCGAAACCGCCAAAGTAACCGACTTTATCCGCATGCAGCGCCCGCCGCAATATGACGACGAAATTATTAGCCAGCCCGTACAACTGAACGGTAAGGGTGGCGTGGTGGCCGACATGGGGGGTGGCGGTGACATGGACGATGACATGCTGCGCGATGCCGTACGTGTGGTTATAGAAGGCCGCAAAGCCAGCACAAGTCTGCTGCAGCGGCGTTTGCGTATTGGCTACGGCCGTGCCGCGCGGCTTATCGAGACCATGGAAGAGCAAGGCATAGTTGGCCCGGCCGACGGCGCCCGCCCGCGCGAAGTACTGGTAAGTTCACTCGACGAAGTATTTGGCAGCGCTAACGAAGCGCCTGCCGAAACACCGCAAAACGACGCTGCATAAGAATAGTCTGCTAGAGTTTTATACGTCAGTACATTTGTAAGCGAAGCTATACCATAAATATATTTTTATGGTATAGTATACATTTTGTTATAGGAAGGCTATTCATGGTACACGCCGCACTTAAGGGTTGGGGGGCCGAACATCCAAATATACTGCGCTACCTAGACCGTCTGAATCGGGAAGACGTTTCGTGGGGTATATTTTCGGGCTTTGTATTAAAGACTGCTGGCGTGCGGGAAACTGCAGATATCGATCTGCTCCTTTCCGAAGGCTCATTCGATGCCGCGGCTTCTTTACTACCGAATGCCCGCTTGGACAACGAGTGCCACGTGGCTATTCAATGTGTCGACGGCGACAGTGTTCAACTTAGCACACGTGAGGCTACGGCAGTTATCGACGGTACTGCGGTGCAGCTGATGCAACCAGCACCGATGTATAGTCGACTTGGCGGACGATACCACTTGGCCATGACGCCACTGGCGGCAAACGCGCGGCGCCATTATGGCGTGCACGGCACTTCTGTCTTTATGGCCAACCCTGCCGATACCGTGCTTGCCAAGGCAGTTATGCGCCGGCAGGGAGCGGGTAAACAAGACGCGCTGGACATGGTTCATATAGCCCACCGGTACACTATAGATAGAAGTTATCTTGCGGATCGCGCTCAGGAAATAGGGCTCGATGAGCCAGCCAACAATTTTTTGGTGCACCACACCGGCCATTCTGCGCTTACTGGTTCAGACACATACCATGCCCTAGCTGCATAGGTACTTGCTAGAAGGGTTGATAAATAGTATAATCACCTCTGTTATTAACTAACCTGTGTCCTGAAACGTCAGGATACATCCCAACCTTAATAAATAGGTCAGGGGATTCCATAGGAGGAAAATATAGTGAACCAGTACGAAATAGCAGTACTGTACCATCCAGATCTAGAAATAGACCTGGACAAGGCGACCACTAAGGTCGAAAAAATCTTTACCGACAACAAAGGTAAAGTAACAAACGTTGATAATTGGGGTAAGCGTAAGCTGGCATACCCAATTAAAAAGAACGAATCAGCCGTGTATGTGTTTTACACACTAGATATACCAGCCGAAAGCGTTCGTAAAATAGAGGCTACCTTAAACATTACCGACGAAGTAATCCGTTTTCTGATTACTCGTCCCGACCTAAAGGCTATTGCTAAGGCAGAGGCCCTAAAGGCCGAGAAGGCCAAAAAGGCAGCTGAACGTGGTGAAACTGCCACGTCTGATGAAGAAAAATCGGAAGAATCGTAAGTTAACTAAGCAGGCGCATCGGTGATTACCGGCGCCTAAAAAGGAGGGGTACGACTATGGCACGCAGCGTGAACCAAGTCATACTATTGGGCAACTTAACACGGGATCCGGAACTCCGGCAGACCCCCAGCGGCCAAAGCGTTTGTAGCTTTAGCTTGGCACTTAACCGTGCCTACAAAGCCCAAAACGGCGAATGGCAGGAAGCTACCGACTATATAGACTGCGTAGCGTGGGGCCCGCTTGCAGAACGCGTGAGCCAGTACCTTTCTAAGGGTCGGCGAGCGCTCGTCCAGGGTCGTTTGCAAAGCCGTAGCTGGGAACAAGAGGGTCAAAAGCGCAGCAAAGTAGAAGTACTGGCAAGCGACGTGACGTTTGTAGACAGCCGCGGCGAAGGCGGGGGCAATAGCGGCGGCGGCAGCTACGCCGAAAGCGGCGCAGGTGGCGGATCATCCGCACCCAGCTCCAGCCGTCCGGCACCCAAAAAGAAGGATGACGTCGTCGAAGACATCGGCGATGAGCCCATCAATCTCGACGACATTCCGTTTTAGCTCATTATCCGAGCAACATATACGCGTCATTCCGGACTGGATCCGGAATCCAATCAATTTAGAAGGAAATTACTATGGCAAAGATTTTTAAGCACAAAACAGATGTACCGTATTTCGACTACAAGGACGTAAAGACCTTGCAACGGTTTGTAAACATGTACGGCCAAATCGAGACCCGCAAAAAGACGGGTCTAACTGAAAGCCAGCAGCGCCGGCTTGCAACCGCTATCAAGCGCGCACGGCACATTGGCCTGCTACCATTTGTAGCAAATAACTAGAGGGTATACAGCGGGTGGAACAGCGATCGCCGTTTGAACTGGCCAAAGACATCCAGGGCCTCGTGCAGTCCCGGCTGCGCGGTACCGATGTCGATTCACTGCCGCCAACCGAGCGCGAGCTCGTTCGTGCTTTAAAGCGGCAGTTAGGCGACCTGCGGTTGGACGTCCGTGACTACGGCCTATCCGAAACTAAAGCCGAGCAGAACGTGCGTGGCAAAGCCACCGCCACAGGTTTGGCCGAGCTGGAGCGCCTGCTGCTAGCAACAGGCTCATTGGGGATATTCGGTGCTGCCGATATGGCAATTATCTCGGCAACGATTGATGTGCTGAGGGCAGAACTAAAGGAGTAATCATGGCATTAAGCATCACTGAACTTAAAAAAGGCACTATCTTCCAATACGAAGGTATCCCGTACCGCGTCGTTGAATACAACCAGAAGGTTATGGGCCGCGGCGGTTCGATTGTAAACGTCCGCATCAAAAGCCTTATAGACGGCAAGGTGCTGGAAAAAACCTTTAAAGGTAACGAACAACTGGATACGGCGGATGTAGCGAACCAAAAGGTGCAGTACTTGTACTCGGATGGCAACACGTTCTTCTTTATGAACGAAGATACGTTCGAGCAGTTCGAAGTGCCGGCCGACCTAGTAGGCGATGGCGCGGGCTATATAAAAGAAGGCGATCGCCTGCAACTGCAGTTTTTTGACGGCCGCCCCATTAATGTCGAACTACCCAAAAATGTACCCCTCAAAGTTACTTACGCCGAAAGCGTTGTTAAGGGCGATACTGCCAACGCAGTAACTAAGGACGCTACCCTCGAAACCGGCATTACCATCCGCGTGCCGGCATTCGTTAAAACCGGCGATGTTATATCGGTAGATACCGCCACCGGCGCCTACCGCGAGCGTGTAAAGGAATAGTAATGATCGTTACCGAAGCAGATATGGTTACGCTGCGTACCCGGCACAGGGGGCAACGGCTAGTATTTGCTATCGGCACGTACGATTTGCTGCACGCAGGGCATTTGCTGCACCTAGCCTGGGCCAAAAAGCAAGGCGACGTGCTGGTAGTGGCGGTAAACGACGATTTAAAGGTCCGTAATCATAAGGGCTGGGAGCGCCCGATTATGCCGGAAAGCCATCGGCTGGCCTTGGTGGACTCCCTAAGGTTTGTAGACTATGTGGTGCTGGGCAAGTGGCGTGGGGGCGATTACGATACGGCGTTCTGGCGCCTTGGCACTAAGCTTAAGCCTGACATTGTGTGTATTGATACCGCGCCACACCATGATATTGCCGCTTGGCGGACGGCGTTGCCCGAGAGTATTGTGGTTACGGACCTACAGCAAAAGGCGTACTCCACAACAGACATCATTAACCTCATTATTGCCAAACACTCATGAAAGCACGGCTCGACCAAACAGTAGTTGCAAAGGGGTTGGTGCTAACGCGCAGCCAAGCCGAAAGCTGGATACGCCTAGGCAAAGTGCAGGTGGACGGCCGGGTAGTTACCAAAGCCGGTTTTTTGGTGGATAGCGGCGCCACAATTGTGCTTACCGCTACCGAACAATACGTTAGCCGGGCGGGTCTTAAACTGGCATCGGTAGCAGGGGCTTTACGACTGGAATTTAAAGATAAAGTAATGTTAGACGTAGGTAGTTCTACTGGCGGTTTTACCGATTACGCGCTCCAGCACGGGGCGCGCAAGGTGATCGCCGTAGAGGTGGGCACCGACCAACTGCACCCCAGCTTGCATGGCAATCCGGCCATTGAACTGCACGAACAAACCGACATCCGGGACATGCACGAGCTATCAAGTACACCAGATATGGTCGTCATTGATGTTTCGTTTATATCCCTGCGCGACATATTGCCCCACATTGCAGGCCTGTGCAGTAGGGACACGCAAATTATCGCCATGGTAAAACCACAGTTCGAGGCGATTGCCAGTAACCTAAAGCACAAAGGCGTTATTAAAAACGACCGCATGCGTCGCGATATATTAAAAGATTTCGAAACGTGGGTACGGCAACATTTTGTAATTGCCGACAAGGCCGACAGCGAAATTGCCGGCGCCAAAGGCAACCTAGAGCGATTTTATCTGCTCAAGAAGTTTTAACTCGTTTCCACTATAGGTGATATACTGCAACGCATATGTCTAAAAATACCGTAGAAGCGCCGCTGCCTCAGTTGGCTGTAATGACTGGTTGTATTGAAGCACTGACCGACGTTAGTTCTAAGGACAATCCCTTCATAGAGTGGCATTATGTGCGTCATCCGAATGAATACGATACGGTTACTGCGCTTGTTGACCTTGTGGCATACGAGCATGGTAAACGCAGGTTACTTTTTGTAACACAGTGGCTGGGGCCGGCGGCAGCTTTTGGTGATGTGCGTTATTCGGCGAGGGATTTAGAAGATGGTCCGCTTATTATGTGGCGCCAAGATCCTAAGACAACAGAAGACCTTGTGTACTGGGATGTATTGCAGAATCGGCCGTTACCCTACGATACAGCGGAAGCCACGCGATTGGCTTCGCTATTGAAGTCCGCCAGCCCTATCCAGGATGCATCGTTGTATATGAGGCCACACTCCCTTGTTGACCGTGTGGTAGATGCGTATCTACGGCTACCGAACTTGCTTGCCGAACCCGCGCATACAGTTTAGTGCACGCGCGTGCTGGCGTAGTACACCCGTGCTACACTGTGAGCACATATGTACTTCGCAAGCCGTGTTGAAGCCGGGCAAAAACTCGCCGAACAAATTGGTAAAAAATACCAAAAAAAGAAGTGCGCTGTAGTCGCCTTAAGCGACGGCAGCGTAATGGTTGGTGCGCAAATTGCCCTCAAACTGAAGTGCGTGCTTACGATGCTCATGACCGAACCTATCGAGTTGCCGCGCGAGCCAGACCCCATTGCCGGTATTACCCAGGACGGGTCGTTTAGCTACAACAAAGCCTACAGCCCCGGCGAGCTGGAAGACATGATATCTGAGTACCGCGGTCTTATCGAACAAGAAAAAATGACGCACATGCAAAACTTGCACAGGTTGGTCGGCAAGGGCGGGTTAATCCGGCGCGATCTTTTAAAAGACCACGTGGTTATTTTGGTGTCAGATGGATTAAGTAACGGGTTTTCTATAGATATTGCATTGGAGTTTCTAAAACCTATACCCTTGCAGCGGCTGATTATTGCCACACCGCTTGCCAGCGTACTGGCGGTAGACCGCATGCACGTACTGGCCGATGAAATTTATTGTTTAAGCGTTGTCGAGGATTATATATCTACCAATCACTACTACGATAAACAAGACATACCATCGCATGCACTCGTCGTGAAAACGATAGACGAACTCATCGGCCACTGGAAAGCGTAAGCTTATCCTCGTCATTCCGGGCTTGCCCCGGAATCCAAAATCGATACAATCATTTCTTTGGCGTAAATATATAAGGACTCCTCTATTTAATCTGATTGGGTCCCGGCGTTCGCCGGGATGACGCGTCTGTGGCGTCGGAGACGTTATTCTAAATATTTTCGGAGTTTTGGCATGTCTTTTATAGTGATAATCGACTGTGCGCTGGTTAGTACGCCCTGACGCTCCAGTGCCGACAGCTCGCGGCCAGTTGTTTCGCGTGTGGCGCTTATGGAGCTGGCTATGTCTTGGTGCCTGAGCGGTACGTCTAGCACTAAACCCTCCGGTGTTTCGCGGCCAAAACGGCGCGCATTGGACAGCAAAAACGACACCAACCGTTCGCGCACCGTACGGTACTCTAGGTTTAAAATGCGCTCTGAGTGCATGCGGTACATATTAACCAGCATGTCTAGCAGGGGTAGCGCGGCGTTAGGATTGGTTTTTAAAAAGTCGGTAAATTGCTCGCGGCTGATTTGCAGCAGAGTGGTCGGAGCGAGGGTAGAGTAAATAATGTGGCGGTCTAGGCCGGTTAATGCCCAGGTAAGGCCTAGTATTTCGCCTGGTTTACGGATAATAAGCAAGTTTTCTTCGCCATACTTGGTAATATCGTATGCTTTAACCAGCCCGCTTAAAATGTAAAATACCCCTTGCGGCGGCCCGCCGGGGCGTACTACAAACTCACCTTTCTCGTACACTAGCCGTGTTCCTTGGTGGAACAGGTTGACGAGAGCGATTCTCTGACTTTCGTCCGTCAACATACAGATACATTATCACACAATGTGATTAAAATCGCATCTATCTAGTGATGAACATTGCCGTAGGCTTGCAAGGGAAGGCCTATGATAAAGGTACAACTGGGGAACAGTTGAGACAAAAAAGGAGGTGCGATGGTAACGCTACACTACGTAGAAGAGCAGCTGAAGCGAGTCGGCAGCAATTTTCGTTTCTGGGGCCGCCCGGAAATACGTGAACTCGCAAAGATTTTAATGCCAGACGAAATCATTGCTGGCGCCACCAACGGGCGCTACGAGGGTGGGACCGCGTTGCTTTGTGTCACGAGCCATAGGTTGCTGCTCGTAGACCGAAAACCACTGTTCCTAACACTCGAAGACATTCGTTTTGACATGATCGCCGAGATAGATTTTAGCGCTAGGTTATTAAACAGCACGATCCGCATTCTTACACCAAACCGTACGCTTAGGTTTACTGCTTACAATCAGACCCGGGTCCGCAACATTCTAAACTACACACAGCAAAAGGTAATGGAAGTGCGCCAGCATTACTTAATGCGCCAGTTCCAGCCACAGGGCCAGCAGCAACAGGCTGCAGCACCAATAGTGGGCGGCATCGTAATGCGCGGCACCAATCAGGGGCAAATGCACCACATGTTACCACTCAACCCCTACACGAGGGTTCCCATGCTGATGCGTCGCAGACTCTATCCGAAATTTTATTAGCCCTCGTTCCGGGCTTGGCCCGGAATCCATTCCTACTTAGAGACGTTGAATCTGAACTCTACGACATCGTCCGGCTGCATTATGTAGGTTTTGCCCTCGGTGCGTAGTTTGCCGGCGGCCTTGGCGGCTTGCTCGGATCCGGCAGCAATAAGATCGTGGTAGGCTACAATTTCGGCAGCAATAAAGCCGCGTTCAAAATCGCCGTGGATTACGCCTGCGGCTTGCGGGGCGGTTGACCCTTTTTTAATCGTCCAGGCGCGCACTTCTTTTTCGCCTGCGGTTAGGTAGCTTTGCAGGCCGAGCACGTCGTAAGCGGTATGAATCAGCTGTATCAGGCCGGATTCTTTTTGGCCATAACTTTCCAGCAGCTCGCTCGCGTCGGTTTCGTCTAGTTCGCGCAGCTCGCTCTCTAGCTTGGCGCATACAAATAGCGCACGGGCAGGGGCTACTAAGTCCTTGAGCCACTCTTGCTTAGCCTCGTCGTTTAGCCCTGCCTCGTCCAAATTAAATAGGTAGATTATTGGCTTGGCCGTCAGCAGCTGCAAGTCGGCAAGGGGGGTAAGGTCCAAATCGGGTACACTCGAGAGCGGCTTATTATCATTTAATAGGGTTTGGGCGCGCTCCAGCGCCTCAACCTCTGATTTTAGCTTGGGGTTAGCCTTGGCCTCTTTTTGCAGTTTGGGCAGGCGGCGTTCGACGGTCTGCAAATCTGCCAGTACCAGCTCGGTATTAATGACCTCAATATCTTTTTTGGGGTCGTGCTCGTCGTCTACATGTACGACGTTTGGGTCGCGGAACGCCCGCACTACCTGCACAATGGCGTTGGTGGTGCGAATATGTGCCAAAAATTGGTTGCCTAGGCCTTCGCCCTTGCTAGCACCGGCAACTAGCCCGGCGATGTCTACGAACGTTACAGTTGCGGGTACAATCTTTTGTGTTTTGTACAGTTCGCCCAATTTTTGCAAACGCTCGTCCGGTACCGGCACAATACCGGTGTTGGGCTCTATAGTGGCAAACGGGTAATTAGCCGCCAGAATATTGTTGTTAGTAAGGGCATTAAACAGGGTAGACTTGCCAACATTAGGCAAGCCGACAATGCCAATTTGCAGTGAACTCATGATGTGCCTATTTTAACAGAGGTAGTAATAGAAGTAAAAGCTGCCCTTGAGTTTAATAAAACTTGATTGATATTTTTACAAGAAAGTGCTAGTGTATATATAAGAGAACGGTATAGCAATGGAAACATTTCAATATCCGAATCATAACGGTGAAGCGCATGAGGCTACTCCGGATGCGGTAGTAGAGAGCAAGGTTGCGGCCTTCATCGATACACTTGACCCGGTAGTACAAGCCCGCTACCGCCGTGATTTTAATACCGCCGTT
The DNA here is from genome assembly GCA_035480575.1 of Saccharimonadales bacterium (SeqCode). Lineage (GTDB taxonomy): Bacteria > Patescibacteriota > Saccharimonadia > Saccharimonadales > UBA4665 > PMNU01. Next base: position 41,834 of record DATIHR010000035.1, on the reverse strand, counting down.
ACTGCATTGGCCGCTGGAGAGCCGTTAACTGCTACCGGGCGTAACTGGGATGACTCGACCGTTGAGTTGCGTGTCCCGCCCCAGGCATTTACCGCTTTTATTGAGCAAGCCGATCCTGAACTGCAAGCCAACATTCTGTACGGAGCGGAGAAGATCGCCGCCTACGAACCGCTGCGCGAGGTGGTAGACGAAGCGGTGGCGAACCCGGTTCGCGAAGCTCGTGGCACCAACGTTCGCGTGGTATGGATGGAGCATGAAGGCGAATCTTTAGTGGTACGCGATGGATCCAATGGCTTTTTACAGCACAAAGAGCTGGGCACCTACAAGGCAAGCGACAACATTCCCTACGACATAGCTATTCCGCGACTCAAAGCGGTTAGTTTTAACGAACGCCGCATGGTAATTACAGAGGTTGCGGGCGATCCGGTTGCGGATGTACCGCTCAATGAGCGAATGGCGTTGCCCGACGCTACTCTCAAACGGGTAATCGATGATCTCGGCCGCTTGGATGCCGCCGGTTTGGCGATTGACCCAAGACATAATAATTTGTTACTGGAGGGTAGGCATATCGGATTCGTCGATTTACACCTTAAAAGGGGTACTGCTTCGTCACTTGCCCAGGAGGTGCTCGCCGTGCCGGATATGCTGACAACGCGCGATAATGATGCGTCGCGGCCTGACAGTAATTCGGCAGAAGGGGCGGCCGCTGACCGGGAATGGGGCGATCAGTACGCCGCATTTGGTAATCGTTTTCTTGATATTGTCGAACAGAACTACCCTGAGCTGATTGTCGAAGCTGCCGCTTGCCAGTCTGAGTCGAATGTGACCACATGGAAGGGTATGTGGGGGAGTAGATTTTTCTTGAATGCATATGCATTGCACGATACGTCAGCAGCCGCCGCATTTAAGCGACGGCTTGAGAACCTTGGTCTTGCTGGTTACGGGGAGTACGAAGCTCCCACCTACGACGGTGACGTTACGGTGATCGGGTAGCGATTCTATACAGTTACTGTTGCCGCCAGACCCTAAAGTATTGCGAGATAGGTTGATCCCTCTGCCCTTTACTTTTACATCTCAAAGGGGTGTTCAACTCGTAAAGCCTCTACGGCGTACAGCCCGGCCTCGGGTTTTGTAGCGCTAACGCCAAAAAAGCCGAATATTTGTACGACACGGGGATGTGCATTGTATATCGCACTACTGCGGCCGGATAAGTGGGCGTCGGCGCCGTTAAGGGTAAATCTTGGTTGGGGTTCGCCTTCTCTGCTGTTATCGTACATAGTCCTTTGGAAATCCGCTCGGTGTTGTCCGATTTCGCCAAGCTTGCTCAGGTGGCCGTATGGGCCGTATGACAGCGTGTGAATAACATCAAGGTTGCCGGCATTAATGTGCGGTCTATCTGGTTTGCCAATGGCAAAGGAGGCAAGTGCAAATGATACCTCGGTGTGCAGATGGGACTTATCTTGTGGCACGACGCCGGAATCATAAGGGTAATTCCCGTGTCTTAAGGTGGGGTCTTGGCCGAGGCTGCCCGGCTTGCCAGTCCCGTCCCCAGGTGCGAACGCTACGATGCTGAGGCTACCTACTTCTTGTCCCCAGTAGAGTACGTGGGCGTTGCCATGAGCGCTGTAAGATTCGTCTGGCGTTAGCTGCAGAAAATTGCTTGCACCAAGCACGAAATCGACGATACCGTCTGAGCGATGGGTGAATGCTTGCAAGCCTTGCCAGATTGGACCATCCATTGCCTTAAGCGGAATCCCGGCTATTTCGTGATGGGGTTTTGCCATGAATGTAAGCCTAGCAGTCGTCGGCATGTTTGTAAAATAGTCACCAATAATTCTTAATTTTAGTTCATGATCGCAAAACGAACATGTAGTATTATGGCTCCATAAAGCGGAGACCATATGCTGCAAGCTTGTTTTAGTTGGGTTTCAGTAAACATAAAAAACAAGTACACCGTACCGTGGCACCGCGTTGCCGCCGGGCTGTTGCTGCTATTGTTTATAACGACAATTGCCATGCCGCCCGCAGCGGTGTTTGCGGCCGAGCAAGACCTGCAACGGGTAACTGCCAAGCCACCGGCTGGCAAGGTAAGTAAACAAGCACCCAACCCCGACCCAGCGCCAATAGCAAAAGACAAACAAAAGTTGCCTACTGCGTTGCCCGACACCAAAGCGGATTACAAAGTGGCCGAAACCGGCAAGCTAGCCACCGGCATACCGGGCATAACCCAGCCAGCTAGCGGGCCAAAGGCGCCGGCACCGGGCGAAATCATGTCCAAGCGCACCGCCACCAAACAGGTGTTTAGAAACGCCAATGGTACCCTTACCGAGCGCCAATACGCGGTGCCCAAGTTTTACAAAAAGGGTAGCAACTGGCAGACCATAGATACCTCGCTTATAGAAGACAAAAACGCTGCGGACGCTAGCAACATAGTGGGGCAGCTGTATGGCCAGGCGCAGTCGGTACTGGATTCCGAACGGGCCTTTATGGTTAAAGAAAACGATTGGCAGGCGCGTTTTGCACCCAGCGATTTTGCCGGCGGCATGGTCCGCATTAAGCAGGGCGGCGAGCAATTTGGCTTTTCGCCCGTTGGGGCAAAACGCGTAGCGCCGGTGGTAACAACCGAGCATAACCACCAAGTAGTGTATTACTACGACCTCTGGCCTGGCGTAAACGTGCGCTACACGGTGTATTCCAACCAAGTTAAAGAAGACATCATCCTAAAGGACAAAGCCGCTACAACCGATTTTACGTTTAAGTTGAACGGTGTAAGCCTGGAGGCAGATGCCAAAACGCCGGGCGGTTACAAAGTAAAAGGCAAGTTTGGCGACAAGGCTGGCATAACGCCGCTGATGGTAACACTTAATAACTCCGGGCCTATTAGCGAGCAGGTATACAGACAGGAGCTTAAGAACGGCGAACTGCACATATCTATCGACAAACCGTACATACAAGGCTTACAGGCAAATGATTTCCCGGTTGTTATCGATCCGTCCTACGTACCGCAGCTTGATGTGATTGGTTCGGTTGGCTTTAAATCCGACGGTGCATCGTGTGGCAACTTCTGCCCGTATTTTTATGCAGGCAGTTCGTACCAAAGCGGTGCCTGGAAATCGTGGCGGGCACTATTTAGGGCAGATTACTCATTCTTAAATAGCTATACCGATGTACTGTCGGCCAATTTGTATGCGGGGCAGGTGGACGGCTCGACCGGCACGTGGTCGTTCCAGGGCTACCATGCTGCGTGCACTACCGGCTACGATTGTTACGATCCGTACCTGGCTGGGCCGCCGAATGGTAATATAACCGACACGTTAGCATTGGATGTGTCTAATGTATACCAGTACTTAAAATCGGTTGGCGAGTATGGCGGCTGGCTAATGATCCGCGGGCAGGAATGTGGCTGCGCATCGTACAAAGGCTTTGATGCCGCAAGCGCCTACGTAGAATTTATTTACAATTACCGCCCCGCAACGCCCGTGCCAGAAATGCCCACCAATAACGCAACGGTTATTACCACGCAACCGGTACTGGGTGTTACTAGCTCGTTCGACAACCCCAGCGAAAACGATCCTATAAAATACGCCTACCAAATACGCTCCACCAACGGCGTAGTGCTATACCAAACCGAATGGCTGTACCAAAACCGGCTGACCGTGCCCGAGGGCATACTGCAAGATGGCGGCAGCTACAGCTGGAGTTTTGCGGTCAGCGATGGCTGGTATAACTCTGGCGGCACTATTTGGAACACCGGCGGTAACTTTAGCGTAGACCTGCGCACTGGCAAAGATAAAACCAGCACCTACGACGAAGTAGGGCCGGTAAGTGTTAGCCTAAACACCGGCAATGTATACACCGACGTACCAACACACAACATGAAGGCCCTGGCCGGTAACATCGGCCTGGACCTTAACTACAACAGCCCAAACGCTGCCCGGATGGGCGTGCGCGCAGCGTATTACAACAATCAGACATGGACAGGCGATCCCGTGCTGCGCCGTACAGAAGCAAACGTAGACAACAGTTGGGGGATGGGCTCGCCATCGCAGGGTATTACCAGTAACGACAGCTTTGGTGCTAAGTACGAAGGTTACTTTGTAGCGCCTGCCAGCGGTACGTATTACTTTGGCGGTACCAACGACGATTACATGCGCATTGTGGTAAATGGCGTCCAACAATACGAGAGTACTGGCTGCCATGATAACCGATGCTACGGTACCACTATTACGCTGAGTGCCGGCCAGGTTGTTAGCTTCTTGACGCAATACAGTGAAAACGGCGGACTGGCGGAAGCTAAGGTGTGGGTTAAGGGTGCGGTAAACGAGCAAGTAATACCGACGCAGTGGTTGCGTACCGACCCCATGGCAACCGTACAGAACACCGGCCTAACCGGCCACTACTACCGCGACAGCGGATCGCACAGCCCAACAGCTGCTGACAAGTTTATGACCCGCCAAGACCCGGCTGTTAACTTTAGGTGGGAGACAAACGCACCCGTGCCCGGCGCACCGGCGGACAATTACTTTGTACGCTGGGAAGGCTACTTTGTGCCGCCAACTACCGAAAGTTATACCTTTGGCGTTAAGGGCGATGATGGCTTTAGGGTAAAGATCGACAATAGTGTCACTCCTACGGTAGAAGATTGGACCGCAGGTAACCATCCGCTCACGTGGGGCAGTAGCGGGGTATCGCTTACAGCGGGCGTGCCGGTAAAAATTACCGTAGAATATTTTGAGGTTAACGGTGCGGCATCTGTGCAGCTGTATACAAAAACGCCTACCGACACAAACGGCACCATTGTAGAACCTCAGTATCTACGCCCTGGCAACAGCTTTTTGCCGGCAGGCTGGGCCATTAGCGCAGATGCCGATGGCAACCTAGCTTACGAACGTCTAGAAGTCCGGCAAAATGGCGATGCGCTGTTATATGACGCAGACGGCACCAGTCACTTATTCACCAACACCGGCAGTGGCTTTAAGCCGCCAGTTAACGAAGACGCCGTGCTCATCCGCAATGTAGACAGTACGTATAAACTAACTGACACCGATGGCCGTATATACACCTTTAATGTTGATGGCACGTTGCGCGAAACCGCAACGCCGGTAGACGACCGCAACCCAGCGGCGCTGACGTACAGTTACGACATCGTTAACTACATGCCCCGTCTAACCCAAATAACCGATGGCGTTAACGCGGCACGCAAGGGCAACTTGTACTACGGCGGGCAAGCACAGTGCGCAGCATCGGCGCCGTCGGGCCTTATTGTCGCCCCGACCGACCAGCTCTGCGCATTTGTAACATCCGACGGCCAGCGTACAGACTTGTACTACAAAACAGTTAATAGCGTTGCACGGCTTGCGCGCGTGGCACTGCCGGGCGGCGCGGCAAACGACATGGGTTACGACGGCAACGGCATGATCACCTCTATGCGCGACGTACTCGCAAACGATGCTATTGCCGCCGGCGTGCGCGCCGATGACACTACCGCTACAACGCAAATAGAATACGACGATAAACTCGCACGCGTTATTAAAGTAACCGCCCCCGCACCAACATCCGGCGCAACCCGCAGCGAACACACCTTTGAATACCTGCCTGCAAACGAGACACAACCTGCCAAATCCAAGCGCCATATTACCGGCGATGCCGAGCCACAGGGCTACAGCCAATACATCGAATACGACGACTTGTTGCGTACTACAAAAGCCTGCGACAACTTAGCCCTATGTACTGTAAGCGAATGGCACCCCACCAAAGACTTGCTATTGTCCTCAACCGACCCCGCCGGCTTTAAATCTACCACCATATATAACGACAGCGACCTGCCAGCAGACCAATACGGCCCCGCACCCAGCGCCTGGTACGGCACCGACCGTAAACCAACCAGTACGTATGTGAGCCAAGTACCACACACCGAAAGCAAGTACGATGAATCCATCGTCGGCCCGGCCGTAGCCTGGAGCTACTACAGAAATAACACAACACCCGGCGCAGGCGGCACCATCTTCGGCGCACCAAAAATCCACACCACCGGCGTAGTAGGCAACGGCGCCACCAACACCCAACCCGGCATTATCAACACCGTATGGTCCAGCAGCCCATTCGCGCAGCCCAGCCCCAACCCGGATGGCATCGCTGGCTGGGCCGTATCCCTAACAGGTAAGCTACGTTTGCCAAGCAGCGGTACCTACCAAGTAAAACTAACCCATACCGAAGGCGCCCGGCTATGGCTAAATGACCAAGTCGTTGTGGACGACTGGGCAGATGGCCTCCTGCGCGACAGCACTGACGGCAGCTTTACGTACACCGCCGGCCAAGACCCCATTCGCTTTAGGCTAGACCATTACACCAAATACGGCACCAACACCCCGGCGCTCATCGCCTACATCCGCCCCGTGGGCGGTTCGTATACTTCGAACTGGTCGACGTATCTATCGCCAGATTACAAATTATCCACCAGTACGAAAGTTTATGATAATACACTGGGAAGCATTAGTAGTGCGACAAACTACGGCCCCAACCCCGAACTAGCCCTCCCCCAAACCACCACAGCCGACCCCGCAGGCCTAAACCTCTCAACAAGCGCAACCTACGAAACCCAAGGCGCGACAGGTAGTTATCTTCGTCAACTTACCAAAACACTCCCTGGTGGCGGTACGACAAACTACACTTACTACAACGCCACCGACACCCGCGACAATCCCTGCACAACCGGCACCACCGAAGCTTACAAACAAGCCGGATTCCTAAAGTTCAAAACCGAAGCAGACCCAGACGGCACCGGCAGTGCCACTGGCCGAAGCAGCGAGGTAATCTACGATGATGCCGGCAGGGTAGTGACAACCCGCTACAATACCGACAGCTGGACCTGCACAACCTACGACACCCGTGGTCGTGTAACCCAAACAACCGTCCCCGCATACAACGGCAATGCCGCCCGCACCATCCAAAACGACTACGCAGTCGGCGGCAATCCTTTGGTTGCTACTACCTGGGATGGCAACGGTTGGATTGTGGTATGGAAAGACCTCCTCGGCCGCACAACAAAATATCGCGATGTCTACGACGACGAAACAACTACAACCTATGACAACCTCGGCAGGGTAACCCAGCGTGTCAGCCCAATGGGTACCGAAGCCTACACATATGACACATATAACCGCCTCGTCGACCAAAAGCTAGATACCATAACCTATGCTACGGTCCACTACGATACCTACAACCGCATAGATTACATAGACTACCCAAGCGCTGGGCAGCAACGCATAACCTATGGCCGTGACACATTAGGTAGGCTCAACACCAAGACATATCGCATGGGTAACGGCACCACAACAATCAGCGACACGGTAAACCGTACCCAATCCGGCCGTATTCAAAACGACATCGTAACCAGCGGCAGCAATAGCCTGTGGCAAACCTACGCTTACGACGGTATCGACCGACTTACCGGTGCCACCATTGGCGGCAATAGCTTTACCTACGGCTTTGGTACGCAAGATACTACAACTTGCGGCACTGGCAACAACAAGAACCCCAACTCCGGCAAAAACAGCAACCGTACCAGCCAGACTGTTAACGGAGCAACGACATACTTCTGCTACGACTACGCAGACAGGCTAGTTGGAAGTAGTAACGCACTGTATAACAGTCCAACCTACGACACCCACGGCAATATGACCCAAATCGGTACCGGCACCACGCCGCTCAGACTGTACTATGACAGCTCAGATCGTAACTCCGGCTACGAACAATACAACAGCTCCACTACCGGTGTGGGCATGTACTACAACCGTGACGTCCAGGGCAGGATAATCGGCAGATACAAAAACACCATTACTAACGGCAGTTGGGCAGGTGCAGGCAGCTGGTTCTACGACTACACTGGCAGCGGCGACAGTGCTTCCTACATCCGCGACAGCAGCTGGACCATCATAGAAAAGAACTTCAGCCTAGCCGGTGGCGTATCCCTAACCATAAAGCCCACTCAAACCGGCAATGCCCAAAAGCAGTACAGCCTGGCAAACATTAGCGGTCACACCCTAGTAACAACCGACGCAGCCGGCACAAACACCAGTACTGGCAACGGCCCAGCCAACACCTTCACCTACGACCCCTTCGGCACCATCCTCACTGGTAGCACCTACCCAAGTAACACTGCAGCAAGTGGTTCCTATGCCTGGGCCGGTAAACTAGGCAAGTTATCCGAAACAACCTTCGCCTTAACCCCAATATCTATGGGTGCAAGAATATATCTTCCAAGTATTGGCAGGTTTACCCAAGTTGATCCGGTTGAGGGCGGGGTGCTAAACGCGTATACCTATGTGCTGGATCCGATTAACACTAGTGATTACTCTGGAAAATATGCTTGTGCTCGCATTGATCTAGTATGTCAAATGCTTTTCCCGAATATCCAGGCTGTGCTGAAACCAGCAATACCAAACCTAGTAAATCCCACGCCGTCATATGGCGTTCCAATGCCCCTGAATAAACCGAAAATAGCACAGACAGCTTTGGTGGGGAGGGTGGCATCTCTGAAGACTACTACCATCGCACCTAAGGCCTCATCGCTAAAGGCAACTGTTGGAGGGGGAGTGGTGGGCCCTAAATCTTGGAGTTGGTATGGAGCATTAGGTACCGCCAACGACTACTATAATGCAGGAAAGATAATAGGGGCGGGGGTCGGTTGTTATAGTGGGGCGATTATAACTATCACTTCAGGAGGCTGGGGATGTCTGGTGGGCATGCCTGTAATGTCGGTGGTTGTAGGTGGTGGAGCTGCCGCCTTCGGTTTTGTTGCGGGAGGTTATAATAAGGATCCTGCCGAAGGGGCTCTGGGAGGAATGACTGACATGGACATGAGTTATTGAGTATAATAGATAAAAAGGACACTATCTATGAATGCAAATGGAAGTTTTATTTTCGATATCCTGTTATTTTCAATAGGATTACACTTCTCCCTATATCTTATATACGGACGAATAACAGGCAGACCGCTTGTGGGGCCTTATCAACCGAAAGCACCGGGGTATAAGACGTTCCTTAAGCTCGTCAATAATACTAAATATCTGGCCATTACAATAATCGTTACACTTTTTTTTACATTGAATACGGTACTTGATGTAGCTAGAATCCTGCGTAGTTCTTCCTCGCATTCCATACTAGTCGTTGCGCCCCTGATCGTTGTTTTAGCCTTTGGTATTTCGATCCCCGTGCTTACTAGGATTCTCATACCGAGAAAGTAACGGGATATCTAGTCGTTGGAGACTGTCCCTAATGCTCCGCCGGCCAAGACCCCATTCGCTTTAGGCTAGACCATTACACCAAATACGGCACCAACACCCCGGCGCTCATCGCCTACATCCGCCCCGTGGGCGGCACCTACACTGCCGACTGGTCCAGCTATCTCTCGCCAGACTACGCCCTACCAACATCCACTAAAGTCTACGACAGCAACATCGGCAACAGCACCAGCACCACAAACTACGGCAGTAACCCCGAACTCGGCCTAGCCCAAAGTAGCACCGTAGACAGCGGCGGCCTAAACCTAACTACTACTAGCACCTACGAAACCCAAGGCGCCACCGGCAGCTATCTCCGCCAGCTGTCTAAGACGCTGCCCGGCGGCGGTACAGCAAACTACACCTACTACGGCGCAACTGACACCCGCGACAACCCTTGCACAACCGGCACCACCGAAGCCTACAAACAAGCCGGCTTCCTAAAGCTCAAAACAGAGGCAGATCCAGACGGCGGAGGGAGTGCCACCGGCCGCGTAACCGAAACCATCTACGACGACACCGGCAGGGTAGTAGCCACAAGGTATAACACCGACAGCTGGACCTGTACAACCTACGACACCCGCGGCCGCGTAACTCAAACAGTAGTCCCCGCCTACAACGGCAACGCTAGCCGCACCATCCAAAACGACTACGCAGTAGGCGGCAACCCGCTCGTAACCACAACATGGGACGACCAAGGTTGGATTGTAGTATGGACCGATCTGCTCGGCCGTACCACCAAATACCGCGACGTCCACGACGACGAAACAACCACAACCTACGACAATCTGGGCAGAGTAACCCAGCGCGTCAGCCCCCTCGGTACCGAAGCCTACACTTACGACACCTATAATCGCCTTGTAGACCAAAAGCTAGATACGGTTACCTACGCTACTGTCCATTACGATTCGTACAACAGGATAGATTACGTAGACTACCCGAACGCAGGCTCCCAGCGCTTGACGCTCGCGCGTGACACATTAGGCCGCACTAACAGCTATGTATACCGTCTAGGCAACGGCACGACAACGATTTCTGACACCGTAACCCGCAGCCAATCCGGCCAAATAACGAGCGGCCTTGTGCAATCCGGCGCCAGCACATTAGCATCTAGCTACGGCTACGACAACGCCGACCGCCTAACCAGCGCAACCATCGGCGCCAACAGCTTCGCCTACGGCTACGGTACTCAAAATACCACCACCTGCGGCACCGGCAACAATAAAAACCCCAACTCTGGCAAAAACAGCAACCGTACCAGCCAAACAATTAACGGAACTACCACCTACTTTTGCTACGACTATGCCGACAGGCTAGTAGGTAGCAGCAATGCGTTGTGGAATGGTGGAGATATAGATACCCACGGCAACATGACCAGCGTCGGCACTGGCACCACACCCCTCCGTCTCTGCTTCGACAGCTCCGACCGTAACACCTGCATGACCCAACGCGACAGCAACGGCACCGGCTTCGCCATGTACTACAACCGCGACGTCCAGGGTAGGGTAGTGGCAAGATTCAAAAACACTCTCACCAACTGGAACGCCACAGACGCCGGCGACTACTGGTACGGCTACACGGGCAGTGGCGACACTCCCGACTTCATCCGCGACACAGCCTGGAATGTCATAGAGAAAACCCTCCAGTTACCTGGTGGTGTCCTCCTAACCATTAAGCCCGCACAAACAGGCAACAACCAAAAACAATACAGCCTGCCAAACACCCACGGCGACACTATGCTAACAACAGACGCATCTGGCACCAACACCTCCAACGGCAACGGCCCCATTAGCTCCTTTACCTACGACCCCTTTGGTAACCCCCTAACCGGCAGTGTCCTCCCCGCTAACACCACGGCAAGTAGCGCATCCTACGGCTACGTAGGCCAACACGAAAAACTAACAGAAAAAGACTTTGCTCTAACCCCAATACAAATGGGAGCACGAGTATACATCGCGGCAATTGGTAGATTCCTGCAGGTAGACCCAATTGAAGGCGGAACAGAAAATAACTATGTCTACCCGACTGATCCGGTGAATGAGTTTGATTTGACGGGGGAGTTTAGTGCGGCTAACTGGCTTGCTAGTAATAGTGATATTGCTATTGGAGCTGTGGCCCTGGGAGGTTGCGCTTTAACGGCTGGGACTGGATGCGCAGTAATCACAGTTGCCGCTGCAATTTCTAGTGCAACGGTTGCGCAGAGGCAGGGAGGTAAGAGCGGGGCTCTTACCTCCCTGGCATTCGATGCAGGTGCTAGTGCTGCGGGCAATAAATTGAAATTAGTAAGGGATTTTGGCAAAGTTGCAGGCAGGACGAGGTACTATAAATCTATTACCTCTGCGCTTTTTCATCGCAACGGGATAAATAACCAGGCAACTAAGAGGCTGGGGATGCAGGCTGGATTAACAGCTGGCAGTATAGTGGCGCAACGAGGATATAATTGGATGAATGCAAGATATCGTCAGCTGCAAAAGATGAAAAATATTAACAAGAAGAATTATCTATTTAACAGAGGGTAGGGGAAATATGAAATTACATATAAAAAGCAAGAATCCGCAGAAGGAATTAAATGTATTTATGTGGGCTGCAGTGCTATGCCTTATTGGCTGTATTTTTTTATCCCCCTTCCTGGCTGTTGCAGCAATCCCACTGAGCGGTAGGGGCATGATGCTCACCTTTCACCCAAAGATAAAAAACGAGTACTATATACCGCGCGTTCGCGCTGTTTTGGCAATTGTATTTATTGGTTCTGTTTGGTGGCTGCTGACAAGATAAGATTCCAAGGCCAGTCCTTGGAAAATCCAAAGCATGATGTAGCTGTCTAGTTTTTTCGACGAAGTATTGTTATTTGTCTGCTATGCCAGGCAAAAACACGATTAAGGTCTATTTAGTCGACCATTTCTACCACATCTACAATAGGGGCCTGAACCGCAGAGATAGCGAACTCCGGGTATCTACTATTATGGACATACGTACAACGATATGTTAATGTTTATATAGCTCTAAAAACAAACACCACACGAAGTAATGGTAAAGCACGAACAAGCAGCGCAAAACGAAGACATCACGCCTGAGCAGGCTGTGCAGATAAATGCTGCGTTTGATATTGAGCTACACACCGGCAGGCATGGCATGGACGTATTTGCGGTTGGCGAATACAGTCCCCGATTACCCTCACAGGAAGAGTACGACGCAGTGGATTCGATGTTGGAAGGTATGCAGCCTGGCGACGCACTTTTTATAGAGGGTTACGGGCACGAATTACAGACCGATGAGGAGATAGACAAACAGGCAGCGGTATATGGTGCGATGACCAAGCAAACAGACAATACCTTGCCTGATGCTTTTGGCTCTATGGTTCGCTTGTTGCACCAAATGGAAACGACTGAATTACAGGGGCAGCGTGATGACCATGCCATTAATTCGTGGGCATACGCTGCGCGCAAGGCGCGGTTGATGGGCATAAGGGTAATAAAAGCGGATATATCAAAGGATGAGATTGTTGCACAAGGGCTCCCCGGCGCCGATACACTTATGGCATTGACCGGAAGTCTCGATCCGGCGGACCAAGCAAGTGCCGCTGCTACCCATGCCAAGCGCGAAGCAGCCGCAAAAAAGACAATGACCAATTGGGCACTTCGCCATACGCCTCAGGAAGGCGGTGTGCAAAAAGGGCGTAAGCCCAAGCTAGTAGTGCTTGATGGTGCTGAGCATCGCAAGGCGTTAGAAGAATCGTTTACTAGCAGCGGCTTAGTGTTTACTTCAAATGAGATGGCGCGTACTCCGTACAGGGAACGCGAGCGGCAGCAGATAGCTCGTAAACTTGCTCGAACGGCTACCTCGGCAACCCACCCCAGGAAACATTAATTCTACTACTGTGGACAAAATAGCAAAGCTATGCTTTAATCTAAATTAGCGTATTACGAAATAAAAACATACAAAATAGATGGTTGCCAAAGAATATCCAATACAACCTGAGAACTCTGCAGATAGCCAGTCAGAGTTGCCTAATATGATAATGCCAGAGACGACGACTCAGCCTGCCGAGGCCATTGGTTCTTCTCGTTTCCCGCGGCTTCGTAAGGCATCGAGCGCAGTTCTACGCCTTGCTAAGCGTGGAACCGCCGCAGAGCGCAGCTTAGTGACGATGACCGGCATATAGCTGAAGCATTTGGCGAACGGGGCTATATTGCTGACGCGCCCCGCTTGCAAGATATTGAGGGCGACGAAACACGTACTAATACGTTTGAATATTGGAGTAATCCTACAAGTACACGTCGGGCTGAGCAACAAGGCATTGCTCCGGAAGGGGCTGAGCGCATAACGCTTACCGAGCACCAGGGCTTGACGGGACTGAAGCGGTTCTTTGCGGATTCATTAGACGAGCTTGGCGCAAGCTCAGCGCCAGAAGACCACCGTCTTGCCCAGGAGGTAGAGGATTTGTGACGGCCTGCATTTTATCGGCAAACGCGAACTAGATGACGCTGCCAATGGCATTGCGGCGTTTTGGAAGTCAAAACTCCAAGCGAATCCAAAGCAGCGCCTGTGTGTACCGCTCGGTGTTATTCGCACTCGCGACATGGTCGGTGGAGATAAGAAAAGTACTGAGTTGTTATTCGACCGTGTAATGAGCAAGTTTACTCCCGAAGAACGTGCCGCATATGGTGATCGCATTACGACCAGTCTGGACGACATGTCTGGTCGCGGCAAAAATACGACGATTATTTTACTTGACGATTGGTCAAAGAGCGGCGTGCAGCTAAGTAACGGCCTAGCCGCAGTTATGGAGCGCTCACGTGGTGACCAGGCCATGGTCGAGAATACAGAAGTACACCTTGTGGCCGCATCCGACCGACAAATTGCGGACAATAGGGTTATGGGTTATCCATTGAAGACGTATGCGTACTACAATGCTGGTGCTGACGAAGGTGTTGATAAGCCCGAAGGACCAAGGGTAACTGGTGTCGAATCGTCTGTAGACTTCGGATTTGAGCTTGTACTTGAACGAGTAGCAACGCGTCGTAGCGATATTAGTCGGCAACCCGTAAATATGCCGCCCCTTACGAATGTTATTAGAAAACGCAATTAGTAACTGTTTATTATAGTGGACAGATGAGCAACAATATGCTAATGTTTATATTATGGAAACGCACACTGCGCCTCGGCCTGAAACAACCCCGATTGTAATCGACAGCACGGTTGTAGACCCAAATCGCTTTCGTGCGACTGCTCGTGTTCCCCGGCCAGGTGCTTCTATGCCATCAATGGAAGCTCGACTGCCTGGGCCAATAAAACTCGATGCGCATGAAGTCCAGAAGCGGATTACCCCAATTGCAGGCGCCGGAGAGAGTCGGCGCGGTAGCCTTACGATTACCTCCGCAAAAAGTAGGTTGGGTGTACAGCAAGAGCGCGTTGGCCGCGCCCTTACTAGTAGCTTCGCAGCGCAGGCACTAGGTAAGGTTGTGAAGTACGCAAAAGCTAGAAAAGAAGAATGGAAGCGAGATCGCTACTGGTAGTGCTTTATGGTGGAAGATAGATACATACACGCCGCTGTTAAAAATGCCATGCGCCATGCAGCCCTGCCGTTACTGGAAGTGGATGCTAGTGACGTAGTACTTACCGGAGGGCGACGCGAAGACCTAGAGGAACCGCACGTTGTTCTTTTGGATGATCCTGATCAACTGCATACGGCGATTGAATCTTATTTGGATTTAAGTCAGGCCAAAAGCGACATCGTCGAAGAAGCTGTCGCGCAGTATGAGCACGAAGTCCAGCATTACGACGAAGCCCTTGCGGTGGGCGCTTCCGAGGTTGTGAACACGCTTGCTATATATGGAACCGGCAAGTGGCCATTCCGAAAATATAGATATAGGCTGGGTACGGCCCCACTGGATGTAACAGATCCCGATGCGGCGGCGGCCATCATCGGCCACCCCGAGGTGCTGTCTGAGGGTGACTGGAAGGGTTTGGACGAGGCGGGGCTAAGCTTAGAAGCTGTGGCCGCCATAGCTGCACGAAAGGGTTGGCCGAGGCCACTGAGTTTACCTAAGGACGGTACAAGGGACACCACATGCGCCAGCCTCATAACAGTCATCTACCGCCAGAACCACCGATATATTATTCGTCGTCGCACTATAGTCACGAAAACCCCTCTGGGCCGCCAATCGTTACGAAACGTCGTGCTGTTATCGCTGGCGCTGTGGCAGCTGGTGCAGCAGCAGCGACGCTTGCGGCGGGCCACTACGCACATACCGACACGGCGCCTGTTGCCGCTCCGGCGCCACAAGAGTTACGCGTTGATGGCGCAATCGACATGGGCGCGGTGTATGACAGTCTTAAACCTAACATCGCCAGCATTACTCCGGCAAATGTAACGCTTGATGCTGCAGGTGTGCAGGTTATTAAGCTAGGCGAATATGTGGCTACGCCTGGACAGGCGGCTACAGATGGCCAGGCTGAATTCGTCAACACATCGCCGCTTTTGCCTGGCGAGGCGAGTAAAAAGCTCGATAAAATTGTTGTTGCCGACGCTAAAACGCTGAATTTGCTGGCCTGGCAGGGCAAGCTGGCTTCTGTTGAGTTTAATATGGCTGTAGACCCGAATGAAGCAGGCTTAAAGGATATGCCGGCTGGTGATATGCGTTTTCTGCCCGCAGGCACGAAAGGCGCAACGCTCTCGGGGGCGGTTGTTCAATATACGTTGCCGGCAAAGGGTGTTGTTCCCCTCCAGACGGTAGCAGAGATGACTAACCACGAAGCGAAACATGTCGAACAACGTAGCCTTGCTATTGTCGACAAGTTCGATAAGGCCGAGCAGGCGGTTGCTCCAGCCCCTGTCGCGGTAGATATTGACGCATATCGTGCAGACATAACAGCGCTACGTGATGCTTCTGTTAATGCAGCAGAGCATAACCCGGCAGTCATTGCGGCCGCAAAAAACGTTTTGGCAGCTACGGCACATGATACGTCGGCAGTTGCAAAGGCGCAGCGTACAGTTGCGCAAAGTATTATTAATGGCACATTTAACAAGCTCCAGCCAACAGAGAAAAGTCCGAGCATTGTAGGCGATTTTACTATTGACGCAGGCCGTACCGATCTGCCGTCGTATGTCGTTGCAAAAGCCAACCTTACAGAGGATCAATATAAGCAAAAAACCAAGCAACAAAAAACAGCAAGCAACGCGCTTGATGCTGCCTTCTATAAAGCACTACAATCCGAAGATTCGCCACAATCCATATTTTACGAAAGTAGCTACGGCATCTCTGATGCCTACTCGCATGCGGATTCAAATACTTCCGAGTTGATCGACGGGGCAGAGGACGCGCTGCAGACCCATCCGCAACAGCTTGCCGCTAAGCTCAAACGGTTTCCGGCCGCCATTCAGCAAACCGCACTACGGTTGATCAAAAGGGTTAACGCAGACACCCAGCGCGCCGATAAAACAGGGTATGTGAGTACCGCGACCAAGGAGCTTCATGCACAGCTGAACGATAACGAAGCGTGGCTCGAGAAAACGCTCAACAACACCGAACCAGGGAAATAGGTGCGATAGCACGTATGTAGCTTTATCATATAGTGATAGCATATGGACATAGTCACAAGAATATGCTAATGTTTATATATGGAAGCTCGCGCTCTCATAGAAAAAGCAAAAACAAAAATAGCCGGCGCGGTACTCATTGGCGCAGCCGCTCTAACAGGTGCAGGCTGTAGCGCTCCCGAGCAGCTCCGGTAGCCCCAAATGGTACCCTAGAACAAGTAGCGCAAATCGTCGAAGCTCCAGAATTAGCCAAGCTCCCCGTATCCCAGTCATTTTCCTTTGAGACACCTGCAGGAGAGCAGGTTAAGGTATATAACCTTACGAAACAGCCCCTGGATGAGTCTAAATTTAAGCGTACCGTTACCTATTTTGCTACGCTTGCTGAGCAGCCGGTAACATATCCGTTTACTGCCAACCCAAAGATAAAAGACGGCACAATAAGCATTCTGCCCCGGGCCGCAGCGGAACATGATTTTGTGCTTGTTGAGCCTGACATTGATGTGTCAAGCTCACTTTTGGATGGTGCTGACGCAACTACCTATAACTACTCAGACCAGTCGCAGACGGTTAGTATTATTAGTCAACCAGAGAGCCAGGATGGTCAGCCCGGCAACTTCAATACATCAAAACCTTTAGCTACGGAGGCGTGTCAGGCTACGGTAGATGTTTTGCCTACCGAGGACGCAAGCGCAGATCCATATGCGCGGTCGGCAAGCAAACGGCTGGCGCAAGAGCAACTATGTAACTCCCTTGGGCTCGCTGCACAAGAGGCAGGGAGCGGACAGTCGTATGAAAGTTACGTCAAGGCTGTTGCCCCTGAGACCAAACTACCGTTTATGCTAAACGGTAAAACCTACGCTATATCCAGATTTACCGTTTCGCAGCAACAATATGCTGACATGCAGCAGACGCTTGTAGCTTAGATACGGGCTTAGTGTGCGGTGGTTGAGGGCGTGGGAATCGTAAACCGGTAATCGTCTGTTTTTGTAAGGCTTTCGTTAGTGACGTACAGACGACACGTATAGTCACCGGGTGTGGCGGTTTCTGTAATCGTCACTTCTATGGACCCACTGGTATCGTTGGTGGGTGCGGCCTTGCAGGTAACACCGGATGCATCAGCGGGCGAGGAGGTTAGGCTGGCGGTTACCGTAACACTTGTGGTTGGTGCTTGCTTATATATTATGTTGTAGGGTACCGCAGTAACGGTGCCTTTTTTAGTGGCTGCAGTACTGTCTATGACAGGAGCGAATGCGGGTGTTGTGCTTGTACCGCCCTGTGGTGTTGGCGAGGGTGTTACGGCTTGCGACGGGCTCGGTGCGGGTGAAGGCTGGGGTGTTGCGGTGGTTGCGGTATTGTGCACGCCTTGTTCGGCACTAGCGCTTGGCCTGCCCGATTCTATGGCCACATTAGCAACGGGGGTGCTCGGCGCACTACTATATCCAAAACTATACCAGCCAACGACCGATAGTGCGGCCATAAGGGCAACAATGGTAAGCCCATATATAAATTTTCCTACTTGTGTTTGGTTCCGTAGGTGGCGAAGAACGACGAGAATCTTGTTGATAACCTGTAACATAATAGCCCAACCCGGGTAGCTGTATCTATAGTACCACATTTATGAACAGAACGGTAACGGTTGTGCCTGTGGCATATAAAAGAGGGTACAATACTAGGTACGATGATATTCAAAAAAATTACCTCTATAGAACCTGTTGCTGCACATATTGCTGGCTTACTAGTCCATTCCCTTAACCTTGATAACCGTACGCTGTGGCTCGTGCCGGGTGGGTCGTCTATCGCTGTTACTGCGGCAGTGTGTAAGCTGCTGGAAGGCGAGGATTTGCACAATTTATATGTAACACTTACCGATGAGCGCTACGGGCCGGTTGGCCACAAGGATTCTAATTGGCAACAAATGGTGGATGCCGGCCTTACCCTGCCAGGTGCGCGTTTGGTGCCGGTCATCGGCGGCCAGGACCGTCTAACAACAACGAATACGTTTAACCAAACCATGCAGGCCTTACTGGATGGTGTAGAGTACCGGATTGGTTTTTTTGGGGTGGGTGCCGACGGCCACACTGCCGGCATATTGCCAGGCAGCCCGGCAGTAACAGCCGAAACGCTCGTAACCAGCTATAGGGGCAATGACTTTGAGCGTATTACCATAACCCCCAAAGCCATAGCTCGGCTGGACGCCGCAGTCGTGTATGGTGTTGGACACGATAAGGCTCCTGTGTTTGATTCGCTTGAGTCCAGCCGTCCATTGGACGAACAACCTGCTCAAGCTTTGAAAATGGTTGCTGATCTTACGATATTTAATGACTGTAAAGGAGAAGAAGCTATATGAAACTAGCAGTCGCTGGCCTTGGCCGCATGGGCATGCAAATTGCCCGTAAACTTGCCGAGAACGGGCACGAAGTAATTGCGCATAACCGCAGCCATGGGCCAATCGAACAGGCGGTAGCGTATGGCGCAACCGGCGCATATACCAAAGAAGATGTCGTTAAAGCGTTCGACGGCCAGCCGGTAACGGTTTGGGTGATGATACCTGCCGAGGTGGTAGACAGCGAGCTCGATGCCTGGCTGCATGTATTGCCCAAAAACAGCACTATTATTGATGGCGGCAATTCGGATTTTCGCCTGACCCGCGAACGCGCTAAAAAAGTCGCTGCTGCTGGCATGGTATTGCTCGACTCTGGTACCAGCGGTGGGGTATGGGGCTACCAGCGCGGATTTTCCATGATGGTGGGCGGCGACAAAACTGCATTTGAGGCGACCGAGCCGGTGTTTAAAACCCTCGCTGCTCCTGGTGGTGGCTATCAGCACTTTGGCGAGCCCGGTAGTGGGCATTATGTAAAGATGGTCCATAATGCCGTTGAATATGGCATGATGGAATCGCTTGCCGAGGGGTATCGCATGCTTAAGGAAGGCCCTTATAAGGAACTCGACTTAGCGGCTGCCGGTGCAGTATGGCAAAAGAATAGCGTTATTACGTCGTGGCTCAACGATTTATGCCAGCAGGCGATTGCCGAAAATCCGAGCTTATCTGGCATAGACGGCTATGTTGCTGAATCTGGCGAAGCGCGTTGGACGCTGGAAACTGCCAAAGATATTGGCATACCGTTGCCCGCCATACAAACGTCATTCGATGTCCGCCTGGCATCGCAAAAGGGCGAGACTACCTTTACAACCAAGATGCTCGCAGCGATGCGTAATAAATTTGGCGGCCACGCACTCAACAAGTCATGAGCAAGCAACCGACCATCCTCGTTATCGTAGGTATAACCGGCGACCTAAGCACGCGCAAGCTACTGCCGGCCATAGCCCAGATGGCACAGGCGGGCACGCTACCCGAAGCGTTTCAGGTAGTAGGTATTACGCGTCGTGACGTGGGCCTTAGCGATGTACTGGCGCGCCTCCCGCAGCAAACCGACACGCATTTTTTACAAGAGCACGTGACGATGCACCGGATGAACCTCGAGGATCTGGCGGCATATGACCAGTTAGCAACACGGTTAGAGGCTATGGAGCGTGAGCTCGGCGGCCCGGCGCAGCGATTGTTTTATTTGTCGATACCGCCGCAGATATCGCTGCCTATTGTGCGGTGCTTGGGCGAGAGTGGGTTGGCCGGCGGTAGTGCCCGGTTGCTGCTCGAAAAGCCGTTTGGGGTCGACCGCGTTTCGGCGGCCGAGCTTATTGCCGCAACATGCCAGTACTTTAGCGAAGATCGTATATATAGGATTGATCATTTTGTTGCCAAGCACATGGTTCGCACCCTGTTAGATGCCCGGCGTCATGCCGGCGCCGACTGGAACAATCGTACGTTTACGCGAGTCGCTGTTACGATTTCAGAGCAGATTGATATAGAGGGGCGTGTACAGTTTTACGAGCAAACGGGTGCACTGCGCGATGTTGTACAGAGCCATCTAATGCAGCTTACGGCATTGACCCTTATGAATCCCACGGCTACGGATCTGCGCGACGTACCCGCGTTGCGCCTGGCGGCCTTAAAGCAACTACACATTGCCGAGGCGGACGTGCAGGCAAGCGCGGTGCGCGGCCAATATCGGGGATACGCGGCAGCAGTTAATAACCCGCACAGTACCGTAGAGACATACGTGCGCCTAACACTTGTATCCAACGACCCGCAGTGGCGCGGAGTGCCGATTGTGCTAGTAACCGGCAAAGCACTTGCGGACAAAAAAACAGAAATTCGTATGCAGCAGGTAACGGGTGACGACCTTGTGTTTGCTGACCAGCCGGGCGGGCCCGATGGGTACACCCAAGTATTTTTAGATGCCATCAATGCCCGGCATGTACTATTTACCAGCAGCGATGAAGTGCTCGAGACATGGCGTATTGTCGAGCCAGTACAAAATGCGTGGGCCATGTCCGACGACGATCTGTTACTGTACGATCCCGCCAGCGACGGACCATAAACAGTGTTTGTTCTGGACCTCGTTTACGTTATAGTAAAGCTAAAGCTTAAACGTAGTGGCAAACATGGCGAACTTTGGTTTGAACAAACGAATTCTGACGCCGATTATAGTAGTGGTGATAGTGCTGGCAGCAACTTGGGCGGGCGTTGGATTCCGCTTGCTACAAAATAAAAAGCAAAACGATACGGCAAGCGACACTTCGACCGCAGCCAGAACAGTGAGCGGTCTCCCCAAGGCAGTGGACGACGTACAACAGCTACGGGCAAGTGGCAACGCTACTGAAGCAGAAAAAAAGATTAATGCAGCACTCAACGACCCGGCAACTACGAATACCGAGAAATATCAGCTATACATACAGCAGGGTAACCTACTGACCGATAAGAATGATTATGCTGATGCCGCTGCTGTCTATACCAAAGCGGCAGCGCTCGATAAAACATACGAAATTACGGTGCTTTTGGGTGATACCTGGCGCCAGGCAGGCGACAATGCCAAAGCGAAGGATTATTACCAACAAGCTATCCCGCTCATTCCACAGTCTAGCCCGGTCCGCGACGACGATAAGGCGCAGCTCGAAGAAAAAATAAAGGCATTGGGCGGCTAGATATGAAGAAGCTTTTGCTGCTTATAGGGATTTGCTCTGCGTTCGCGGTAGGCTACGGAGCGGCCGGACATGCATTTCCAGCTGCCGGCATGTATGGCCGTGGCGAATACAATGGCTACTTTACCAATGTTAATGATACGAACGGTACCTACGTACTACCCAACCAGTTTGGGGGCGAAGCCTATCCGAGCTCTATAAACAGCGCTACGGAGTTTATTAACTTTATCCGTGGCACCGAGGGATTGGGGGGTAACGCACAACAGCGCACCGGCGCAGCGTTTCTTATCCAAACAATGATTGGCTCGTCGCGCAACCGACCACCGACGGGGGCAGAGGTAAATGAATGGATACGGCGGGTTAATGCCGCGCAAGCTGCTGGCCGTATTACCTGGCGGACAAACTACAGCTACTGTATTAACAGCTTTTATCAGGGGCCGCGTGGTGGTGGGTCGCCCAACGACGATGCATTCTTTGACGATTGTGGCACGCAGCCTGCCATGGTATTCCGCGACGCGAGCGGCAATGTAGCCTATGCTATCAAGTGGCTATGCTCCAACCCTGTGGGCAATGTGCGGCCTATTCCCGACGATCTTAACTTTAATATGGGCGGTAGTGCGGCCGTAAACGACAGTACGCCAATACCTGGCCAGACGATTACCTTCACGTACCGTGTTGTAGATAACGGTCCCGGTGCGTCGACGGCTATAACTGCCTGGGGAATTAACACGCTTACCGGCGCAGTTACGCGCGGTCCTGTTGGCCTTGGAATCTTTAGCTCGGCGGGGCAGGCAAAATTCTTTAGCGAGACATACACTGTCCCACTCAGTGCCGTACCCGGCGACCGTATATGTAGAAACCCACGGTATACGCCGAATACAGAAGATGGAGGGGTCGAAAATGGTGCCTCGGTATGTGCAGTGGTGCAGTACTCGTTTACGCTTAGGCCGGCTATTACCGCGACCGTCAATGGTGCGCCGCTGCCGGCAGGAAGCGTGGCAGAGGTAGGCGATACCTTGCAATTTACGTACTCTATTGTAAATACCGGCCTAACTGAAAGCACAAACGCAAGCTGTTTCCGCTACGGTAAAGACATCGACGGGTATCATACTGTACCCACACCCGAAGACAGTACTGCAGGGTGGGCTTCGTTTGATCCGGCTGAATGCCCGAGGGTATTCCCTAAATCCTCAACAACGCCTATTACCAGCGCAAACGAAACGTTTGCTATTCTTCCGGGCAATGTTAACCGGAGCATATGCCGGCAATTAGTCGTGAATCCTGCAACCTTCGGTGGCGGGCCCGACACCTTCGAGTCGTGCGTTCAGGTTGGTGCAAAACCCTACTTTAGGGCGTATAAGGGCGATGTATCGGCAGGTAACGGGTTCCCAACTACCTGTACGACCAGCAATAGCTCTATTGTTGCCTGGAACAAAGAGAACCCTAGCTTTAGTGGGGCGGGTACACAGTATGCCGCCTATGCCATGAACAGAGTCCACGACTTCGCGACTGCCTATGGCAATACTGCCGGTGCAGTACCTGGCACGAGCCTGGCGTTTGCGAATACCACCGCCGTTGGCGCCAGTATATTTGGCGGTTTGTTCGGCTCGCTGCCGTGCGTGCCAGATTACTATGCTCGCCGTACACTTACCACGACCCAGCCATTACCGAGCGGCAATCTGCCATCACTGCCTAATGGTCTGCGCTCCTTTACCGCAACAGGACCTATTACGGTCCACGGCAACGTGACACCTGGCCAGCAATCCGTCATTTATGTAGACGGCGACGTGCTTATCGACGGTGACATTACGTACGCGGGGTCCTGGAATATTAACAACATGCCGCTGCTCCAGCTGGTTGTTCGTGGTAACATCTATATTTCAGAGAATGTGACGCAGCTGGATGGTATATATATTGCCCAGCCCAGCACTGCTACAAACGGCATAATTTTTACGTGCGCTAATCCGGGGTTGCCTGGCATACCAGTTGCGACTACCGACCCTCTGGTGTTCTCGCGCTGTCGTAACACGCTCACCATTAACGGCAGCTTTATTGCCCGCCAGGTGCAACTGCTGCGCACCCGAGGTACGTTGTCGCAAAGCTCATCGCTTGAAGCGCCTGCTGGGGGCAACATCGCCGAAGTCTTTAATTACAGTCCTGCCACATGGATCCAACAGCCGCCCGTACCAAGCGACATGATGGAAGGCTACGATGCCATTACCAGCCTACCACCTGTACTCTAACAGCCGGCGCCTGGCGGCCACGACCGTTGCGGTAATCGCAATTGTTGTTGTGGGCTGGGCTGGATATGCGGTGTATCACGCTCGAAATCGCGCTAGTCTTGTGGCGGTGTCGGCTATGGCGAATGCGGCGGTGGCCACACGCACGGGCGATTACGCTGCTGCGTATCGTTTACTTAAAAATAGCGAGCCCAATGCGACTACCAGCGAGCAGCGAGTATTGCTATATGGCGATCTTGCGGCTGCGGCTGCAAATGCGGGTAAGCTAGACGAAGCCATTACGTATTACACGGCCCGCCATACTATTGACCCGGATACGAGGTTGCCAGATGCCGAGCTGCTGGCAAACATGTATGCGCGGACAGGCGACAGTAAACAGGCGATTGCCCAGTATCAGCTTGCGAAGCAATATACCTTAGCGCAGCCTGCATCTACGGCGCGTAATTCGCACGTTCAAACGCTCCAGGTTATTATTGCCGATTTGGAGGCAAACCCATGATGCGCCGGGTAATCGTGCTGAGTATAGTAGTCGGTGCGTGCATGTGGGCTGCGGCTACACCAGCTGTGCATGCCATCTCGGTTTCGTGCAAGGGGCCGGTAATTGCGTTCGGGCGGCAACGGTGGTGCGGTTATTTCCATAATATCGGTTTTGATACCGGCGAAGAGGTGCGTATTGGTGGGGTGCCTGCCAGCACTAATACCGCGCAGGAATTTATAGATGTAGTAGTGGGTGACCTGAACTCGAGCAATCCGCACCGCCAGACGGCGGCGCAGTTTATTATTCTAACCATGCTTGGCCGCGGGCCGGGATCGCCTAAGAGCGTGACCCCTACGCAGCTGTCCGATTGGGAGACGAGAGTCAAGGCCTACGCCAGTGCCTCCGAAAACGGTACGACATCTACTGGACCTAATGGCCGGATTGATTGGAACGTTTCGATGCATGCTGCTTGCGGCATTATTAATACGTACTATCAGGTAAGCCAAGACGATATTGCGCCGTTTAGGAACAACGCAGCTAATTCTAACTGTGAAGATCCGGGTTCACACGAGGTGTTTATAATGTTCCGGGATACATCGGGCAATATATTGTATATGATTAGGCGGATTTGTATGAATCCCATGGGCCAAATAAACGCACTCGCACCGCCAAAACCGGCTAATTTTAACCTTATCCCAACCATTGCAACAACCATAGGCGGCACGCCTGCTGCTACTGCGGAAGTGGGCGATGTTGTGCGTTTCCGCTACAGCGTTAACAACATTGGTCCCGACGCTAGTCCTGTTGCGCAGTGCACGCTGTATGCAAACGTACATACTGGGTATTTTGTGCCGGTGGCTGGTTCGCCAACTGTCGGATCGAATCCGCCTGGATACATACCGCCGGCAACCGGTTGCCCGCGTGTATTTCCAAGTGGTTCAACACAACTGGCGTTCGAGGACGTGCTGGTAACGACCGACAATCGTACTATGTGCCGCTCACTATTTGTGAACCCGGCGAGCGCTGTTGTTGGTTCTCGTGGGTACGAGGCGTGCGTACAAGTAGTCCGTAAGCCATACGTAAAAGTATTTGGAGGAGATATTTCTGCCGGCAACGGCATTGCCAACGCAGCGGGTACGTGTACGAGTACGGCTGCTTCAATAGTGGGGTGGAACAAGCGCGGCCCTAGCTATGCGGGGGCGGGGGTGCAGTACGCGGCCTTTGCAGTCGGCGCTATCCGCGACGTTGCCACAGCGTCGACCAACACGGCCGGTGCAGCGGCACCCAGTGGGCTGGCATTTGCAAACACGGGTACCAATGGTGCCACTGGGTTGTTTGGTGGCTCGTACGGCCAATTGCCGTGCATGCGCAATTACTACGCTAGTCGTCCATCTATAACGAAGCCGTTACCAGCGACTGTCGGCAGCATAGTTGCTAGCGGCGTGTACGCTAGCGATACGGATGTTACCTTGGGTGGTGGCATTGTAGGGCCCGGTACGCGCGCTACCGTCTATGTAGACGGCAACGTGTATGTAACAGGCAATATTACCTATGGCGGTTCGTGGACGCCTGCGTCTGTACCGCTCTTTAGGCTAATTGTGCGCGGAAACATATATATTGACCGTTCGGTAACGCAGCTCGATGGTTTCTTTGTGGCACAGCCCAAAAATCCAGGCACAGGCGGTACGCTCTATACCTGTGCGACGAGCGCTGCGCCTCTGGTGCCTAGCGCCTCATTAGCCGCGACTTGCGGTAATTTGTTAACGGTAAACGGCGGTGTCGCTGCACAGCGTATCTTATTGTTGCGTGCTCATGGTTCGTTGTCGCAAAGCGGCCAGTTCGATCCATATACGAGTACAACAATGGCCGAAAAGTTCAATTTTAGCCCAGCCCTGTGGATAGCCCAGCCGGCGGATGAACAGCCGGATATGCCTAGGTACGACTCTATAACAGCCTTGCCGCCCATTCTGTAACGTGTGTACGATGCGCCCGAGCGCGTGTTGCACATACTACTTATGCTTATGTATACTAAGGGCAAATGAGTCTACTTACTGGCGTTTCGTCATTCTTTGGCCTAGACATTGGCACGACTGCTATTCGGCTTGTACAGCTGCGGGGCAGTGGCCCGGTAAAAAGCCTGGTACGGTATGCTTATGTGCCGGTAGATAGCAAGTTAGTATTGAGCGATTCCAAAAGTGATCAACAGCGACTCAGCCAAGTCATCAAGGAATTGCTCGACCAAGCGCGCATGAACACCCGTAACGTTGCGGTCGGTATCCCGTCGGCCCGCGTGTTTACTGCTGTTGTCGATTTCGACCGACTGCCGCCGGGCGAACTTGCCAAGGCAATCAAATACCAGGCGGATTCGCTCATTCCAACACCACTCGAAAAGTCAAAAATAGACTGGGCAATTATTGGCGATTCACCAAAAGACAAAACCAAGGTCGAAGTACTCTTAAGTAGCGTTGAAAACGATTTTGTCGAACAACGTCTTGATTTGCTTGAATCCATCGGTCTTGATGTCATCGCTTTTGAACCCGATAACTTAGCGCTGACGCGCGCATTGGTAGCGGGCGATTCGCTCCAGCCGCAAATGGTGCTCGATATCGGCAGCAAAAGCACCGACCTCGTTGTAACCATGAACGGTGCACCTCGTTTAACGCGCTCTATTCCTACCGGGGCAGAGGCAATCATCCGTGCGGCATCGCAAAATCTAAATATTGACGACAAACAGGCGCGCCAGTTTGTATTTAAATTTGGCATGGGCCGCGACAAGCTTGAGGGGCGTATTTACGACGCCATTTTAAGTACGGTAGACCTTTTAACAAGCGAAATAGACAAGTCTATTAAGTTTTTCCAGAGCCGCTACGTTGAATCGCCGGTAAATCGCATTGTAGTCACGGGCGGCGCATCTGCGCTCCCGGAGTTCCCGCTATACTTGGCCAACAAGTTTGGTATAGAGGTAGAAATTGGCAATGCCTGGCGCAATGTTTCGTTTGCCCCAGAGCGCCAGAACGAACTGCTCGCTGTATCTAACCACTTCGGCGTAGCAGCCGGCCTTGCGGAGCGGAACGAATGATACAGTTTAACCTCCTCCCCGATATTAAAATCCAGTATCTTCGGGCTCGCCGCCAGAAGCATCTTGTGCTTCTTAGCTCGGTTGTCGTCATTATTGCTTCGGTTTCCTTGCTCGTGTTGCTTATCTCCGTCGTCTTTGTGCTGCAAAAGAAGAATTTGAGCGATCTGAATGGTGACATTAAAGAATCGAGTGCCGAGCTCGAAAACACGCCCGACCTGAATAAAATGCTGACAGTTCAGAATCAATTGCAATCGCTCGAAACTCTGCACGAATCCAAACCGGTGGCAACGCGTGTATTTGGCTATATTAACCAGGCGACACCGGCGTCCGCCAGTATTGCACGATTAGTTGTCGACTTCGATAAATTTACACTAAGTGTTAGCGGCTCGGCCGACAATTTAATAACAGTTAACACGTTTGCCGATACACTTAAGTTCACGACGTACCACACGGCAAGTAACGACAACGACGAAAAGCGCGCCTTCAGCGCAGTTACGCTGTCTAGCTTTGGGCGTGATACCCGGGGTGCAACCTATACCATCACGCTTACATTCGACCCAACTATTTTTAGCGAAAAAGAAGACGTCAAGCTGACCGTACCTAAGAAAATAACGACACGGTCAGAGGTTGAACAACCGTCGGCGCTCTTCCAGAAGGCAGAAACGGGGACGGGGCAATAGTATGGCACGAACAACTTCATTCACTAAACGTTCCCTTATAAGCAAAGCTAACAGCACAATGGTTATTGCAACCACCGCCGCTGCATTTGTGCTGGTGTTTGCCGTTGTGGCTGGTCGGACGTTGGTAAGCCAGATGGCCTACCAAAACAAGGTTATTAGCGCTAAAAAAGACGCACTGGACCAACTAAAGAAAGACCTCGAAGCTCGCGATAAATTGCAGCAAGCGTACCAGGACTTTGTACACGAAAATCC
Organism: Saccharimonadales bacterium (SeqCode); assembly: GCA_035480575.1. Classification (GTDB taxonomy): domain Bacteria; phylum Patescibacteriota; class Saccharimonadia; order Saccharimonadales; family UBA4665; genus PMNU01. The sequence goes on along the minus strand of DATIHR010000035.1, from coordinate 13,244 downwards.
TAACGTACTTGGCGGCGACCCAGAAGGTACTGGCGATAAAGACGGCGATAACGCCAAGCTCGTGCTCGATGCCTTGCCCTCAAAATACGACTTTCCGGCGCTCGCAACAAGCCTCGAGAAGCTTATTACCAGCCAAAGCCTGCAAATTGTGGGCATAAGTGGTACCGACGAAGAAGCCGCAGAGGCACTGAAGGAGGCAACCCCAACCCCGGAATCGGTGGCGATGCCGTTCCAATTGCAGATTGGCGGGTCGTACGAATCTATCCAAAGCTTTATTGATGTAACGCTCAAGTCCATACGGCCGTTTAAGATTTCTACTATGGAGTTTTCTGGCGACGAAAGCAGTATGACGGCAAACATTACAGCGCAAACGTACTACCAGCCAGAAAAGAGCCTTAAGATTACCAACGAGGTAGTGAAGTAATGAAGCAAAAAGACATTGCCCTTATACTCGTCATGGTCTTTATAAGTGCGGCTGTAGCACTCGCATTATCCAAGTTTGTGTTTGCCAGGCCTGCCGATCGCAGACAAACAGCCGAGAAGGTCGACGCTATTACTGCTGAGTTTTCACAACCACCATCTAAGTATTTCAATAACAATTCGGTTAATCCGACGCAGCAAATTGAAATCGGCAATTCCTCCAACCCCAACCCATTCAATAAGAAACAATAAGGACGGTCCGGTATGAGCGTTTTATCTACAGCCGCCCAGAAGCAGGTCGAAGACACGCTCGTAGCGCAGGGTGCGTTAACTGTCGACCAATTAAAACAACTGAAGGACAAGGCTGCTAAGCAAGGCGTGCCGGTAATGAGCCTATTTGTTACCGACGGTAAGGTATCCGAGGAAACGCTTACCAAGACAATTGCCCAGGTAACTAAGGTGCCGTATGTAAACCTTGGTACTGCTAAAATAGACGGCGATATTCTGGATTTGTTACCCCAAGATATTGCAGAACGGTACATGGCAGTGCCGTTGGGCGAAATGCAAAACCGTTTGGTTGTTGCCATGCTGGATGCGGACAACGTGCAGGCGGTTGATTTCTTAAGCAATAAAATTGGCCGTCCGCTTAAAGTATATGCCGCCTCAGAGGCGGGTATTCGTCAGGTGCTCAAGCAGTACCAGGCGAGTATTTCGAAGCAGGTAGTGGGCGAGATCGGCAATCTTAACCCGCTTGCGCCGCCCGGCAAAACCAAAGAGGGGGCTGGGGGCGAAGCAGGCCAGCAGGCCGAGGCGCCGAAGTCCAACATTAAGACCATTGTCCAGGACTCCCCGATCAGTAAGGCGCTGTCTACCATCTTGGAATTTGCCGCCAAAAATGGCGCGAGCGACATTCATATCGAGCCACTCCAGGACTCATTAAAAATACGTTGCCGTATAGACGGCATTTTGCGCGAGATTTTGCGTTTGCCAAAAAGTACCGAGCCGCCACTGGTATCGCGCATCAAGATTCTGTCTAACCTAAAAATCGACGAACACCGCATCCCGCAAGACGGCGAGTTTAGTATTAGCGCCGCCGGTAAAGACATCGATCTACGTATTGCCATATCGCCGGTTGTGTGGGGCGAGCAAGTTGTTATTCGTTTGCTGGACAAGACGGGCACGAGCCTTAAGCTGGAAGACATGGGCTATGCTGGCCGTGCGTTGCGGCTTATTCGCGAGGGTCTTAAGTCGACGAGTGGCATGATTCTTACCTCTGGTCCGACCGGCTCCGGTAAATCTACCTCGCTGTATGCGTTGCTGCAAGAGGTAAAAAGCGACGCCATAAATATCGTCACACTCGAAGACCCGGTTGAATACAAGATGGGCGGTATTAACCAAATTCAGGTCAACGCCGATGTTGGCTTAACGTTCGCCAGTGGCCTACGGTCTATATTGCGTCAAGACCCTGATGTTGTAATGGTAGGGGAGATCCGCGATAAAGAAACGGCCGAGCTTGCCGTGCAGGCGGCACTTACGGGGCACTTAGTGTTTAGCACGCTCCACACGAACTCGGCAGCTGGTATTTTGCCCCGTCTATTAGATATGGGCGTAGAGCCGTTCCTTATTGCAAGCACAGTACGCACGGTTATTGGCCAGCGCCTGGTGCGCCGTATTGGCGCTAACAGCGAGACCTATCAAAGCGACAAGGTAGAGACCCAGGCGGTCATAGAGGCGCTTGGCAAATTGTTGCCAAAAACGGCGCAAGATATGCCGAAGGTAGCAGCCGATCTCGGGTACGAAACCTTGCCACTCGCCGGCCAAAGCGCTTATACTTTAACCAGGGGTAAGGATAGTCCGGAAACGCCTGGTGGTTATAAAGGACGTATGGGTATTTACGAAGTGTTTAGTATAACGACACAAATTCAAGAGCTTATCCTAAAGCGGGCAACATCCGCCGAGATCCAAAAGGTTGCAGAATCGCAGGGCATGGTAACCATGCGCGAAGACGGTTACCTGAAAGCACTCGCAGGGCGTACTACCCTTACCGAAATTAACCGCGTAGCAAGCGCAGATAGCGCATAAACGGAGGCGGAAGAAACACATACTATGCAAGGTCAACCAAGAATCGAAATTTTACTTGAAGAGGTCGTCAAAAAGAAGGCGTCCGACCTCCATTTGCAAGTCGGTCTGCCACCTATGTTGCGTGTAGACGGCGTCCTTACGCCAGTTTCCGGCGCTGACGTTCTAAGCGACGAAGCAGTCGAAACACTTATTTTTGCTATCCTCGACGAAGATCAGAAGCAAATTCTGTTAAAAGACAAAGAATTTGACTTCAGTTTTGCCTTCGGCGACCTGGGCAGGTTTCGTGTCAATGCATTCCACGAGCGTGGCAATTTAGCAGCAGCGCTCCGGTTAATTACCAACGAAATCATGACTATCGAGCAGCTGGGGTTACCGCCAATTGTCAATAAATTTGCCGATTATCCGCGCGGCCTGGTTTTGGTCACTGGTCCGACTGGTTCTGGTAAATCAACAACACTAGCTGCTATGATCCACAAAATAAATAATGAGCGAGCAGAGCACATTATTACCATCGAGGACCCAATCGAATATACGCACCGTTCCAAAAAATCGGTCATTGTACAGCGCGAAGTGCACTACGATACGTACTCATTCTCGGCCGCACTGCGCAGTGCTTTGCGCGAAGACCCCGACGTCGTGCTTATCGGCGAAATGCGCGACCTCGAAACTATTGCTTCGGCTATTACCATTGCCGAAACAGGCCACTTAGTGTTTGCAACGTTACACACCAACAGCGCGGCGCAAAGTATCGACCGTATGATCGACGTATTCCCGCCGCACCAACAGCCGCAAATCCGGTCGCAGCTCTCCAACATTCTTATGTCCATCGTATCGCAACGCCTGATACCCCAAATTGGCGGTGGCCGTATTGCAAGCGCCGAAATTTTGGTTGCCACCCCCGCAGTGCGCAATATTATCCGTGAAGGCAAGACCCATCAGCTTGAGGCTGTCATTCAGACGGGTGCCGAATTTGGTATGCAGTCCATGGACAAGACGCTCGTTAATCTTATCCATAACGGTACTATTAGCTACGACGATGCTCGTATGGTTGCGGTAGACCCTGACGAATTAGACAGACTCATGAGAGGCTAAGGCGACTGTGCTAAGTTACCACTATACTGCAAGAGACCCCGCGAACGGCCAGTATGTAAAGGCTGATGTTCAGGCCGAGGACGAGATATCGGCCAGTAAGCTTATCCGTAAGGAAGGTCTGGTTCCTATCGACATCAAACTGGCCGATAAGGGCAGTAGCTTGCTGGGCAGCCGTTTTAATAGGGTGCGCAGTAAAGAGAAGGTTATTTTTTCGCGCCAGTTAAGCACGCTTATTAATGCTGGCTTGCCACTTGTGCAGTCGCTGCGTACTGTCAATCAGCAGTCGCAGTCTAAACCGCTGAAGGTGGTCGTAAGCAAGGTGATAGCCGATGTCGAAGCCGGCTCCACACTGTCTGCTGCCTTTGCCCGGCACCCCCAGGTATTTAACCGTGTGTACATTAGCCTTGTAGCGGCGGGTGAGGCGTCTGGTACGCTCGATAAAGCGCTTGACCGCCTGGCGATCCAGCAAGAAAAAGACGCCGACCTTGTGAGTAAGGTGCGCGGGGCAATGGTTTACCCGGTTATTGTATTGGCAGTTATGATGGGCGTATTGGGCTTTATGTTGGTTAAGGTGTTGCCCCAGGTGCAAATTTTGTACGAAGGGTTGCCGGGTGCAGAGCTGCCATTTATTACGACATTACTGCTCGCCATTTCCCACTTTATTATTAAGTTTTGGTGGATTGTACTGATCCTTATTGGTTTAGCTATCTTCTTCACGACTCGCTGGGCGCGAACGCTTGGTGGGCGCAGGGTGATTGATTTGCTTAAAATGAATGCTCCGCCTTTAGGGCCGCTGTTTATGAAGATGTACATGGCTCGCTTTGCTCGTACTGGTACTACGTTGGTTGCAAGCGGCGTGCCGCTCATCCAAATGCTCGAGATTACCGGTGAAGCGGTCGACAATGTCCACATCGAGGAATCACTCGATAAGGCCATCGACAAAGTAAAAGGCGGTAAATCGCTATCAGATTCGCTAGCTGGCGATCCTCATTTTTTGGAACTGGTACCAAACATGCTTAAGATTGGTGAACAGTCTGGCTCGCTCGAGCAGATGCTTAGCAAAACCGCCGAATATTACGAGAAAGAAGTAGACGATCAAATTAAGGCTATATCTACCATCATCGAGCCGGTCCTCATGGTTATTCTTGGTGTTGTGGCTTTTATTATTGTGGCGGCGGTGTTGCTGCCTATTTACGGCTTAGCCGGCAAATCCTTCATCCAACAGTAGCGAATGAACGCACACGGCACTCAGCACGCCTTTCCGCTCCGGTGCTCCTCCGTCGTACCTTTAGTACGCCTCCGTCCGCTCCTCGCAGAAATGCGTGCTGCGCACCATGTGCGTTCATTCGCGCGTGAGCCGAGTAAAGTCTTTGGGTATAAAGCTATTGCTTTTTGTATGGTTGCTCAGTATTATTCAAGCATAAGGATTATAAAATCAGCAAAGGGGGCATTAACATATGCTGTCGAACACTAACAAACTTAAAGATAAGGGTTTCACGATCATCGAGGTTTTGATCGTACTCGCTATCGCCGGATTGATCCTATTGGTCGTCTTCTTGGCCGTACCCGCGCTGCAACGAAACGCTCGTAATACGACGCGTAAAACTGACGTTGCTGCACTACTCGCAGGTATTTCTGAGTACGTCAATAACAACGACGGTACGCAACCTGCCAACCAGGCAACCATGGGTACTGGCAACACCGCTACTGTTGGCTCTAGTGGTAACACAGTTGACGTTAAGCTCGGCGCTTACAAGTCCGACCAACTTTCAAGCACAACAACAGTTGCCACTGCCAACCCTAACGACGTAAACAAGATTGTTATCGTCTACGGTGGTAAGTGTGACACGACTAACGTTGGAAACTCCACTACTGGTGGTCCTTCCCGTGGCTTTGTAGCACTCTACACCCTAGAGCCTGCAACTAAGCTCTGCCAAGCTTCATAAGCCAAGCAACGGCACATTAATTAAAAGGAGTCTCTCAAAAAGGGGCTCCTTTTGATTACCATATAAATAGAGGCTCGTATGGTACGATGAAGGCAATGATTGTGCTCCTGCTTATTGGGCTCGGCCTATGCTTTGGTAGTTTCGTAAATGCATTCGTATTCCGTTTGCACGCCGGTAAGGATTGGGTGCGGGAACGTAGTGCATGTTTGTCGTGTCATCATACGCTGGCACCTTATGATTTAGTACCTGTTTTTAGTTGGCTCTATCTGCGGGGCAAGTGCCGGTATTGCCATAAGCCTATACCGGATACGCCCGTGGCCGAGCTGGCGGTCCCCACACTCTTTGTACTGTCGTTTTTGGTATGGCCTGCGCCTTTAGTGGGCGTTGAGCTGCTGCGTTTCGGCATCTGGCTCGTTTGTATTATCGCCTTTGTGGCGCTTGCTATGTACGACCTGCGATGGTATTTGCTGCCAGACAAAATAGTTTTTCCGCTTATCGGACTAAGCGCCATTGGCGTGTTGGTAGCGGCTCTATGGACTGGTAACTGGAGCCAGGCTGGACTTTCTGTAGTAAGCGCGGCCATACTTTCTGGATTGTTTTTATTTTTGTACCACGTATCAAAAGGCAGCTGGATTGGTTTTGGCGATGTAAAACTTGCGATTGCGCTTGGCTTGCTCGCTGGCGCACCGCTTAATGCCATGCTGCTTTTGTTGGTCGCATCACTAGCTGGTACCTTTATAGCACTACCGCTCATTGTGCGTGGCAAAGCGGGCGGCAAAACGCAATTACCATTCGGCCCTTTACTGATTATAGGGACCATTGTTGTCGTATTGTGGGGACAAACAATCATCGACTGGTACCTCAATTTGCTGACGCTCTAGCTTTAAATGCATATGCTTATAGTCTATACTTAGGGCATATGAAGGTGGCCTCTCGTTTAATCGGCCAGTCCCGTGCATGGCGGCGTAGTACACGTCACCGCTTTGTTGCATGTGACCAAGTCCAGCCAAGCATAATCCAGCGCGGTCAAGCGGCGGCTGGCTTTACTGTCATTGAGGTCATGATTGTGCTCGTGGTAACCGGTGGCTTATTTTTGGCTGCCGCCATTCTTATATCGGGCCGCCAAAACCAAACTGCATTCGACCAGGCTGTGCGCCAAGTACAGGCGGATATCCAACAGGCAATCAACGATGTCGCCGTAGGATATTTCCCGGATACGACATTCAACTGTACTGCCGGTGCATCCGGTCCGGTGCTCAGTAATGCACCGTCGTCCGGACAGGGCTCTAATAGTGGCTGCATATTTTTGGGCAAGGCGATACAGTTTCAATTGCACGGTACCAACCCGGAGCAATTTGCCGTGTACTCATTAGCCGGGCTGCAGCAAGCCGGTGGTCACGAAACGACATCATTAACTGAAGCAAAACCAAAGACAGTCGCGCCCAGCACTTCGCAGCCCGGTACTCCAGATATAACCGAAATTAAAAAACTACAGGGCGGCCTTAAGACGGTACGCATGAGTTTTAACGATGGCCCTGGCAATATTCCTATCGGTGCAGTCGCATTTGTTAGTACGCTTGCTAGCTACGATACCAGTGGCGGCATTAAGCCGGGCGCGCAGCAAGTTGTCGTACATCCAGTCGCTGGCTCAGCTCTCGACGCTACGAGCCCTCAGGGTGCCGAGGTCATTAATACTTCGACATTATGGGACGACCCATCGCAAAGTCCACCCGACCCGGTTAATGGTGTGCATATATGTTTTGCCAGCACGACGACCGATCAGTCGGCGCTTATTGGCATTGGTGGTGCGAAGCGCACACTATCGGTTACGCTTAAGATTTATAAGGGTTTGACATGTTCATAGCATCCAGTAGAAACCACTCCAAACAGCGGGGCGACACTATCGTTGAAGTACTTATTGCTATGGCGGTCGTCAGCCTTATACTCGGCGGCGCATATGTTACAACCAACCGTAGTTTACTGGCAACGCGCTCAGCCCAGGAACGCAGTATTGCGCTCAAGTTGGCGGAGTCGCAGATGGAGCGCTTAAAAAGCCTTGTCGCTACGAACCCCGATCAGATTTTTGGAGCAGCCGCGCCAAGTACATTTTGTATTTCTAACACGAACACAGTGCAGACGGCACCGTCCGCTGCATGTGGCTTTAACGCGGCCGGAGCAGGCAACAGCACGACCGAACCAGTATTTAAGATCGCCATTACAAAAAGCGGTAATCAGTTCAATCTTAATGAAACGTGGTTTGATGTTAACGGCAAAATTACCGATAAACTGCAAATGAAGTACAGGATATATCAATAGCTATGTGCAATCCGTTTAAACCCCAAAACAAGCATCAAAGCGCTGGCTTTACAATCGTAGAGCTACTCGTGGCGACAATTATATTTTCGGTAGTACTCTTGCTCATTACTGCCGGTATTTTGCAGGTAGCACGTGTGTACTACAAGGGCATTACCGAAATGAACACGCAAAATGCCGCCCGGAATATTATCGATACTATCAGCCAGTCTATTCAGTTTAGCGGTGGTACTGTCACGCCGGCGGACGGTTCGCGCACGGCAGGTACCGCCTATGCCTTTTGTATTGGTAATCTTCGGTTTAGCTATCAGCTTGGGTATCAGGTAGAGGATACTTCGCCGTCTGCCGCTAAACATCAAATGTATCATGGTCTCGTGCAGGATACGCCTAGTGGTGCCCCCTGTAGTGGTGCTACGCCGGCTCAAAACTTGAACGCTCCGGTGAGCGGTAAAGACATGATCGGCCAACATATGCGGCTATCGAACCTTGTTGTTCGCCCTATTGCCGGTACGTCGTCTTATGAGGTAAAGGTGCGCGTAGTGTACGGCGACTACGATCTCCTATTTAGCCCCGATCCGTCTGCACCAGCGGCAACGGACGACACATATCCCGATGCCAAATGCTTGGGCGTGCGTGCGGGTACACAGTTCTGTGCTGCCGCCGAACTTAGCACTGTTGTACAAAAAAGAGTAGAATAAAAGGCAAGAAAGCATGAGCACTACAGTAAACCGACCAATACATACCAAAGAGTCAGGCATGGTCGCCATTATGGTGACAATTATCCTTATGATTGTTATCAGTCTTATTGTGTTGGGGTTTGCACAAGTCGCACGGCGCGATCAGCGACAGTCGCTTGATCGGCAGTTGAGTACGCAGGCGTTTTACGCTGCGGAGGCAGGGGTCAACGATGCCCTAGAGGTTATCAAGACCGCGATCAGTACCAATACGCCGGTAAACGCCAAGACTACATGCGCCGATAACGGCAGCGGCCAGTATAATTCGCTGAATGCTGGCTCTATACTCGATGCTGGGGCGGATGTTGCATACACTTGCCTTATGATTGACCCAGCCCCACTGACGCTTGTATATAGCGATATCGGCACTACGGGTACGGTCGTGCCGGTCGTCGCCAATAGCGGCACCATTGCAACTATTAAATTAACCTGGCAGTCTAAAACCGGTGGCGCAACGCCAGCAAGTGGCTGTCCTGGTTCGACCACTAATGCGTTTGTTCCCACAACTAGCTGGACGTGTGGCTATGGGGTATTGCGGTTCGATATCGTGCCCACTGGCGCCGCAATGACGCACAGTAGCCTCATGAGTAGTACAATGGCCGCCTTCCTAGTGCCAATTAACACAGCAGTGCCAGCCAATATTGCATACAGTACAACCGGTGCTGGTGATCTTAGCCCTGCGTCGTGTTCTAATACCAACTGTACAGCCAGCATAACTGGGTTGGGTGGTTCAGCGTATTACATGCGTATTAACTCAATTTATCGGGATGTCTCGCTGCAAGTTTCTGCTACTAATGCTGTTGGTAACCCGGTAGAGCTGCGTGACGCGCAGGCGCTTATAGACGCAACGGGTAAGGCGCAGGATGTTCTACGGCGTGTACAAGTACGCACGCCAATTACTGGTACGAGCACGAACCTTACAAGTGACTACGCACTGGAGAGTAATGACGCTATTTGTAAGCGTTTTTCGGTTATGGACGGGTCGGGCGGAAGTCCAGGGTTTTTCCAAAGCTCTGCCGGTGTAGGCGGCACCAATCCTTTGTGCCAGTAGGCTTCCATAGATAGGCACATTGCGGGCCCGCCAGCTCCGGTGCTCATCCGCCGTACTTTAGTACGTCTACTTCCGCTCCTCGCTGTCGAACCCACACTGCACCTATCTATGAAACCCCCGGTCAGTGGTAAGGCGCTATGTTTAATCCTTTTTACTGTGGAAGCGTTCGTGGACGTCTTTTAGGTGGGGGTCGGTTACGTGGGTGTAGATTTGAGTGGTGGCTATGTTGCTGTGGCCGAGCATGGCTTGTACGCTCCTAAGGTCGGCGCCGTTCATGAGCAGGTCGGTAGCGAAACTGTGACGCATGGTGTGTGGCGACACGTGTTTAGTAATACCGGCGCGTAGCGCATAGCTGCTGACAAGCCGCTGAATGCTGCGGGCGGTAAGGCGATGAAAATTGCCGGATAAATCTACGGCTTTGCGGCCGCTGTAGCGGACAAATAGTGGGCGCACTGTGTCATCGCGTTTTTCTACATATTTGCCAAGCCAATCTGCGGCCTCGGGGCTGATAAAAATCGGCCGGTCTTTTTGCCCTTTGCCGCGTACGGTGAACTCTCGACGTTTTAGGTTTACATGGTCTTTGTCCAGTCCAACAAGCTCAGAAACACGAAGGCCACTGCTAAAAAGTAGTTCTAAAATTGCCCGATCACGCAGGCCAACAAGTGTACTGGTATCTGGCTGGTCAAACATCCGTTGTAGCTCGTCCTCGTTTAAAAACGTCACTTGCTTGCGGACCGTACGGGCTAATTCTATTTTATCTGCTGGCAACGCGGGTATATTACGCTTGGCGCAAAACTTTAAAAAACTGCGCAAGGCAATAAGGTGATAGTTTTGGGTCGTTTTTTGCAGCTCATCGGATACGTTAGTGCCTAATCGGTTGAGCCATAGCCGCCATTTCCGTATAAGTTCGGGATCTATATTGTTGATCTGCAGGTCATCGCCGGCAAAATCAATCAAGCGGGTTAGGTAATGATCGTAGTTGGCGATAGTTTTTTGCGAACGGTTCTGCTCAATCTCCAGATATTCCAAAAAGTCGGTTTTTGCTTTTGCAAATAGCATAACCTTATTCTAACATTTGCATTCGAATATGATAGGGTAGGGAACGATGCTCATATCTGTTACAATAGGCCCATAAAAGCTACATAAGTAAGGAATTACATGGAACGAACCCTTATTATTTTTAAGCCAGACGCGGTTATGCGCGGTATTGTGGGCGAAATTTTAACTCGTTTTGAGCGGGTAGGTCTTAAAATTGTAGGCGCCAAAATGTTAGCGCCCGATTATGACCACTACTTTCACCATTACGAGGGCATCGGTAGCCTAAAAACTCGTAAGGGCGAGGAAATTTTTGAAACGCAGCTTAAGGAAATGCAACAAGGCCCGGTTATTGCCATGGTTCTAGAGGGTGTTGAGGCGGTGGAATTGGTGCGCAAAATGGTAGGCCCTACCGAGCCGAAAAGTGCACAACCCGGCACAATCCGTGGCGATTACGCACATATGACATACGGCCGTGCGTCAGGTTCCAAGCGTGGCATTCCTAATGTCCTACACGCATCCGCCGATGCAAAAGAAGCTGCTGCGGAAATCAGCCACTGGTTTAGCGAAGGCGAATTGGTCAATTACCAAGCGTTGCATGAGCACTTCACTCAGTTTCCTGAGAACTAGCACCTTCATACTACCGGGAGTGTATCGCTCCCAATTCGCCCCCATAGTTCAATGGATAAAATAACTCCGTCCTAAGGAGAAGCTCCACGTTCGAATCGTGGTGGGGGCACCAAAAGTCGCGTAGCGACTTTTGGCACGTTAAGGGTTAAAATAGACGTAAGTAGTATGACCGAGAAATATTTCGAGGATCAATTTGACGACGAAGAAGTACTCTACGTCTTTCGTAAGCACCCTATCGTCATGCGCCGCGGCCTTATATATTCAATGTTAGCTTTGTTGCTAGGCTCGGTACCCTCGTTATTCCATCCTACTTACGCGACGTATTTTATTGGTGTGGCCTGCGGTTTTGTGTTGGGCATCTTGCTTATTATGCCTTCGTGGATCACCTGGTATTTTAGCGTCTTTATCGTAACCGATCAGCGGCTTATTCAGATCAGCCAGAAAGGCTTATTTAATCGTAGCGTTATCGATATGCGCCTAAATCAGATCCAAATGGTGAACTACGAAATTGCCGGCTTGCAAGAAACATTGTTAGGGTTTGGTACAATTGTCATGCAGACATTTGTTGGAGATTTGGTAATCCATGATTTACATCATCCTGCCAAGATTCAGAAAAAGCTGCTAGAAATATTGCGCGAGCAAGGCATCAGTGCGGTAACCAACCCTGTGCCAACCAAAAACGATAACGACAAGGACGTGAGCGTCGCGGCCGCAGAAGATGAAGCATAAGATTAAACAGTATCTAGCCCAGCGCAGCCGTCGCCGGGAGCCAGAGAAGTCGCTGGAAGAAGCGATTCATAATATTCCACGTATTACGAACGAAACAGTAGCCGAGCACCGTGAAGAGGTACTCAGCAGCGCGCGCAAGTATATTTACCCCCTGCAACATTCCATGCACCGGATCGTCGTTGTATCTGGCGGTATTTTCGTAGTCCTTACTGTCGCCTTTTTTGTGTACTGTCTATTGTCGCTCTATCGGTTCAATGCCACCTCTACCTTTATTTACCGCGTAACCCAGGTGTTGCCGTTTCCGGTCGCCAAGGCAGGGTCTAACTTTGTGTCGTATGAAAATTATTTATTTGAGCTACGGCATTACGTGCACTATTACCAGAACCAACAAAAGGTAGACTTTACCAGCAAGTCAGGGCAGCAGCAGCTTGCTGCTTTTCGTAAGGTTGCGCTCGAATCTGTCGTAAACGATAGTTATATTAAAGACCTTGCCGCAAAACATAAAATTACCGTTACCGACCAAGAGCTGAACGACGAGATAGACCTGCTGCGTAGCCAGAATCGACTCGGCAGTAGCAACGCGGTTTTTCAGGACGTACTTAAGGAATTTTGGGGTTGGTCGCTTAATGATTTTAAGCGCGAACTTAGGGCGCAGATACTGACGCAAAAGGTTGTGTCTGCAATGGACACGAGTACACACGAACGTGCACAAAATGTACTCAATCAACTTATTAACGGGGGTGATTTTGCAACTCTTGCGAAACAAAATTCTGACGACCCGGGTACAAAAAGTAATGGTGGCGACTATGGAGTTGCCATAGACAAGACGAACCGTGACCTCGCGCCCAAAGCAGTCGATGCGTTATTGAAACTAGAGCCTGGCCAAATATCCGGCATCGTAGAAACGCCACTTGGTTTGGAAATCCTAAAAGTCCGCGAAAAGAGCGGCAGCACTGTTCGAGCTTCGCACATCTATTTCGCTTTCAAAAACAGTAGTACATATCTCGGACCATTGAAGGCAGAGAAGAAGCCCCATTACTTTATAAAGCCCTAACCGGCCGTTGCTTTTATCTGTAAAACCTGTATAATTACCCCTGTTATATACGGGCTCGTAGTGAAGAGGCATATCACGCCTCCCTGTCACGGAGGAGATCGCCGGTTCGAATCCGGTCGGGCCCGCCACGAAAAGTGCGTCACCCTTTTAGCGGTGGC
>DATIHR010000034.1:0-5483 GCA_035480575.1 Saccharimonadales bacterium (SeqCode) | reverse complement strand
ACTCTAGCCGTAGCGGAGCCGGAAAATAGATAAAAAGACCGAAAACAAAATCAATCAAGAATACCTTTCGTTCCTTGCAGGCTTTTTCTTTCTTTTACCGCGCGTGAGCGGTCATCTGGAGGGGTAGCATCCGAAAGCGACGTGAGAGTGAGGGCGATGAGGAATGAGGACGGGAGGATAATCAATCGAAACGGCAGAGGTCGCGGAGTTTGGCGGGGAGGATTCTTAGGAACGATACTACGCCGAGGCCTACGGCGAAGCCGCCGACAACATCTAGGGGCGCATGTACACCTAAGTACACGCGGGATAGTGCCATTAATGGAATAAGCAGTAGTACAAGATACCGCCAACCGCGTGGCAAATAGGGGAACAGCGTGAGCACTACGACCGTAATAATCATGGTGTGGCCAGATGGAAAGCCCATACCAGTCTCGTTAACGCGAATATGCGCGTCATGAAAAAACTCTAACGGCCGCGGCCGTTCTATAACCTTTTTTGCGACAAAAGTAACCGCATAGCCAATGAATGTGCCGGCTGCCAGCTGCCACGACAACCGGTACAGTTTTACAAAAAAAGTGACGACAACTGCCGCCACCGCAATCCATAAGCTTTCGGGGGCAATGGTCCCCACTAAAAAGAACGCTCGCAACGATTCGGGCAAGTTATTAACCAGCCGGAACAGCCGTTCCTCCCAGCCGGGTATAGTACGTTGGAGTGCTACAAGCGCACCGCCAGCAAACAACACCAAGCTAGTAGCAAACCCTATACCCCACAGCCACCGTCGCTCTGGGCGAGCATCTGGCAGTTCAATTTCTGGCAGCGGTTCCAGCGGTACCTCATGCGTACGCACAGCTGACTTGTTCCGCTGTTTTTGTGTTTCTCGCTTCATGTAAGTTCAAGTATATACCACTAGCAACCATGTACTGCTAGGTGGCTTTTTTGCTTTGCAGCACTTGGCGCGACGCGATCACCGACGCAGCAATAATACCCACGCCCGTTAGGCCCGTTATGACTTCCGGTACATTCACAATAATGCTTACAAACAAAATAAGTGCCAAAATACCAATGGTGTAATGCGCGCCGTGCTCAATAAATACATAATTGCCCAGCGTTTTACGGCGCACCATAAAAATAGTCAGCGAGCGCACCCAAAAAGCGCCCACACCCAAACCGAGCGCAATAAGCAGCACATCTTCTGTTACCGCGAACGCACCCAGTACGCTATCAAACGAGAATGTGGCATCTAAAACCTCTAAATACAAAAAGCTGGTAAACGCTGCCAGCCCTACATACGTTGCACCCTTCATGCGTTTCTCCTGCGCACGTCCAAACATAATGGTGAACCCATGGATAATGCTGTAAACCACAATGCCCGCTATGCCCGCCACAATAGTCTCGAGTTTATCGTGGTTCGCGGGTAGCGCAGCCGCAAGTAATACAACGCCAAAAGTAATAGCCGGAGCAGCCCAGTGCCTGGCAAGCTTTTGGAACGAATCTTCCAGACGCGTTATCCACGACACCTCGCGCGAAGGGTCAATAAAAAAGTCCAGGGCAAGCACCAGCAAAAACGCCCCGCCAAAACTGGACAGCGATACGTGCGCTTTCTCTAGCTCGTGGGCGTACTGCTCCGGGTGGTGTAGTGCCAAATCCAGCACCTCATGCCACCCAATACCCGCCGTTATGGCAACTATCAAAATCGGGAACACCAAACGCATGCCAAAAATTGCAATCAGCGCACCGACAGTTAAAAACATATTCTGCCAAAACCGCGACATTTTGCTTAAAATTTTGGCGTTTAATATGGCGTTATCAAAGCTAAACGCTACCTCAACAACGATCAGAATCAGCGCCACAAACATAGCACCCCAGCCCTTGCCCGCCAGCACACCAATAAGGGCCGCCACCGTAATGGCACCCGAAAACGCAAATATGCGAACAGAAGAATGTGGATGTAACGGATGAGTCATTTAACTCAGTATACCTTACCGACGCCCAAGTTTACGTCGAGCTGAAATCCCTAGATCGCTCCGTAGTGCTTGTCGCTGTTGGTATGCTTCTGCGCCTGTTACAGTAGCGTCTTTCTTGCGATGCCGGACGTATACAGGATCGGGCTGCGAGCCGGGCCTACCCCACGCAGCATGCTCTAGCTTAGCAACGTCGGCCCGGTACTTCTTGGCAGTAGCGGCCAAGTAACCATCCCGTGCCAGGCGTGCGCCCCTAGCGCCCGCTTTAGCCGCTTGCCGGCGGCCGACATAGACGCCTACGGCTGCAGCACCCACCCCTCCAAGTGCGTAGGGCCACAACGGCGCGCCATTATGTTCGTCCGATGTAATTGATTTCAATTGCAGGCCGTCCAGGCCAAGCGCAGCGCCGGGTGTAGGCTCGTAGACTGTCCCGGCGTCGTCTACGGCTCGTGCATGGGCTTCGCCGTTACTCAGTACCAACGGGTTACTCGCGTTACTAAAACTCTCGACCATATTAATTTTCTTGTCCGGCTGCATCGCGGCTGCACCAAGCGCAAACGACGCCACGGCCACATTACAGTTTGCCTTTTTGCCATCTAGCACTTCGTCCAGCAAGCCATCCCAGCTATCCATATGGGAAATGGTTTTTTTGCCCAGTGGGCTCAATCGATATGACATACTCGTGTGTAAACGTTTTGCATAGGCATCTAGCGAAGCGTCGTTTAGGTATGGATAATGCTTTTTGATGACGTTGCGGATAACCGCAGGATCGTAGGGCCTGATACCTGAATTCTCTGCAGTATCTATAACGAGATCGCCGACAGCATGTAGTCCCGTCTGCGCTGATGTTTTATACGCATTGCCTTTTATAAGCCAATATTCCACTTTGCCATTTTTACCCGTATCGCCCTCTGGTGGTTGCAATCCATACAGTCCGTTTTGCAAAAGCATAATACCGGTAGATTCTCCGTCAACACGGGCGGCAATTATACTCATGCCGTCCCGTACGGGTACAGGTATATACGCTAACCCGCCCTCCGTATTGGGAGAAACAATGTCGTGCACATTAAACGGCGCCTCGGCCTTGACGTACGAGCCAAATGTCGGCAAGACAGTATCTGGATGATTTTTGTAGGATTGTGATACGCCCAACTCGTCAATTAGCCACTCCACACGTTTATGGCCCAGGTAATCGTCTGCTTCAAGGACAGACGCAGTCGCAATGCTCCAATTGCCCTGTAGATCGTCTTGGCTCATATTATGAGGCGTTAAGGTCCATGCTGCTAGCCCTTCGCCACCCGATGGGTCAACATTACCCACCCCACCGCTTAGGCCGGTCCTGGCAGTAGGATCAGCGGCGGTTGTCCAATCACCTATCGTGCTTGGCAACGACGTTATCCAGTCGTACATACCATTGCGGGCATCGCGCCAAGCGCCCCATGCACCGTTAACGCCATGCCAACTGGCCGCTAATTTTTCGGCAGCCTTGGGGTCAACATCTGCACTTGCCGGATCAACGCCATGCTGGCGAGCAATTTCAGCGCTGGCCTGTCGCTCTACTGTACTGAGTCGTTGGTCGGCTATTCCTTGTGTTGGTGCAAGCACTGCCGTAGTTGCAAGCCAAGCCGCGGCTAATATGCCCTGTTTACGGCCCAGATTAGGCCGCCGGCTAGCGAGTGAGCTGTTGCCTACAAGCTCATACTGGGTACCCTTTGGGTCATCGACCGGTTGTAATGGTTCGGGCACTGTAACCGTAACGCCCACTTTGAGTGCAGTCTCCGTCAACTCAGTCGCTTTAAGGTAGACGCTAAAACGCCCGACTTTGCTGTCTGTCATACCCGCTGCTTCGTATATCACCGGCACGCCACCTACGCTTTCGTGCACGTCACCAGCATGATACATATACTCGACGGTCGTAGCCCGCCCTGTTTTTTGGTGTGTCTCTGCGCGCTGCAACCATTCGGCCGGCGTCGCTTCGTGCATCACATCCGTCTTAGTAGCGCCAATAGTGTGCAGCTTTTTGTGAGTGCGCAGCCACTCCTCCATGGTTGTAGTATCAGCAAGCAAGGTATCGCCAACACAGTGGCGGGCAAGTTCGTCGTTTATAAGTATTTTCGATACTCCATATTCTTTGGCAAGTTGAGCTATACGCTCCAATTGCTCATCGCCGCCTATTTTCTCGTCTTCGGCGGTATTACTAGTCATGATACCGCGCCATTCCATGGCAACAGCGCCGCTTTTTTTATCGGTTCTGTATAGCTCGTACGAAGCGTTATTAGCAGCCTGGCTATCCTCGCCAAACCGCGTAAGTGCTTTACGCCGGTCGGCTTTAGTCATCTTACTTGCCGTTATGTATACACCGTACCCTTCAATAGCGCTAACAGCCGTAGCCACACCCATCGTTACGCCTGGATGGTCCAAAGAAAACGTACTAGCAAATACACCGCCTACACCAACACCAATCACACCAAGCGAATACCTAAGGTTATAGATGCGCATCCGATCCAAGGCATCGCCATGTTCACGCACTTGCTGCACATGCGCCGCAAATTGCTCCGCAGGCGCTACCTCTGGCACAAACGGTGGAGGCACAATAATATCCGGCATACATGCCGGGGGCGTATCAAACTCGGCCATAAGCAATAGATTATACCATATTATGGATATAAAAGCTAAGGCTTACGCTTTAAAATGGATGCTGCGAATAATCAAACCGTCCAGCAATAAATGGCTAAAGTAGCCGGCCACAGCCGCGCCGTATATAAGTATGCCCAGCGTCCAAACATGCTGGTTATGCAGGTACGGCACAATAATAATTGGCGACGGCACCAAAAACATGGCCAGTTTACTATGCGTCCAGCCCCGGTGCTTGCCCACAATGGGCGTCATGGCCAATAGTCCCAAATACGCCGCAGGCTCGAACTTACCAGCGATAATGAGTGCGATTAACGTTAAAAAAGCGACACCAAAAAAGATATTTTGACCGATAGAGTTGGTGTCTACATCCGGGAACAAACCGAACAGCACGGCAATAATAAATAGGCCTAGCAGCAATTGCCAATCGGCGAGCGATATATCCCACCGCTGCAACATCTCGCCCGGCAACAGCCGTACCCCAGCTACATACACCGTATTAATAGCCAGCGCCCCTGCAATATGGCCCTTATAACCAGACATGCCGCTAGTGTAGCATTAGCGGCATGTCTTTGGTAGCTCCCGTCTGTATTACCACGTCGCTTTCACCTCATCGCCCTCACTCTCATGTCGCTTTCGGATGCTACCCGTCCAGATGACCGCTCACGCGCGGTAAAAGAAAGAAAAAGCCTGCAAGGAACGAAAGGTATTCTTGATTGATTTTGTTTTCGGTCTTTTTATCTATTTTCCGGCTCCGCTACGGCTAGAGTCACCTGGACGGGTAGCATACCGAGCGCTCAGCTAAGTGGTAAGACCCACATGTATACCGTTTACTGTCGTCAGCCACCCACTAAGCTCGCAGCCTAGGATCGGTGCATCGGCACA
>DATIHR010000033.1:0-22213 GCA_035480575.1 Saccharimonadales bacterium (SeqCode) | reverse complement strand
GGCGTGCAGGAACAGCCGGTCGCCGTAGGTGCCGCTTCCGTACAATGGATCGCCCACAATGGGGTGGCCAATTTTTTGCAAGTGGACGCGTAATTGATGGGTACGCCCGGTTTCTGGCTTAAGTTCCAGCAAGCTATATGCATCATTCGTTTGCAACACTTTATAGTGTGTTACTGCCGGTTTGCCGTTCGTGCCGACCCGAAAGGTGGCTGGTGCTTTAGGGTTACGCTCGATGGGCATATCAATGACCGCCTCCGGTTGCTTTGGTCTGCCCTGCACGACGGCAGTGTAGGTTTTTTGGACGCTTCTGTCGGCAAACTGTTTTTGTAATGCACTCAGTGCACGTTCGTTCTTGGCACCCACAATAACGCCGCTGGTTGCCCGGTCTAGCCGGTGTATAACCCCTGCTCGCTCGCCTTCCATTTTGCCCTTTTCGCGCAGAAACGTAGCCACCGTCGGCTCGGTAATGAATTTATTTTGAGCGTGCGTGAGCATACCGGCGGGCTTATCCATGACAATCACATTGTCATCCTCGTATAAAATTGGCACTGGCACAGCAGTAACCGGTGTTTCGAGTGAAGAAATGTCAGCTGTTAGGGTACTGCCTTCCGGGATTTTATCGCCGGCTTTTAAAATCTTACCGTCCAGTGTGACTAAATCTTGATCGAACAGCTTGGCAAGGGCGGCTCGCGAGTAATCTAGATGCATGTTGGCTAGTAGCCGGTCGGCTCGAACGGTACGGGGACGATTCGGGATGTAATCGTTCATACCCGCTCTATGGCCGCAACCCGACCGCTTGCTGAACTCGTGTTAGCGTGGCGTTGGCTATATCATTCATGGCGATTTCGTCGGCCACTAGTTTCGCTTGTATGGCAGCATCGTCAACACTGGCTAGTTTGGTTTGGAAGTCGCGTAGGAAAGTACTAACAACCTCGGCAACAGCCTTTTTAAGGTCGCCGTAGCTGGTTTTACCTGTGTATTCATCAATAACCGATTGTTGGTCACGGCCAGACAGTAAGCCGAGTATTTGGAGCAGGTTCGACACGCCGGGGCGCTCTTTTATATCGAACTGGATTTCGTTATGGCTGTCGGTAGTAGCGCTCATAATTTTTTTGGCCGCTGCTTCGGGTGTATCGGACATAAATATGACGCCTTTGCCTGTTTCGTCGCTTTTGCTCATTTTATAGCGAGGGTCTTGCAAGTCGCGAATACGCAAACCTTGGTCTTTGCCAAAAAACGCGTGTTGTTTTGGCACAGGCAGCGGCACGGTAAATAAGTCGGCACCAAATTGGTTGTTCATGCGCTCGGCAATGTCGCGGGTAAATTCCAGGTGTTGCGTTTGGTCGTCACCAACCGGTACGTACGTGGCGTTGTACAACAGAATGTCGGCAGACATAAGCACTGGGTAGTTAAATAAGCCAACACTTATGCGGTCTTCGCTGAGCTTTGCAGATTTATCTTTGAACTGGGTCATGCGGCCCATTTCGCCCATGCCGGTAAAGCAGTCTAATATCCAGGTAAGTTCGCAGTGCGCGGGTACGTAGCTTTGGCGATATATGTGTACATCTGGGTTGTTGAGCGGCAGGCCGGCAGCGGCAAATACCCGTAGGTTTTGCACAATGCCGTCTTGTAATTTGCCGTGGTCAATTGGTGTAGTAAAGCTATGCAGGTCTGGCACGAATAGGTTAACCTGGTACTCACCTGCCTTGGCTTTGGCCATATCTACCATAGGTAGTAGCGCGCCCAAATAATTGCCAATAGTTAGGTCGTTATTGGCACGAATGCCGGTAAGAATGGTTGGTTTGCTCATTACTACTTATTATACCCTAGTTACATGGTTAGGACATGCGGCTCGCGTACTGTTTTTGCGACTGCTAATGCACCGCTGGCCTGTTTGGGCTCGGGGCTGGACGGCAATTGTGCCGTTTCGTGCGTTATTGCAGCAACGCCAATCTTGAGTCGCAATGCCTCTGGCACATTTACGACGCGTGGTATTTCTGGACCTGGGTGGTATTCTGCTCGTAGTGGGATCATGATAACTCCTTTGTTATATAAAAAGACCGCTCTTGGCGGCCTTTTCTATGGGCTCAAGTTTATTTACGATTCTAAGCGCACAGAACAAACCGCCAACTGCCGGCCGGTAAACCAATAAAAGAATACAGCGATTTGTTTCATTGTTAATTATTTTATTGTAAAGTTATATCCATGTCAAAAAGAGTCGTTGTTTTAGGTGGGTTTAGTACAGGGCCGGAACTGCTAGAGCCGGTTGTAAACGCTGCGGTTGGCGCTGGTTTAGCATACGACGGAGAGGTAATTACGTTCCCGCGCGGCATGAAAGACCCTGAATGTGTGGGGCGCGCAGTCAAAGATCAATTGGCTCTTAGCCACTCCGCCGGTGCGTTAGTGCTTAGGCCATATATGCGACCGTCCAAGTATGTGGCATATAACGGCCCGGAACCGCGCAGCGTGCCACAACTCGTTAGCGCTGCTACGCGCAAAACGTTTCAAAGTCTGGGGCGTGTTGTGTCAGGGCCAGACCGTGCCGAGCACGCTCGATTACTTACGTATGATGGCCTTGAGCTTGCACGCCACCCCGTTGCCTACCTAACGAAAGTGCCTCGAATAGCTGGCTTTTCTACGTATGCCAATCTTGAAATGCTAGACCCGGATATTGATGCCAGCGCGGTTGTTACCAGTGGCGACATTTTCTTCCCTTACGATCCACAGTCCGTGCCGCAGGGGGTACGCGTTACGCTCGTGCCAGGCCTACACGACGAATTGCTCATACATCCCGCCGAAATGTTACAAACCATCAAAGCGGTTGCTTAATAGCCGGTGGTATTTTTAGTTAGCTTGCACACAAAGAACGCTTCTATGTGCGGGCTTGGCTTAAGGCGCAGCGCTCCACGGAGGGCCGGGCTGTATTGCCTTTTATTCCACTCGTACACTACTGGAACTTTATTGGGGAGATCTAGCGTGAGCGGGTCAATTGTTGCTTCTGGGTGTGTCCGTAGTAGGTAGTCAACGACCGCTTCATTTTCCTCCGGCGCCATGGTGCAGGTGCTATATACCAGCTTTCCGCCTGGCTTCAGTAATTGCCAGGCTTGGGTCAGAAGGCGTTTTTGCAGTTGCTGCAGTCGTTTAATACTGGCGACCGACCACGTAGCAAAGTCTTTGTCGCGGTCGTAATGCATCATGCCTTCGCCACTGCACGGCGCATCTAAAAGTATTTTGTCGAATTGTCTACCCGCTAATTTATACGCAAGTTTCGTGGCATCGAATAAGGTTATTTCACTTGGCGTGACACCTAAACGCGTAAAATTTGCCTGCATTTTAGCCAGTCGTGCCCGGGAGTTGTCGTTAATGGTAAGTACTGCTTGATTGTTTGTAATTGCTGCAATGTGACTTGCTTTGCCGCCGGGTGCCGCGCAAACATCCAAAATAGCTTCGCCTGGCTGCGGGTCTAGTGCCAGCACAGGCAGCCAACTGGCAGCATTCTGGATAAATACTTTGCCTTCGGCAACTAACCGACTGTCTCGTACGGTCTGGAGCGACCCTGCTGGCAGCTTGTAGCAGTATGGCATCCATGCATATGGCACTAATTGTGAGCCCACAAAATAGTTTAGCTCTGGCTCGCTCATGGCAGGATTGCCACGAAGGGGGTTAACGCGTGCGCTCTGCATCCGTTCAGTTTGTAATAACGCTTCGGCCTCGGTTTCGCTGACGTCAAAGATTGTTGCAGTCCGTTGCAGCCAGATAACTCGTTTTTCGTTTGGGGATTTAGACACGTTAATACAATTATAGTATAGTATTGGCTACTTTGATGTATGAATAAGTTAGAATTCCCTGAACCACCGGTTGGTCCCGAGGTACTCCGTACCGAGTTTTTGCAGGGCGTACAGCCTAGCATTGACGTTATGGTCGGCGCCCCTAAATGGTTATTGACCAGTGTGGTTATTGGTGCACTCAGGCCAGAAGAAGAAATTTCTGTAAGTGAATTGACAGAACGCGTACATAGCCTATTGACACCGGAGGCTTCTGAACTGGTCGGTCAAAAAAGCCGCTGGTTCACAAAACAAGCGTACGAAAGATTCCAGTCCGCCGGCATGATAACGCTTAGGGAACACAATCTACGGGGCCTTGCTGCTATACGCCGTACACAAAAAGCGAAAGATAATTTGGCGCTGGCTGGTGCGTTTATTGCGAGTCAGCTGGTAGACGGACTATCGCTTGGAACGACTTTGAGCAGAGTGTACCGGCCGGCCATAGATAGACGGGCACAGGGGCCATACCCCTTCGCGCCCACGCGCCGTTTACGTATAGCACAATTGATAGAAGCACCGCATAACGATGCATCCTTTATGGATGTCAGCCTCGTTATGCAAGAAAGACGTACTGTCGTGGATAGTGTGATAGATAGAATGCGCGACGATGGTGTTTTGAAGAGGCAATTTCAGGGTGCCCAAAGGAATCGCTATCAGCTGAACGAGGCAATCCGGCAACCCGTATTAAGGCTGCTTGGCGCCATTGCGAGCATACAAAATCCCGAATATGCAGACTATGCTCGGGCGTTATCGGATCAGGCTATGAAGCTATTGGACCCCGAACACGGCAAAGAACTGAGTACGTCGTTGATTAAGGGTTGGGAGAGTCCCCTTCCAAAAGCAGATGAATGGATTGATACGCTGGTGCGCAAGTATTACGAGGGCGAAGAAGCACAACGCAAAGCAAAGGATCGGATACAATGGCTTTTACAAGCCGGCCTCGTTACGATCACAGAAACAGGTAGCGACAAACCGTTTGAACTGCACGCGGCGCTTCAGACAAGATTGACCCTACCAGAGCAACGGTTTTTAGCAATTAGTTATGGAGTAGGGCCGCTTCTATTCAGAAATGGGGCAACAGTAACGCGGCATGAGTTAGCTGCCGCGATGCGACGCTCAAACACAGCGGACCCTACAACTTACTTGCGTGAGCACCTCGTTCCTAAGGCACTTGAAATCGTCCGGACGATAGAGACGCCAGAAAGTTAACGTAACTAATGAGTAGTATTGAATTCCCTGAACCACCGGTTGGTCCCGAGGTACTCGGTACCGAGTTTTTGCAGGGCGTACAGCCTAGCATTGACGTTATGGCGGGCTCCCCTAAATGGCTGCTTGCTGGTTTGGCCATTGGATCGCTTGGGGCTAAAGAAGAAATTGCCATACCCGCATTAGCAGAACGAGTGCATGGCATGTGGGTACCGGACGCGGCTTGGCAAAAAAATAGTCAGTTCGTGAGCCTATTGTATAGCAGATTTCACGCTGCCGGCATGATAACGCTTAGCCGATGTAGCGCAAAGGGTGCTAAGATCGTGCATCGTACACAAAAAGCAAAAGATAATTTGGCGCTAGTAGGCGCGCTCACTGCGAGCCAACTAGTAGGCGGGCTTCCGCTTGGAACGACGCTGGGCAGGACGTACCAACAATGGGACCAGGCTGTGTCGCCATACCCTTACGCGCCTACACGGCGTTTACGCGTAGCACAGCTAGTAGTAACCGAGTACGCCGGCGTACTGTTCACCGATGTTCAATCCGTTTTACGAGTCGACTCTAAGCCATTAGTGAATACGCTAACTCGCATGTGTGATGCTAATGTTCTATGGAAGCGAGCTATAAACGCCCGAAAAAATTACTATCAGCTGAACGAGGCAATTTGGCCGTCTGCAGTAAACCTGCTGGGTGCCATTGCGAGCGTACAAAACCCTGCATACGCGGACTATGCTCGGGCGTTATCAGGCGAGGCGATGAAGCTATTAGATGCGGAACATGGTAAGCGGTTAAGAATGTCGCTTGTAGAGGGTTGGGATGCCCCCTTGCCGCAAGCAGGAGTAGAGTCATGGATCGACGGCGTAGTGGATAGACATTACGACGGCGTAGCGGCGCAGCGTAAGGCTAAGGATGGAGCCCAATGGCTTATGCATGCTGGCCTTATTACAATTGCGGATAAAGGTCATGGCACGCCGTTCGCGCTGCATGCGGAGCTTCAAGCAGAACTATCTACCCTCGAGCAACGACTTTTAACAATTGGCCATGGCGTAGAGCTACTTGTATTCGGGGATAGGGTGTCTTTGACCCAATATGATAGAGACGTTGTTCTACGCCGTGCAGGTGTCGCAAACCCCCAAGCCTATATGAGAGAATATCTTACCCCCAAAGCAATTGCCATTGTCCGAGAAAATGAAATGTTAGCGAAAAAAGGCGCAATGGATGAACACGCTAGAATTTCCTGAACCACCAGTTGGCGTAGAAGTGTTCAAGACTGAATTTTTAAGTAATGTCCAACAGGATATTGACTGTATGGTTGGCACGCCTACGCGTTTGCTTACTAGCTTGATTGTTGGTTCACTTGAGCCTGCTCAGGAAGCGCACATATACGATATTACGACGCAAGTTGCACGCCTAACAGCGTCAAATGGCGGGTCGTCGAAGAAAAGTGGGCTACACATAAGTGGTGGCGTGGCTGCGCATATAAAAGGAGAGCTTGCACCTCGTATAGTTACGTTAGGAGAACGTCTTGATAATGGCCGAATCCTATCGTCGGTACGCCGCACAGAAAAAGCACGGGACAATGTGGCACTTGTCGGCGCCTTGGCGGCGACGCAACTAATATACGGCATGCCAATTGGCACGACGCTGAGTAATTCGTTTAAGTCAGGTGAACAGCATATATACCCGTATGCGCCTACACAGCGACTGCGCCTAGCGCAGCTGATTGAAGCGCAAGGTGGCGCGACGCCTAATGATATTGTGCGGGTATACCAGTGCTCGTTTAAGAAAGCTCAAAGTATTGTAACTCGTATGGCGACCGATAATATTATTGCGCCTCAGTATCGTAACCGTGCGCCTCGCGTTTTGAGCAATGCGGTTCAGGCGCCTATGGTGCAGTTACTGCGTGCAATTGCAAGCCTACAAGATCCCGAACACGGCAAAGAGTATGGCGAAGCACTAACCCGCGTAGCGCGTAAGTTGCTACAGCCAGAGCATCGTTTGGGGCTGGTACGCCCATTAATAGAGGGCTGGAATCGACAGTTACCCTTATGCGTATCGACGGGTAATCTACTAAAAAAGACCGGCTAGGCCGGTCTTTTTTAGTAAGTTCGTTGCCTATCCTACCGTTTGGTAAACTGGCGTTGCTTACGGGCACCCTTAAGGCCAAACTTCTTGCGTTCGCGTTCGCGGGGATCGCGACTTAAGAGGTCGGCACGCTTAAGCGTACTCTTCAGGTCGTCGTTCATAAGCGTCAGAGCTTTAGCGATACCCAAGCGGATAGCCTCTACCTGGCCAGCGTGACCGCCGCCCGCTACATGGGCGCTAATGTCGAATTTGTTTTCTTGTTCGAGCACTGCAAACGGGCGGTTCAGCTCGTTTAGTAGTTGCTTGCTATCGGCAAAATACTCTTCGGCCGGCTTGTCGTTGACCGTAATAGTACCCTTGCCGCCTTGCAGGCGAACGCGTGCAGTAGCGCTTTTGCGGCGGCCGAGTGCGTAAAAGTAATCGTTTTTAGCCATTACTTGGCCTCCTTAACTGAGATTTTCTCTGGTTTTTGCGCCTCGTGATTGTGGTCGGCACCTGCGTAAATCTTAAGGCGGTTAAGCCGGGCGTCGCGTAGCTTGTTAACGGGTAACATGCCGCGTACTGCCTGAAAAACAACAGATGTTGGGTCTTGAACGAGCTTGTCGCGCATTGTAGTCTCGGTTAAGCCGCCCGGGAAACCGCTGTGGCGGTAGTACATCTTAGTGTCCATCTTGGGACCAGTAACGAGTACGTTAGCCGCGTTAATAACGACGACATAATCGCCAACGTCTATGTGCTTCGTAAACATAGGTTTGCCCTTGCCAGTAAGTAGGGTTGCGATTTGCGTCGCAACACGACCCAACGAGGCTTCGGAAGCGTCAATAACATACCATTTACGGGTTACGTCGCTTGGTTTTGCGCTGTAAGTCTTCATTACTTGGTCTCCTTCTTCGCGCTCGGAGTTTTCTTGGCGGCTACAGCAGGCTTTTTAGGCTCGGCCTTCTTGGGCTCAGCTGCCTTTTTAGCCACTGGTGCTTCCTTGAGGTCGTCTACAAAGCTAACTCGTGCCATTTGAGTGTTATCGCCCCGGCGCAGTCGAGTTTTTTCGATGCGCAAGTGGCCACTGGTACGGCCCTTTAGCTTCGGTGCAATTTGGTCGACTAGCTTATGCGCACTCTCTAGGGTTTGCAAGTCGGCGATAATTTGGCGACGATTGTGTAGATCACCCTTTTTGGCCTTGGTGATCAATTTTTCTACGTAGGGTACGACTTCTTTTGCTTTAGGCAAGGTAGTTTCAATACTCTCGTATTTTACGAGGCTGTCTGCGAGGCCTTTAACCAACGCTTCGCGTTGATCGCGCTCGCGGTGCAGCTTGCGGCCTTTATATCCGTGACGATGCATCTTACAGCTCCAGCTCCGCCAGCTTTTCTTTCACCTCGTCGAGGGCTTTGCTGCCAAAGCCTTTAAGGTCGCGCAGTTCGGCATCGCTTAAGGAAAACAAATCCTTAATGGTGTGGATGTCGTTGTTTACGAGCGCGTTAGTGGTGCGGGCACTTAGGTTAAGGTCTTCAATTGGCGTGTTGAGGGCTGCGGGTTCGTCGCCGCTGTCGTCGCTTAGGTGGGCGGCAGTAGGTACGCCGTGAGCCAGCATAGCTTCGCCGCTTTCGACACGAGTCTTGCCGGCGAGCGCTGTGTATTGGTTGACCAAGATAGCGGCAGCCTCTTCGAATGCGTCACGTGGCGTAATGGTGCCATCGGTCTCGATAGTGAGTAAGAGCTTGTCGAGGTCAGTCATTTGGCCGACACGAGTGTTCTCTACCTTGTAGCGAACACGCAGTACCGGGCTGAAGATGGCATCAAGAGCAACATAGTCGCTTGCCTTCTTGGCAGCGCCTTCTTCGACGGTGCGGTAGCCACGGCCGGTTTCGACAACCAAGTCCATAACAAATTTTGCTTTGTCGTCGTCAAGCGTTGCAATAACGTGGTCGGGATTAACGACCTCGACATCGGCGTTGGTTTGAATATCCTTAGCGGTAACAGCGCCCTTGCCTTGCTTAACAATGCGTACTTGCTGTGGCTCGTCGCCGTATACACGGAAACGGATGCCCTTAAGGTTCAGCATAATGTCGACGACATCTTCTTTTACGCCCTTAACGGTAGTAAATTCATGGCTGACGCCTTCAATTTTAAAACTAGTAGCGGCGCTTCCGCCGATGCTAGAGAGCAGTACACGGCGAAGACTGTTGCCAAGCGTCATACCGTAGCCGCTGTGTAGCGGTTCGACAACAAAGGTCGCATTGGTAGCGCTGTGGTCGTCTACTTGTACTAACCCTGGTGTGTGAATCATCTTTGACATATGTATTTCACCGCCTCCTTAGCGTGAGTAGTATTCCACAATTAATTGTTCATTGATGTCAGGTTCAGCGTCGTCGCGAGTAGGAACACCGGCAACGGTTACACTAAGCTTTTTGCGATCAACCTTCAGCCACTCGGGGTGGGTGCTGGGTGCTGGGCTCGTGTCGTCAAGCTTCTTGAAGTATTCAGTGTTCTTACTGTGGTCCCGCGCAACAATAGCATCTCCTGCCTTAAGGCGGATTGACGGAATGTCTACGCGGTGGCCGTTCAGCATAAAGTGGCCATGCGTTACCAATTGGCGTGCAGCCCGGCGCGATGGCGCGAAACCGGCACGGTAAATGGCGTTGTCTAGGCGTTGCTCTAGGAGCTGCAAGAGCACCTGGCCAGATTGGCCCTGACGGCGCGAAGCTTCGGCCATAAGGTTGCTGAATTGTTTCTCGAGCAGGCCATATAGCCGCTTAACTTTTTGCTTTTCGCGTAGTTGCAGCGAATATTGGCTGGCCTTGGCGCCCCGCATACCGCCACGGCTGTTGCCGTGCTGGCCGGGGATAGTTGGCCGCTTAACGAGGGCTTTGTGTGCCTTGGGGTGCAAGGCGTAGCCTTCGCGGCGGGACATTTTAACAATAGATTGAGTATCTCGTGCCATAGTCTAGATCCTCCGGGCCTTTCGTGCGCGAACACCGCCGTGTGGCACACCGGTTACATCGGTAATAGATTCGACTTGCATGTTTAGGTTTTGCAAGGTGCGGATGGCTGCGTCGCGACCAAGGCCTACGCCTCGCACGAACACTTCTACCTTGCTCAGGCCATGCTGCTGTTTGGCTGCGTTGCCGGCTTTTTCTGCTGCAACCTGTGCTGCGTACGCAGTGCCTTTTTTAGAACCACGGAAACCACAGGCACCGGCGCTTGATGCGGTTAGTACGCCGCCCTTAGCGTCGGTAAAGGTAACAATAGTGTTGTTAAACGTAGCCAAAATGTGCACTTGCCCGGCGGGCACACTGCGTTTTGACTTTTTCTTTTTGGCGGCTGTTGGAGCAGCCGATTGTGAAGTTGCTTCTGCCATTTCGTATGCTCCTTTCTACGTCTTAGACGCAACCTTCTTAGCAGTACCGCCAACAGTGACTTTCTTGCCGCGGCGGGTGCGGGCGTTTGTCTTGGTACGCTGACCGCGGGACGGCAGGCTGTTTTTATGGCGCAGGCCACGATACGAACCAATGTCCTTTAGGCGTTTGATGTTACCGGCAACAATACGTTGCAGCTCGCCTTCTACGGTGTACTTATCGTTGATGATTTCTTGAATCCGGCCGATCTCGGCGTCGGTTAGGTTTTTGACGCGAATAGTCTCGTCAACCTTCGCGGCAGCCAAAATGGTCTGAGCGGTCTTGGGGCCAATGCCATATACATATGTCAAGGCGACCCAAATTTGCTTTTCGGACGGAATAGTTACTCCTGATATACGAGCCATACTACTACCCCTGCCTCTGCTTATGCTTAGGCTTTAATTTATTGATGACATATAGCTTGGCCTTGCTTTGTTTGCCTCGGCCACGCCGCCAGACTAGCTTGTCATCTGGACTGATCTTTTTGACACTTGCACGCACTTTCATGCGGATCATGCTCCTTCCCTGGTGCATAACACACTGCTTATATTGATACTATGATTTCCGATAGGTAATCCGACCCTTTGTGAGATCGTAGGGGGTCAATTCTACCGTAACGGTGTCTCCTGGCACAATGCGAATGTAGTGCTTCCGCATTTTGCCGGCGACGTGAGCTATAATCTGATGGCCGTTTTCGAGTTCTACGCGAAATTGAGTACCCGGAAGGGTCTCAATAATTATCCCCGTTAACTCGATAACTTGCTTATTAGCTGCCATAAGATATAACTAACCTAAAATTATAACAGGTGCCTCTAGTAATTACAACACCTTGTTGCATTATCAAGCCTACTTCGCTCGCTTGCCACGGAATGGCAGGAGGCTAAAGCGGCGTTTTTTGGGGCTCTCGATGTCGTCGTCGCTCGTATCGCTAAAGAAGTCGGAACGCGAGTATTGGTCGTAGGTTACCATTAAGGCACGTGATTCTACAGCACGCAACGTCTCGAGCGATACTGACACCAAGATAAGTACACTCGTGCCACCAATGGCGATGTTGCCCTTAAAGAATATTTGGGCAATGATTGGCAGTAATGCGAGCAGCCCAAGGCTGAGGGCGCCAAACAGTGTCAGGCGGTTTACAGTCATGCTTAGGAATTTTTCGGTGGTTAAGCCCGAGCGTATACCTTCTATGAAGCCACCTTGTTTTTGCAGGTTTTCGGCGATCTCTTTGCTGTTAAAGGTAATGCTGGTATAGAAAAACGTGAATATAAAAACAAGCAAGAAGTACACCGTGGGATAGATCCAGGCTTTCCAGCCATAGGTAGCGAATGTGGTGGTAGATGGCGTTTGGAACCAAGCAACAAGGTTGTGGCCTATGGCTTGCAAGCGTTCGCTGCTTGCCCCAGTCATAAGTTGCCCCACGAAGTTAGGCACGCTTAAGAACGCAACGGCAAAAATGATTGGTACAACGCCGGCGCTTATAAGTTTAACCGGCAGTGTCGTGGTCACGCCGCCGTACGTGCGGTTGCCTTGCACTCGTTTGGCGTAGTTAATGGTAATACGCCGGGCAGCTTCGTTTAATAGAACCACAATCCATGTTACAGCAATGACCGCCCCAGCAATGAGGCCTGCAAACAGAAGGTTTTTACCGTTTATTGGCGCCCACCAACCGAATATATTCCAGTGACTATTTTTGTCGAAGACCGTGTTATACAGTTGGGCAACTGTAGCGGGCAAACCACTTACAATGCCTACAGTAATAAGCAGTGAGATGCCGTTACCAAGTGACCGTTCTGTAATGAGTTCCCCCATCCACATAAGCAACATCGAGCCGCCCGTTAAGGAGGCAATCATGAGTACCCACTGCCAGATGTTAGCATTCGCTGTAATGTCTGGTATGCCAGCGACTTGCGCGGCGGTAGCGCGCACAAGGTAAATGGCGCCGATAGACTGTAGGATGGCAAGCGGCAGCGTTAAGACACGAGTATACTGGTTAATTTTGCGTTGGCCAGATTCGCCTTCTTTACGCAAAGCTTCCATTTTAGGAATGGCCTTTGTAAGCAACTGCATAATGATAGATGCATTAATGTAGGGGCCAAGGCCGGCGATCATAATAGAAAAGTGTGCTAATGCGCCACCTGACAAGATGTTAATAAAACTCAGTAATTGTGGCGTGCTCGAGGAAGTAAAGACATTGTTTAGCACTTGTTGTAAGGTCTGCGGGTCGGCGAGTGGTACGGGAATGTGGGCCAGGATACGGAATATAAACAACATGCCGAGCACGGCGAATATACGTTTGCGCATATCGGCGTGGCCGAGCGACTTTGCAATAATACCCCAGTTCATGTCTCTATAGGTTTCTTTCTTTAAGAATGGTAGTAGTATACTGTAGTTTCCATGAAAATACCAGGATTGTACGGTCCTGAAATTGGCGTTGACGGCTGCCCTTGCTAAAAAAGCATAGTCGCACGCCCCTGACTGTTCCTAGTGTGTATAAAAACAAAAACGAGGTCTACGTTGAGCAGGCCTCGTTTGTTGCAGGGAGTTGTGGCTACGCTTTTTTAGCGGCCTTTTTTTCCTTCTTTTCGGCTTTCTTTGCAGAAGCAGGCCGGGCGTTAACGGCAACTTTTTCGAAGCTACCGCCCGCTTTTTCTATAGCTGCTAGGGCGCTGGCACTGATAGCCTGAACTTTGACAGCTACTTTTTTAGTAACGTCGCCCTTAGTGATGACCTTAACCTTAACGTATGGGTTAGATATAAGGCCGGCTTTAGCTAGGCTTTCGGCATCGGCAGTTTTATTTGCAAATGCATCAAGCTGGCTGGTGTAGACGACCTCTGCGCGAGCGGCCTTAGATGTAAAGCCGGGCAGTTTTGGCAGGCGTTGCATCAAGGGCGTCTGGCCACCTTCGAAGCCCGGGCGTTTGCCAGAGCCAGTGCG
Organism: Saccharimonadales bacterium (SeqCode); assembly: GCA_035480575.1. GTDB lineage: Bacteria > Patescibacteriota > Saccharimonadia > Saccharimonadales > UBA4665 > PMNU01. Next base: position 8,768 of record DATIHR010000033.1, on the reverse strand, counting down.
GGACCGTTGGCCCTTGGTGCCGCGACCTGCGGTCTTACCCTGGCCGGCGGCAATGCCACGGCCAACGCGTTTGCCACTTTTAGCGCGGGTTACTTGTAGTTCGTTAAACTTCATGGTTTAGGCCTCCGCCTTCTTGGCAGTTTTTGCCGCGGGCTTTTTTGCTGCCGGTTTGGACTCTGCTGTATCGGCAGACTTGGCGGCCTTCTTCTCGTGCTTGCGGGTTACCCAGGCACTTGCAGGAACAATTGTCTGTAATGCGGCGATGGTTGCATATGCGGCGTTGGTTTTATTGCTTGACCCAAGCGATTTCGACAATGCGTTACTAATGCCGGCAACTTCGAGCACAGTACGAACAGTACCGCCAGCAATAAGGCCAGTACCGGGAGAGGCAGGCTTAATTAAGATGTGCGCACCACTTACCTTGGCGGTTGCTTCGTGGGGAATAGTGCCATTGTGGATAGGTACCTGTACGAAGTGCTTCTTAGCTACCTCGGTAGCTTTGGTGACTGCAGCGGTAACGTCGGCGCCCTTAGCGGTGCCAACACCAACACGGTTCTTGCGGTCGCCCACTACAACCAAGGCGCGGAACCGGAAGCGCCGCCCGCCCTTTACGACGCGTGCAACACGGTCTATGTGCACAACGCGTTCGTCAAACTGCTTCTCTTCGGGAGCTTGTTCTGGCCGGCGACCCCGTGGCCGTTGCTCGCGTTGTTCTGGGGGTTTTACATCGGTATTTTCGGCCATACTAGAACTCCAATCCTGTTTTACGAGCCGCGTCGGCCAATGCTTGTACGCGGCCATGGTACATGTGGCCACCACGGTCGAAGACAACGGCTTTTACCTTTGCACCCTTGGCTTTTTTGGCTACTTCTTCGCCAACCCACGCAGCGCGTTCAACCATTGAGCCTTTGACAGCTTTACTACTGACAGTAGTAGCATAGGCCAATGTCTTGCCGGTCGTGTCATCAATAACTTGGGCTGTTACGTGTCGGTTAGAAATGTGCACGCTTAGGCGTGGACGTTCGGCGGTACCGGATACGGTGGCGCGCACGCGATGCTTGCGTTGCCAGCGATTGTGCAGTTTGTGAATTAAACTATTCATCACTATTTTTCCTTCCCGCTCTTCCCGCTCTTGCGTAAGATGCGTTCACCTGCGTACTTAATGCCCTTGCCCTTGTACGGCTCAGGTTTCTTTAGTGCGCGAATCTCGGCTGCTACTTGGCCAACCTGTTGCTTGTCGATGCCGCTTACCGTAATGGTATTTTGCTCGATAGCTGCGGTTACGCCCTGTGGCATTTTGTAAATAACGTCATGGCTAAAGCCGAGGTTAAATTTCAGGTCGGCGCCTTGCTGCGCAACGCGGTATCCGACACCATTAATCTCAAGCTTTTTGCTAAAACCTTGGCTCACACCAACGACCATGTTGTTGACGAGCGACCGCATAAGGCCGTGCTTTGCACGGTACTGGGCTTCGTCGTTCATGCGGGTAACTGTAGCCACGCCATCGTCGACGCTAACTGTGACGCCCGGCATCGTAAACTGTTTGAGGGTGCCTTTAGCGCCGTTGACAGTTACGAAATCAGGGTCGACAGTGATTGTCACGCCGGATGGGATCATTATAGGCTGTTTTCCTATACGACTCATTGATTTCTCCTTTAGTAAACCTTACAAATTACTTCGCCGCCAACACCTGCCTTGCGGGCTTCGGCGCCAGTCATTAAACCCTTAGAGGTCGAAATGATGACGAGACCACGGCCGCGCTTAACAATTGGGATTTCTTTGCTGGCGGTATACTCGCGACGTCCTGGCTTGCTAACGCGAACAATTTCGGTAATGCGGGCGTTTTCGCCGTCGCGGTTAATAACAATTTTCATGCTTTTGCCCACAGTAGCATCGGTTACGTGTACATCAGACAAAAAGCCACTGTCGCGTAACAGCTCGGCAACCGCTTGTTTAAGCTTGCTGTGCGGCAGTACGACTTCGTCTTTGCGTACGGCGATAGCGTTACGGATGCGGGTTAACATATCAGCGATTGGATCAGTATTCATAGTGCCTCCTACCAGCTCGCTTTCGTTACGCCGGGGATTTCTCCCTTGGAAGCGTGTTCTCTAAATGAAATGCGGCTCAAACCAAACGTACGCATGTAGCCATGTGGCCGGCCGGTTTCGACGCAACGATTTTTAAGTCGGGTCGGGCTAGAGTTGCGGGGCAACTTGGCCAGACCTTCGTGGTCACCTAGCGCCTTCAGCTCGGCGCGCTTGGCGGCGTATTGTTCGTGCATTTTGCGGCGTTTTACATCGCGCGCAATGTTCGACTTACGTGCCATTACTTGGCCTCCTTTTCGAATGGCATGCCAAATTTTTGCAGCAATGCCTTAGCGTGTGCGGGCTCGACGCACTTGATAGTAAAGACGGCTTGCAGGCCGTGAGCCGTAGTGGTTTCTTCAAATGAAAGCTCCGGGAATACGGATTGGTCGATCATGCCGATTGAAAAATTGCCCTGCCGGTCAAATGCTTTGTTGGAAACACCGTGGAAGTCACGCAGGCGGGGTAGTACGATGGTGATTAAACGGTCCATAAATTCGTACATTTTATCGCCACGTAGCGTTACCTTCAGGCCAATTTTGTTGCCTTCGCGTAATTTAAAGCTGGCGATAGATTTCTTGGCGATAGTCTCTACTGGCTTCTGACCGGTGATTTTGGTCAGTGTGTTGGTTGCCGCATCAATGGTCTTTTTGTCGTCCTTTGCCTTGCCTAGGCCGACGTTAAGAGTAATTTTCTCAAGCTTCGGTACCTGGTTAGGATTAGTAAGACCGAGTTCCTTTTGTAGTTCAGCTGCAATGCTCGCTTTGTACTGAGAACGCAGGCGAGCAGTTGTGCTGATGTCGGCAGTTTTTTTGGTTGCAGTAGCCATTACTTCTTGCCCTCCTTAGCCTTAGGTGCGGCCACGGCGATTTCTTTGCCAGATTTCTTGTACACACGTACCTTGGCGCCATTCTTGTCGGTGGCGTACCCAATACGTGAGGGCTTTTTGGTAGTAGGGTCGACAATCGCTACTTTACTTACCCATAGTGGCTTGGTGATCTCGATAATACCGCCTTGTGGGTTAACGCGGTTGGGCTTAACATGCTTTTTGACAATGTTAATGCCTTCAACGGTTACTTTGTTGTCGCTTGGATGGGTAGCTACGATTTTGCCGGTCTTGCCCTTGTATTTGCCTGCAAGCACTACGACAGTGTCACCCTTTTTTAAGCGAATTTTATATAGTTTCGTTTCCATTACAGTACCTCCGGCGCCAGGCTAATAATCTTGGCATAACCGAGTTCGCGAAGCTCGCGTGGTACCGGCCCAAATATACGGGTCGCGCGCGGCAGCTTGTCCTCGCCAATAATAACAGCGGCGTTGTCGTCGAACTTGATGGTAGATCCATCCTTGCGGCGGATTTTATCTTGGGTACGAACAACAACTGCTTTAACAACGGTTTTCTTTTTAACATTACCGCTAGGGTTTGCCTCTTTGACAGTGGCTACAATAATGTCGCCAACCCGGGCATACCGCCGGCGGGTGCCACCAAGCACGCGGATGCACAAGATTTCCTTGGCACCACTGTTGTCGGCTACAACCAGTCGGGTTTCTTGCTGAATCATTTTACTTTGCCTCCTCTGCCGGCTTTTCGGCTAATGGAGTTTCGTTTTCAACGTGCTTAACTGCAGCCTTTTGCTCGATACGGTCGAGCTTGAAACGTTTGCGGGCGCTAATTGGTCGCGTTTCGGCAATAAAGACTTTGTCGCCAACTTGCGCTTCGTTCTTTTCGTCGTGGGCGGCAAATTTTTTACTTACCGTGTACTTTTTGTGATACAGGGGGTGGGTCTTTGACGTATTAACGGTGACGACAATGGTTTTGTCGGCCGCGTTACTGGTGACCGTCCCGTAAAAGGTTTTAGCCATTACTTCGTCTCCTTTGCGAGTTGCTCGCTTAATACGGTCAGCATCCGCGCCAGATCCTTACGCTTGCCGCGGATAACGCGGACGTTTTGGACTTCGCCTAATGACAGGCGGCGCTTAAGCTCAACAATTTCTTCGCGGAGTTTGGTGCTTTCTTGGGTTAGCTGTTCGGTCGACAGCTTGCGGATATCAACAATCTTCATATTACTGCACCTCCTTAACCAGGAACTTGGTCTTAACTGGCAGCTTGTGGCCGGCTAGACGCATTGCTTCACGGGCGGTTTCTTCGGAAACACCTTGCATTTCAAACAAGATGGTACCGGGCTTAACTTTAGCAACAAAGAATTCAGGGCTACCCTTGCCCGAGCCCATCTTGACGTCGAGTGGTTTGCGGGTAACAGGTGTGTGCGGGAAAATACGAATCCAGATTTTACCACCACGCTTAATGTAGCGGGTCATAGCCTGACGAGCAGACTCGATCTGGCGGGAAGTGACGCGTTCGTGGCCCTGTGCCTGGAGAGCGAATTCGCCATATGCAATGTAGTGGCCTTTTGTTGCAGGGCCGTCGATTTTGCCTTTGCGGACCTTGCGGAACTTAGTGCGTTTTGGAAGTAACATGCTATGCTTCCCCCTTGTAGATCCAAACCTTTACGCCAATGATACCGGCAACGGTTTGGGCGTTAACTTGAGCAAAGTCAATGTTGGCGCGCAGGGTGTGTAGCGGTACGGAACCTTGCACTTCTTTTTCGCGGCGGGACATTTCGGCGCCGTTCAGTCGGCCAGCGACTTCGATGCGAATACCCAATGCGCCAGAACGCATGGTAGCTGCCGCACCGCTTTTAATGGCACGGCGGAAGCTCATGCGACGCTCTAGTTGGTGTGCGATATTCTCTGCTACCAGCTTGGCGTATAGCTCGGGCTTTTTGATTTCCTCGATATTTACGCGGCTGGGGACGCCGTAGATTTTTTCGATCGTCTCTTTAAGCTCGGTAGCGCCAGAGCCGCCCCGGCCAATAACTACACCAGCCTTAGCGGTGGTGATGGTAACGGTCACGAGGTTTGGTGAACGCTCGATATCTACTTTGTTGATAGCGGCACGCGAACCAAGCTTTTTGGTGATCATGCGGCGAACCGCAAGGTCTTGTGCAAGATAAGTTGCGTATTCACGCTTGCCTGCGAACCATTTGCTGCGCCAGTCTTTGTTGACCTGAAGGCGCATGCTAATAGGATTTACTTTCTGTCCCATATTATTTTGCCTCCTTCTCGGCTTTAGCTGACTTTTTAGCTACTCGCTGTTCGCCGTCTACAACAACGCGGATATGGCTAGTGCGGCGTTGGAATGGTAGTGCGCGGCCATGGGCAGCTGGGCGGAAACGCTTAAGGCGCGGGCCGCTCGTGACACTAATCTCAACAATGCGAAGGGTGTCGGGTTTGTAGTTGTGATTGTGGTCGGCATTAGCGCGAGCACTCATAATGGTTTTCTTTACCTGTAGTGCAGTGCGGCGCGGCGTATGATCTAAAATAGTGAGCGCATCGGCGACTGTGCGGCCGCGTACTAAGGCAGCAACAACGCCTACCTTACGGGGACTCATACGAACGCCCTTGGCAATAGCTAGAACACCCATATTACTTACCGCCCTTTGCTAACTTACCGCCGTGGGAGCGGAACTTACGAGTTGGGGCAAATTCGCCAAGCTTGTGGCCGACCATGTTCTCGGTAACGAATACTGGTACATGGACCTTGCCGTTGTGTACGGCAAACGTGCGACCGACAAATTCTGGTGCGATAGTACACGAGCGTGCCCATGTCTTAATAATGGTACGATCATCTGACCCTAGGCTCGCGGCTTTTTTGGCAAGCTTGGGGTCAATGAATGGGCCTTTTTTGAGTGAACGACTCATATCTTACCTTTACTTCCTCTTCGCCGCATGACGGCTTTTAACGATCATATTATTAGTGCTCTTGCGCCTGCGCGTCTTGTAGCCTAATGTCTTCTGGCCCCACGGTGTACGTGGTGCTTTGGCGGTACCGTGGCGACCACCGTCACCACCACCGTGCGGGTGGTCAGCGGCAGCCATAACAACACCGCGAACGGTTGGGCGTACGCCCATGTGGCGCTTGCGTCCAGCTTTACCAATCTTGATGTTTTGGTGCTGTTCGTTGCCCACGACGCCTAAACTAGCAGTACATTCCAGGCGTACCAAACGGACTTCGCCGCTCGGCATACGTACCTGAGCGTATTCGCCCTCTTTAGCCATAAGTTGCGCGCTGTTACCAGCGGAGCGTACCATTTGGGCGCCCTTGCCAGGCTTGAGTTCGATGGCGTGGATAGTGCTACCTACGGGGATATTCTTAAGGGGTAGGCGGTTGCCGTTCTCGATAGGAGCTTCTTCGCCGCTCTCTATCTTATGACCAACCTTCATGTCTTTAGCTGCCAGAATGTAGTGGTATGTACCCTTGTTGTCTACGATACGGGCAATACGTGCACTGCGGTTGGGGTCGTATTCGATGTGCTCGACAGTAGCAGTTAGACCACTCTCTAGATTGAAGTTAACCAATCGGTAGAACCTACGAACACCACCGCCTTTGTGGCGGGTCGTAATGCGACCTTGGTTGTTGCGGCCGGTTTGGGTTTTCTTTTTAACGATCAGCGAGCGCAACGGCTTGCGAGTTGTAATCTCGGCAGTGTCTTGGCTGGTCATGCCGCGGCGGCCGGGAGTAGTAGGCTTGTGTGCTTTAATAGCCATTACTTCTTCTCCTCTTTCTTTGCCTTTTTGTCAGCCTTTTTGTCGGTTTCGGGCTCGTCAAAGAATGGGAGCTTTTGACCTTCCTTTAGGGTGACATATGCCTTCTTAATGTCCGAGCGCTTGCCGGCAACTGGTCGGCCGCCCTTACGAACGAGCCGCTTGGCCTTGCCCTTGATGTTGGTCATGTTGACGTTCACGACAGTTACATCAAACTGAGCGGCAACAGCCAAGGCTACGGTTTGCTTGTTTGCTTCCTTTGGCACGTCAAAGACGTATACGGTGTGTGCACCGGCTAGGCCAAAGGTTTTTTCGCTTAAGCGTGGGCGGAGAATAGTGTTCTTTTCCATTACTTTGTACCTCCGAGCCACTCGGTAATGATGTCCAGTGACTTTTCGGTCATAACGATCGTGTCGGCGTTTAGAACGTCAAACACATTGACATAATTTGCGGCAACTACTTTAACACCAGACAGGTTGCGGGTTGCGCGTACGCTGGCGTCATCTTTATTATCGGTAACGAGCAGTACGGTGCCAGTTGCTTCTAGCTTAGTAAGGAGTTTGGCAATTGTTGCCGTCTTGCCATCACTAAAGTTCAGCGTTTCGATAACCTTAATATGATCTTCGCTGGCGGCCAAGCTAAGCGACTGGCGCAGTGCTTGGCGTTTAGCAGCTACATTGACCTTTTTAGTGTAGTTCTCTTCGCCGGTTGGACCGAAGACGATACCACCGCCACGCCAGATAGGGTTGCGGGATGAACCGAACCGTGCGCGACCGGTGCCCTTTTGTTTCCAGGGCTTTTTGCCACCACCACTAACAAGGCCGCGGGTTTTGGTTTGCGCCAAGTTGTCGCGGCCGTTTGCTAGATATGCAGAGTACACGAGCTTTAGAAGCTCATGATTTTCGGGCATGACGGCAAACACGGCCTTGTCGAGCTTGGCAGATGTGGTGGCTTTTGTGCCACTCTTGGTGTAGGTTTGGACAGCCATTACTTAGCCTCCTTTAAAATAACAATGCCGTTCCGTGGGCCAGGAACTGCACCGGTTACGCCAATAACACCAAGTTCGGTGTCGATAAGTGCAACCTTAAGGTTCTTAACGGTTACTTGTTCGTCGCCCATTTGGCCGGCCATCTTTTTGCCCTTGAAGATTTTTTGTGGATACATCGAACCAATAGAGCCAACACGACGGTACGAGCGACCACCATGCGTTTTACGACCGCGGTGGAAGTTGTGGCGCTTGATGGTGCCAGCCCAACCTTTACCTTTGCTGGTGCCGGTAACGTCGACTTCATCGCCAATTGAAAAGACCTCGGGGTTGATCGTTTCTCCAACCTTGAGGTCTTCAGTAATTTCGTCTACACGGAATTCGCGAATAATCTTTGGCATAATTTTGCCAGCTTTCGCAAAATGGCCTACTTGTGCCTTATTAACGTTTTGCTTTTTAGCTTCCTCAAAACCAATCTGTACGGCTGTGTAGCCGTCCGGGTCTGTGGTTTTGACCTGCGTAATGACGCAGGGACTAGCGGAAAGCAAGGTGATAGCAGTGACGACGCCGTCTTCAGCAACGGTGCTGGTCATGCCGACCTTTCGAGTGATGAGTGCTTTCATAGTTTCTCCATACGGACACTTGGCAGTCCGTCACAATTATTCCTGGCGAGCCCTCTATCTTTACGCTTTAGCTGCATAAAAATGCTCGGCTCCGGGTGGTTTCACATCTGTTACGAGCGACCTTCCCAAAATACCAAGTACAGGAAATTTGATATACCGTCATATCTTAACAGTTATAGCTACCTCTTGTCAATATGTTGACTATTCTACATTGACCTCCGTCATCCCGGACTAGATCCGGGATCCAACCCCGTCATTCCGGCCCCCGAGCCGGAATCCAGTAGAAAAGAAAAAAGTCCTTATACATGTATAGTTGTAAACCCGATGTATTTTCCTTCATCACCCCAACATCTGGCGACGTCAGCAGTATAAATGTTCCTTTTTGTGCCGACAAAAAGTAACCAAAAAGCTCTCGGGACGGCATCGTATACTCGACTGCTTCCACAGTATGGAGCCGGAGCAAAAAGGACT
>DATIHR010000032.1:0-39766 GCA_035480575.1 Saccharimonadales bacterium (SeqCode) | reverse complement strand
AAAGTCATTCTCACCACCCTGCATAATGATAAGGTCAGGGTTCTCACTATTTATCCAGGCAGCTGTCTGTGGATACAACGTACCACCACCACACGGAGATACCATTATGCAGGCACCGCTGAAGCCGTTTTCGTCTTTATCGGGAAGCGAGGCATTACCGACCTGCCACGAACCAACATAATCAATTAAGTAATCACTGAGTAGATTCATAAGGTCCAAGCGGTATCCATTAAGAGTACTGGCCTCCATCTGGCCTGGCAGGTTTGCATTCACACCACCCTGCGTAAGGGAATCGCCGAGTGGCATAATCTTTAGGGTCTGGGGGCCAGCTGCGTTATTAACCTGGACGGTTACAACATCACTTGCTGCGCTGACATTCCCAGCGTTGTCTTTAGCAACAGCCGTCAGATGATAGATACCATTAGCAACAGTATTCGTGTTCCATTGATATGAGTACGGCGCAGCGGTGTCCTCGCCAAGTAGCACGCCTTCTTGGAAGAACTGCACACTCTGCACGCCAGTCCCCGTATCGGCGGCACTCGCCGAGATAGTCACCGTCCCGGTAACCGTATCGCCCGTAACAGGGGCAATTATTGCAACCGTAGGTGCGGTTGTATCAACGACAGCCTGCGTCGTTGCGCTTGCTACCGAAGAATACGCGCTCAGGTTACCGGCCGCATCAGCGGCACGCAATCGGTAGCTGTAACTTGTTGCCGATGTCAAACTACTATCGTTGTAGGTCGTTACACCGCCCCCAAGTGTCGTAATCGTAGCAAATGTGCTACAACCAGCACCCTGGCAGCGTTCTAGTTGGTACGCAGCCACACCGACATTATCGGTAGCCGCCGTCCAGCTAAGGTTAATCTGCGAACCCGAGACTACGGTTGCTTGCAGCGAGCTGGGTGTGGTCGGTGCAGTAGTGTCCGTATTGCCGCTGTCAGCCTTAAAAGCCACCAGCTGCATCACCCATTGATTACCCGTAGCGCTATTCGTGGCGTTATACGTACCAGCCGTAGCTGCAACCTTATCGGCTGTACGGTTGCCCGACGTATTCAAGCGGGCAGTCCAACCCGACGGGGGTGTACCGAGCGTTCCAGATGCGCCGCCACCGGCAAACAACAGATCATTACCAGCCGTGGTCGTAACATTACCGCTATTGGCAGTTGCAGTCGTGCCCACCCCACTCGATGTACCGTCTACGGGATTTACCTTATCCAGGCCGGCGTATTCGTGGGCTTGCACAATTGCGTACGATGGCAACGTTGTTGCAAACGTAGCGGTCACCGTATTGGTGCCGGCAGCAACATTTTTGGCATAAAACGTCTGGGCGCTGTTATTGACCGCCCATGTGCTGCGCGCGGTTGCGGCCACATATGCATTCCCGCGGCTATCCGTAACTGTTACCCCACCCGTATTGCTCCACAATACCTGCACAACAAGCAAATCGCCCACAGCGTTAGCACTGGCAAACGCTACGCTTGCCGTTGTACCCCTGCTGGTTTCAACAGCCTTAGCCTGTTTAAACGTCGGTGTTGCGGCCGACGCAACGCGTATGAGCGTACTCGTTAACAGCACTAGGGCTAGCACGAACGCTATACTTATTTTTTGTACTAATCGGGCATTTCTTATGAGTGTAAGTAGATTCATAGCTTTCTATTTAAGGATGCTGTACAGCTATCGTCAAGGAACGAACGGAAAGTGAACATACCTGTGCCCCACCAGCCTGTGAATAACTTTTACGCCAGTACAACGCGTAGAGGCTTTACTATGTCTGTGAATATGTGACAATTGTATGTCAAAACTTTAGTGCACTAAGCTGCTGGTACAGTTGCTAAAAATACACCACGGTTTCATCAACCGGCGTGCACTCCACCGAGCCCCTAGAAAGGCAAAGGTGGGTCATTTATTTTGACGGTGGCACAGGCAGGTTAGTCCGCCAGGCAACCGCACTCTGGACAATTGCACCGACCGCGTCTGGCGGCACATTGTAGCCAGCTCGGTCGCTAATATCTGGTAGCGCATGCACCAGCCCTTCCTGCAGCATGCCTTGCAGAACGGGCCGGAACTCCGTAATACGCTGTGCTATATCGTCCCACTCCGGGCGGGTTATGTCTGGCGCATACAACGCACTATAGTTTTTGCGATAAGCGCGTGCAGCATCACGGGCTGGTTCATCTGCAAGTATGGTAGCGCCCTCACGCAGCAGCCCGCCAAACGCAACAAGTTCTGGCCGGAAGCTACCATTAGGCCCCTGCCGCAACAACTCGTTATAAGCCGTACGTTCAGCCTTTGGGTATAGTTTGTTCGGCAAAGAATACGCAATATACTGCTCCGGCAATGCCGGTACCTCAGGGAGCGTGGCTGCGGAATAATTGGCACCAACAAGGCGTACGCCATCGCGCCAGCCATCACTCATTAGGGTACGCACGCGCTTAGGGGTAACCGCACGCTCGTTATTGGGCAGCGGTTTATTGGCAATCGGCATAGGAATAGCAAACGCCTTATGGAGGTTTGCAACCCGCTCCATCGTGGCAGCGACCTGCGCTTTAGTAGCCTGCAGCCGCGGCAAGTCTGTAACTCGCAACTCGTTGCTTAAAATAGCATCTATGGCTACCGCGCCGGTACCAAAAATAAGCGCGGTATCAATTTGCGGATAATGTTGATTGGACGACATATACACATCCGCAAAATTTTCGGGCAGCGGTTTTTTGAAAAGACGCTGTATCATAGCGAAACTACCTTGCGTAAGCTACACATAAAAACTTATAATACCATAAGTATAACTATTGTGCTATACGTAAGCCACTCTAGCCGAACGCGAGGACAAACTATCGATATGTATATGTAGTGCCTTGCCCCTCAATAAGCATTTCCATAGCTCTGTTCATATATACTGATGGGTCAGCAGGCTTATCAGAAAAAGGTTGGTGCGGTATTCCGCTCCAATAGCCTCCAAAAATAACTCGAGTTTCTGTTTTTATTTTATTTCCGTACGGATACAGCGTATGCGCGACTCCTAAGTCCGTACGCACGCTATCGGATACCGGATAGCATAAACCGACTCTTAACAGATAAGCTTCGGGGTCAAGCGTAAATTCTTGCCTTGCAACAGCTAGGCTCCCTTTAAAGTATTCCTGACTAATATAAACTGGCAGCCGGGGCCAGTCTTCACCCAATGGCAGGCTGCCGCTTATGCTTCGTTCACTAATTGTCATATAGCTTATATTGGGCTTGAGCTCATATGCACCACCAAAGCCACAGTAGTTTCGCCTTCTCAATATGTCACCAATTACCGTTCCGATTGAGCGTCGCCTCCATGCAGCTTTTTCCTGCTCTTGTTTTTGGAGCTCCTCATCTCTTGCACGGTCATATTCAACTTGTACCGCTTGTTCTACTTCGGGCAAAACTCTGTCAACGATGATGTCAGGGGTGACTATGACAGTATGACTTTGAAAGGCAACGCCCGTAAACAGACGCGCTGCAGTACGCAATAATTCCTCTCTTGAGACTTTAGGAACTTCCGCGCCTGATAATTCAGCCATAAAACAATATTTTAACACTTATGGTAACACTACTACTTATCAGCAATGGTACGCTGCATTTTTGCTACAAAGCGATGCATATGAGGATCTAATTCAGATATATCAGTATCTAGCACATCTTGCAGCGATAGCCATTTATAACTATTCATCTCGACTTTGTCGTAAGCCAACACATCCGTACTCGTACCTTCAATCACATACCATAGGCTGACATCAGTATGAGCACCCTGACCTTTTGTTTCTGTAACGGTCACGAAAAGTGGATCATGGCCAAACACTGTGCCAAACTTCGGAGTTATCCGTAGTTCTTCATACGCTTCACGGCTCACGGTCGTACGAGGATCTTCGTCAATTTCAACATGTCCGCCCGTCGGTAGCCATAGCCGAGCCTTTATGTGGTCGATGAGCATCAGTTGCGAGCTTTGTGGGTCATACAGCACAAAGTAAGATACGAGGTGCTTCGGCGGATTGTCGGGCTTACTAATACGGAATAGTGGCGCGCCAGATTTTACCCACGCCAAAACGTCATCCTTGTGTTCTTGCTCTAAATCGTCAAGTGGCTGTATGGCGTTAACTGCGTCAAGTATGGCCTGCTTCATGTGCGTCATGCTAGCACTATAGCAAAATAATAGCTCTTCTTAGGAAGCTAGGCATACATCCTCGTTATGCTGCATAATTAGTATGTAAATAGAGCATAGGAGCATAACTATGGAGGCCTCATTACCCGCCGTACAGCTTGGCCATGTCAGCCGGCATTTTGGCGAACGCGATAAAAAAACTATTGCCCTCGATGATGTTTCACTCAGCATTATGCCGGGTACATTCGTAGCCATAATGGGCGCCACAGGGTCGGGCAAAAGCACGCTGCTCAACTGCGCAGCCGGGTTGGAACGGTCAACCTCGGGCACTGTGCAACTGCTGGGCAAAGATATTACCCGCATGGGCGAGGCCCGGCTAACTCGCCTCCGCCGGGATAACCTTGGTGTCGTGTTCCAGTCATACAACCTACTGACCGAACTGACTGTCACGCAAAACGTATTGCTGCCTGTGCGGCTTGGCGCCAAACAACGGCGTGAACTGGGCGAAGTGCTCGCGGCAGTGGGGTTAACCGGTATGGGCCACAAACCTGTCGGAGAACTTTCAGGCGGCCAAAAGCAACGGGTAGCCATTGCCCGCATACTGGTAACGGCACCACCCATAATCTTTGCCGACGAACCTACTGGCGCACTGGACCCGACAACTGGCAGCCATATTATGCAGCTGCTCCGTAGTGCCGTCACCGCCAACGGGCATACGATTGTTATGGTCACTCATGACCCGCATATCGCGGCCGTTACCGACCGGCTCGTACTACTAAAGGCGGGACGTATTGTAGACGACCGTCAAACTCCGGATGCCAATACGATTGCCAAGCTACTTGCCGACACCACGGCGAGGAATGCCTAATATGGCCAGCGGCATTACCCGCCAGGCAATGCTCCGGCACCGTTGGACGCTCATTGGCCCAGCTATTACCCAAATGACCGGCGCAGCGATTATCGCCACCATGATTGCTGCCAACAGTTCAATCAGCCGCTCACTCACACCGTCACAGTTACAAAATGTTGACCTAGTAGACTTGCGTGACGCTACCATTGTTTTCCTAGGCATCTCCATCTACATGCTCATTATTATTGTGGGTGTCACTATGAATTTGGCCATGTCACGACAGATGCGCGATATTGCCTTGCTACGGTCTATCGGCGCGTCACCAGGGCAGGTGCGACGCTGCCTTGCCCGGCAAGCCGCTATTATTGCTGCCCCCGCCGCTACAATCGGCTTCTTTCTGTCGCTTCCAGTCTGTCACTTTTGGCTCGAACTGCTCCGCGCCCATGGCGCCCTGCCGCAGAATGTCACCTACGTCGCAACACCGATTGCCCTCCCCATCGTGATTGGTATCTGCCTTGTCACGTCGGTCGTCGGTACACTTATAGCTGTCATACCAGCATCACGCCGGCCGCCAAACACCGCACTAGTCCGCGCCAGCATCGGTAATTTACGTATCTCCGCAACACGTACAATAATCGGGTTTCTGCTAGTTGGCGCAGGCATCTCAGCCTCGATCGTACTAACTAAAACTTCCTCGGAACATGCTGGCGATGCCGCCCTGTTCGTCATTCTGGCTGAATGCATCGGCATGGGCATGGTAGCACCACTCTGCATACGCTTCGTTACCAAAAGCCTGAATGCTTTGCCCAGCAAACACACATTGCGCCTGGCCGTCGATGACCTTGATACTATTACACGTTCCCTGTCCGGTGCGCTTATCCCCCTCATATTGGCTGTCGGCTTTACGGCAGTCAAAATAGGTGGTTTTGGCACGATTATGCATAGTACACACCACCATCCCGCACCCGAGGCGTTATGGCTGGAATACTCCGGCACAGCAGTCTACGGTATTTTTGCGGCTGTCGCGGCGCTAAACTGCTTGATCACCATTAGCATCGCCCGCCGGCGCAACCTGTCTGTCATGCAGCTCGCTGGCGCCAGACGCAGCACATTGGTTAGCATGGCTGCAATACAAACCCTGATTATTACAGGGCTGGGGCTAGCGATGGCGGCCATAGTAGCCCTCGCAACATTAGCCCCTATGATGCACCAGGCAGCCCATACCTGGGTGCCTTATTTTTCGCCCGCAACACTCACTGCCGGCGTGGGTGTAACGCTCGGGCTCGTAGCCGCCGGATTAGTTTTGCCAACCCTAATGCTTACACGTAAGCGGCCGATTGCAGTACTTATAGCCGAAGATTAGCGTTTCAAAAGCGCGTTAAATTAGCTCAATATCAAACTGGCCGTCCTCCCATACAAATGGGCCGCAGGCCACATCTAACGTGGGCCTGGTGTTTTGGCTTACCGGCAGCCCGCCGATAATTTTGGCAGCCTCCAACGGATCCATGCCAGCCGGAGCATTATTAACCGTTTGCACAAAGAAGTAGTGTTTCCAGGGGCCCATGGGTATGTCGCCAACGGTAAGTTCGCCGGTATACAGGCAGCCGTAACGTAGCAACGTGTACACACGCTGTTCCAGTTCTTTGTTTTCGAGCTTTTTAACAATCTGCAAAATATCCGTATACACCGAGGCCTTGGCGGCGGCTACGGGCTGACGCAGCACTACCGGGAAGGCTTTATCTACAGTTGTCGGCGTAAGGATGGCCGTGGCGTGGTAGCGGTCGCAACGGCACGCGTTAAGTATCGACGCCGCGGTGGTTTGCAGTTTCTCATTTTTGTCGGTATGTACGGTACCCGTTACGTGTGGCTTATCATTTGTGTACACCGTATACGGATGGTTCGACGCACCGGCAGTTAAGCTGGGCGGCGTAAAGTTAGTCATGTGGGTAAGGCTAGGTATATCGTGCAGGGTTACCGGCTGTGGTTTGTCGCCCGACTTTGGCGCGCAAGCCTCCGGCAGTATCAGGCCGTACAATTTTATAGTTTCGCCGGGTCGATACAGTTTTTTATCGGTCAGCAATAGTTTGTCGACCAGTACATGCGGATTTGTTTTTACCTCGCTGGCGCTGTGCGACAGATTGCCGGCATCGGTGTGGCGGGTATAGTGCCAGTCGGTTTTTACTTTAAAATGCGTGCCGGGCGTTGGTAGCTCGGGGTAATCAAAGGTAACTTTGTGAGCCTCGGCGACCGTTTTGGCTCCGGCTGGCGGCACAGTAGCCTCTTGGCCACGGCGAGTAGGATCGATTTCGTCACTTAAAGCCGCGGCAGTTAGTGCGGCTACGGCAGCACCAGCAAGCACTGTACCTACCGTGGTATTGGGTGTATCCAGGCGAATAAAATGCAGCGGGTTACAGATATCGAGCTGAAAGCCGATTTCTAGTGAATCGTCTAGGCCAATTGGCGAGGGCTGCACGACCTCGGTACCAACCGGGCCGTCAAGGACGTGCTGGTTACTGAGCACGAGCTGCTGGCCTGTGCCGCGATCGAACACAATCGAGCCTAGTGTACCAAACCAAAATGGCTTCGTGTTGACGCCCACGGTTAGGCCGCCTACGAGCGGGTCTTTACGGTCATCGCGCGAGCCGCTGGCACTGGCCGCTGGGCGCAGGGTGCCAAGCTGTTCCACATCGGTGACAACGCCGTCTATTTTGGCAGGGACTGCGGTGAGTTTGCGAGCCTTTACCTCGGCATCGCTTAGCTTTTGGTTTACATATATTTTAAGTACGATTTGATTGACGTTCATCTGGCCGCCAGTTGTTTTGTAGCCAATACCAAGGCCGGTAACGCCCGGTTTTCGCAGCCATTCGTCCTTAATACTGTCGAGCACTTTTTTGGCTTTTTGCTGAGCGGCCACAATTTCGGGCGCTTCTACTGATTTGCCCAGCTCGACCACATCTACAGGTATACCGTTGAGTTGCGTGGGCAAGGGCTTATCACCGCCTAACTCTTTGTCGGCTTTCTTACTGCGCACCGTTACAACAATGGCGGCTTTGCCGGTGAGTTTACCACTCGCCCGTTCTGGCCCAGCGCCTACCGATACAACGCCCGGGTAAGCCAAAAGCTCTTTTTCGTTATGGGAAGCTGCCGTCACAGCACGATCTAGTTGTGCAAAGAAATCTTTGTTCATCCCCTTACCCCTAGCTATTAAAGCGAATGTTAAGTTGGTTTACTACTTGGCGAATCGGGTTGCCTACACCGTCGGTCCCGGCATCTGCCAGGTCCCCGGCAAAGTTAAGGGCCACCGGACGTTTACTGGCCATATCCACCCATACCGATCCAGAGTCACCGCCTTGCGAAAGAGGTTGTGACAAAGTGGAGATTTGCGTGACATGCACCTGGTTCACGTAGTTAATGGTGCCAGAGATTGTGTCTTCAGTATCGTATGTCACATTGGTGGCAAAGTTAACCGAAGCCACCATGCCGCGAGTAGTGCCACTGCGGCCGCCGGATTTCCAGACGACATTGCCAAGCACAGCATCCTGAATACCATCATCGCCATTATCGGTGCGGTCAAGCTGGATGATGTTGCCAAGGCCTTCTATGGGCGAACCGTTGTTGACGTCATCGCCCTGGGCGTCCAGTTGGCCCAAGTTTACCGTACGCGAACCGTTCAGATCGCAGACAGCACAGTCTACTGCATTCGTATTGGCGTCGCCATTACGTAAAATGTTGCCAATGATGAAGTTAGGGTCCTGCCCAGCCTCGACATAGTCGTATACCAGTGATGCAATGGCCAGAAGAATGGCCAGAAGAATCAGCACCACCTTCCACCAAGGGTCTTCGAAGGCCAGCGGGCCGTATTGGCCAGTGTAGGCCGGGTTTGGTTCTATGCGGTATTCGAAACTAATAGGCAACCAGTACACCGGTTTTACCCGGCACCAGCCATCTACGCCCGTGCCATCTCCCCAACCGCCACCAGGGTAGCCGCCGTTGTCTCCGCCGCCATCATGGCCGCCAGGCCGACAATCGCAACCGCCGTGTTTTTTGTCGCCACAGCAGCCGTCCAGCAACGCTTTCAGCTTGCAAATATCAACATCTTTGCCATCAAGTATTTCTTGCAGCATTTGGCGCACTACTTTGCTGCCCCGTTTTTTACAGAACAGTTCACGGGCAGCGCAGTCTTGCCACCAATCGCCCATGTTACCGCCAGCGCCATCATGGCCGTCATGCGAGCCCCCACCCCCGCCATGGTCCTTGAGGCATTTCATAAGGTCTTTGGCCGCGTCGTTAGCTGCCTTGGGGTCAAGTTTTATTGAATCAAGCTTGAGGTATAAAGTGCCTTCCGGCAGGGCCGTAACCAGCTCTTTGTTTGTCGTGTCGTAATTGCTACGGCTAATAAATATCTGCTTTTCAACAACCCGCGTAGGAGCATTGTAGTTAGGGTCGTAGGCGTCGCGCTGGGCAACAAAACCAACTTCTGGCTTAGAGGGCGACGCATTCGTGACGTCTACTTTAAAATAAATAGTCGTTTCTTCGTTCACCTTAAGGTCGGGTACGCGCACGTAACCCCCATCAACCGTTTGGCCAAAAGATTGTTGTTCTTGTGGCGACCAGCTATCTAAAACCTGCACGCCCGCGGCCGCCAATGCAGTGCGGCTATCGGGCGATATGCCTATCTTCATGCCGGTTTCGGGAAAATCCGACTGCCAGTCAAAAAACCAGGTGTTTTTAACGCGTACACCCATATACTGCACACCCTGCGAGGCATCAAAAATACCGTCCGGAAACATAGTAAGGCTGCCGCGGTCCAAGGCAAAGGGCCGCTGGGTAACGTCAAAGACTGCATCAATGTGCTCGAACCATACTTCCAAATCGTCGTAGTCGCCGTCCCGTTGGTCCGGAAAATTGTCGTCGGCCGACATGCTGCGAAATACTACCAAAGGGCTCGTCATGCCAATGGAGCTAATCATGCCACTGGGCTGCCAGCCCGAGCCGGTATCGTTATTCCACTGCAGTTCTACCTGGCCGTCTTCGAATACAAAACTATTGCCTACAACGCCATTGTAAGCACCATTGCCACTGACTGCGCCGCTTACCACTATCCTTTGGCTAAAACCCGCATTACGGCCGCTTACGGTGGCTCGCCATTTGCCCGCAAAGAATTCGCTCATTCCCACCCCCTATTTTTTTGTATTTTCTATTGAACCCAACGCATATCTTCCTGCAAATAGCGAAAAAGCAGCTGCGGGAAGATATGCGTTGGGTTCATGACACTATTTACTATACTAAATCGCGGACAGCAGTGCCATACCTCTTATCGATCAGCTTTTCTCGCCGCCCTCCAGAGTTATGTTTCGTTATTGCTTCAGGATTCATCCTACATAATCATGCAGGATTGGAAGTGACAAAATCACTATAATATGTTAAAATAACATAATGTCAGAGATCATTCCTGGGGCTTCTCATGCTGACCAACAGCCGTCAGACGGACAAAACCCGCCTGACGGTGTATTCAAAACGCTGCACGAACTCATAGCACAAGCTAGAGAGTGGGAGCAGCATGGCTTACCGCCCGAATTGGCGGCCGCTGTACAGTCAGCCGAAGCCGCTCAACCCGTCGAAAAACCACAGATTTTCGACGCGCGTCCCGTAGGCCAGGTTGGGCTTGCGGGGCATACCGATATTCAACTGGACCCACCACAGCCCGAGCTGAAGGCGCTACCGAATAAGCCGTTACGTGAATGTAGCGTAGCGGACCTTAAAGGCTTACATAGGCATCAGCTCGCCGAGCTGATCGTTGCATCCACTTACTATGATGAGCGAACCGTTAACCATGCCGCTTTTCGGGATGGGCTGGCGTATAACTTGGTTTTGGACAAGCCGGATGAAACAACTAAGAGCACATCGATAGTAGCCGAGAATGTTCGCATACACGAACCGGAACAGCAAGGATCCCATTTACACTTTGTCGATATACATTTGCCGCATATTCCGAACGGCAGCGCTAAGACGCTGCGCGGCGGACTGCCGGCGATTGACGAAAAACTACGCGAGCAGGATTTGCCTGTAATTTCGTGGCTAGAGCAGCGCATCGAAGAAAATGTCGAGTTGTTCTGGCGGAATTCTCCAGAAGAAATACTAGCACAACATAACTACGGCGACGGCCCGATGTTTATGGAGCACGAACAACCGCACGATATGCTAGCCGGTGAGATTAGGGACTTGCGTGAGTTAGGTTTTGATTTTGATGATATCGTTAAAGCATTGGAGCCGGTGGCTCGTACTATGCGCCAGGCAATTGTTACCGATCACAAGCCAGAAGTGCCGACTACTGGCCCATGGTGCGTTACAAATGCTGCCCATGGCCTGCCGGCTCAATATACTATCGAGAACCGGACCGATCCAACACAGCAGGGTCTCACGAAGCTGTGGAAACATAATACAAGCAGCCTGCCCTTCAAAGACGTACAAGCCTCAACGCTTGACCATGAGCTCGGCAAGCCTGGACACCCCGGCTGGCGCATGCCCATTTCTGAGACCTCACTAGAGCTGTATAAACACCGCGTTGTCGAGGGGCATTACCAACCACATTACCGCATTAGCGCCGCCCGTACTGTCTGGGCTATGGAAATGGGCACTCCAGAACAGCAGGCACGAGCACTCGAGATTGACTGGAATCACACTGCCGAAGCTTTGGACCATGCAGCCGCCAACGAAGATCGTGCCGGAATGAATGCGATTTTTAATTACATGATGCGCTACTTCCCGCGCGACGATGCACCTTGGCGACAACACGGCTTCCCGGGCTATAGCTACCAGGGAGTAACCTACCCCTCGTTGCGCGAACTGCTAAGTGCAACAATTGCGCAGTACGATCACATCAAATTGGTCATCCCACAGGGTTACGAGATGTATCGGCGCATACCGCTGCACGGTATTGATGATGATATGTAGCGATGCTGTGGTGACCCGCGGAGAGTATAGCTTTACGCAAGTGCATGCAATTACTACGTCGGGTTTGCTCTTTAAACTGCGGAGGTATGGCAGACGAGCTGCCATATAGTTCCTTCCAGTGCTCGATGCGAGCATCTGCGCGCTTCAGTCACAATCGAACGCCGGTTGCCTTCTCGTGGCTTCGCCCCGACCGGCAATCGGCGTTCACCTCACCCCGGAGCCAAAGAAAAGAGTCCAGATCGCTTGCGCATTTCTGGACTCTTTTCTTTGGTGACCCCGCGGAGAGTCGAACTCCGGTTGCCGGGATGAAAACCCGGTGTCTTAACCGCTGGACGACGGGGCCAGTAAATCTTATGTATTCTAACATAACAGAGGTCGGCAGGCAAGATGGGCTATACTACAATCGTGGCTACAAATCGAAACAAAAACGCTAGCATTTACCCCACCCCGGGAGTTCAGCCAAATGACCAGCCCAGGATACTTGCCATTAAGCCGTACCACATTACTCGAGCGCGCATGCTGCTCTTTCGCTTGCCGCGGCCGCGGCTTACACTAAGCATTGCCGCCGTAATCGTGCTTAGCCTGTGTGCATGGCTCTATGTGTTTCAGCTGCGCCAGCACATAGCAGCACCTGGGCAAGCTTGGATTATTCGCCCCCATTACGCAATACACGGGACAAACGACGTCCAAGACCCCTGTGCCATGCAAAAAATTGTTAACGATAGCTATAGCTGCAAGTTTTACTTTAATAACTACCCTGGCTATCTGTCGCAAGAGTCGCAAAAGCTCATTGAAACCAAAATAACCAGCGACCACCCCGCCTTTACCGGCCCTTACAGCCAGCCCATTCCCTTTATAACCATAACCGTCGCCAAACAAACAGATGTACTTAAGCGCTACCGAATACACGGCAATACATGCGACATAAAAAACTTGCGCGAGGTAGCCGATACAAGCGCCAAGTACCAAATTAATGATGCGTTCGTGCACAAACCAGAACCACGCGCCTGCGGCCAGATTGTCACCGATGGCGGCACTAAACTGTACTACGACCTACCTCGCAACAGCCAAGATAACGTCGTAGATGTGCCCATGGCATACTACTTCACTAAAAAGGATGCCATTGTTACCATACAATTAAGCAACGAGCCGGTGCTCGCAGGTTCCGCGACGGCCTATTATTTTACCGACCCTGGTTTCCAGCCGGAATTATACAAGTTTATAGATGGGTTCTAGTTGCCGAACTTGATGGGCTTAGTACGCAAGTACGTGCTATACACGAAGTAGCCGAAGGCCGTAGCGCCAATAAAGAGCACGAGTGCAGTGTTGCCGGGGCCAGCGTTTGGAATGGCTGCGGGCTGCGGAGTTGGCGTAGGAGTAGGCGCGGGTGTGGGCGCCGGAGCTGGGGCGGGAGCTGGCGTAGGCGCAGGGGTAGGCTGCTCGGTCGGGAATGGCGTGCCCGGATCGTCTGCAACTACAGTGCCATCACCGTCGGTGCTTGGGTCCTGCGACGTACCGGTTTCGGACTGACTGGTTTGGCTTTGGTTTGTAGCATGCTCGGGGGTGCTCGCCTGGCTGTATTGGCGCCCCATAATACCGAGCGTTACGGACGATGCAAGCGCAATTACGAATATGATCGTCAGCGCGACATCCTTCATCGAAACATCATACACACGCTTAACCATATCTGTTGTAGCTGACATAACGTCTCACTCCTATTCGGCCAGATAATACCACTTCGTACACTACAAGTCAACTTTATGGCTTTTGTACAGCTATAAAAATCCCCGGGTTTTTAGCCCGGGGATTTTAAGAACTAGAGCGGTCAGTCATTGCTCGTTAACAATAACTGTAGCACATCCTTGCACTATCGGCCAGCCGCTTATCCACAGTTATTTACAAACGGCCAAATTTGCGGCGCAAATATAGCTTGTGGCCGGCAAATCCTGCCATACCAACCCCAAACGCCAGGCCTACCATGCTGGTCTCGGTCGGGCCAGTACTGGGTAGCGTAGCGCCCAAAACTTCGGCGCAGGCTTCGCTACCAAATGGCACGCCAGGCTTACAGTAGCCACACTCAGGACTGTTGGAGGGCAAATGCTCTTTGCCTGGTACGGTACACATAGGCGTCTTCTTGGCGGTTACTTGCGCAACACAGCTGACGGCCTGTACACCATTGGTCGTGTTAAAGAATACTGTCGCTTTTACGGTATGCACACTGCCATCGTCGTTAAAAGTGTATTCCTTAAAGACATTACCTTGGTTGTCTTTAGTTGTAACATTGGTGTCGGTTTTGCCGTCGATCGTAAAGTCTACGCTCTTAACGGTAGTTGTTGCATCCATGCTGGTTTTAACCGTGAACCTAAAGCTACGCTGCTGTTGGTCGATTGGTACAGCCACTAAGCTGGTGCACACAAACACGGGGGGCACGTACTTAATATTCTTCTTACAGAATGTTACGGTTGCCGCCTGCATTTCACCGCCGCCGGGCACCTTGGCAAAGATGGTGGCAGTTACCGTACCGTCTGCCTTAAAGACGTGCGTAACTGGCTCGGTAAGGCTGGTTTTTGTAATTGTCGTGTTGTCGTCGCTAAAGCTGTACACGACACGGCTAAACGTAGCGTTGCCTGCAAAGGCACCGGCAGCCGTAAATGTGTACGTGTTTGGCTTGTTTACTTTGTCGGGCTGGGTAGAAACAAGGGCGGTACAATCTGCCTTAGGTACTACCTTGTTAATCTTGGTAACTGGGTTGCCGCAGGCGCTTACAACGGCCGTCTTAACGGTGCCGTTAGCGTCGAACCACACCATTACTGGCAGTGATTGCACACCGCTCGCGAATGCATCCTGAGTAGCACTGTGGTAGTACGTCTTGCCACCGACCGTGATTGGTTCGCGCTGGGCGTTAAATTTCTCGCGGCCCATTGTCCAGGCACTCGTGGCAACCGTTTGGCCGGCAACTACTATGTGGCCGTCACGATACAGCGTACCCGCCATAGCTTGTGTCGCGAACTTGTCGTAGTCGGTACTGGCTAAACCAAAGTGGGCATATACGGTTTGTAGGTCGCTGGGTACGTTGTGGCGAATGTCGGTAACAAGCTCCTGCGCGTCAGCAGCACCACAACCGCCGCCATAGTTGGCATAATCGATTGAGTTCGTGTCGCAGTCGCGGGATGCAGCCGCACTCGTGTTATGACGGCTCGTAACGCCCAGGGCAACCGAGCTAGCCAGTGCTAATGTAAAGACGCCTGCAAGCACTAATTGCTTAGGACTAATCTTGAAACCTTTTTTTATAATGTTTTCCACAAACTGCATGTCAGCCTCCCTGTATATCAGTCTATTATATTAACACAAACCGTTCTGTCTGTCAATGTAACAACACTCTCTCGTATACTTGCCATACTAACAACATCATGCCGTTACATGCAAGTGAAAAAACTCACATTATATGATGTAAAAAAACCACCCGTGGTGGGTGGTTTTTTAAGCTCGCTATTTTTTACCTTAAGCGTCGACTGTTTCGTCCTCTTCGGCTTGTTCTTTCACGTAGCTCTCGACTTGGTCTGCAAATTCTCGTTCCATTTGCTGGTAAATCGCCTGTACGTGGTATGGCATCATGGCAGAAGCAACGGCTACCCGGCTAGCCGCAAGGAAGCGTGCGTCTTCTTCGGCACGGATTTCTGCAATAGTAGGAGCAGCAACGTGGAAGTCACTAGCGTCTACCGCAGGAACGACAACCTCAGGGGCTTGTACACCAAAAGCTGCTTCGTTAACAGCATTGAAATCAGGGGTTTGCACACCTAAACCAAAGGGGTTTTGTGCAGCTTCTTGTGTGTGAAACTCATTCATGCGTTACATTTTAGCACTAGCCATCCCTGTTGTCAATACTTTAAAACCCTTCGGATACGCTTAGGCCCGTACCGCCGGCGCCGCGCTTGGCTTTGCCGCCTCGGGTGGTGCCAATTTGCTTTTTGCAAACGTAAAGCCAAAGGTGCTTCCCTTGCCTTCTTGGCTTCTAAAGATTACCGCCCCACCCTGGGATACGACCACTTTTTTAGCCATAAACAGCCCCAATCCGGTACCATCTGGACGGGCACGTTTGGCGTTGTGGGCGCGGAAAAACTTAGTAAACAACCGGTGTTGGTCTTGCCGTGGTACGCCAATGCCATCGTCTACAACGTTAAATTCTATGCTTTCAGGCTTATCTATAAGGTATACATCTATATGCCCGCCGGACGGTGTATAGTACACGGCGTTATCTATAAAATTCATAAGAACCTGGCGCATTTTAGTCTCGTCCAGCATAAGCGTTGGGAAATGCTCCGGCTTATGGTAGGTAAGCGTCAAGCCGCGGCCCTTAGCCGTTTCGACCAATTGCTCTATTTCTTCCTGAATCATTCTTGCCAGGTTGGTTGGGACCGATTCAATAATAAACTTGCCGGTCCGTAGCCGTGACACATTAAGCAAGTCCGAAATAAGGTACACCATGCGCTGCGAGCTAATAAACGACTGGCTCAGCAACTTACGCTGCAGCGGTGTAATCTTGCCGGCGTCGCCGTCTAGCACCATACTGACGTACCCTTTAACAGAGGTAAGCGGGGTGCGCAGCTGGTGGCTAGCCATGCTAATAAAGTCGTCCTTAGTTTCGTCCAGCTTGCGTAGTTTTTCGTTGTTTTGGCGCAGCTGCCTGGTGGCGGCGTCTACTTTTTGCTGCAAGGTAATGTTGAACGCTTCTATCTCCTCGAAGCGCATGGCATTTTGGATGGCGATAACCAGCTCGTTCGCCACGGCCTCTAGTACGTTAATATCTTGGTTGGTATACGGGTTACCGCTCTTTTTGGCGCCCAGCACAATGTAGCCTATACCTTCTTGCTGGTTTTTGTAGTCGTTGGTTAGCCGCACTAGCACCGCAATGTCGTTCTTTATAAGCACGCGGCGAAGCTGTTCAAACTCTTTTGGCAGATCGTCTGTTACCAGCACCACCTGCATAATATTGGGTGTAATATGCCGGGCAAGATTTATGTCTTTATGAATAAATTTCTTTTGGGTTGTGCCTATTATCCGCTGCCCGCCCTCGGTGTTATCTTTAACACCAACCAGACAATATTGCGCCTTTAAGTGCAGGGCAATAATGTCCGTTGCTCGCCGTAACAGCGTATCGAGCTCAATAGTAGAGGCCAGGGCTTTGTTGAACTCGTCAAAGAACGCCTGTGGGTCGTAGGCTTCGCGGTAAAACAGCTGCCTAGTGGCGCGGTCAAAGTATGTTTTAAGCGACGGGAATGCCAATGCCGCTACGCCGGTGGCAATAGACAAGAACACTTGTAAACTAAGCGAAAAATGCAGGTCAAAAATAAGCCCAACCAGGCCAAATACAATAAAGCCATACACCGCCGCAATAACGCCCAGACTCGCGAGGTACGCAATTGACCGCGCGACCACCAGCCGCACATCGAACATCCGGTGGCGAATAATGCTGTAGGCTATGGCAATAACGATGGCGGTTGTAAATATGGGGCCAATCCATATTAGGCGGTAATTACCAAACCAGGGCAAAATAAGGTTAAACAGTACACCAAAGAAACTAGTGAGCAAGAAGCCAAAAAAGTAAAACCGCAGCTGCGCCCGGGCAGTACCCCGTGCCTGCCGCGATTTTCTGTAGGTATGCACCAGCCCGTAACCCAGGCAGCTTAACAGATACACCGAATACAGCGCGTAGTGGGATTTATTAAGGATAATCTCCTTGCCCCAGTCATGATAAGTAAGCGCAGCGGTTACAAACGTAGGGCTGGCAACAAGCGGTATCGCAAGCAATGCATAGCCCAATATAATAGGAACCCACACCCGGCGCGGTACTGTGGTGTTGTACGGAAACGTGTACGAAAACAGCGGCATCGTTACCGCCACAAGCAGCGGGAACGAGTAATACACCTTAGCCCATACGAACGCGACATGGGGGTGAATGCTATTTAAAAAGCCGCCAATGCCAATAACCCAGCCACACAGCGCCACCAAAAATAGAAAAAACAGCTGGTTTTGCGGCTTGCGGTAATCGCGCGCGAGTACCAATAGAGCAATTGCTATGCCTACGGTACCTATAAAAAACAGGAGTAACGATTTAGCCAGCATATCCCCTAACCTACATGCTTACTAAAGCATTATAGCTGCACTACATGCACTTCGTCATGCTGAACTTGATTCAGCATCCAGAGCTATTTGTTTTTGACTGGATACCGGACCGAGTCCGGTATGACGACATCTGATGAATTAGCTATTGCCTTACTGATATGTACGCGTAATGCCGACGTAATTGTATATGGCCGCCGAGTTAGCTGGATCGGGTACGTACAAATCTACGGCCCGGCCTGGTATGCGCGCGCGTTGCAGTATGCTCGCATACTCGTACAATCCACGGATGCATATATATCCCCAGCCAAGACCATCAGTTACAAATTTAGATTCTTCGTTGGGCTGCATGTTGCCAGTGTTCCAGATAGCGCCATACGGCATTTCTTGGTACATAATGGCGTGGAAATCTTCTGCAGAAACCATACCACCCCTGCCCATGAGTGCGCGCTGCTGCCGTTCTTCGGGCGTAGACGCTTGTTCGCTACTGGTGTATTCGGTAAAACCAGCGGACTGATACACGTTGGCCCGCGACCAACGCACCGTTGCGCGGAGTATGCTTTCGGTAGCAAACTCAGACCGGTGGCCGTAGTAGCGCAAACGCTTGCCTTCCGGGTGCTCATCTGCAAGCTTCGCGGAAATATGCTTCGCAACCGCCAAAGAGTTTGGGTTGTTGTCGTAAGCGTTTACTATAACCTTGCCATCGGGCCCAAGGAGTGGCGCAGTCGAAAGACCAATGCGCATGCCAGGATCGCCCGTGCCGGAACCGAGGTCGGTTAGCCACACTGCGCCTTTCCTATGAATTCGCTTTTGCATGGCTTCGGTCTCTAGGTGTTCCCTGGTGCTATGTTCCATTAATACTTCGCGCTCGCGAACACCGCGGCCGTTTTGCGACCCAAGCGTTAGGGCCATGAGTGCCTTGGTGCTCGGCCTATGCTGCACCACACCAGTCTTAGGGTCAACGAGCACATACATACCGCCATCGGGATGAGCTACCGGGTACAGACCTTCGGCATTTGGCAGGCGCCTAATCCACTCGGCCATGGTCATCGGGTCATCCATAGTACCGTATCGCTCGGGGTCAATGTCCATAAGCGCGCGGGTTATAGGGGTTGTGCGCTTACCGCGAGCATTGCGGTGCGCATCTTGGTATGCCAGATCACGCCCGTCAGACAGGCCGACTGCGCGCATACGCCGTATGTCGCCCCGTACATCTTCTGCCATTGCAACTGTATCTTCCGTCAACTTTTTGACGGCCTTTACTATGTCTGGGTTTTCCTCGTGCCATGGGTCGACCGTTTTATACCTCTTAACGCTACGAGGTACCCAACCCTCTGGAAGCTCAACATCTTTAGGGTCTACGTCGTGTAGTTCGAGCCGCACGCGAGTGTCTTCGGGAACAACTATGTCTATGTCCTGTATGGTGTCGCTAAATGTTTGCGCAACTTCGGTCATTGCCGCAGTCACACGGCCGCGTATAACATCCGCAGATAGCAGCGCGGGTGTTGCGCTAATACGCCGACGGCCAAGTCTAGAAGCAGTGCGTTGGGCGGTTCCATCAACAGCAGTAAGGGTTGGGTTCAGCGCAACAAGCTCAGCGCCAGGTGCCTCTATGGGCGCCAGGGTACCATTCGCGGTCACAGGTATTCCACCACCAATTTCTTGAGATATACTCATGCTTCTTAGCCCCTCCCAGGGATAAAAAAACAACACCCGTAAGACTGAAGTCTTGGGGGTGTCGCGGGCTTCTAAATTTCTATCTCTCTTGCGAGTAGATTCACGTCTAATAGTACCTCACCGAAGGCAAATTGTCAACTATAAAATATTACAGCATTATGTCAAGGATCCTGAGATAATACGGATCATCATTTTCCTTGCAGGAAGCGAACATTATGTGCTACTACTGGTACTACTGGGTAACTAAGTAGCCCTGTTGCACCGCCAATTTATATGTCAGCAATCATCAAAGCAGTTGTCGTCGAAGACGACACCGACCTGCAATTCTTATACAAGCTCAAGCTAGAACGCGCCGGGTTTGAGGTGCAAACAGCCGGCAACGGCCAGCAAGGCCTGGAAATCATCGAGGCCTGGCAGCCGCACATCCTACTACTCGACCTACTCATGCCAGTCATGGGTGGGGCGGAAATGCTGGCCCACCTCCGATCCATGGAGTGGGGCAGCGACATACGGGTCGTGATCCTCACGAACATCAGCAAAGACGAAGCGCCCCCCGCGCTTCGTTTTTTACACGTCGATCGCTACATCGTAAAAGCCCATCACACCCCCGCCCAGGTCGTAGAGATAGTCCATGACGTATTGGCAAAAAGCTAGTGGAGTGACAATATAAAAGTACTGGGCATTGTTTCACAGGGTGGCAAAACCTAAACAATAAGAAAGAGGGGACATGACAAAAGTCGCAATTGTCGAAGACGACCCGGCCATCTCACAAATGTACCGTATTAAGTTCGAAGCCGAAGGCTACACCGTAGAGACTGCCGAAAATGGCAAACTAGGCTACGAGCTGGCTGAAGAAATGAAACCCGATATTATTTTGCTCGACCTTATGATGCCCATCATGACCGGCGAAGAAATGCTAACCAAACTACGCAAAACAGCCTGGGGTAAAAACATTAAAGTCATAATCCTCACCAACCGAGGAGAACAAGAAATCCCCGACGCCGTCCGCGCCCTAGGCGTAGAAGCCATCATCCTTAAGGCGGCTATGACGCCACGGCAGGTAGCGGAGTTAGTCAAGCAAAAATTGTCCGAGCCACCGGCTCAGACTTAAAAAGTCTAATGCAGTGGGATATTGAAGACTGCGTCGTTACCGCCAACATATTGGGGCATATGACCATCCCATTTTTCGATGGCAAGCTTTTGCAGGAATTCTGGGCTAAGGGATGCCTTCTGCACTTCTTGAGCCTCAGCGTCTAGTTTTGCCCTATCCAGATTGAATTTAGCCCGCTCGGCTTCTTGGGCGGCTACCTGTTTTTGCTCGATCGCCTTCGCGAATTCGTCGCTAAAGCTGAAGTTTACAATGTTAAGGTCCTCTATACTCACACCATACGGTTGCAGACGCTTTTTGATTGCATCCAACGCCTTACCTTTTACTTCTGCGCGTTTGGTTAGTAGTTCGGCTGCCGTGTACTGGGCAGTAGCAGCTTTAAAACTTTCTTGCACCGTTGGCACAATAATGCGGTCGCGATACTCGGGGCCGATTGTCTTGAATACCTTAAGGGCAGCTGTGCGGTCCAAGGCGTAGTTAAGTGCGAGTGTAGCCTGTACATCTTGTAAGTCCGCCGTTGCTGCGGTGGCTTCCTCTTGCTGCTTTTGTATACGCGTATCTAGTTTTTGCAGCCGCTCTACAGGCCAAGGCAGCTTAACGACCAGGCCGCTATTAACCTCACGGTTAACCTCGCCAAAACGAGTTACCACACCGACCTGGCCAGCCTCTACTGTACGCAGGCAAAATATGGCAAAGAATACGAACAGCAAAACGATGCTTATGATTACCCTACGTTTTTTAACAAAATTAACTGGCTGATCGGTGTTCATAGTATTCCTTAGCTAATTCTCTAGAGATCACTCACCTATGATTACTAAACCATAGACTCATTAAAAGTGAAACTGCAATACCCATCGCTAAACTCCCTACCCCCAGACGAAATTCGCCCTCGAAGAAAAGAGAACTTAACAAGGTTATAGACATTAATATCGAAAGTAGTCGTTCGTAATTACTTAACTTTTTCATATCTATCCATTATTACACCAAGTTACGCCTGGACGAACATGAATCCACATGCCACGCCCCTTGTATGAGCACCATCCTATAGCACCACCGCCTAGACTAAGCACGGCGGCTCCTAATGCTGCGGCCGGAGCACCTCCTCCGCCCGTAATGACAGCCCCTATGCCGAGTGCGCCTGCGCCTGTGGACAGCATGGCTACAATCCTGTTCACATTATATTGCTCGATGTAGATGTTGACACCATACCATTTCCAGTCAAAGTAAGGATCCGCTGTTACAGGATATACCGTACCGCGGGTACGGTGGCTGATGTGCTGCGTGAGCGTAGTGCCATCCGTTGTGAACCAAGTACGCACATGCCCACCTTTCGCATCCGTCGCCCACGGGGCGCTAATCGATGCTATTAGTGCACCCATTTCATCTAGGATTACAGCGTTGCCACTACTGCCAAGCTCAATACGCCCACCATCCGGTAAGCTGATCTTATAGTCGTAGGTGGTTGCCGCGTTCCTGTTATCTATTACCGTCAGCATACGAACGCCGCCAGCTTCAACTGTTTGAACAGCATTTGCCGAGCCATTAGTACCGGCATAAGCCACTACACCCTGAGCGACTTGTTTAGCATCACCTGCTTTGCTGGCGTTAGGTAATTGGATACCGACGCTTGGGCCATTAGTGACAGCCATTGTTATACCATCATTTGCATCTTTGGGCACTTTAATAGTGGCATCGGCTGTTGTAGCGACTATCGCAGAGCTACTGTCGCCAGTTGTTTGACTTTGGTCAGAGGCAGCGAGGACACCAGGGGTATATGTTAAGGCTTGATTTACCTCACCCGTGCTGACGTTTGTTGAGTTGTCTGTAGTTGGGCCGTTGTTTTGTGCAGCTATTACGATAACTGGTGCTGCTGTCGTGATAGTTATTGCTGCAACTAAAGATAGTGCAGTCGTTTGTATGAGTCGTGCTGTACGCATGCTTCCTTTGTTCCTTATCTGTTACTAGAGTTTCTGGGGGAGCATAGCAAAAACACTTTACTGTTACAAAGTAAACTGATTAAAACATTATTAAATGTTTTTGCGAGGATAAGCGGGATGTATCTGGGGAGAAAGTGGTTGTGGTTTCGGTTAATTGTTGTGAATAAAGTTACGTTATTACAGATTGGGGGCTAGTGACAATGGGGATGGTTTGGATTCCGGCTCGGGGGCCGGAATGACGGGAGGAATTGGTTAGAAGCGGGGACGGGAGTTGTAGAATGCCATACCTATGCCGCCGATAATCATGCCAATGCATATAAGAGTGGTCATTACTGTTTTGCCCGGCAAGAGTGTTAAGAGGCATAATCCACCAAACGCGAACAAACTCGGTATTAATACCTTCATATGTAC
This sequence comes from Saccharimonadales bacterium (SeqCode), assembly GCA_035480575.1. Classification (GTDB taxonomy): domain Bacteria; phylum Patescibacteriota; class Saccharimonadia; order Saccharimonadales; family UBA4665; genus PMNU01. The sequence goes on along the minus strand of DATIHR010000032.1, from coordinate 16,589 downwards.
CTATTGTAACAATAAACACAACTAGTGACATACCCTTTAAACGGTTACAATATTGCCTATGGGCTCTAAGAAGGTAGCAATTGTTGGGTACGGTATTGAAGGACGTAGTGCGCTGCGGTATTGGCAAGAGCATGGCGCGGATGTAACAGTGTGCGACCAGAATGCCGCCATTGCACTACCTAAAGGTGTCGAGTCGCAGCTTGGGCCGGACTACCTAAAAAACCTGGAACGCTTTGACATTATTATGCGGACCGCGGGCATGCACCCCAAGATTATCCTAGCGGCAAACCCTGGTGTAGAGAAAAAAATAACCACCACTGTAAACGAATTTTTGCGGGTTTGTCCTACCCCTAACACCATTGGCGTTACCGGCACTAAAGGCAAGGGCACTACCAGCACGCTGATACAAAAAATGTTGGAGGCGGCGGGTAAAAAGGTGTTTTTGGGCGGTAATTACGGTGTATCCCCCTTTGATTTTTTGCCCAAAATTACCAAAGACAGCTGGGTGGTTTTAGAGCTTTCCAGTTTTATGTTGTACGACATTACGCGCAGCCCACACATTGGCGTGTGCCTTATGATCCAGCCCGAGCACTTGGACTGGCACGGCGACGTGCGCGATTACTACTGGAGCAAACGCAATATGTTTGCCTTCCAAAAAGATACTGACGTAGCTATTTACTATGCCGAAAGTTTGCGTTCGCACGACATTGCGCGCGCCAGCCCGGGCGATAAAATTGCATACTACGACGAGCCGGGCGCGTACATCTACAAAGACAATATTATGATAGACCAAACGGTGCTCTGCAAAACCGGCGAACTGCAGCTTATGGGCCAGCACAACTGGCAAAACATATGCGCCGCCGCTACTACTGCGTGGCAGGTCGTCCAAGCGCCCGACGCGTTTCGGAAAGCATTGCTTGCCTTTACCGGCCTACCGCATCGCCTGGAATTTGTACGCGAGGTGAGTGGCATAAAATTTTATAACGATTCGTTTGCCAGTGACCCCTATGCCACCAATGCCGCTATTGGGGCTGTGCCAGGTAACAAGGTTATTATTATCGGCGGCTACGAACGCATGTTGCCGTTAGACACGTTAACGGCAACCGTGTTGCAACATCGCAAAACTATCCGCGGCCTGCTGCTTATTGGTGCCAGCGCCGAGCGAGTAGCTGCCGAACTAAACGGGGCAAAGTTAAAAAATTACACAATAACTACTGCCAAAACCATGCCAGACATTGTCGAGCAGGCGACTAAGATGGCCAAAAAAGGCGACAGCGTTGTGCTATCGCCTGGTTTTGCCAGCTTTGACATGTTTAAAAATTTCGAGGAACGTGGCCTGGCCTTTAAAGAAGCGGTACACGCGCTATGACATACACACAATTTATTTTTGAAAATTACCAATTTGACGAGACGACGCAAACGTTAACGCTGCACTATTCGTTTGATGGCCAGCTGCGCTTAACCGAAACGTACAAGTTCGACTTCGACTATGTACAGTACGACCCGCAAACGCTGGACCGCGCCTTGCAAGCGCTGTTTTTTATGGCCGGCGTGTCGTACTACAAAATGTACATTCCGCCGGAAATTGTTATTAAAAAAGGCGAGCTAGACGAGCAACAAGCAGCGTTTTTTAGCAAAACGTACCAGCGGGGGCTGGGCGAGTTTTGGTTTGTTAACAAGCTGGACCCGCACACGCCGGTTACCTTCCCAGCAACCACCAAACAAGTAGCGTCGCCGTCAGCACAGTCCCAAGGCGAAGGGATGCTAGTAGCCGTAGGCGGCGGCAAAGATTCGCTGGTTACCATAGAAGCGCTGCGGGACAAGGCAGACGTTACCACCTGGAGTCTCGGCCACAAACCCCAGCTAACGCCACTTGTAGAACGTATTGGACTGCCCCACTGCTGGGTCGACCGCGAATGGGACCGGCAAATGATTACGCTCAACCAACAAGGCGCACTCAATGGCCACGTACCAATATCCGCCATTTTTGCCTGCGTCGGCACCGTAGTCGCCATACTTGCCGGCAAGCAAGATGTTGTTATGAGCAACGAACAGTCTGCCAACGAAGAAACGCTTATGTACGAGGGCGTTTCTATTAATCATCAATATTCTAAAACACAAGAATTCGAACGGGATTACCAGCAGTACCTTGCCCATACACTTGGCGATAGGGTGCGATACTATTCGTTCCTACGTCCCCTCAGCGAAGTACGCATTGCCGAGCTATTTAGCGTATCAGCGTACAACAAATACAAAGACGTGTTTAGCTCGTGCAACCGGGCGTTTGTGCACACCAGCGACCGTATGAGCTGGTGCGGCGAGTGTAGTAAGTGCGCCTTTATATATATGGCGCTCACACCATTTTTGCCACCCGAACAAGTGCAAGCTATTTGGGGCGGTAAAAACTTGCTGCGCGACCCGGCGCTTGTGCCCACCTATCGTAAGCTACTGGGCATAGCGGGCGATAAGCCACTCGACTGCGTAGGCGACATTAAAGAATCGCGCAGTGCCATGCGGCTAGCTGCCCAACATTATCCTGAACTCGACAAAACATACACCTTTGACATCCCCGAAAGTTACGACTACAAGGCGCTCGGTAGCCACGAAATGCCGCCGGAAATATACACACTATTTACGCAAGCATTTCAGGCACGCTAGCCTAGGCGGCAAGATTATATGCGCCATTAGCCCTGCGTGCAGCACGTATAAGGTTTTGCCATAGCTCCGTGACAGTTAACGGACCAACGCCGTTTATGGGAGGCGTGTACAAAATATCCGGGCGGGCAGTTTCGACCGCCGGGTCAAGATCGCCGCGTAGCTGACCCTTCACACTCTTTAGACCAGCATCAATAATAACCATTGGGCGTTTTTTTGGCAGCATGGCCGGGGTTATCATACCCGGCTGGCCGACACACGAAACAACAATGTCGGCCTCGGTAATCTTATCACGTAGGTCAGCTGCCAATTCTGCTTGCGATACGTCATACGAATAGTGCGACTTATCGTGCGTTAGTGGCGTAATACCGCGCGCCCGTAGTAGCGGCGCCATGTGCCGCCCAACCAAAAAGCCGGCGGCACCGTTAACAAGTACGCGCGAGCCAGGCTCTAACGGGACCGTTTGTTGTTCGTCCAGCATACGCATAACCGCCGCGGGAGTAGCCGCGGCATACTCCGCTTTTTCGTCGAATGGCGTGTTTGGATCACGCGGGCGCAGGGCATCGACATCCTTTGCGGGGTCAATAAGCTTTAGGCGGGACTGCGTGCGCTGTGCAAGCAGCTCTGGTAGTTCGTTTGGGTACGATGGCAGCGGCAGCTGCACTATAAGTCCGTGCACGGCGCTATCGTCATTAAATTCTTCAATGCCCGTACTGACCGCATACCTGCCAACAGTGACTACTGTGCTTTTAGCGCCTATTGCCTCGCCGTGCGCTCTTTTGCGCCCTACATACTTCTGTGAGGGTCCATGCACGCTGCCATCCTGATACGCCGGCAATATAATGCCAAGGTGCGGTATAACGCCGCTCTCTACAAGTTCGGCGACCGCGGCCCGTTGCTGCACTACAAGATTGTCGACTATGCAACTACTCTCGTACCGCCCGGCCGGCGGAGCCAACAGGTCTGTCATACCCGTACTATACCTAAGACTTTACGTGTTAAGCAACTATTTACTGCTAGCACTTTGGCGAGCAGCGCGAATAACGTTTTCGAACAAGGAACACACCGTTAGCGGGCCAACACCGCCTCTTTTGGGCGTGAGGGTTAGATCATCGCGTTCGTACACCTCGGGCGCGAGGTCGCCCACGGTTTTACCTTCTTCGCCGGCAACACCTGCATCTACAACCACAGCGCCCTGCTTGATCATATCGGGGAACAAAATAGCCGGGCTGCCTGTAGCAGTAACGATAATATCTGCTTGCACTGTTTCTGCGGCGAGGTCTTTGGTTTCGCGGTCGGCAACATGTACATCTACACCAGATGCTTGCAGCATGCGCTCTAGTGGCGCGCCCACCAACTTGCCGCGGCCCACCAGCAGCACGCGTTTGCCTGCAAAATCTACATTGTAACCGGCCAGCAGCCACAAAATAGCCATCGGCGTTGCTGGGTCAAAGGCTGCTTTTTTGCCAAGGGCGTCTACATCTTTTTCGGGCGCTACCAAGTTAACAATGGTATCGGTTTCCTCGGGGCGTTCTAGGGGCAATTGCACAATAATTCCGTGCACGCTATCGTCTGTGTTCAGCTTTTTAATCAGCGCTGGGGCGTCGTCTTGGGATACCCGATGTACATCGACATCTATCAAAATATCCGCGCCATACGCTTGCTTCATACGCATATACACGTTAATGGTTGGGTGGTCTATTGTCACGACAATGGCCAGTTTGGGCTGCACCTGCAATGCTTGGCGCAACGCCCGCACTTCCTTTGCCTGGCGCTCCTTAATAAATTCGGCCAGCTCTTTGCCGTTTAATAGCTTCATATAAACGGGATTATAACAGGTTATATGTGGTAGCATGTAGGATTGCCAGGAGACACATGAGCACACAAACAGCAGAACGCATTGCCGCACGCCCCAATAACACACTTTCGAACGAATACTTCGCGATTGACCGCCTAAGCCACAGCGTGGGCAAAATGGTCACATTGCTTGCCTTAAGCCTTACGCCAGATGAGTTCACCACCAAGTACGAACTAAAAGATAGAATTATAGCGTTGCAAGGAGGCGTTCCCACATGGGAAGGAGACGACACGACAATAGAGAAGTACTGCGCCGCAACGCTGCTGCCTGATACCATCGTTGAAAAGGGCACAAAAAAAGGTATGTCCAGAGAATCCGTCCAGGCAATTCGCCTGACAAAACGCGGAAAATCCTTAGGGCTAGCGACCGCCGGAGCGTTTTTGCCACCAGCAGCACAAGGAACGCCAGTGGCAACGCTCCTAAAACAGCAGGTCCAGCCACGCCGAATACCGGGTACACCGAGCCGCATCCTTATGTACGAAAACCTGCTGCAGCAACCAGACTATACTAATACCGCGGACGAACTCTACAACAGCATGCGGGTAGACAAATCTGCAGGCAAGAAGGCTATAAGCGTACTCAGCACCCACGGTGTCATAACCCTTACCGACCGCTACGACCCAGCATATAGGCGCTTTGCATTGCCGGAGCCACCGCCCAAGCTGCAGCTGGCCCCTCGCCTGCGCCCACTCGCCGAAGCGGCCAAAAGGCTAAAGAGCAACGGCGTAACAGAGGTGGATGGCCAAACGCTTTTGGACGCATCAGTATCGCTCTACCCAGATACAAAGCTATCCCCACAAGACATTTGGGCCAAGCTCCTAAAGGAAATACAAAGAAGTTCACTCGACCAGTGTATTCAACCGATCCCCGTTGACCGCTTTGATCCGCTCGTACATCTTCTTGCCCAATTACGACCAGAATATGTTGAACCTATTAGCGATTTATTAGAACGCCGGCGGCTTGTTGCGACAAGCCCTGCGCACCGGCGGCGATACGCACAAACTGCCCAAGAGCTGCTTGACCAACCAGAAACAATTGCTAGTGCGCTGCAAGACATGTATTGGCCCCGACTGACCTCACCCCGCCCCGATACAACCCCAGAAGGCATACACGAAAATGGTTTACAACGCACAAAAGACACAGCACTACGCAGTGCTATTCGAGCCTACCAGACAAGCCAGGGAATACACTAGTTGGCTGCGGACGGACCTTTGTATTCAGCATTCCCCCACGCCAAAATTGGCAGGCCGATAAAAGGCAAGAAGAACAGGAGTACCGTAAAGGCTACGTCCTTGCCGAATGACTTAGATAAATCGTTCAGCACAATAACAGCAATAACAATATTGACAACCGGAATAAGCATCAACAGCAACCACCACCAGGGTCGGCCGACAATTTTAAGCTCGATAAGTGCATTATAAATAGGCACTAGCGATGCCCAACCTGGCTGTTTAGCTTTCGTGTACACCTTCCACATTGCCGCCAGCAGAAAAATCGTAACGCCAATACCAATTAGCCCGGCGACCACCCCTATCCCGCCCTCTGCAGTATTGGAAACATCAGTATTGTACGTATATGTTTGTGCGAACGTTGCAAGCAGCTTTAGCATAAGAACCTTTCGTTTTGCTTAATATATAAGCATTAGTATAGTAATGAGTCGTACCATGGCAAAGCCCTCATATTGCAAAAACAGGGGTAATTTGCTAGAATAACGTAGTCCGTTTACACATTACGTACTATCACGGGCCAGTAGCTCAGCTGGCGCTGCTTGCTGCAAAAATAATTATGAGCGAAGCGCTCTAACCAGCCGACACAAAGCTGGATATACGCGCCGCACCTTATACCTTCAATACAATTACGGGCCAGTAGCTCAGCTGGTTAGAGCGTCTGCCTCTTAAGCAGAATGTCGAGGGTTCAAGTCCCTCCTGGCCCTCCAAAATAAAATACCCTAGCTCGTCTAGGGTATTTTATTTTGGTTGATTAGAATGAACTTGAACCCGCAGGGTCGAACACTGCCAGTGGCAGTGTGAGTTTTCCTTGCTTGGCCGAGCGGTAGGCTTTAGCCGTGAGCGAGCGATGGACCCGCAGGGGCCTTAAAATGCTGTCCCTCCTGGCCCTCCATATAAAAGGTCCTACCGCAGGTAGGGCTTTTTATATGGCAAGGTCAGAGGGACTTGAACCATCGACATGGAATGTCGATGGGCGAAAACATCCAGTGGATGTTTTTGTAGTCACGAGCGAAGCGTCCCGCCTAAAACAATATGAGCTCGACGCATCAGCCAAGATACGCTAGTCCCTCCTGGCCCTCCAAACATCATAAACCTCTCAGTATAAGGGGTCCTTTTGTTTGCTATAGTTACATCCATGAAGATTGTATTATTTGTTCCTGGCTTCAAAGAAAACCTAAAAACAAGGGATTATAAAAGTACTATCAAAGCTATCGAGAGCAAAGGCTACACCGTTAAGTTTGTGCCAATACACTGGCGCAGAACAGTGATCAGCAACTGGGTGGAAGAGCTGGACAAAATCTATGCCAATTATAACCCCCAAGAGACCATCTTGGCTGGCTTTTCATATGGCTCAATGACCGCTTTTATGTCTGCTACCAAGAGAAATCCTGCTGAATTATGGCTATTTTCATTCTCACCCTACTTTTCTGATGATATGCCCAAGATAAAAAAATCATGGTTACGCACCATTGGCCACAGGAGGGCCGATGCCTTCAGGGCTCTTGATTTCAACAAGCTGGCAAAGACTATCACATGCAAAACCCTTATCATAGTCGGTGAGGTAGAAGCTACAAAGTACCCACTTATTGTAAACAGATCTCAGGTAGCACATACATCCATTAAAAACAGTAGGCTCATCACAGCTGCTGGCAGTGATCATAACGTGGCTGATAAAAACTACATTGCAGCCATAGTAGAAGCTATCTAGTGTTATATTGCAAATATCTGGACTACAGAAGCATCGACATCACTGGAGATGTTCATGCACTATACACTACCCAGGGTGATACGATTATTATCTTTGGCTTCATTAGTACACACAGTCAGCTATATTAAGACCTGTACCGCACTCAATTTCAGTTGTGATAAGATGCACGCCGGGCCTCCACGCATAAGACTTCGACGCTTAGTTTTCTGCTGATACAATTGCAGTATGACGAATTTTAAGTTGCTTATATGCAAAACTTAAGCGACCTGTTAAGTCTAGAGGAAATAAAGCGCCTGTCCCTGCCCTCTAACTTTGCATATGGCAAGGCTATATGTGACCGGGGAGCAGTGGAGCTTATACATAAAGAGCCAGCTGCAGCAGAAGCCTGGGTCGGGGGACTGGATGGAACGGTTATTGAAGGAGCTGGCTCACGCCGCCGTACACAGTTATATGTATCCCCAAAAGGTCTGGCGTGGCATTGTACTGGCAACCCCAAAAATCACGATATTTTTTGCAAGCATTGCGTAGCGTTAGCGCTTGCCCTCCTTGGCGATCGTTAGCCTATCTGCATGTATAGGTTCAATTGCGATAGCGTGCACGATGGTCCTCATACTTGCAACTACACTAGCATTATATTATTAATTATCTATGTTACACACTCCCGGCGGCGGTTCAAATGACATACTACACCGTAACCTAGAACCATATCTACAGTCTCACGTAACGAACGACCAGGCCCTCGTTACCTGGAAAGAAGGACCACGAACCGGCGAAACATATGATAGCGTAGCACTAGCCGAGTGCGACTTCTCTACTACCCCGAGCATCGAACATATAGAAGAGCAAATCGTCGAACGTTTTGCAGAACATCAGGCAAAGGATATTAGCCCCGATACGTACATACCTAATGAACGCGAGCGAGTATGGCGAGCAGTAGGCGAGGCTATAACTATTCTGTATAAAGCGTATTATGGCACCCCTTCTTTAGGGAACGGCATTGAGCTGGCACAAATGTTCGACCTGGACGGTAAAGGTGAGGCATACAATATGTTTTCGAACAAAATAATCAAAGATGGACGACGAGCCTATCTTGCCGAGCTCGGCTTGCGCCACGACATTAGAGGGCTAGACATATCACATGGCGATTCGATGACTGGAGTACATATGGCAAGTGATCTCTGCTTCGCAGGAGATGGTGATCTCGCTGAATATTCGAGCATGGCACTGACACATAGCACTGTTACCGACATTACTCCGGCAATAATCCAAATGAAGGCCCTTGCATGCGACGACGCTAGAGCAAGGGCGAATCTTAGTAAAATGTCAGGCGAAAATAAACGCGGCCGAGCCAGCGGAGGCGAATATGTATTTTTCTGGCCAGATGACAGCGTTACCGAGACTCAACCTTTTACGAAGGCTTTTGACCCATACGCAGGTCTTGAGTTACCTGCGGTCTGGGGCATTAAAAATACGAAACCTATGGAAGATGCAGGCCTCGTAATCAAGAACGGGCATTGGCAAAATGAAAAAAGGGTAGCCGGAGCAGTCCCTCTGGAGTTTTATTCGAACTTGTGGGTTCCCCCCATGGCTGTCGAACGACATACCAAATTGCTTACCTCCCACGGCTTCGGCCATATACAAGTCTCGCCTTTTCCAAAGCTTCTTTCCCGGCGGACTGCTACCTAATAGACAAGCAAAGCGTCTCCGATTCCCTTATCCAAAACCTGTGCATACTGTATATTGATATACAGAACCGTTTTATTAGCAGTGGTGGTGGAAGTGCTATGAAAATCAAAAACGTTGTAGGGACAGCAGTATCTCTGGCATTGGCTTTTGTTGCACTAAGTGCGTCCCACCCGGTATACGCAGCTGGCGCAAACTGTACCTGGACCGGCGCAGTTAACACTTCTTGGAACACAGCCGGCAACTGGAGCAGCTGTAACGGCACCAGACCCCAAAACGGGGATAATCTAATTTTTGACACCACTAGTCTTGCAAGCAACAAGATCTTGAACAACAATATTTCAAACTTGTCGGTGGGCTCTATTACGTTCACTGGCGGTGGATCGCATAATTATACGGTCATGGGCAACGACATAACCTTGTCCAACGGGTTTTCTGATTCTACATGCAACTTTAACTCGTTAGATATTGGCATTACCTTATCGGCCGACCAAAGTTTTACCGCAACGGGGTGTTCCCCGAGCATTGGCACTAGTTCAAAGGACTTAAACATTGGTAGCTATCACCTGACGCTGAACGGATCGCAAGGTATAGACATGGAATCGCCTTTTGTGGGGGATGGAACGATAACAATCAGCACAACCACCCACCCATTCACCTTCTTTGATGCCGATAGCCCTAACTTCAGCGGCCATATAGATATCAGTGACACCCGGTTGATTTTTAACGTTGCCCAACCAGACGCTTTAGGCACCGCCGACATTACGATAAACGACGATGCCGTACTGCAGGAAAGCTATAATACCTCGAACAGCTACACATTCGACAATGACATTACGTTAATTGGTGATGGCGGTGGCAACAACGGCGCCATTAACTTGCACGACTTTACCGGCAGCGGCACCAGCACGCTGACTTTTACCGGAAAGGTTACGCTTACGGGCGACGCTACAATTGACCTAGATAATGCGAACGCAATATTCTTGAGCCGGCCGGTTGGCTGTGGCTACACGATTACTAAGTCCGCCGGATCGGGCGGCAGCGGCGGATCGCTCATTGGAAACCTCACTGGCAGCTGCCCGGCGACCAGCACAGATAATTACACCTGGACAAAGCAAACGTCAGCGCCGTCTACCGACTGGCAAGGGATTGCCGGATCGAGTGATGGGAAATACCTGGTCAGCGCTGTTTGGAGTGGTGATATTTTGACGTCGAACGACTACGGTGCGACCTGGGTGGACCGGAGTTCGGCGGGCTCGCACAACTGGGTGGGCGTTGCCTCTTCGGCAGACGGGGCGCACTTGGCGGCGACTGCTTACGGCGGGGATATATGGACTTCGAGTGACTATGGAGCGACTTGGACTGACCGGAGTTCGGCGGGTACACGTAATTGGCAAGGTATTGCGTCATCGGCAAGCGGCTCTCGTCTGGTTACAGTGGACTACGGTGGTGATATTTGGACGTCTAGTGATTATGGGGTTACCTGGGTGGACCGAGCGAGTGCCGGTACTCGTAACTGGGGGACTGCCGCAAGTTCAAATGACGGGTCGCACTTGGCGGTAGTAGATTTCGGCGGGGATATATGGACTTCGAGTGACTATGGGGTTACGTGGGTGGACCGGAGTTCGGCCGGGGCTCATGATTGGAACTTCTTGGCCTCCTCAAGCGACGGGTCGCATCTAGCAGCGACCGCCAATGGGGGTGATATTTGGACGTCTAGTGATTATGGGGTTACCTGGGTGGACCGGAGTTCGGCAGGTTATGCAAATTGGTATGGTATCGCGATGTCGAGTAACGGCAAATACATGGTGGCGCTCGAAAGGGATGGTGATATTTGGACGTCGAACGACTACGGTGTAACGTGGATTGATCCCCCTGGCGTCCAATCTTGGTACGCCGTGTTTATGTCGGCGAATGGGTCGCGCATTGTAGCCACTTCCAGTCCAGGCTTTATTTGGACAGCCTACGATCCAGCGCTTGACCCCCAAAGCATAGCCGCCCAGGCGCCAAGCACTGGGTACGGTGCACCACGACAAACTTCTAAACCAGCCATGGCACTTGCAGTCGTCGCGGTGCTTTTGCTCGGTGCGGGTTTACGTTTGCAGCGTCGCAAAAACGACTAGACGCTCACTAAATTCACTCGTACCCTTGATGATTTTGCCAGTACAAGTCATAAGGTTTAAGCCTGGAGTTTTTGGATCAATCGGTGAGAGCACTTTATTCATGTCTACTTGGGTATACGGATAGACCTCGGTGGATACAACGCGGTAGCTATAAACCGTATTATCGCCGCGGGTAATAGCCACCCGGTCGCCGGGTTTGAGTTTTTTAAGATCGTGGAAGGCGCCGTTGGCAGTCCAACTTGAGACGTGACCGTATATGAACATTGCGCCCTCCTGCCCTGGCTTCGCGCTGCCGTTGTACCAGCCGGTGTCATGAATATTGTTCGGGGCGGCAATTTGGCTACTCTTGGTCAAACCAAGTGTAATAATCCTCGTATTAGTAACGCCGATCCGCGGGATTGTAATGTATTTAGGGCTGGCCGCCGGAACAGTGTAGTCGGCAATTGCCTGTGCAGTAGGTTTGATTGAAGACGGCGCATCCCGCGATGAGTGGGTCTGCGGCGGCGGTTGAGGACTTGAGCCGTGATCGTGCCAAAGTATACCAATAGACAGAGCCGCTAAACCCGCGCCGAGTACGACAAGTGCCACTGCAAAGCGTTTGTCTTGCATGTATGTATCTTAGCAATCGCTAGGGACTTACTTGCCGTCGTTTCTGCCGCCCAGTATGCTGCTGAGCACTGTGTGATGTTTTAATTTCTTTACGCAGCGTGTTTAAGTCGGCTTCCAGATCTTTAAAGTCGACCCCTTGTTTTTCTGCCATTCGTTGCAGCGCGCGCATAATAATGTCTATCTCTTTTTCGGCTTGCAGGTTTGTTTTGTAGTCAAGTTCAGAACGGATCTCGGCGGCTGCCGCTTGCCGGTTTTGGGAAATCATCACAAATGTAGATAAAAAGATAGCTTCAAGCGAAACAATAAGCGTCAGCAGCCCAAATGGGAATGCGTCAAATACAAATGCCGAACCAAAGATTCCCAAATTGATTACTATCCAAAAACCGAACCACAGTGAATGGATATAGACGAACTGCACGGTACCGGCGAAAGCGGTAATACTATCTGATATTTTGTCCTCAGTTGCCCGTAACCTTTCTATCTCTTTGTTGGCATTGATCGCCATCTTAGGCCCCTCCTTTAAGCATTAGCCTCATTATACAGTTACTGTAACCGCCGCCTATTGGCCAGGCTATCATTTTGTTTATTATCAACAAGGTCTTACTATGGAGACATATTTGAAGGGACTAGGTATGAACTTTACAGAAGCGGTGGCGGGCAGAATTCTTGAAATGCAACAAAACGCCGCTACTCCACGGCCCAGCGGAAGCGAGCCTGTAGATGCCGCAAGGCAACGTCTGGTACCCAAAGTAGCGGAGGCTATTGCAGCCGATGCAGCGGACCTGGCAACATTTTTACTCTCCAGCGGTATCGAGCCAAACACCCGCACTGTTGCAACGGCAGAGTCAGTATGGCAAAGGCCGAGCCCCTTCGCAGGCAGGGTCCACACCCATGATGTTATAACGTATGGTCCACCAATCTGGCATCTTGCAAGCCTCCGCACAGCAAAGCGCACCACGGAGCGGTACGACAGACAAATGGAGACGATGCAAACCATAGAACACGGCGTTCAGATACGAGGGCTTGGCCTGCTAGCTACCGGAAAAATGGTAGACTTTGATTTTATTTCCGTACGCTTGCCAGCCAACAATCTCCGCGGCAAAGACGTACTAGTACCGCGTAGCACCGACAAGCCAGTAGACGGCGACCTGCTGGTAAACCGCGCTGCGTTTAACCTTGAACTTAGTGCCAACGAACAGCCCATACTGGCAACCTGGCAAAAATTCTTCGTAAGCGTTGGAGCAACACTCGCGACCGGCCAGCCGTTTACACCACGCCTGTCTAGAGACGGCAACTTTATGCCCGACCCCTGGTACAATTGAGGCAATGAGCCGCGAAACACTAGATAACCCCCAGCCTGCCACCAGGGCCGAGAGCGCCGCACTGCTTGTGGAAGTGGTCAATATTGCCCTGCACGGCGGCAAAGACCCATGGGGTTCCAATGCAAACCTGCTGCGGCAAGCAAAGCTGGCAACACCAAACATAGAGAAAGGCCATATGGCGCAAGCCAACCATAAGGCCGGAGGCCCTCCCATTTGGTGCAAGTATAACCCCGCGGTCCGCGACGAACTGCTACATGGCAGTTCCGAAAAAATGCATATAGCATCATTAGTAATGGGCATACACCGACCAAAGATTTACGACATGTTTATGGCAACAGCCGATTATCATGGCCTTGAGGAAGACGATGTGCTCGCCAAAATGTTTAGCCTGCTTGAGTACGACGAAGACGACGAAGCGTTAGCGGCCGCACGCACCTTAAACTTCGAGGCTCTACCGGAAGATGTAGTCATTGAAGTATTTGAGGACCTTCCCACACATGGAGCAGCCCAACGCAGTCTCGGCGCATTGGGGATGCGGTTTGCCACACTACGCGACGACCCAGGCGACATAGCCAAAGCCGAGGGCCTGCGCGCCGAAGCAGCAGCAACCGATGCCGCCCAGGCTATGGAGCTCGGTATGGCCGCCACCACCATAGACAGCACCATGGCTCAGATGCTGATAACCGCATTACGCGAAGATTACGTGCCTATCGTACGCTGGTAATCCCTAAGGCAGCGAACTATATATCATCTAGGTAATATTCCTAACAGATTCATTTTTACCTCCGGTGCATTATAGGGGTGAATCTACTTACAAACATCTAGGAGGCACACATGAAGGCTGTTGTGTATAAAGGCCCACGCAAAATGACCGTAGAAGAGGTCGAAGACCCAGAGATTACCGCACCCACAGATATCATCGTACGTGTTACCTCTGCCGCTATATGCGGTAGTGACCTGCACATATATGAGGGTCGCGCTAATGTAGAACCCGGCACAGTTGTTGGCCATGAAATCATGGGCGTAGTCGAAACCGTCGGGGACGCCGTACAGCAACTTAAGGTGGGCGACCGAGTGGTGCTACCGTTTAACATTGCCTGCGGCGAGTGCTTTAACTGCGTACGAGGCTGGACGAACGCTTGCCTGTTCTTAAATCCCAATGCTACCGGAGCGGCGTTTGGTTCTTCGGGCATGGGCCCATACCGCGGCGGCCAAGCCCAAAAGGTGCTTGTGCCGTACGGGGATTTTAACGCCCTTAAGCTACCAGGCACACCAGGCGATTCGCATGAAGACGATTTTCTAATGCTGGCCGATATATTCCCGAGCGCCTTGCACGCCTGCGAACTTGCTAAGGTTAACACTGGCTATTCAGTGGCCATATTCGGCGCCGGGCCAGTGGGTCTGTTATCGGTTATGAGCGCCAGGCTCATAGGCGCGGCGCACGTATACGTCATTGATTGTCACGAAGATCGACTACAAAAAGCCAAAGAACTTGGTGCCATTCCCATTAATTTCACCCAAAACAACCCAGCCAAGTTTATAGCCAACTTTGCCAAGCAGTACCGCAGCCAAGCCATATACCCTGGCGAAGATAGAATGCTGGGCGTTCTTTCGGGCATTGATGCGGTCGGCTGTCAGGCACTGGATTTTGCAGACCCAACGCACGAAGATCACGAAAAAGTCATAGAGGCGCTCGCCGAGGTTGTCGAACCAACCGGTGCCGTAGGGCTCATTGGGGTGTACTCCCCAGAAGACCCCGGCGGAAACAATGCGCTCGCCAAGAAAGGCACCTACCCCATTCCTCTAGGTATGATATGGAACAAGAGTATTACCATTGGTATGGGCCAATGCCCTGTTAAAAAATACAATGCGTTCCTACGCGAAACCATAATCGCTGAACAGACCAACCCGGGCACCATTGTAAGCCACCACATTGGCATCGATGAAGCGCCCGAATACTACGAACGCTGCGACAAACGCGAACACGGTGTAACTAAAGTAGTCATCCGCCCCAACGACTAACACCATATACAAAGGTCCGTCCTTTGTATATGGTGTACAACTATTTGTTAGGGGCACTAATGGCGATGGGACCTACGTTGATTACTCTGTGATCGGTCGCGCGGTAGATAATCGCTTTTTTGGCCTGGGCGTAAATTAGCAGCTTGTCACCGTTTTGGGCGTTTGCAAAAAAGGCTTGGTCTTTCAACTTCGCTTTATCTTGTACGGTGGCGATTGTTGGTGTCTCGCCCTTTGGCAGGTCTATAAGTTTAGCTACTTGCCCCACTATCGTTTCGGGACGATTTGCCGTTGCCTGATTGGCTTGCGCCCGCAATTGCCAGCCGAACCAGCTACACCCTACGGCGAGCACTAAGCACAGCCCCGCCAATACCAACGAACCGCCCCTTAGACGCGTGCGGTGTCGTCTTGCCGCCTCCTCTTGTGAACCAGTGTATTCTTCGCTTATGCTATTTCGCCGCGCCATTACCCACCCCCTTTGCTTATTGAGCGCCACTTAATTCCTGTAAAATTGCCGTTGGCATTGCATTACTGCTACCAAGCTGATTCAGCCCTGACACGCCGGTAATGCGCAACTGCACCGTGGAGTCTACCGTGGGTGCAAAGACCGTCATACATACCGGCGAACCGCCGCTGCCCAGAAGTGTATCGGTCACACTCAACGTGGTACACGTCTGGCCAATCTGCGTCGCCGTGCTTGTGGTGTCATACCACGCCGCGGTTACGTACGCGTTGACATTGAGCGTACTGAAGTTTGCCGTATTTACCTGCCCGTTAAGGATATATGGATGATTAGCCTTCAGATTAAAGGTATATGTTCCGCCTGTCAGGCTAATATCCGCACCCGATGAATACGTTACCGTGTCGAACTTAACAGGATCGCCGTTGCTGATACCTGTCGTTTGCGCTGCCGACGTAGTCGCTAGCAGTACAGACGGGGCTGTGGCCGGCCTGGTCATCATTCGCCAGACAGCCGACGTGCCGTCGTATTACAAAATCGCCGTCGCGCCAGCCGCCAGCAATACATTAATACCGCTGCCCGTGCTCAACCGATTGGCCGCACTACTGCCCGAGTTGGCATCGGCAAGCGTGACCGTATTGGAGCTGGCGTTCCAGAGCGTTAAAAGTTGGCCATCGCTGCCAGCCACAATGCCGGTAATTGTTAGTGCCGAGGCCGGATTAAGGCGTACCGTCGATGTACTCTTACTAAATGTCACATTATTTTGTGTTCCGGTGCTTGTGTAGGCAGTGCTTTTCCACGCAACAGCTCCGTCGATGAGCTCTGCTAAGCCGCTACCGGCAATCACGATCCTGAGCCCTGTGGCAGATGAGCTCACGCCACTCGAGTTGAGATATAAAAGATTACCAGTATTGCTGGCACTG
>DATIHR010000031.1:0-11595 GCA_035480575.1 Saccharimonadales bacterium (SeqCode) | reverse complement strand
TTTTTTGTCGGTACAAAAAAGTAACATTTAGACTGCTGACGAAGCTAATCGTAGAGGTGATGAAAGAAACGGGAAGGACTTATTGATTGGATTCCGGCTCGGGGGCCGGAATGACGGGGGTGGATCCCGGGTCAAGCCCGGGATGACGGGGGTGGGGTCCCCGCCGGAGTTTATGCCGGACTTGATCCGGTGCGGGGATGACGTTCCTTTCTCAGGTAATCCTCAGCTTGGCGGCTACAATAGAGGTATGCGAATACTCATCGTCGAAGACGAGCACAAGATTGCCAATGCCCTTAAGCAAGGGCTGGAGCAGCATTCCTATGCGGTCGACGCCGTATACGAGGGCGATGAGGGTTTAAATATGGCCACTACCGAACCGTACGACTTACTTATTCTAGATCGTATGCTACCCGGTAGCGTAGATGGTGTTGGCATTGTGCAGGCGCTGCGCCGCCGAGGCATTCATACGCCTGTCCTTCTGTTGACTGCGAAAGATAAAGTACTGGACCGCGCCGAAGGGCTGAACGCCGGTGCTGATGATTACCTGGTAAAACCGTTTGCGTTCGTAGAACTCATTGCTCGTGTTCGCGCACTACTGCGCCGGCCACAGCAAGCGGTCAATTTGGCACTGACGTACCAGGATGTATCGCTCGACCCACAGGGGCTTGCGGTGCAGCGTAGCGGTACTCCAATTAACCTAACCGCCAAGGAGTTTGCCCTGCTAGAGTATTTTATGCGCCACGCTGACCAAGTTGTTACCAAAGACACGCTGATGCAGCATGTATGGAACTACGACGCAGATATTTTGCCTAATACGGTGGAAGTATACGTAGGGTATTTGCGCAATAAATTAGATAAGCCATTCACTGGCCCGTCGCTTATACATACCAGGCGTGGCTTTGGCTATTATTTTGGGATCACTCCGTGAAGTTCCATCGTACATCATTAAAACTCGCCGGCTTGTACCTGGCGGTCATGATGCTAATTAGCTTGTTTTTTAGCCTCAATGTCTACCAGTTATCGGTGCAAGAATTCAACCGCGGCTTGCGTGGCCCCGGTTTGCATGGCGGCGGCCCGTTCGAAGATGCCCTGCCGGATAGTATCCGTCAGCACATTCAGCAAGAGCGCGACGCACTGTATAAAGAAGCCAAAGAGCGCGTCATCAGCCGTTTAGTTATTACAAATGTCGTTATTCTTGTTGGCGGCGGCGCACTTAGCTATTACTTGGCGCGGCGTACCCTGCAGCCCATAGAGGAAGCGCACGAAGCACAAAGCCGGTTTACGGCCGATGCCAGCCACGAGCTGCGCACCCCACTTACAATTATGCAAAGCGAGATAGAAGTCGCACTTATGAATCCTGGGCTAACACTTGCGCAGGCGAAGCATCAGCTGCGCAGTAACCTAGAGGAACTAGCCCGGCTCACGTCGCTGTCCGAGGGATTGCTCAGACTTGCTCGTTTGGACAATAACGATTTGGAGCGGTCGCCGGTACAGATAAACACGATAGTACAGCGTGCCATAGACTGCGTGCTGCCGCAGGCCGAGGCCAAGCACATGCTCATTAAGCAGCCCAGTGTAATGACAGCTACTGTTATTGGCGATCAAGATAGCTTAGTTGAAGCGCTGGTAACGATATTGGATAACGCCGTTAAGTACAGCCCAGAAAAAACCGAGGTGGCCATAGCGTGCGTGACCGAAAAGCATCGCGTTTTGCTGCGTATAACCGACCACGGTAGTGGTATAAAAGCCACCGAGCTGCCGCATATTTTTGATCGGTTCTACCGTGCCGACGGCGCCCGAAGCAAACAGCATGTTACTGGTTATGGCCTGGGGTTAGCCATTGCCAAAAGTATTATCGATGCCCACGGTGGTACCATCGCCGCTGCCAGCAAGCCCGGCCGAAGCACCGTATTTACCATATCACTGCCACTTGCGTAGGCGACTGTTTGACGAACTCCAAAACGACCGGCTAACTGCAAGTTTGCAAGACCCGATCGATCACTCCACGAAGCGGTGGCCCCCAATATTCGCCGACTTCATAAATGTTACCTTGTGTCATGGCTATATCGTCAAAAACGGCTGGGCTATGCATAAGCTTGTTGATATCCCGGTAGCCATCTTCGGGGCTCGATTCGTCCGGAAAGAACTTTAGAGGCTTCCAGGTGCGGGAAGATCGCGGCTTGTGCATATTTGCCATATAGGTCATATCGGACTCCACTTCGGGGGACCTATGCCATTCGATCCGAATAACGCCAGGTGCTAGTGCCGCGCCATGCTGCAACCGTATCGTAGGGTCGATAGTTAAGGAATAACCAGTACCCGTGTCGTCTTCTAGGAGCGTGTGTTCGGTTGGCTCGCCCCAGCTAGGGTCCTCAGATGGGTTGAACCATGATGGTAGCAGTCGTAAGTGCGGAGGGGCGGCGTCTATATTCCACTCGTTGGTGATCGGCATATTGAAACTATGGCTCAAAAGGTGCGCCAGTGCTATAGACGCAGGGCCGCACACTCGCGGAAAGCGTTGGGCATACGTTTGTTTTAAGTCCTGCAGAAGAGGCATTTCGTAGCGGCGCACCTCGGCGGCCTGCATGTGCAACGCTTCCCAGACTTGGCCTGGCATATCCGCGGGTTTCGGGTCGTGTTCGAATTCGGTAGGAACGAGTAACAACTCCATCAAGGAAAATATAATACCATACCTATAAGCTGCAGCTCAGGCGATTCTAAGCTATTATCGCTACAGTAGCGGTAGAATATAAGGTAAGCAGGAGGATACATGCAGCAGGAAACATACGAGACACCGCATAGAAGCCCGCTTATTGCAGGTATTATTGCCATTGCTATTTTGGTGGTGCTAATCGGGGGCGTGATTGCCCTGCAAAAGAAAGATAGTAAGGCGTCGGCCGCGGGCAGCGCGTCTACTAAGGAGTCGGCGGTTAGTGATCAAGCAAATACCGAGGACGATACAGAATCGGGTCAGCCTAGTAACAACACGGCCGTACAGGGTACGTCGTCGGGCACTTTTAAGAACGGCACGTTCTCGGCGAACAGTTCGTATAACACACCGGGCGGTACCGAGGGTATTGCTGTTACTATTACACTTAATGGCGGCACCATTAGTGATGTGTCGATATCGCTGCACGCGAACAACCGCGAGTCGGTCGAGTACCAGGACCGGTTTGCGTCTCATTATAAGAGCTTCGTAGTCGGCAAGAACATCGGCGACGTGCAACTGTCCGGTGTGTCGGGTTCGTCATTAACATCGCGTGGGTTTAACGATGCGCTCGCACAAATTGAGCAGCAAGCCGCACAAGTCTAATGCCCCTGCGCATGTGCCACGCCTAGCGTTCGAGGCAATCGGCACGCAGTGGTTGGTTGACCTGGCCGTACCGCCGGCGCAGGTACCGGTACTTGCGAATCATATTACGGCTCGTATTGCAGAGTTCGATAAGACGTATTCGCGTTTTCGCAGCGATTCGCTGGTGACAGCCATGAGTAAGCGTGCCGGCAGCTTTACCTTGCCAACCGATGCTCCGCCGCTCCTTGCCTTTTACCGCAGCATGTATAGGGCCACGAAGGGTGCGGTGACGCCACTTATTGGTCAAACGTTAGCGGATGCTGGTTACGATGCAACGTACCGGCTAACACCAAAACAACTCAGTGTGCCCCCGGCCTGGTCGGATGTGTTGTCGTATCAGTTCCCTGCACTAACGCTGTCGCGTCCAGCACTACTGGACTTTGGTGCCGCTGGTAAGGGGTATGTAGTGGACCTTATTTGTGAACTGCTAGACCAGCATGGTGTTGACGCCTACTGCGTGGATGCCGGCGGTGATATGCGCCGCCATAGTAATGACGGCGGTAGGTTGCGTATCGGCCTCGAGGATCCTGATAACCCGGAGCGTGTGATTGGTGCTATTGAGCTAGCTAGCCAAAGCTTGTGCGGGTCTGCTGGGAATCGCCGTAACTGGGGCACTTACCACCATATTATCGATCCGAAACGTTTAGTGTCGCCGCGGCACATTGCCGCCGTATGGGCAATGGCTGATACCGCTATGGTGGCAGACGGCATGACCACGTGCTTATTTTTTGCGCCTGCCCACGTACTGCGGAAGCGGTTTACATTTGACTATGCTATTTTGTATGCCAATGGTAGCCTGGAGTGTTCGGCTGCATTTGCGGGTGCGTTTTTTAAGGATCATACTAGTCGTAAGGACGTGCATGAAGCTACTTGATTATTATTTGAACCGTATTACTATGTACCGTTTGGTTTTATACGGGCTAGCGGCGTTGGCTGGCATTGCAATCATATTCGGGTTTATCGGTACGATCCATGTCTCTGGTACGGCACTACTTATAAGTGTGGCTATTCTTGTTGCAGCGTGTTATGCGGCTAACTATGGCTTTGCACGACTGTACGGTGCCACTACGAACGTCGAGTCGGCGCTTATTACGTCGCTCATTTTATTTTGTATTTTTTCGCCACCCGAAAACTTCGCCGATGCCGCCGCTCTGGCAGTGACCGGCGTGTTTGCTATGGCGTCGAAGTATCTCGTTGCGTACCGCGCCCGACATATTTTTAATCCGGCTGCCTTGGCCGCTGTGGTCATGGGGTGGTTGGGTGTTGCCTATGCGACGTGGTGGATATCTGGCGTGGCGATGCTACCGTTTATTGTTATCCTGGGCTTGCTTGTCCTAAGAAAGTTGCGCCGCTTTACGCTATTCATTAGCTTTTTTATCCCAGCGTTGGTGGCGACCGTCTTGCTGGCAATGGGAGATGGCCGCGGCGCGGCAAACGCAATCAGTGACGCTTTCGTGTCGTGGCCCTTACTCTTTTTGGGCACGATTATGCTTACCGAGCCCTTGACCATGCCGCCTACGAACAAGTTGCGCATTATATTCGGTGTGTTAACTGGCTTGCTGGTGGGTATTGGGCCGCATTTGCATATGGGCATGTACTACATAACCCCGGCACTCGCGTTGGTGCTTGCGAACGTATTTGCCTACACCACTACCCTCCGGGCGCGGCTTACCCTGCGTCTTGTGCAAAAACGGCAGTTAGCCCCTGGCATAATGGATTTTGTATTTCGTAGTAATTATCCATTTAGGTTTGTACCCGGGCAGTACCTAGAGGTGACATTGCCGCTTCGTCATAGCGATAGCCGTGGTAACCGGCGTAGTTTTTCGATTGCGTCATCGCCGACCGAGCAAGGCGTGGAGTTTGGGGTGCGGGTTGGCGATCCGGCGAGTGCATTTAAGGCGGGCCTTATGGCGCTAGAACCTGGCGGTACGGTTTACGGTGTGCAGCTTGCGGGCGATTTTACGCTGCCAATAAAGGCAAACGAGCCGCTTGCCTTTATTGCTGGCGGCATTGGTATAACCCCATTCAGAAGCATGTTGCAATATATAATAGATACCAAACAGCAACGTGACATCGTCGTGTTTTACCAAATAAGCAAGCCGCTGGATGCCGTGTACCGCGATGTTTTGGCAGCTGCCCGCGCCCACGGTGTGCGTGTTGTGTATGTGCTTGGTGGTGGCACGACGCCCCCGCCCCCGGGCTGGCGCGGCGAGACCGGCTTAATTACTGCTGACATGTTGGCCAAGCACGTGCCAGATAACCGCGTGCGGCGTTTTTACGTATCCGGGCCGCCGGCCATGGTCGACAGCTATGCGAAACTTCTGCACTCTATTGGAGTGCCCGGTACGCACATTGTCACCGACCATTTCTCTGGCTATTAAAATTCCGGTACAGGCGGTGCTTCTTTGGTGTTGGCCTCGCTAAATGCCTCGCGGGCGGCGTCCCATACGCTGCGGTCATGCTGGCGAACCAGGCGGTAGTACCAATATTCGGCGCCCCACAAATATATTTCGCGCATGCCAGTACCTTCGCCAAAAGCGACACGGCCGGTAAACCGCTGGGCGTTAAACGATTTATTGGCTTCCTCAAGACTTATTTGGTTAAGGCTTTGGCCATGTGGCCCCCAGGCCTCTGCCTGTAGCTCGTGGATCATCATGTCGCGTCCGGTTACTATTTTTTGCCAGCCAGCCACACTGGCGTAAAACCAAGCTGGGAATGGGTATTCCAGGTAGCGCTTGGTTATTTGTGCGTCCCATACTCGTTTGTAAATAGATATACCAAACTCATCGGGGGTGGGCGCGCCTACAGGCCAGCCGAGGGCGTTGTTGCTGCGGTTAACAATAACTGCATGGTGGCCATCGAGTCGTTTTACTAAGTCGTACTCGCGCACCAGGCGTTCGCGTGCAAACACTCCCGGTATACCCTCGCATTCCCCAAAGCCTTTTAGGAAAAATTCGTTCTCTACTTGGTAGCTATCGAGTGCAGATGAGTTTTTATAGCGTTCAACGACTGCGGTCATAAAGGCTTCTAGGTTTGGTTGCATTTGCCGTGTACTGGCGTTTGGTGCGTATGCCGGCCAGCCCTTGGCCCACTCGGGCACATGACATTCTGGCCAGCGTGGTTGCCGCAGGCCGAGCGATAGCGTAATGTGCGCCCCGGCTTGCTCGGCTTTTTTAAACTGCCAGTCTAGCAGGCTAAAATCGTAGTGGCCCTGGGTAGGTTCCAGCTGATCCCAGTAGCTTACTAGGCGAAAGTGCCGTACTCCAACCTCATTAATAAGTGCATCCATTGTTTCTTGCGGGTTGAGCCCCAGGCTTTCGGCGTAGGCGGGTATAAACGAGGCCCCCAACTTTAACGGTTTGTCTTTAGAGGTATATATGTACCACTGGGCAATGCCGTACAAAGCGCCTACCCACAGGAGTAACACGGCCATTGCGATGGCTCCTGCCTGGCACCATTTGCTTTTTCGTAAGTATTGCTGGATAAAACGTAGCGCTCGCTGGGCGAGTTTCTGCATCATACGCTACACTATATACGATGCAAGAAGTAAGCGTAAGCGTGGTCATTCCCGCTTACAACGAAGAACAGCACATTGCGGCATGTCTGGAGGCAATTGCCTGCCAAACAGTACGGCCGTTTGAGGTTATTGTTGTTGACAATAACTCTACCGATTCGACGGTAGCTATCGCCCACCGTTACCCGTTTGTGACGATTGTTCACGAGCCACGCCAAGGTGTTATGTACGCGCGCGATGCCGGCTTTAATGCGGCCCGGGGCCAGGTTATTGGCCGTATAGACGGCGACAGTATCGTTGCCTCGGACTGGATAGAAACGATTCAAACATTATTTCGCGATAGTTCGCTCGACGCTGCCTCTGGCGCTGTACACTATCGTGACGTTGGCTTGTCGCAGGCTTTTGATACTGTTGACTTAAAGGTACGGCAGTATCTGAGCACACGTATGCAGCAAAGTGGCGAGTTTTTTTTGTATGGCGTCAATATGGCTATCAGGCGCAGTGCTTGGCGTGCCGTGCGCCAGCAGGTATGCCATGAACGGCGTTTCCACGAAGATCAAGATCTCGCCATCCATATGTCGCAGCGTAATCAGCGTATAGTGTTTACGCCGGCGCTCAAGGCCAGTATCTCACCACGGCAGGCTGCGTCAGGCCCACAGCAGTTTCTGCAGTACGTATGGTCTAATCCGCATGTGTACGTTGCTCATGGGCGGCCATCAGCCCGCTACATGAGCCGTGTCGCTCTGTTTGTTTCGTGTCTCTATATACCCATCTATTTTTTGTACCGGGGATATAATCCGGCGACGGGTCGTTGCTCGGTCCGCTATGCGCTTTGGAATGAGACGACTGCGCGGGTAAGTCCGGTATCGGAATCGGTCTAAACTGCGTCTTCGGTTTGCCAACGGCCATTATTAAGTTGGAATGGCTGACAGTTGGTCCACAGCCCTTTTACCTGCGTTTTTGCGGCTTGCTGGGCGGCTACAAATTGGTCTGATTTTGTAAACGGAAACTGCGTATAGGCAAAGCCATAGCCATTTTTAATTGACTCTAGCTCGACGAGTCTACCATCCGGTAAATATACGTACCGCAGTAAGCGCTGGTAACGGTCGCGGTTGGTGCTTTCGGGGTCTGCCTCTAATCGTACCTGGCTGGTGCCGATCAAATGTTTGACGTAGCTACTGGCGGCCGGGCCATAACATTGTACCGGTGCGTCTGGCTTGTGCGTTTCGGGCGTGTCTACGCCTATCATGCGAATGGTTTCGTCGTGGCCGTGCATATCGACGGCTATGGTGTCGCCGTCAACAAAGCGGGTTACGGTGTATAAGCCTGGCTGGTTTTGTACAGCAGTTTGTTTGACCGCTCCAAACCAGCCGTGCTGTTGGCCAATGGCCACCAGTAAGAAACAAGCGGCAATAATAAGCGATACTAATTTGCGTTGGGTCCGTCTGGTCATAGCGGTTGTATATGAGCAAGCAGCGTTTTTACGCTAGCAGCGGTTACGTGCTTGCCATCTAGTTTGTATACAGGCTCATTAGGCGCGGGCGGTTCTATGGTGCGCGCTACGCGGTCGAACATGCTTTCGAATGTCTCGTCGCGCGGCACTAGGTGCGAATGGCCCCGAATAACCGCCCGGGTTTTAGACAGGTCAAGTGGTGTCTGCATCCATATAACCACCGGCCGAGCCCCTGCCT
The DNA here is from genome assembly GCA_035480575.1 of Saccharimonadales bacterium (SeqCode). Classification (GTDB taxonomy): domain Bacteria; phylum Patescibacteriota; class Saccharimonadia; order Saccharimonadales; family UBA4665; genus PMNU01. The sequence continues at coordinate 3,038 of DATIHR010000031.1, read as the reverse complement.
GAGCCGCGAGTTCGTATTTTTCGGTGCGGTGCAGGCGCCGGTTTAGGTTGGCGTCGTACACGACGCTGGCGCCATTTTTTAGGAGCTGCTCGGTGCGCTGGTTTAGCTCGGTATATACCGCCTGGTGCTCGTCTTCGGTGAATGTAGGGTGTGGAAACAGCTCGAGACGGAGGGCGTCAGAAGACAGATGCACCGCACCGGTGGCCTCGGCAAGCAAACGCGCAGTGGTTGTTTTGCCGGACCCAGGGTAGCCGACCATTAAATAAAGCATGAGTGGCATATACAAAAGCCTACCCTGCCTCCGCCACATGGGCAATGGTATTATTTGTTTTTTGTAGCGCATGGGCCACGATTTATACGTTAAGGGTGGGGTTTTTGATGTGTTTCGCTGTTGGTATTTTTGGCAACGGGTGCCTCGGCGTTAGTTGTCCTGAACTCGTAGGAGACAACTCAGTTTGGTACGGATGCAGTATATGTACCTCGTCGTCTATTTTTATCGCTTTCCAGTCTACTGCCTGCAGACGTCCTCGGGTCGAGTGGTTACGAACCAGGTTACCCCGTACGGCTGCTCTGGTGTGCGGCGATGGGTACTTTTGCATGTACGTAATCAGATCGTCGCCTAATGGGTCGGGTGCTTGGCCCGTATCATATAAGTAATTCCAGTACGTCATGGCTGGTCCCTCAGGCTGTACGGTGTCCCATACTATACTGCGCTGCACGGCCTCGGCGTTTGACGCGCGTATGTCTTTTGGTGGTATGCGTCTTCGCAAGAAGGCAAAGTGGGCAACCCAGTCTACCCAACCTATCGCGCTCTCTAGGCCGCCATTCGGCATGTCGAGTTTGCCTAGGCGGTCGTAGACTTTTCTGTGTAGCACGATTCCTTCAAGCTCATCTGCCGGCAGCTCTACTTCTGTTGCGATTTGGTTAAAGTAATCGTTGTATAGCTCCTGCAGGTTAAGCGCGGTGACGGTATAGTTTTTGTCGATAGTTGGATATATTTTTTTAAGGGTTATGTCGGTGCTCACCTCATGCAAGTTACTGAGCGGATCTTGTAGCATGAGCTTGCCGAGTGGCATCTTCCGCGGCAATGTACGTCGGTGCTCAATAAGGCGTAGCATAAGCGAATCGGTACAGGCGCTAATAAATGTCGCCACTCTTGAAAAAAGCGGGTCCACCACACGCCGTTCTGAACGTGCCCATCGGTCCCGGTCACTGCCGCCAAAAACGTCGAAATCCCCCATTTTTATCCAGCCCATTGGTTTGCTGCCTTCGGCTGTCCGACTGCCTACCGCATAGGTGGTAGGTTCGCCAATGCTGCGAGCTTTTTGACTGAGCTCGAAGCCATGCGTTCCGACCCTGCCGCCCCAGCTTGCAATGCGGGTTGCATCGAAAGAATCTAGTAAGCGGGGCATAATGCCCCGAGCGTTATCTGCCACTGTGTAAGGTAGCATCGAGTTATCGTGAAATCCCGTCGATCGCGTCGATGTACCAATGGTCGTGCCGGCGTGCAGGTGGGCTTCCGCCCCTTTAACAGTCGCCGTTAATGCGCCAATTCTACGGGTTGTACCAACCTTGTTGGCGGCCATTTCGCTCGGCGTAATCAACTCGCCAGACGAGCTTTCCACTAGCCCGACGTCCAGGTGAAAGTTGCCACCATTTGTAAGCCAGTGATTAATACCGTGATGAAAGGTGATAATGCCGGCTCGCTTGAACGCTGTCGTTCGTAATAACAGGCTATCTTTGCGAGCAATTACAATTTCGCCACCGACAATAGTTTTTTCGCCGGGGAACTGTATGTCGTACTCGCCTTCCCAACCCTGTATTCGGCCAGGGACTGGCCCGCCTGTTAGGAAATCATACGGACGAACCAAGTGACCTTCCATGATTCATATATAGCATCGCGCCCAATGCAGGAGCAATGTTTTTATCACTACGTCAAGTCTAGAACCCCTAGAAGTCTATGCCCTTATTGGCTAGAAATTTATCGTCGAAATGATGCTTTATTTTATGCATGTCGGTCGCGATATCTACTGAGTTTAGTAGGTCCTTCGGGAAGTTACGGCCGGTAATACATAGGCTGGTGTTTGGCGCCCGCGACAAAATAAGTTTTTTGAGCTGCGCTTTTGTAAGCAAACCGTCGTGCACGGCGTTGCTGAGCTCGTCGCAAATAACCAGGTCATACGTGCCGCTTTGGGCGCGCTTCAGCGCTTCGGCGTATGTTTCCTGGGCAGCTGCTTTGTGCTGCTCTGGTGTTACGAAATCCGCGCTTAGTTCCCCGGCGTTATAGAACCCTTTGCCACCTTTGTAAAAGTACAGTTGGTCGGCAAAGAGTGGTTCGATATCTCGGATAAATACGTGTTCGCCTACGCCCCAGTGCTTGATGAATTGAATGAAGGCTACGTTCCAGCGGTTGCCGAGGGCGCGGACCATAAGGCCGAGGCTGGCGCTGGTTTTGCCTTTGCTGTCGCCGGTGTAGACGATGACTACTGATTTTTTTGTTTTGTAATCTTCGAAGGCCATGTGTTGATAGTATAGTCCTTCCTTTTTCTTTCATCACCCATACTATCGGCTCCGCCGGTTTTCCTAATGTTACTTCTTTTGACTGCAAAAGAAGTAACCAAGAAATACTCTCGGTACGCATCATCCACTCGACTGCTTCCAAGGTACTTGGCCGGCGCAAAAAGAACTCCCTCCACTAGCGTTCCGGTCGGCCCCTCCCTTTTTTCTTTGGGAATATTCCGGGGCGCACTTTTTGCTTGATTCCGTCCAAGCACCTTTCCAGCAATCGGGTGGCTGCTGAGTACCGAACTACGGCTGCGGGTTTTGTGGTGGGGCTGGCAACAGTAAACGGTATACATGTGGGTCTTACCACTTTGCTGAGCGCTCGGTATGCTACTCGTCCAGGTGACTCTAGCCGTAGCGGAGCCGGAAAATAGATAAAAAGACCGAAACAGAATCTAATTAATATACCTTCGTTCCTTGCGGGCGGAGTATGCAATGTCTGCACACGAGTATTCCCGGCAGTAGATTGGCCATGC
>DATIHR010000030.1:0-10019 GCA_035480575.1 Saccharimonadales bacterium (SeqCode) | reverse complement strand
TGAAAGAAACGGGAAGGACTTATTGATTGGATTCCGGCTCGGGGGCCGGAATGACGGGGGTGGATCCCGGGTCAAGCCCGGAATGACGGGGGTGGGGTCCCCGCCGGAGTTTATGCCGGACTTGATCCGGTGCGGGGATGACGGGGGAATGGAATCCCGGGTCGAGTCCGGGATGACGGAGGGATATAATCCTGGTAGTATTTGCATAAGGACTTTACACCGCGCATGCACCGCTTTAAACCTTTTGTGTACATTGTCGCCGCTCTTATACTTGTCGTACTGGGTGTTTTCTTGTGTTCCACACAAATAAGTAACGCCCAAAGCGATAGTGAAGACAGCAACGATCCCGTAACCGATATTTATCTAAACGACTACCCCGAATTTACCACCACCGGCATACAAATAGATGGTATCGGTAGTGGCACCATAAACTATAACGTGCCCACTGCAGACGCCGACGAAGATCACACTATAACAATTACTAGCATTGGCCCCGCTTCGGTAACTTTTACGCTCAGCGCCACCCCTGCGCCCATGGCCGCAACACTGCAACAAAATGAAACACGACAGTTCGATGTGAACGCAGACGGCAATAATGATATAGAAATAGGCTTACGAGACATAGAGGACAGCTTGGCTAACATGAGCTTTAAACAAGTTGTGCCTGCCAGCATAGCCAGGCCCCGCCCCGTTGATACCGGCGGTGGTAATAGCTCGAGCGGCAGCACTGGCACAAGCACGACCGGCAATGGGACAACAACAGGAAGTGATGGAACCGCCGTCAACCCTACTAGTGCTGGTGCCGCCACAGGCGAAGCTGCTAAACCAACCACCCTAGTCGCTCAAGTTAGGCACGCCGTCAGCGCCCCTTGGCAGGTGTACTTAGCAGTTACGATTACCGTAATAGCGGCCATTGTGTTATACAACCGTTGGCGTCATCGCCGCTTCCTAAAAGCCTTGTTCGAAACACACTGGCCCAACAACGACCCCGATCTGCGCTAGCTCTAATGAGAGGGGGTGACTCCCCCTCTCATACGCGCGGGGGCGTCGAAATAAATTCGACGTCTCCGGCTGCTCTCCCCCCGGCCCGTGGTCAACAATGCTTGATGACTTAGTTTAATCTAATTAATTGTAATGATAGTAGTGGGGGCGCGTTACTAGATGGCCTAGTATTGCGGCAATGAGTAAATAGGCGACGAGGGCAATTAAAGCGGTCCAGTCAAAGATACTTTGCGTAGCTACACCTTGCCCCGCTGCCGTCGACGACTGTCCAAAAATCCCTGCAAAGGGGCGAACAAAAGGATCGCTCCAGGTATATATCCACGATACAAAGGGGCTGGCGGCGCTAGCGCCGACAAGCAGCAGCACAAAGCGTAATCCCACAGCTAAACTAATAAATCCAAATATCGCATATACCATTGTCGCTAACATAGCCCTCTCCTTTATTAGTTACTAGCCTATAGTAAAACCACTGCGTTCGCGTCGCAGTAAGCTATTTTACGTGCCACGATAGGCAATGAAGGACGGGTTCTAGCCCAGAATACTCACAGAACGAGCAAGCACGAGTGCAAGCGTGAATACGGACACAAGCGACTGCACCCCCATAAGCGCCTTGGCCTGCGAGGTAAGCGGGCGCGCATCGGCCGGAGCGAAATTAACGGCATTGGTGAGCGATAAGTACAAGTAGTCGGCAAAACTAGCCTGCCAACCGGGAAAATTAGCCGGACGCTCCTGCTGTGTAAACTGGAAGTCCTGATCGTGCTTGGACCATTTCCTACCAGATAGTCCGGGGCTATCGATCTCCCAATACCATAAGCCAAACACAATAATGTTGGTCAGTAAAATAGCAATGGCCGAGGCCAACAATTCCTTGCCAGACAGGTGCGCACCCGCTGTTACCAAGTCGCGCATTACCAAAATAAACGAACTAATGTTGACAGCCGAGATTAAACCCATAAGCAAGAATACTATACGGCGATGCAACGCCCCTTCTGCCTTGTGTCGGCGGGGCGCGCTCACGGCAAGCAGTACTGCGAGTGCAATCTCGACAGGAATAATCAGTTGCTGGGGCCCTGCAGTCAGATGCGGTTTTAGTGCCCAAACCCCTACTTGCAAAGCGATCGCTAGAAACAATGCAATTTCGGCAAGCCAAAATTCTTTACGACTTATAGGGTGTATCGTCATATTTACGACTACTATAGCATTCGCCCCTAGTGTGCGGCTACATTGAACCCATTGGGTTTATTAAGACAGCGTTTTACCCCGGAGCATTTTGAGTGCAGTACGAATAATAATCAGCCACTTTATAAATCGAATAATACGAAACAAAAATATCATGTGGTTATGGTACAGGCCGGCACGGGCAATGAGCAGTAAGCTATTTTACGTGTACGTCTCACGACCCCAGTGCTTCTAAGCGTTGTTCCTGGCGGATAGCGTACGCGATCAGTCCAAGGAGCACTAGGCTAAATGCAAAACCCGGCAACGCTGCAAACTCTATACGCGAAAATATAAAAAATTGTACCAAAAAAATATTAACTAAGGTTGCGCGCCTAAATTGCTCGTACGCCCGCAGCCGCGATTGCGGTAACAAAAAAGCCCCATACACCGCATACGCCGCTGCGGCCAGCACCGATGCCAGCTGCCCGACAACCAGCCATGTAGCCGGCGCTACCGGCGCACCAACGTCAAATAAGTCAAGGAGACCATCTATGTTTAGGTAAATCGTGCCCAGCACCCCCGCAACAAATAAAAATGCCTGTAGCAAAAACAGCCCGCGTACGAGTGCGCGCGAATTGCGTAATTTCCAGAATTGTTCGTACTGCTTGTTGCACCAGGTAATAATACGACTTGCCCGGGAAGACTGGGCGGGCGGAATGGTGCGAATTTTGTTTAACAGTTGTTCTAATTGCCCGGTTAACGGATCGCGGTGGTCGGCACGAGCCAGCAGCGCGCGTACACGCGCCTTCTCGGTTGTGTCCATATCTTGCAGAATAGCCTCTTCGAGCGCCGCAAGCGCATTCAGCTGATATTCGCGCGAAGTCAGGCCACTTGCCCGGCTTACAAAGTTAAATCCAAGGTAAATAACAATAAAGACCGCGTAAATAACACCTATTGTCGGCCGGTAAAAGTAGTCGTTATCGTGGGTTATAAACTTGCCTAGTTCGTCTATAAACACCCCAAAACCAACGCCACCGAGCAGCGCCACCAAGCGCTGCACGCGCGCGCCTAAAAACGACAGTGCGAGTGTCAACGCAGCTAACATAAGCACGCCGCCCCACAGCATGTGGGCAATGTGCAACCCGCCCCCGCCAATTTGCGGGTAGCCGGTTGCACGTAAATAAAAACGTACCGCAAGTAAACTCGTTGCGGCCGCCAGCAAGAATAGCTCTAGTTGATCGCGCGCCCGTAAATTCCGGTAAAATATGCCAGCCGCCATGTGTGCTTAGTATACCGTTTATTGTCTGGGTAAAGGAGAATTGGGTCCAAGTTGGTGGTCAAAACGCTTACGCGCCCCGGCGTAGTCCTCATGATCGAGTCCATGTACCAAACCTCTTGTGAATGCACCGATTTCGTACATGCGAACGACCGCTAGCATACCACGCTTACGATCGATACCAAGTGCATCAGCCACAGGGCCTACCACGCTGTGGACGGAGCCTGCCCCCAGTAAACGCCGGATACGTCTTTTTTCTACACCCCGAGACATACAATCGAATATCAGATGATTGAAGGGGTCAATAGTGCCTGGAGTATAGGGCTCTTCGGGACGACGCCACGCAATAACGTTTTCGTAATTTTCTATTACGGACCGGACCGAGGCCAGTGAGCCACGCACGCCTAGACGCATCGCTATCCGCGCCCTGCCCAGCCGCACCGAGTCGAATCCTATACCTCGTCGTTCTACCTCTTCCATAGCGCTCATGCCCTGTGACATATAGCCAAGAATACGTTCTTGTAAAGGGGTAGGCGGCTGCTCTGCAAGCCTCAGGCGATCTTTCGGCTCGCCATAATGTTTTAGTACATATGACACCGCCAACTGCCCCAGCTCCGGACTTTCGGTATATGCACTCAGCATCAATTCGCCATGCGGAGTCATGCGCGCCAAACGCTCTTCTACTGTTCTAGGGATGGCAACCATTCAATCCATTATAGCCATGCTGTCAAACAAATAGTATAGCGGTCTAGAATACTATGGACACATAGTGCTAATGTATAAGTAATGATCAAAACTTACTCCGACGACCCAGACGTCGAGGCGGCAGCGCACGAGGCGGCGGCTATTGTACGCCGTGTCCTAAACAACTTGCAGCCTGCGGACTCCTACGATTACGGTGGTCACCTACTAAAGCTCGACGATTACGGCATGTGTACACGTTGCACCAAGCCAATAGCCGAGGCGCAACAAGCATATACCCACCTGCATATTGCCGCCAGGGCCATTGTGGACCCCAACGCTAAAGAGCATGTCGAGCTAGCAGCCCAGTACTTTAAACACGAGGCCGACATAGCTATTATTCGCGCCGAACTCCACAATGGACAGGGCTCGGAGCGCATTGTTAACGAACTGCTGGCGTACGTGCACGACCGCCACATTCACGACGATTACGACCACAGCCACCATGGGCGCGAGGACCACGCATGAGTACCAAGAATACAGACACCGTACAACTACACCTTAATAACCTCCGCAAACTCATAACACCCGCAGGTTTGTTTTTGGCATCGTCGCATTCAGTAAGTACCGGCTACGATAAAGCCTGGCTGCGCGATAACGTGTATGAAACCTTGGCGTTCGAATACGCCGGCGACTGGAAAATAGTCGAAAAAACCTACCATACCTTGCTGGATATTTTTGACAAACACATCGCCAAAATTAACTGGGCCGTCACCAATAAACCGTTCGAAACCTGGCAATACATCCATGCCCGCTACAACCCCGAAACGCTGGAAGAATTCTGGGAAGAATGGGGTAACAAACAGCACGACGCCATTGGTGCTATTCTGTTTAAACTAGGCGAGTACGAAGCCATGGGCCACAGTATGTTACGGAGCAAAAAAGACCGCAAAACGGTCCAAACGCTTATACACTACATCTGCAACGTCGAATACTGGCACGACGCCGACAACGGCATGTGGGAAGAAGCCGAAGAAGTCCACGCCAGTTCGGTAGGCGCTGTCCTAGCGGGGCTTAAAATGTGGAAAGCTATTGGCGGCATGGATGTCGATCAAGACGCCATTGACCGTGGCGAGCGCGCCCTAAACAAGTTACTACCACGCGAATCCGAAACTAAATTTACCGACCTCGCCCTACTGTCGCTTATTTACCCGTACCGTATCGTCAGCCACGAAACAGCCAAAGAGATCGTCACCAACCTCGAGTACCACCTTGCCAGGAACAAGGGTGTACTCCGCTACAAATTCGACGCCTACTACAACAAAAACACCGACGGATATTCAGAGGAAGCCGAATGGTGTTTCGGCCTTAGCTGGCTGGCTATCGCCCACAAACTGCTCGGCAACGACACCGAAGCTGACGATTACTTAGCGCGTGCAACCAAGACAATTACAAAAGACGGACAAATCCCAGAGCTGTACTATTCGCACACCAATGAGCCAAACGAGAACACGCCACTCGGCTGGTCCGAAAGCATGTACGTTGTGGCGCTATACATAGTTGGCACATAGTACCCTCCATACGCTACTTGGTTGCCTCTAGCGGAAATAAGGCTCGTTCGACGTTTTTTACAGTTTGGATTGCTTGCCCGCCAGGCCAGACATCGAGTATAAAGCTGCGGTAATAGGGCCAATTTTGGCGCAAACGCTCGGCAGTAGCGCGCACTGCCACAACCTGCGGGCTCCGCACAATTTCCGGCGGGAGTTCATACTGTGACGCTTGTTTATGCAACGTACGCACGCCGGCTTCGATTGTCTCTTGCAAAGCGATGGCTTCCTCAAGGCTTTTAGTAGTTCGCGGCGGGGCTTTCTTGCTTGGACGTGCAAGGCTATCAAGCGTTGCGATAGTATCTACAATGCATTCCGCTAAATCCTCAACCATAGGCGGCACCGCTTGCTGGGGTAGGCCACCAGGAACTGCAGGCGGCGCAATGATACCCTTTCTTACAAGCCGCTGCGTCACCGGACGAAGCTGTAAGCGCTTACGCGCACTCTCGTTTAGACGCCACTCTGCCGACAATACCGCTGCTTGTTTATGGAGCTCACTGGCACGAGTTTCAATATTTTTTCTTACCACTGCGCGCCGAGCAACTTCTTCTGGGCTCACTGCTGCTGGCGCCTGATCTACAGCCGTTTCTTGCCCTGCATCGCCGACACTGCCAGCAGTAGCTACTGCACCCAACGGACGTTGCAACTCTTTTGGTATAGGTACGGCCGCTAATTCCGCCGGAAATGGACATTGTAAGTTCGTAAATATATGCCGAAACGAGTGCAAATTAGCTTGTACGGTAGCCGCAAACATACTGGCCCGTTGGGCAAGCAACTGTAGCATGCGTGCCATCTGTCTGTTGTTAGACTCACGCTGTGCCTGTTTTGTACAGAATGCGACAAACGACTCATGCATTGCGAGCCGCGCGGCCATATCGCCATGTACGATTACAGGCTGCTCTTGCAAAAACATGTCAATCGCCTGCTTACCTTTATTGGGCGATAAAGATGCATAATTCTCGAGCTGCACCATATACGAAACGCCCAGTTCTAGTTGTAAGGAGCGAAATGCATGATCAAAGCGCGTATTGAGTGTTCGCTCACTTAAATCAACCTCTTTACGCTCGCGTAGGCGAGCCAGAAATGCAGCAGGCTCTATCCGAGCCCTTTGCTCTTCTTCGTTAAACAGCAGTGATATGTCGGATTGTGCTAACAGGGGAAACCCTTTATGGAGCAAGCCAGCCTCTAACCCATAGTTTACGTGTAATGCACCCAACAGAGCTTTAATCGCCGGCCGGATAGCGAGGCCCATAAGCACCTGACCCTCTATCTGAAACATCCATTCTTGTGTAGATTCACTCAAAAGTTCAAGGCGGTATTTTGGGTCCGCATCGCGATGCGGGATAAACTCGCCCTTCTGGCCATTTTGATATAGCTCCTGATAATTACGCACGGTATCCAGACCGCCGGACACAAATTGCTCGTGCCACATGCGGTCGGTTTTAGGCAAGCCAGTTGTGTGCATCGTGAATGCGTCGGGCAAGTACACACTCGCAAACCGCTTATCGACACTCCCCGCCTGCGTAAGTTCGGCAAGAGTTGCCATAAGCTGCGCTTGATCCGCCAAACGATTGGTCGGCTGATAGTGCATGTCCCTCGTTTGTCGGCCGAATGTGACAGTCGACACATCAAACAGTGGACTCTCAGGGTCGTATGACATAGATCAAAAAATAATAACACAACCGCGATACCCTAGTCACCCTGTGAAACACTTTACATACACCAAACCGTTCACTTGCTACTATATGTGTATGCGTGCCATGCATGAACTGACCGCACCAGCAAAACTGCGCGCGCCATTCGCGGCTGTGCATGCACTCTATACAGATGCGATATATGCGGCTACAGCTGCAACACAATTACAGATTGGCAGGCATGCGGAGCGGGTTGCCGAGCGATGGGATACTATGTCGCCCTGGGTTCGGGCGGCACACGAGGTTGGTACGCTCAGCCTAGGCCTTACCGTCGGCACGATTGCCGCTCGGCTAAGCGGGGATGCCGCCCACGCATTTGGCGTAGACCACGTGCTTGCGACATTACCACAAACTAGTGGCGCACCCGCGGCTAGCGCTGCGCCAGAACATTTTGTGCTTGCCGCAGCCGTAGAACACACAACAGCGCATAGCATTCACGACCATGGTATTACATTACCTGCCGACATATCGCGGGCGCCGAGCACTGTTAACCTTGGCCCTTATAATAACAAAAACGGGAATGGCACCCTCTGGAACTGGGGCGCGTATTACGCCGACGAACTCGGCTACGGCAACCTTACTTCCGACCAACAGCATGCCATGACGGTCACAATGCTTGACGCGAACGATAAAACCTGGGAACAGGCTCGCGATTTGCAACCAGACTACAATGCGCACTTCCCTACGCAAGACAAAGCAATCCACGCACTGCAAGAAGCGGGCGCCACCAAAACACAACATGCCGACAGGCCCGACCCTATCCCCGTGAACCTACCACCCGCTTCGGGTGGCACGAATACACCCAATATGCCACCTACAGAACAGCTGCCTGGACAAACTACACCAGCAATTGCCGACTGCATACCGCCAAACGCACCGTGGTGGTATCCGCTGCAATATAAAGGCTCATACCCGTTTAGATCGTTCTGGGATTGCGCATGGACAGGGGCGGATGCAGGCAATGTGGCGATTATTGGAGCTGCCATTGCTTCGGGGTTTGTAGCACAACGCATTCTTGCAACCGACAAAACCCGCACCGTAGGGACGCAGCCGCTCTATAGTCAACGCATTTCTACAGGCGCGCCCACGTCTAAAGCTACCGCCGAGCCGCCCGTCGTGACTCGCGGGATCATCAACCCAAGCCGGTCAGAACACCACACGCGCAACGCCATACTAACCATGGAGGTAATTGCCGCCAGCCGAGCGTTACTCGATAGGACACTTAATAAAACAACCCGGCGCAAAAAGAAAGCCACAGCCAAGAAATAGCCAGACTATTTGGTGCTACTATAAAGATAATGCATAACCAAACCGAAACACCCGTACCCGATGCCGTAACGGACGTTACTTTTGAACAACCTAATATCATTGGCCACCGCACTGTCGTTGTGCCAAAACTTACAGAGGGTGACTTTTTTGTTAAAACGCTCTACAGCGGCATATCTGCCGGTACAGAACTGACGTTCTTTTTAGGCACTAACCCCAAAACAAACGAAGGCTGGGATGAAACACATCGTTTATTCCGCTCCGACATGACTCCCGATGCCAACGAACTATATCCCATGCTTAAAGGGTACATGCAGGTGGGCACGGTGGTCGCATCTAAAAACCCGACGATTCAAGTCGGCGATATTATTGGGGGCAAGTACGGCCACACCACTGGCCACCGCATGACCAACGACGATTTCTGGATTGTCCTGCCCAAGACAATTGACCCCATTGTTGGTATTTGGGTACCGTACGTGGGGCCCCTGTGCATGAACGGCATTTTATACGCCGCGGACGACCTAATGCGTAAAGAACTTAAAACGCTTAAGGGCAGCCTAAAAAATCAACGCATCCTAGTATTTGGCGCTGGTATCGCGGGCATTCTGACCGGCCTATTTGCTCAGTGGGCCGGTGCGGCCGAGGTAGGCATCGTCGATGGCATTCCGGAACGGCTCGATATTGCCAAACAATTACATTTTAAACCGTTCCTGGCCAAGCCAACACTTCCGCTCGATGTCAAAAAGCATTGGGCTACAAACGACCCGCTCGACACTGGCGCCGACATCGCCTTCCAGTGTACGGGCTCTGACTTTTTACTGCAACAGGCATTTGCATGTATGCGCGAGCAAGGGGTAGTTATAGACATGGGCTTCTACCAACAAGGCGCTGGCCAAGTACAATTCGGTAAAGAGTTCCACCACAACCGTTTACGACACTTGTGCGCCCAGATCGGCGCCATGCCACGACATCAAGCACACCAGTGGGACCGCGTCCGTCTTGCACACGAGACTATTACATTTCTGCAAGAGCATGGCGACTTTTTAAAGCAACACCTCATTACGCACGTCCTTCCGTTTAGCAAAGCTCAAGAAGCTTACGACCACCTTGCCGAGCGCGACCCAAAAATGCTGCAAGTAGTATTGCGTCCCGATAACGTCGGATAGCAACTACATTTGCCGACAAATTTTCCCGTTTCCTTCATCACCCCAACATCTGGCGACGTCAGCAGTATAAATGTTCCTTTTTGTGCCGACAAAAAGTAACCAAAAAGCTCTCGGGACGGCATCGTATACTCGACTGCTTCCACAGTATGGAGCCGGAGCAAAAAGGACT
>DATIHR010000029.1:0-21798 GCA_035480575.1 Saccharimonadales bacterium (SeqCode) | reverse complement strand
GGAAAGGTGCTTGGACGGAATCAAGCAAAAAGTGCGCCCCGGAATAATCTTAAAATCAAAAGGGAGGGGCCGACCGGAACGAATGTGGAGGGAGTTCTTTTTGCGCCGTCCAAGTACCTTGGAAGCAGTAGAGTGGACGATGCGTACCGAGAGTATTTTTGGTTACTTTTTTGTCGGTACAAAAAAGTAACATTTAGACTGCTGACGAAGCTAATCGTAGAGGTGATGAAAGAAACGGGAAGGACTTATTGATTGGATTCCGGCTCGGGGGCCGGAATGACGGGGGTGGATCCCGGATCTAGTCCGGGATGACGCGTAAAAAGTTATGGCACTAAGTGCCCAACACACGTACTACCATTGTCATCACTATTAGTCCCATCAGAACAAATAGTATTGACCCAGGTAGCGCCCGTTAGGTTTACGCTACTGAAGTCAGAGCCGTTAATATTTGCGTTTGCAAAGCTGGCATTTGCAAATGTGGCGCCTGTTACGCTGGTCAGTCCGGAAAGCGCAGTCCCATCAATTGTCGTATTGCTAAAGTCAGCATTCGAAAGATCAGAGTTCGCTATGCTGACATTAGAGACCGTCTTGCCGCTCCAGTTTGTCCCGGAGAAGTTAGAAGTCGTGGTACCGGCAGTATATGTAAAACCCCTGAAATCTAACCCATGGAGATTGGCGTTGACAAAGTTACCACGCAGCGTGGCACCAGTCAGTGTAGCCGCATGGAAGTCGGCATTATTTACGCTATTGAAGCCGGTTAATGCACCGATAATTGTTCCCGAGAGGTCTGTGCCTGTAAAGTTTGTGTTGGCCAAATCCAGGCTGTTGGCGTTCAGTGTTGCGTTACTGAGGTTTGCGTTCGAAAAATCTACCCGCGTTATTTTGAGTGTATTTGATACACCGCCAAAGGCTGAACCTGCTAGGTTGGCCCCGTGGAAGTCGCTTCCTGTCAGCGCAGCACTAGTAAAGTTACTGCCATGCATGTCGACACTGTGGAAGTCGCGGTATTGCAGACTGGCAAAACTAAGATCGGCACCAACCAGGTTGGCTACCATGCTGCCTGGGCCGCCGCCACTAGGACCGGCAGGTCCTTGGGGGCCTATCGGGCCGGTCTGGTTCCATGCTATGGCCGTTTCGTTGTTACTGCAGGTTTGCGATGGAGCGTCTATAAGGTGGAACTTACCATTGCCGCCAAGTGTGTAGCAAGCGTGGATAACGCCACCGCTATCGGGCACGGCTGCCATTACGGCTACCGACCCTGCCCCGCCGATAATAATACCCGCACTAATGCCGGCAGCGAGTGACACCTTTGCCTTCAGTCGCTCTACTATAGTTGCTATGTAACGCATCCATATCCTCCCACGCATTAATTAGTGCTTTTAGCATAGCTCATCGTTAAAAAGCTTACGAATGTTTTACATATGCAGTGGATACACACATTAAAGTGCCATGGAAGAAATTGACACAACGTAATACATAAATTAAAATGTAATACATGAAATACACCACTACGATTACAAGCAAAGGTACTATTACTATCGCTGCGCCCCTGCGCAAGGCGCTGGGTTTTAAAGCTGGCCAGAAAGTAAGTCTTATACTTGATAAGAATCGGCAAGTTGTTATTAGCAGCGGGATAACGACTGCTGACTTTGAAAAGGTTCGTGACAGTATTGTAAAAAAAATTCCTACTCACAAGCAGGGCCTGACCGGCCAAGCGCTAAAAGAAGCTGCAGCAAAAGCCTGGGCCGCTGATTTTCATGAATAGCCTCGATACGAATGCCGCGCTTCGTTACTTGCTGAATGACATTCCTGAGCAAACGATTAAGGCTAGGTCTATTATTGCCGGTTCACCATGCTACGTCACGGATGTTGTGTTGACAGAGATTGTGTTTGTTTTAGAAAGAGTTATTGGAATGGAGCGGTCAGATATCGTGCGGTTAGTTAAGACTTTTCTGAGCCTGCCAAACGTCGTCTATAATGATTATTTTCTCGATGAAGTTATTGATTTGTATGGCGCCAAGCAGCCACTATCTTTCGTGGATTGCTATGCTGCTACGGAAGCAAGAATATATGGCAACACTCTTGTAACATTCGACAAAGCCCTGGCAAAACACGGTGGCAAGCATGTGCAAGGACTATAAAGGTTAGGAGCATACTGCTTCTGCTTTTATTAATTTGTTGTTAAAATAAGCAGTAAGATGACAAGAACGACTGGCGTGGTTAACGTTAGAGGTGGGTGCTAGGTAGACTATGCACATTGGTGATTCGCTGGTCGAAAAACTGCTACGGCAAAGTGGTGCGAACGATACGCAAATTGCAGCCCTGCACGACCAAGCAGTTGGCGAAAAAAAGCCCTTACAAGAGCTGGCCATTAAAAACAATCTTATTAGCGAGCTTGATTTAACTAACCTGCTAGCCAAAGAGATTGAGGTACCACTCGCCAAGCTGGACCCCCAAAAAATCAAAAAAGACGTGCTTAAAACGCTACCGGAGCGCTTGGCGCGGCAATATCGGGCAGTGGTGTTCGATGTTGACCCTAGTGGCGCGTTGCAGGTGGCCATGGAAGACCCCGACGATATCCAGGCGCGTAACTTTTTGCAGCATCAGCTGGGCAATAACATACGGGTATTTATTACCACGACTTCCCTGCTGCAAGCCTCGCTCGATAAATACCGGGGCGAAAACATTGGCTCGGAGTTAACTAAAGTTATACCAACTGCCGAAGAAACCGAAGAAGACGAAGCGGTAGATGAAAGCAATCTGGCCGAAGATTCCCCAATCGCCCAAACGGTTAACCTTATTATTGAGTACGGTATTAAATCCGGCGCCAGTGACATACATATTGAGCCGCTTGAAGACAAGGTTATTACCCGGTACCGCATAGACGGCCTGCTACGCGAGGTAGATAAACTGCCGCGCAAGGTGCTCGGCGCGCTTATATCGCGTATTAAAATTTTGGCTAACTTAAAAATTGACGAGCACCGCGCACCGCAAGATGGCCGGTTTAAGGTGCAAGTGAACGACGCCATGTATGCATTGCGTGTATCGACCTTGCCGGTAGTCGACGGCGAAAAGTGCGTCATGCGTATATTAAACGAATCGTCCAAAGCGGCAGATTTTACCCAGCTTGGTTTTTGGGGCGGTGCACTGGAAACATTAAAGAGCGCCATATCTCAGCCACATGGCATGGTGCTCGTTACCGGGCCGACTGGCTCGGGCAAGTCGACGACATTGTTTAGTGTGCTGAGCATGCTGAATACACCAACGGTAAATATATCGACTATTGAAGACCCGGTAGAGTACCGCATACCCGGCGTTAATCAAACGCAGGTTAACGCCGTTGCCGGCATGACGTTTACAAACGGCCTACGGGCATTACTCCGGCAGGACCCTAACATTATTATGGTGGGAGAGGTACGCGACGGCGAAACCGCGTCGCTCGGCGTACAAGCAGCGCTAACCGGGCACTTAGTATTCACTACGCTACACACGAACAACGCCGCTACTTGTTTGCCGCGTTTGCTAGACATGAAGATAGAACCGTTTTTGATTGCAAGTACCGTGCGCGTAGTTGTGGGCCAGCGCTTGGTGCGCCGTTTGTGCACTGATTGCCGCGAGCACTTCACTCCGGACGAAGCTCAAGTGGAGCGCTTACGCAAATCGTTCCGTTTAGAGAACGAGGCAGTCATGCGCCGCATTCACGAGCTAGAAGCCGAAGCCCTAAAGGGCGGCGTTGGTAAGACAAAAGCTACCGGCGAACAACATGAAGATGCCGACCTGAGTACAACGCCAAAAACAGTACATCGTTTATGGAAAGCACACGAGGGTGGCTGCAACACCTGCAACCGTACCGGCTACAAGGGGCGTATTGGTATCTACGAAGTACTGCACAACTCGCCTGCTATTGAGAAGCTCATTGTCGGTAACAGCACGAGCGACGACATGCAGGCCGTTGCCATACAAGAGGGTATGCTAACTATGCAGATTGATGGCCTTATTAAAGCGCTCAGAAGCGAAACAACGATTGAGGAAATTTTGCGGGTAACCGCATCTGAATAAATGACGCTATGAAATTTACATACAAAGCTCAGACACGCGAAGGTAAAACAATCAACGGCACATTCGAGGGGCCAAATAAAGAGGCGCTTATAGCTGCGCTTAAAAAACAAGGCGCGCGACCAGTGCTTATCCGCGCAGGCGAACAAGGCGCTGCTGCGGGCGGCAAAAAGGGCGGCTTTTTTCAGCCTAAGGTTAAATCGCGCGATTTAGTAGTATTTACGCGCCAGCTGTCTACCATGGTGTCGGCTGGTGTACCACTGCCAAAGGCATTAGTAACGCTCGGCGACCAAGCCGAAAACAAGTACTTTAAAACAGTCGTCGCCGAAATTGGTAAAAATATAGAATCTGGCATGCCCTTAGGCGAGGCCTTTGCCAAGCATCCCGACGTGTTTTCGGACGTATACATAAGTATGGTACGCGCTGGCGAGGCTGGCGGTATTTTGGACGACATTTTAAAGCGCTTGGCGCTGCAAACCGAAAAGGACGCCACAATCCGCAAAAAAGTAAAAGGCGCCATGACGTACCCGACGGTTATTATGACCATTACGTTTTTTGCCTTCTTTGGCCTGATGATTTTTGTTATCCCAAAGATTGGTAAAATTTTAACCGACCTTGGTGGCCCGGACGCCAAGCTGCCTATATACACGAGTGTGCTGCTCGGCATAAGCAACTTCAACCTTGATAACAGTATTATCAGCCTAATCCCTGGCCTGGGAAACGTGCCGGTAATTGGCAAGCTGCCGAACATTGCCTTTATAGCCGTGGCCGCCTTTTTTGGCTTTACGTACGTGCTTAAGTACATACGCACTCCCAAGGGTAAATACAGGTTCCATGCCTTACTACTAAGAATACCGGTTATTAAAGTAATAATTATGAAGGTGGCAATTTCGCGGTTTTCGCGTACCTTTGCGTCGCTTGCATCGGCAGGCGTGGGTGTACTGGACGCGTTGGAGGTTACTGGCGGTGCTATTGGCAACAAAGTGATCCAGGCAGAACTGGAGACGGCTGCCAAAGAAGTGCGCGATGGCAAGCCGCTCAGCGAAGCGTTATCTAAAGCAGAGCACTTCCCGCCCATTGTGCCCCAAATGCTTGCCGTTGGCGAAGAAACCGGCCAGATTGATACCATTCTTATTAAAGTGGCAGATTTTTACGACGAAGAAGTCGATACGGTTATTGACAGCCTAAGCTCTATTATTGAGCCGGTCATGATTATCGTGCTCGGTGGCGTCGTTGGCCTCATCGCCGCCAGCGTTATGGGCCCCATCGCATCGCTATCCCAAAACATCGGCAATAATTAAAGCCTTCAATCCACTCCTATCGTCACCCCACCACAAAATCTGCAGCCTACGTTCGGTACTCCGGCACCTCCCGATTGCTGGAGCTTGGTCCTTTTGGAGTAGAGCAAAAAGTGCGCCCCGGAATAATCCCGAAATCAAAAGGGAGGGGCCGACTGGAACGAAGTGGAAGGAGTTCTTTTTGCGCCAAAAGGACCAAGTGGAAGCAGTCGAGAGGTGACGTTGTACCGAGAGCTTTTTTGGTTACTTTTTTGTCGGTACAAAAAAGTAACACTAGACCACTGGCGGAGCCAGAAGAAGAGGTGATGGAAGAAAATAGGAATATCTGATTGATTGGATTCCGGGTCGAGCCCGGAAATGACGGTACGGTAATGCTTACTACTTGACGGCGAATTGCTTATGGTTATAATTTAAGACAGATACAAAATCTTAAACCCCAATAAGGAGGATGAGCATGCGCTCATTACTAAAGAAGAAGCAGCAAGGTTTTACCATTGTTGAGCTTTTAATCGTGATTGTTGTTATCGGTATTTTGGCGACATTAGTCATTGTCACCTTTACCGGCATCCAACAAAAAGCACGCAACACTAAGCGGCAAACAGACATTAACGCCGTTAGCAGCCACGTAGAGGCTTTCTACGCGTCAAACGGTTACTACCCAACACTCGCACACATGAACGACTCCACTTGGCGTGGTTCTAATGTGAAAGGTCTTGACCCAGCAGCACTAAAAGACCCTAAGGGTTCAGCCCAAACATTGGTTGCAGCACCTGCGGCTAATTCGTACGCATATGCCGTAACCGACGACACCGGTTCTGCTGCGAACTGTGCGGCCGACGAAACCGTATGTAGCAAGTACACCCTAACCGCAACCCTAGAGGGCGGCGGCACCTACGTCAAACAAAGTAACTAGATAGTCTAGACTGCGCAAATAGAGCGGATTACAATCCGCTCTATTTTGTTTTATAGTAAAACACTTCATGAACGAACTAGTACCGTACCATCATCATCCCGAGCTCGGGCATCTGTTGGCAGACCCGGACGAGATTGCCCAGGCTGTTACGAATGCTGCACGCATTGTGAATAACCCAGGCATGGTGCATATAGCACTGAACAACGCAGAAGGCCAGCCGCACATAACGCCTATGGCGGGCGTAGGCGTAGATGCGGGCATGAATGTGGTCTTCTGGTCGTACGAAGACTCGCCGCATACTCAGTTTCTGCTCGAGACGGCTCGAAGCATGGGTACGGTAGCCATGACGGTAATGTTGCATCACAAGTATTTAGAGCCTCATGAAGCGGGCGAGATGGATACGGGATACATACGAATGTTGGGCATGCGTCCGGCGGAATTAGGTCGGCAGGGCATATTACGCTATTTGGGCGAGTTTAACGCGGGCCGTCGCCGTTCGCACTACGAACAACGGGATCTAGACGAATTTATTATGCCAAATGGCGAGTTTACGAGGAAACGATTATATATAGTCAAGCCTGCATTAACGGATGAGAGGCGTGACGTTGGAGTTACCTATCCAATATCGGCGTACGCAGCCGGTGATCACCCAAAGCAGTTCCATGTACAACACCCCTTAACTCCCGAAGAAATCTGGGCGCGCGCCCAGCAGCTTAGGGCTCGTAGCTAGAAACTGTTACAATAAGCATTAGCATGCGCGGGTTTGTATACAATCGGCTGCGCGCTTGGCAGGCTGGGCCAAGCAAAGGTTTCACTATTGTGGAGCTTGTGTTAGCTTGTGTTATTTTCCCCATTGTCGTCATTGGCATTGCTACCGCCTACAATTCGGTGCGTCGTTCGTACTCTACCGCCCGCCAGCTAAACGAAATGTATGCGGTGCTCAGTGCCTGCCCGGAGGTGGACCGAGCGGTCGAGTTTAGCTCGCTTTCCAGCACAACCAACTGCTACCCAAACAATACCTTTTTAGTAGAAGATTCGTCATCTGGCCGGACCATTAGTTATGCGCCATCGTTAACGGTTACCGACACCAGCGCGCTTTCGGGCAGTGATCCACTTGCAACTATCCCAGACTCAAAGGTAGTGCAAATACAAGTGAACTTTTTAAAGCCAAACTATAGCGCCACCCCGCTCAAAATGCGCATGCTCATTACGCGGAATGGAATTGGCCAATTATGAACCATAAACAGGCTGGCTTTACCCTGCCAGAGCTTATTAGTGTTATGGTCGTGTCGTTGCTGTTTTCGGGTTTGATTATGATGTTTGCGTTCGAGTATTGGCGCGCAACAGCATCGCTAACCACGAATATGGAGACGTTTGTAGGCCGCTTGAATGCCGGCGACCGACTGCGCGAAGCCATTAACGCCTCCTCTGGCCTTATTACGCAAAACAGCATTGCTGACGGGCACGTTGGCGACCCGGACACGACCATACCGGGCAATCAATATTGGAAGCCATTGCACGCTATACCCGGTACAACGGCAATGGGCGCATCAGGTACTGCAAAACCACTGCTGTATTTTAGAAGTCCCAGCCGCAGCACGTCTAAAACAATTATTATGAATGGCACCCAGCCCTACGAAGACGAGTTTGTGCTATATATGGACGGCACCACCAAAGAATTGCGTATGCGTATACTGGCCAACAGCGCAGCGCCCTCTAACCGGCTGACTACTACTTGCCCTTCGTCTGCGGTCAGCAGCAGCTGCCCCATAGATAAACTCATCGCTACTAATGTATCGTCGGTCACTACCCGTTATTTCTCGCGCTCCGCTAACACCATTGATTACACCTCTATTGTGGATTCGATCACCGGCGCGTATATTGGGCCGGACTTTCCTGCTGTCGAAGTTGCCGAATTTACGCTGAACGTCTTTAAGAAATCGCAGCTCCACGGCAGCGAAGATACGATTAACCAAACAGTTGTGCGCATTGCATTAAGGAACTCGTAGTGAAATCGAAACAACAATCCGGCTCGGTACTCGTATCTATCCTAGCGGTCATGATTTTTTTGACGACGCTGCTATTTGGCATTGTGTCGCTAGCGAGCGCCAACTTGTCGCGTGCGCGTGGCCGCATACAACTACTGCAAGCACAATACGCAGCAGAATCAGGTGCCGATGCGGCTATCGCGGTGTTGAATGGCGGCAACGATAGCTATACGGGCACTACGAGCGACGTTACGCTACTAGACACCACACAATATAAAGCAACATACAGCACCACAGTTGCGAATGGCAGCACTAGTAAAGAACGCGTCGTCACCGCGGTTGGTAAGGTGTATGCGCCCGCCGCTGCCAGTACGCCACGCTATACGCGCACCATCCGTGTTACGGCCCAGCGCACCTCTACCACAACAGCATCTTCTATGGTTAGCCGTAATATTGTCGACATAGCCAGCGGCGTTAAAGACATTAAAGCCAAAGACGTATATGTGAACGGCTTTATTAATATGAACAAAAACACCACCAACTTAATCGCCGAAAATATTACGGTAGCCGGCAAAAACACCAGCGCAAGTAATTGCTCTATTGGCGGCACGGGTAACCTGGTAAAACCAACGAGCTTTAGTACACCAGGCCAAACCAAGACCAAGTTGCTGCTTGCTTATAACAACTGTATTTCGCCACCAGGCAATACCAGTAACAGCAACTTTGATGTGTCCGCAAACCAAGGCACTATTGGCACAGTGCAATCCATGTACATCCCCTGGAGCCAGTTTATGGATAACACGTACACCGATGCTAACAACTGTAACGATTGGACTACTGGTGCCTCGCCCCGCACCATCCCCTCTATTAGCAAGCGGTCGCATTACCCCGATTCGTCAAGCAATGTCGCCTCGACGTGCGGCACATCCGGCAGTCTGGCGCTCGGCTCTAACCAGTACAATATTACCGATAACGTACATGTACGGGCCAACTTATGCTCGGCAGCTGCGTGTACGCCAACGTTTTATAACCCAAGCACGAGCCTTAGGTATATATTTGTGGAAGGTACGGTTAATTTTGACGAAGTAGATACGGCCAGTGGTAGCGGCCCCATTGCCCTTATCGTCTATGGCACCGACCCGTCGTCCAAGGCTTCGGCGTGTCCGTATGGTGGGTCTATATATTTAGGCAACAGTGGCACAACCGCAGCGCCGGCACTCTATTTTTTGGCTATGAATGGACTGTGTATTGATAAAACAAAGTTCGGCTCGTCACCTGCCCTGGGCGGTGTAGCTGGTAAGAACCTTTACATTGCAAGTAACTCTGGCACGCCGTTTGATCTTGCAATGGACACTGCGTTTCCGGTTAGTCAAATCCCTATTGACCTCGCCTGGCGGGCGGCTCGCTACGAACGACTCTAAGGTCTTGGTCCCGCGCGCGGGCTAGATGGGCATAGCGGGCGGCGGCTTCGTTGTCGCCACTTAACATGGCGTAGCCGCACAGTTCAGTTATGGCACCCCCTTGGCCAGCCAGCCATGTATCATGCGTTTCGTTGTTTATTTTTTCGGTACGACGAACGATAGCGGGATAGCTTGCTTCGGCTTGAGTTAGCCCCTGCCATTGCTGCCAGTGGGGCTCCTTACCGGCTTGTATACGTTTTGTCGCCCCGCTTGCTTTAGCTGCGTCTACCCACCCTCTTGTGAAAAACGTGTAATACTATTACGCTATTCGCAATGACTGAACGTGATCCATCCCCGCCAGCTGTACCGCCGTCGTCTAACGAGGCGCCGGTGTCTCCTACCGAGGTTCGTTTGCTTGAGGGTACGAATATACCCGAATTGACTTTGGAGCAGGACGCGCCGTGGATGGGCGTTGTTTTGCCGCGCTATCAGCAGTTAGATGACGAGCTCGTTACAAAGCTTAATTACTACGCGAATGTCGTTGGTGGGCTGCAGTCTGCCCGCCAGGCGCTTGAACGTGATAAGCATACGGGCGCCGTCGGGACCTTTTCTGCATTTTCTAACATCTCAAGTGTGCAACGGCATGCTCGGCGTCGGTTTTATAATTTGTTGCTCGGCGATACTCAGCGCGGCAGACGGAACGGCTTGGAGGTGGCGTGTACAAGCGCTAGGCGCCCTAGCCAGGCCATCGACCTAAGCCGCAAGTTGTTGGCTATTGTCGGGGAAGACGACATAGAAGAGGCTATGACTACGGGTCGCCATCTGTACGATGTGTCGTTGGACGATTTTGAGCGCGGAGTGCAACTGCTAGCGGATGCGGGCTTGGATTTGCGGGCGGTATTGCTCGGTTCGCCCACGACGTTTGTCAATAGGGCGACTTCTAGTGACGAGAGATTCGTAGACCTAGGCAAAGCCGCCGAGCGGAGATATCGCGCTAGAATAGCGAAGGTAGCCAATGGTGCCACGGCTATTGTGGTGCCGCGAGTCGATACCACTGAACGGCTGGGTGCCGACTTACAACATCCTGAGCGCTACGAACAAGTCGCACACATTACCGACATTCCTTTGGAGCGATTGCAGGCAGCGTATCCCGGCCTGGACAAATTGAGCCCCGACGTACTTGCGAACGTGCTAAAAGATGTTGCCGACCTTGCAGATGCGGTCGGTATGGACCGCGACCTACTTATTCGTGATCTTGCGCCACTGATGCCAGATAAAAATGGCGATTACTACTAGCTACGCCATGTTACGGAGTGTTCGGCGTAAGTCTTCAAAATATTTGCGGAACATATCCAGGTGCTCATAGTCCATAATACGAGCCTGTTTTGCCTCGCCTTCCAGAAGATGTATTATGCGTTTTACTCGGTCCTCTATGGTATGTGCGTGCCGCTTAACTTGTAGGTCGTCCTCGAGTGCTTGTACCTCACGGCGTAGCGTAACAGCAGCCGCGTGCCCGGCATTGTCCATAAGGTCATTAATCTTGCGCTGTGTCTTAATGACGTCTTGTCGAATATTTTCCATCGCTGCCCTCCTCTTTACGTACCTACTATTAAAACCTGATTAGTAGCGTAGCGTAAAGTAAAGCGATATGCATGTCTGGCCATTGGCTATGGTGCTATACTTATTACTAATGCTTAAGCTTAAATCGAGGTGGCGATTTACGGTTCTCGTTGTACTACTCTGGGGAGTGTATTGCGGTATTACATTATTAACCCCACAAGGCCCTTCCCTCGAGAAATACCATATCTCTACCCTGACACTGAGCCTACTGATTGTAAGCGTATCGCTCCCCTATCTTATTTGTTGGCTATTTGCCGTTTCGGGCTGGCTGCATTTGCGGGCGTTTACACAAAAACAGCCACCAGGTGCCGAGCGTGATGGCTTTGTAAAAATTTCGCATGGTTTATTTGCGTTAGTCGCCAGCCTCGTTGTTCCCACCTTAGTTGGGGCCGTCTATGTGTACATTAGCCATGACTCCACAAGCCCTGGCTGGAACATATTTAAAAATTACATGGGCATATTCTTCCCATTACTAGGTTTTTTGTTCATGTTTATGGGGTCATCGCAGATAGTTTCCCAAATAACACCCAGGGTTACACGACTTGCAAAGGCTACCACGGTGTTTTTTCCGGTCGCGCTATTTAGTGTTTTTTACTTGTTTATGATTTTTGCCAACCCTACGCGGCAGGCTTCGTTGGACCCATCAGTGCAGCCGACGTACTTTTTACCCGACAGTATGATTATCGGCACAATTATTTTGCCAGTTATAGCGACATGGTCCTTGGGCCTTCTATTTGTACTTAACTTAGAACACTATTCGCACTATTCTAAATCAATCAATCGGCCGGCGCTTGTGAGCTTCTATAACGGGATAATTATTATTGTGGCCATTACCATACTGACACAGGTGCTGGCTTCGCTTGGTAATGGCCGACTCGCAAGCCTTAACCTAGGGGCTATTCTTGGCATACTGTACGTTCTCCTTGGCCTTCTTGCCTTCGGCTTTGGGCTGGTTGCAAGTGGTGTCAGGAAGTTGCAAACGCCCGCTTCAAAAACTGAACCAGGATAGGTATTGATATGTCGATTGTTCAGAAGATTATCGTGTGGTTTCTGGGGCTGACGTTAGTGCCGACCCTATTAATTGGCGGTATCCTCTACTTTGGGTTTCGGCACTACATAGTCGATCAATCTGTAACCAAGCTAGAGTACCAGGCAGACGTCCAGCAACGGCGGGTAGAAGATATAGTCAAACAGAACAAGACACAATTGGCAGGCTTTACGAGCCGAGTACTCTTGCCTACTACGCTCGATCGCTACAATCACTCTAAACATCCCGAAGACCTGGCGCTTTTAACATCGACAATCACCACCTCAAAAGCACAGACGCCGAAGTACAGGGATATTACGATATTAAGTCTTGAGGGCAAGGTTGTTGCCTCGACGATGCAATCTGTCGTAGGGCAAGATTATGCACATAAAAATTACTTTAAGGAGGCGGCCACAAGAAATAATTCCACAGATTATCTATTTACGGATGCCGCAGGGCAGCCCCATATTAATCTTGTGGGCCCAATACTGTACCACAAGAATGCCATTGGTATTATTGTTATTGACGCTAGTGCCGAGGACCTGCAATCGGTCGTTACCGATTATTCTGGGCTGGGCAACACAGGCGAAACTACCCTAGCCAGGCGTGAAGCTAACGGCAATGCGCTCTATGTAGCGCCCTTACGGTTCGACAAAACAGCACTGTTGAGCCGAACGGCCGACGGCCACAAAACCAGCCAGCCAATATTCCAGGCAATAAATGGGTTTGCACGCACATTTTCCAATGCGACAAACTACCAGGGCAAGTCGGTTATTGCAGCCGTGCGGCCAATTAAGGGGACACATTGGGGTATGACGGTTGAGGTTGAACGTGCCGAAATGTACCAGCCACTCTATAATTTGCGCGATACCTTTCTGCTACTTACATTTGTCATATTAGTATTTAGCGTGTTCGTAGCGCTCTACGCAGCCCGCCTTATTACTGACCCCCTCATTACTATGTCCATTGCCGCCGCTGCGCTTAGCAAAGGCGACCTTAGCCAGCGGGTTCACCAGGTTAGGTCTAATAACGGCGATAACGAGTTTGGTATTCTTGCGCATACCTTTAACATTATGGCCGGCAACCTCGAGAAACTCGATAAAATGAAGACCGAGTTTATCCTTTTGACGTCGCACCAACTGCGCACGCCCGCAAGCGCCGTAAAGGGATTCTTGGCGTTGCTGTTAGATGGCACGACGGAGCCGCTGAGCGCAAAGCAAAAGGATTTATTACAATCGGCTTACGAAGAGAACGAGCAGCAGCTTCGCCTTATTAATCAGATTTTATCTATATCTCAGGCTGAAAGCCACCAAATACAGCTGTCCAGGACCGAGGTTGACCTAGTTAAAATGACCAAGAAGATCGCCAAGCAGCTCCATGCCATTGCACTAGAACACAAACAAAAAATAACGGTTAATGTATCAGAAAAGTCGATAGTTGCACTGGTGGATTCAGAGAAAATGCACATGGTAATAGAAAATCTCATTAGTAATGCCATGAAATACTCACCGGACGAGACGGAAATTATAGCATCGCTAGAGAACGCAACGAACGAAGTTATAGTACGGGTTAAAGACCAGGGGTACGGCATTGACCCGCACGACATGGATCAACTCTTTAAAAAGTTCTCTCGCTTGCCTAACCCTAAATCGGTCAAAGCCCAGGGGAGTGGCTTGGGTTTGTATCTGGTGAAGCAATTGGTCGAGCTGCATGAGGGGACCATCGAAGCCAAGTCCGCGCCTGGCTTAGGCGCAACGTTTATAGTAAGATTGCCGAAGAAATAGGAGAACATATGGCTCTAATTTTGATAGTCGAAGATTACCCTAGCTTACAAAAAATCTATAGCATGGCCGTACAAGAGGCCGGGCATGAAGCCCTGCTTGCCAAAAACGGCACCGAAGCGCTGTGGCAGGTTGGCCAGCGTACTCCCGACTTGATTCTCCTGGATTTACTAATGCCAGAAGTAAACGGCATGGAGTTTTTAAAGCAGTTCGACCTAAAAAAGCATCCGCAAACCAAAGTTATCGTGTTTACAAACATGGACAACCCTACACTTAGGACCGAGCTATCGGCACTTGGTGCCAGCCTGTACCTAACAAAATCGGAATACACCCCTAAAGAACTCATGGAAATCGTTGACCATACCCTTAAGACGACATCTTAAAGCTTGCTTAGGCCTTGGCAGGCTCTAGTGTTTCGGTAACCATGGTAACCATTTTTTCTGGCGTGATATCTGTTTTTAAAAGGTAATTATTAACCCCTAGTTGCATCGCACGGTTCAAAAGCTCTGGCGTGTACGCATTGGTTAGAACAATTAATTTTACTGTTGGATGTTCCGCCAGTTTATATGTCTCTAAAAATGTAAAACCGTCGGCATTGGGCATAAGCAGGTCGAGCAAAATAAGGTCAATTTTATGCTTGGTAGCCTCAACAAGCCCCTCGTTGCCATCCGATGCGACGACTACGGTGTGTCCTTCTTTTTCAAGAACAGTTCGGTAAATTTTTTGCAGGCTCGGATAATCTTCCACCAGGAGTATAGTTGCCATAAACACTATTGTACCCTGCCCTCGCCGATTTTTGCTAGAGGGTTTTCTGTGTCATTCGTACTGCCAATAACTTGCGGTAGAATAATGTGATGGAAAAGTTCTGGGTACCCAACGAGTCGCGCTCGGCGGCAATTGAAGGCCATCCGCTTGCCGGCATGTGGCTCGTGCGCCGGAGCCAGGTTGCCTCGCATGGCTATCACTTCCGGTCGGTTATGGAAATTTCGAACCGCGAGGCCAACCGTATATCCTGGCGTGGTGGTAAAACCTCGGCAGGAGATATAATTGCCGATCGGCAGGTATGCGAGAGTTGGCTTGCCAGCGAGGCCGCTAGCAAGGGCATCAAGACGAACGGTTGGCCGCCCCTGTATTTTAAGCTACTGCCCGAACCCTTGGTTAACCGGCAAGAAAACTTCCTATTTTTTAGCATCCCAGCCGATACTATTCCAGAAGACCGCATGACGTTTACGCGTGAGGACAGCTTTTACCATCTCCAGTTATTGACCAATGTCCGCTATTCGGCTGACATGCCGGACGACCTGAAGCTAGGTATTATGACGGCGCGCGACGTTAGGCGCATGGTTGCCGATGGCTTCCCTGAACGTTACCGCGCTAATCAGCATAATTATGCCGCCAGTAACTACATAGAAGCTCAGGTATGGGGCCGTACCTCCGACACAACAGGCCTACACTTGGCAGCGACAGTAATGGATTCGATGGGTTTACGCCTTTACGATAAAGGTAGTGTCGTTGTTGGACTTAGTGGCTGCGCTAGATAGTTGCGGCCTGTAGGGCAGGACTTTTTTACTCTGTCGAATCTGGCTGGAGATGAAGAGTCCAGATCCTACAACCCTGCCTGCTGCAGTAACTGGAAGGGTACGCAAATAATCGTCCTCGTCTGGCCTGCTGTATTAGGAATGACGTTGGCTTCTGGCGATGCATCCTTTCCGAGTTCTAGCAGATCATTGTCCGTAACGGGAGAGTCAATCACTAGCAGGTTCACCTGCCCCTCCTTAATTTGGTAGTATCGGGTCTCGTCGTCTACACCGTTAACGGTTGTGGGCTCCCGCAGAAGCAACATTGCAATATATTCGTGTAGCGGCCGCTGATCGGATGCGTTTTCCGGATATAAATGCATGCCCTCCGCATTACGTGCAGAAGGGTCTTTGAACGCCCCAAAATGAACGTGTTTCAGGCTTAAGACTGTGCGTCATTACGGCTGATTATAGCATTCGTGGCGTACTTCCATCCTGGCTGCCATTTCCAAGGTGCTAGCACGGCATCCCGCAAACTCATGCCCTTGACCCACTGGTCCAAGCCATACTGCGTAGCCCGATGGCCTACAATTAGAACAGTCTTGCCATCGTAGTCGCGAAGCAAGTCTTGTAAAAATTCCTTCATGCGTTTCGCAGTATCTTGGTAGCTTTCTCCGTCGGGGAACGGCACTGTCAAAGCCTGCTCCCGCATTGCCTCAATGTCGGCCTTGGCGGTACGATTAAGCGAACCATAGTTGCATTCACGCAGCCGTTTATCCTGAATAATTGGGAACCTGTCGCCAAAGGCTAGCTTAGCAGTGCGGTACGATCGCTGTAAGTCGGAACAAAAGATGGCGTCAAAGTGCTCGCCGGCACGACGCTTGCCTAAGTCTTTCGCTTGCTGCTCGCCCAACTCAGACAGGGCAACATCATACCAGCCGGCGGCTAGCTTCGCCTCGTTATCTACGGTTGTGGAATGCGTTTCAAAAATGATTGTTACCATAGGTATGATCCTAACCCATTCAAACTTAGGTGGGAACACGTAAGTGATTTGTCCGTTATGGGTTTAGTAGAAAAGGGATTCGATGGCTGGGGCGCTAGGATTCGAACTCGTTACACCTATCGGGGTAAAGTAATGCCTGCTTGTTGGGCTGCGGCTAGTAGTTCTGAGTTGAGTCTTAGTAACTTTTCTTCAATACTGAGCTTTTGAAACTGTTCATCAGGCAGGGTTTTTCCGCTTAAATTAGAAATCATGCTGTATATTTCTTTAATATCGTTTCGAAGAGCTTCAAGTTCACCGCTAATAGGCCGAAGTTCTTCCTTAATGGTACTGCGAATAATACCATTAACCTCGCCTTTAATGATCTCACGTATTGCCTGAAGGTCATTGTTGCTTAGGCTCATAAACTATATTTTATCATGTTTGAAGCTTTCGCTGCGTTCTACGGCTGCGTAAGCACTTCCCTCCAAGACAAAATGTTGTAGCCGCCGGTTATGGGATAGCTGGGCGGCGGCGCGTACAATAAATTGTAGTCGTACTGGGTGCTGTTGTTGAGGATGCCGGAGTAGTAGTTGCTGCCGGATTGTACAGCGTCGACGCAGCTGTTGCCGCGTTGCCAGGTCCATGTCCAGGTTTGGCGGCTGGCTACCGAGCCGTAATACACAAAGCTTTGGTTGCTATTGACCCACCCGCGCGAACACCGGTTGGTGTCGGTGCGGTATACCGACGGGTAGGTTACCGAACCGGATTGGGCAAGCGACGCGGCGTCGATTTCAAACGTAAATGCACCGGATGCTGGTGGTGCGTACGGCGCGACAATAACGGAGTCCTCAGCAATAAGGCCTATGGCGTCCTGGCCGTTTTTGGTGCTGTATAAAATGTCGTCGGCTACTACAATGTTTGCGGCCTGCGTGTCGCTGGCTAGCCTGCCGGCGGCTACGGTTACCCGGCCGTGGTAGGTGGGGTTGGTGCGCACCCATACGTTGTCTTCGGCAAATATGACGCCGGAATCGTCAACGGGAATGCCGCTTTCTACTAACTGTAATGTCAGCGCGCTGGTATATGGCGTTAGGCGGTCGTTTTCGCCGTTTACGTTGTATAGGTCGTAGGTATTGTTGGTGTTTAGCTGCACCAGGTAGCCACGGGCAATGTTAAAGCTGGTTGCTCGCCGCGGTAGGTATGTTTCGGTGCGGGCGCCGGGCGTTGCCGAGCATGCGTTGCTTTGTGCGGCAAGCGCAGCGTGCGTGGGCGTGCCGGCAAAGGCTGCTTTTTTAATGGCACACAAGCTGGTATTAACTTGGTTAAAGTCCACTGCCGTTACCGGGTAGCGCCAGTCGTTTTTGGGGCGAGTGTTGCAGTTTACGGGGGATGTTACGGACGAGCTACACCATACGCCGGGGTGGGTATTGCCGTCGCCGCCTAAACTGCCAGGCGGTACGTAGGTGGCGTTGGCGCTGGTAACGTCGCCGCTACTGCTGCCATCCATGCGTATGCCTACGTTAGAATGCACCGGGCCGTTGGCGGATTCTGTGTTGCCAAACCACAGGGCGGTGTCGGCTGCTAGCGAATAGCTGGCAAACGACGCCGCGCCAATTTGTGCCTGAATGGTGCGCGTCATGTTTGTGCCGTTTACCTTGCCAATGCTGCGGATATCTACCACGGTAGATCCATTGCCCGCGGGCTTGATCCATAGCGTGTAGGTGCCGGTTACTTTGGCGTTGTCGTCTACATAGTTATGGACGTACGGGCCGAAGCCAAGGACTGGGTCTGCCTGCGGTGCTGGTGTGTTTTGGCCGTCTTTGTAGTCGGTTGGGTTGTGGCTTAGGTGCCACAGGTAGTAGTTCACCCCTGCCTCGGCAATGTTAAACGCCTGCTGGCTTTTAATGGTGTTGCCTACTACAAAGAAGTTGTTAAAGATAACAGTTAGTATGGCCGTGCCGGTAATGCTGGCGGCCAGGATAACGGACAGCACTGCTGGCAAGGTAAAACCGGCCTGCTCAGCGTTTAGGCGTTTTGGTAGTTTCATAGGTTTGTCTTTCTGTTGCGCAAGCTAACGTCTACATACATAGCTTGGTTGGTGCTGCTGGCAGCCGCGGTTGTAACAGCCAGGTTAATACGTACGCCCTTTATGGTGTGCAGGTCGGTGATGGGCACGGTTAGCGGGTTGCCGACTGAGTCTAGATAGGTAAACAGGTTAACGCCGGTCGCAAGTTTAAAGCTGCTAACTATGGTGTACGTTTTTTTCTGGTTTGTGATAAGCGAGCCTATGGGCGGATTGGCCGTCATGGGCGTGACGTCTGCGTACAGCACGGTGCCGGTTGGGTTTAGGTAGTAGCGTATGAGCGACACGTAGGTGTCGGTGGGGTAAAAATAGCCGTATATGGTCAGGTCGTTGTTATTTGCATCGGTTATGTCGGTAAGGCCGCGCACTACGGTAGCGATGCGATGCGATTCGTTAGACAGGTTGGTAAAAGCCGAGGCGTCTTTTTGCAGGTTTAAGTAGGTTAAAAGGTTTGTCTTAAAGAACGTGTAAAATGCTACGCCCATCATGAGTGTTATGGTCATGGTAACAACTAGTTCGACCAAGGTCATACCCTGTTCGTTTCGCGCGCGTTTATGGTGTAACATCAAGACCTCCAAGTAACGGGCTGCCTGGCAATGTTAGCGTATAGCCGTTGGCAACAATCTCTAGCTGGGCGGAGCCAGCCTGTGCACCGGACACGTCAACCCAACAGCTTAGGTCGGTGCCGGTAGTGCCGGTGCAATTTGCCGTATAGGTATTGCCGTTTTGCAGGAACCGCACGGTGGTGCCGCAGGCGTTTTGGTTGTTAGAGCACGGCAGGTTGGCGCCGGTAATGGTAAACGGAAAATGGTGGGCAGTGCCGCCGCCAATGCTCACGTCCGAAGGTGTAAGGGTACGGACCCGTGGGAAGCTGGCGTTGGTGGTTAGTATTAGCCGTACCTTTTGCAAAAAGCTCAGGCTGTTGTAGCTAAAGGTGGTAGCTGGCGGTGCGGATGGGTCGAGCGGTGGGACCGAGATAGGCAGCAAGGCGTTATCGCCGCTATATGCTACGGCTGCGGCCAGGTAGTACGTGGTGCTGCCCACGGTGCAGCCGGTCGCGCCGGCGTCGCCGCAGTATATGTAGTCGCCGGGCACCAGGTTTTGTATGCTGGCCAGCCCGCTGGCGTCGGTTGTGGGCCGGATGTCAGACGGCGTCATGTTGTCGTAGTAATATGCGGTGTTACTAGTGCTGGTGTATTTTTTGTAGCCGCCTTTTACGTAGGCTTTCAGGTTTGGCACTGTTGCGCCAGCAGTTGTGACTGCCTCTAGCACTAAGCTGTTTGCCCCTTGCTGCTTAATAACCATGGTTGCGTACGACGATTGTTGGCTAAGGATTTTTTGGCTGGGGTACGTGGGCTGCAATGTGCCGGAAGCGACAATGCTGGTAAGTGTGGAGTAACCAGATTTTGACACGGTAATGTGGTAGTCGGTGCCACTATCCGGCGGCAAGCCGTAAAAAATAGATACGCCGTTACTGTCGCTGCTATCGCTGACGGCTATGGTGGGCGTGAGGGTGGTGTTATTAACCTGCACTGACGCTCCGGCCACCGGATTACCATTGCTATCTATTACTGTTACAAATAATGCGCCCGTGGTGCTGGCGGTTTCGGCCACACGTGACGATACTTGTGTATCTCCCTGGGCTAGCTTAGCGCCGGTTTTGTCGGTAACCGTTACATGGATAATTTTATAATCCTGGGGGTTTTGGTCGGTTACGGGCTGGCCGTTCGGCGGTGGATAGTTGCGGCAGTACAATTCTTTTAGCTGTTGCGTGGGGTACGATGCACAGCCGTCGTAGGCGTCGTCTACATAATTAATGCTGGTGGCAATGGTGTACCGTACGCCGTTAATGGTTTTTTGCGCACTTGCCGGCAGCGGTGTTGGGTTGTATATACTGCCTCCGGCTACGGCTAGGCTGTCGTATGGCAGCGATTTTAAATACTCCATTTGGTTCGTGGCCAACGTGCTGGCGACGGCCTGGCGCTTGGCAATAATGGTGCTGCGAACAAGCGATGTAAACAAACCGAATAAACTCAAGCCCGCAATAGCAAATATAGATATAGTTACGGTAAGCTCTACGAGCGAAAAGCCACTCTCCTTGGCTGCACGGTTCATACTTACTAGGCAGTATAAACCATAAGCAGTAGGTCTTGATACGCTGGAAGCTGTGGAAAATTTTTAGATTGTCAGTTTCTACCGTGTACGGCGTTAGCGGTTTGTTATGTGGCTATCTTGTAGGGCGAACATTTCTGTAACACCCTACACAATATATTTATCGAATTTACAGCATTGAAAAGGGCTGCCGCGTTCCGCAAAATACTTTACTGGGTGGCATGCTAACCTGACTATTTATTTTTTATTTTAGGAGCGTTTTATGCGTATTTTCAAAACCCTGGGCTTAAGCCTTGGGGCAGTACTTCTATTAGTTGCGGTTCCGTCATCGTTCGTATCGGCCGACCGCTCAAATGAACAACTGGAAGGCGTGGATGCCAAAGCCCTGACCGAGCTTACCTCTGCCGCTGCTTTAACTGACTGCCGCAGGCAGAGTGCAGCAAACAGCGCCGGCCAAGACATATTCTTAAGCACGGCTTCTCCCAAGACCTATCTGAACGCTTCTGGTGCATGGCAAGGTGTAGACTGCGCTTCCACAACCTTCCGCCTGGCGTTTAACCAACGCGCCGTAGTGGTATTGGATTTTAACGCCGAGTCGGACTGTAATGGCACGACACCAACCAATGGCCAATGGTGTCAAACACGCGCACTGTTAAATGGTGCGGAAGGTGCCCCGGTAGCTGCAGAGCCGAGCTCATTTGCCTTTGACGGAGTAGCCGGTGGTGTTAGCAACTGGCAGGCCAACTCGATGCAACGGGCCTGGGAAATCCGCTGCGGTGTCAGCACTGGGTGCCAGTACAAGGTTGCTGTTCAGACCCGCATGCACGATGCTACTGTTACCAGCATGTGGCTTGACGAGATCGCAGCACACCTGCGCGTAACTTACGGCAATCCTGCTGCGTTATAGCGCTTTTGATTTTTAGGCTGGTCAGCTAATAAATCACTATGCCCGCCGGTTGTACCGGCGGGCATTATTTAAACTCGTTCCCACCACTCGCCCTGGCGCGCTCGCTCTTTGTCGCTG
>DATIHR010000028.1:0-20681 GCA_035480575.1 Saccharimonadales bacterium (SeqCode) | reverse complement strand
GGCGTAAACAGCGTGACATCCGCGCCCAGTTGTTGGACGCCCTTGGCAAGCTCAAGTGCCAGTTGGGCCGGCGAAAATATTACATATGGCAAAATGTCCCGCTGCATAAAAATGTGCGGGACAACAATGCCTACCTTCATGAGTAGTGGGTTATTTATCGCTCTTTTTTTCGTCTTCGTCTAGAAAACTAAGGTCGAGGTCTTCGTCGCCCACATTATCTTCGCCGTAATACCCGTCGGCGTCGGGAGTGTTGGTTTGATCTGCCATTCCTATACGCTACCGTACCTTACGCGCTTGCGCAAGAGAACGAGGAGTGTTTTACAGCTCGCTGATGTCTACGGTAATTGAGGGGCCCATCGTGGTGGCCAAGTGGATGGCCTTAACGTAGGTGCCCTTAATACTGGCGGGCTTAGCACCCTTAACGCTTGCGAATACGGCGCGGGCGTTGTCTTCCAGCTTTTTGGCGCCAAAGCTTACCTTGCCAATGCCTAAGTGGACAATACCGGTGCTGTCCACACGGTACTCAACACGGCCGGCTTTTGCTTCGGCGACAGCCTTTTTGACGTCGGTGGTAACGGTGCCGCTCTTGGGGTTAGGCATAAGGCCGCGTGGTCCGAGTAGCCGGGCGTACTTGCCAAGTTTAGGCATTTGGGCAGGGGTAGCAATAAGGACGTCAAAATTGATTTGGCCTTTTTCGAGTGCGCCCAAAATTGCTTCAACACCGCTGATGTCGGCGCCGTCTACGGCAGCGTCATCTAATACGGCAATGCGTACGGTTTTGCCGGTGCCGGCGGGTAGTACGAGGTTGTCGCGGATGTTTTGGTCGGCGTGGCGCGGGTCGACATTTAGGTTAATGTGCAGTTCTACGCTGGCGTCAAATGTAACGGGGCTGGTTTTGGTGGCCAGCTCTAGTGCTTCGCCTAGCTTGTAGACTTTGCCCTTTTCGATTTGCTCGGCAGCTTTACGGAAGTTCTTGCCTTGGCGCTCTAGCCGAGAACGGGTTGGCTTAGCGGTTTGCTTGGGCTTTTCGGCAGCTTCGGCATCTGCCTCGGCTTTGTGCGCCTTGCGCTCTTCTTTAGCTTGCTTTTCGGCAGCTTCTTTTAGAGATTTCTCGCTGCGCTTGCCAGCCTTAGCGGTCGCTTTGTCTGCGTCGTCTTCGGCTGCGACTTCTTCCCCAGGTATCTCGGCTGCTTCAGCGGCCTCGAGTGCCGGAACTTCGTTCACGGCCTTAGCCTCCGCTGCTGCGGTCTCTAGTTCTACTTCGTCAATCTCTTTCTTTGCCATAATTGTTTATCCTTTCGTGGTTCTAACGGCTTTCTAGGCCTCCCACAATTACTTGTTGTTATTCTGCATCAAAGCCATTCGCTAACAGGGTGATCCCATCGGGTATCGGCGGCAAGCCGTCTATGCTGCTTATATAGCCGCCGTCGGGGATAGGGTCGGCAAGCCTGGTTGTGTTTTGAGGGTCGGCAACAGCGGTGATGTATTCGTTAACGCCCATAGCGCGTAATACTCCTCGTGCACTTTCTGCTAGCCTCAGTGCCTTTGGGGTGGTTTCGTCTTGTAACGGTGCTGCCTCTCGGCATAATTTGTTAAAAGCTTGGTTTGACATGCCGGCCGAGACGCCTATGTCGGCTCTGTAGTGCAAGGGCATTGCGTTCCCCCGGCTCCTTAGCCTTCTACTTCTACGCCCATGCTGCGGGCGGTGCCGGCAACCATTTTTTTGACGGCTGGAATGTCGTCGGTGTTCATGTCGATAGCTTTTTCTTCGGCAATCTTGGTAAGCATGGCGTCGGTCAGTTTTTTGCTGACTTTTTCGGTGTTCGGGCGACCCGAACCCTTTTGGATGCCTAGCGCAGTACGAATACGGTCGTCTGTTGGCATACCAACTACGCGCCAGCTCATGGTGCGGTCGTCAAAAATAGTAATGTGGACCGTAACTGTTTGGCCCTGTAGTTCTTTAGTTTGGTCGTTGAACGGATTAATAAAATCCATCATGTTTACGCCATGCTGGCCAAGGCTACTGCCCACGGGCGGCGCAGCAGATGCCTGGCCGGCGCGGATTCTCATTTTTAAATTTGCTTTTACGGCTTTTGCCATAAGTTATTCTCCTTTACAAGCGTTCGGATTAGAAGCTCCTACTAGCTCTCCTACCTTTTAAGTAGTGCGTAACAGGGGTAATTATACCGTAAGATTACAAAAAAGTCTACATGGGTTCATTGGGTGACGCGCTATGCAAAAATAAACGTAATTGAGCAGGATGCCACTAGGTTAGATTGTCTCGCCGCGGCCTATGCGCCGCACGAGGCATTGCTCTACGATCTCAGTCGTAAAGTCCTCGAGGCTTAATTTATGCTTGGCGGTCAATGTACCTAAGTCGTAGTGGACAGTAAGCGGGCAAATGGTTGCGCCTACCGCATGCATGCATTCGCGTGGTCCTTTGGCGAAAGCGTCAACATCGCTCTCGTAGACGGCGATTCCCTCAAGACGAACAACCTCACACGGTCTAGCTGCATAATCTGGCGTAGTCATAAGCGTACTATATACTAAAAAGCGAAATTGTATACAGGCGGCGGCTATTATGCTGCACGTTGTTCAATTATGGCCGGTTCCAGGCCATCGAGACAAAGGCTGCCGGAATCTAGAGCTCCCCTGGGACCCACAATTGCCTCCATAGGACAGGGCCGTATACGTCCCAGGTCGTCGCCAACCACGCCGGCACACGCATAACTACCAACAGGGTGCCAGCCAATGTTACGGCGCAAACACAACATAGGATCCACCTGGCCGTCTGTTTCTACGCTTTCGGCGGTCATACTATATCAATACAGTTTCTGGCGATTTTCGTCAAGCTGCATTAGTTGTATGCTATATGTCTATGTCGCCTAACCGTGAGTCACAAGCATGCCGCCACGGGCGCCGTAGCACCCGTTGTTCGTGCCCAAGACCTTCCCCTTGCAGACTCCATAGAAGCAGGCGC
Source organism: Saccharimonadales bacterium (SeqCode) (assembly GCA_035480575.1). Classification (GTDB taxonomy): domain Bacteria; phylum Patescibacteriota; class Saccharimonadia; order Saccharimonadales; family UBA4665; genus PMNU01. The sequence continues at coordinate 17,701 of DATIHR010000028.1, read as the reverse complement.
TGCACTTGCGGCTAGTTTGCGCAAGCAAGAGCAAGAGAATCGGGCGGATGACGCAGAGCGTAAAATGTACGAGTACCTTCGTATCTTTTTTGGAGTGGCTACAAACGAAGCGGTTCATGCCCGCTTGCAAGCAGCGCAGCTGAGAGATATTGCCGCCGAGACTATAGGGTGTCTACTGAGTTTGCGGGCACAGGAGCGTATGTCATTGCACATTGACCACACCCTCGCGCTATTAGAAGCCGCAACAGAGGTACGTATGCGACGTGATCTGTCAGGCGTTGATAAGTACCCACGGTTTATGCTAGAAAGCATGCGCTACGCACTCGAGGCGGCTCATATGTAAAGCTGCCCCCGGTTAGTCTAGTGGTCGTTCTCTTGATCGCGATTGCGTAGTGCGTCTAAAAGGCGTCGTTCGCCTGCTTCAACATCATGTATCGCACCAGCAACCTCAGGGCAGCGCTCCGAGCCTATTAGTTCGCCCTCGGCAGTACAGGGTGCAGGAATAAGCGTTCCGCTGAGTCTACCCTCCCGAAGCGTGACCCAGCCAGCGCACTTGGCACAGTCGCGTATAGTGTCGGTTGAAAGCTTGCCCGGATTAATCGCCTGTTCGGCAATAAGGTTAAAATAAGCGCAATTATTGGCGGATTCAGTTGTCATCTAAGCCCAATCTCTGTAGGTCTATACGCGCTTGACTTGTAGGCTGTCGAGCTCTACCGGTGTTTCGCGGCCGAACATGTTAACGAGTACTTTTAGCTTGCCCTTGGCAGCGTCGATTTCGTTAATAGTGCCATCGAAGCCCTTGAACGGGCCGTCGGTAATGTTAACCACTTCGCCCAGACGGTAGTCAATCTTGTGCTTGGGCTGCTCTAGGCCCATGCGCTTCTGGATTTTTTCGATTTCTTCTTCGCCTACTGGGGTCGGTTCGCTGCCCGAGCCAACAAAGCCGGTTACAGACGGCGTGTTGCGCACAATGTACCAGGCGTCTTCGCTCATTTTCATTTGTACGAGTACGTAGCCCTGGAAAATGCGCTTTTCGACAACGCGGCGTTTGCCATTTTTAATTTCGATCATTTTTTCTTTAGGGACGAGTACCTGAAAGATTTTGTCTTTCATGTCCAAAGAATCGGCACGTTGCCGGATAGATTCAGCGACTTTTTCTTCGTAGCCACTGTAGGTGTGGATGGCGTACCATTGCTTGGATGCGTCGTAGCGTTTAACGTTCATATCGTTATTTTAGTAGTACCTGTTTAAATAGTTTATCAAGACCGAAGTCAACAATGGCGATTAGTACGCCGAAAATGGCAGAAAACAACAGCACAGCACCCGTAAGTTGTATGGCTTCGCGCTGCGAGGGCCAGGTTACCAGGCGTAGTTCTTTCCAGCTTTGGCGTACGTAGCGTGGCAATAGGATGCGTCCAATGACACGAAACACTTTAAAGCGCCCCAGAAAATGCCCCAGACCAGCAAGCAGCCGGCCGATAATTTTAAACGGTACGGCTATGTAGCCGAGTGTGAGCCACACTATGCCGCGTTTTTTTGACTCTTGGCTCATGGCCTTCTCTGTTTTTTCGCGTACGGTTTCCGCCGGTTTCACAATTCGGCGTTTGTTCGGCTTGGCTGGTTCGTTTGCCACGTTGTTCTATGCTCCCATTTGTATGAAAAAGAGCCTACTTAGCAGTAAGCTCCAATCGAGTCAAGCATAGCGTACTACAGCACATCGGTCAAGTGTTACCCTCGGTATGGATCGACTACACGTGCAATCCCTATAGCAGTGCCTATAAAGGATAGTCGTGGCGGCGCGGGCGTTTCCGGCGCAGGAACACGAGCAGTTGCGACAACGACTCCCCCAGGTATTACCACAGGGCGAGGAGCCGGTCTCGTCGGTACTTCTTCTACATTGCCAAAGTGTATGCTTGCAGTGCGGTCTATTGGCGGGAGCATGCTGGGGTCTGGTGGTGCTACCTTCCGAATATGGATGGGTTCTTGGTACGAGGCCGCCGGTTCCGGGCTAATGGGGCGCGGTGTCTCGCGGTTATGTACCTTGTGCTCTACGTATGCAGCCATACCGACTGCGACGCCAAACAGGCATAAGAGACCAGCGCCCAACGCGGCGCCTACCGTGGTAGTCTCCGACATGGACAGGAGTAATTCGTGTGATTGTGACATGAGCCATACAATAGCACATAAGGTGTGGTGCTCTGTGTGATATTCATCGCATGACATAAACGACGCGCTCCCACAACTTGCGCTATAGTTAGCTATATATGAAGCTTGTGCTCGCAGTTTTTTTGGCAGGAGTGCTGCTGGAATTGGCCCTGCACTACATTCCTGCGTTGTGGCGTGCGCGCAAAGTGGTGGCTGTTCTATGTGTAGTACTGACGGCGTTTGCGTGCGATAGCATTGCCTTGTGGAAGCCAAATGTTTGCAGTGTACTGATAGGTATTATTGGTTTGTACCGCGTGTTTAATTACTTGCGTATTGCAGAGGGGCGTATGCACGAGGGCTATTTACGGCGGGCTACACGCCGCACCAGCTTGCTCCTTATAGCGTTTCAGGCTGTAATAGCACTGTATTGGCTAGCCTGGCATGCATATGAACCAAGCGCGCAGGTTGCCTGGCTGGTAGTTACGCTTGCACAATGTGGGGTTGCGGCTTTGTTGCTGGTATCAACCATTCGTAGCCTGCGGCACACCGCCTGGCCAGCACGCACAACACATATAAGTGATGCAGATTTGCCAACGGTTACGGTAGCTGTACCGGCGCGCAACGAAACCGAAGATTTACAGGCTTGCCTAGAGAGCCTTATCGGTTGTGACTACCCCAAGCTTGAGATAATAGTGTTAGACGATTGTTCGCAAACCAAACGCACCCCCGAAATTATTCGTGGCTACGCCCATGACGGCGTGCGGTTTATTCAGGGGAATGAGCCGCTGGAAACATGGCTGGCCAAAAATCAGGCCTACGACCGCCTGGCAGATGAAGCCAGCGGCGAATACATTGTATTTGCCGGTGTGGATACACGCTTTGGCCGCAGTAGCATACGGCAACTGGTTGAGTTACTAACTGCAAAACGCAAGCAAATGATAAGCGTCCTGCCCTACCGCAGCGATAGCGTGCAACATCAGAACGCCCTGGCGCAGGCAATGCGCTACTTTTGGGAACTAGTGCCGCCCCGGCGTTTGTTTAACCGCCCCCCCGTACTCAGCAGCTGCTGGATTATCCAAAGTAGTGCGCTTGGCAAAGCCGGCGGGTTCGAGGCAGTATCTCGGGCTATTGTGCCCGAGGCGCATTTTGCCAAGCGTTTAGTTGCCACTGATGGCTATAGCTTTATGCGCTCCAGTAGAGAGGCTGGCATAGAAAGTGTTAAATCTTTAGTCGATCAGTGGGATACGGCAGTGCGTACTCGTTACCCCCAGCTACACCGGCGCCCCGAGAACGTAGTAGCTGCCGCCCTTGCAGTGGCTTTATTTTTGCTATTACCCTACCTCTTGGCTGTAAGTGGCTATTTTTTGCACATTGGCGCATTCGCCATAGTACTAGCCGCTATTGCAACCGTATTGCTGACCGCAACATTTTGGCTGATGAATACGGCAGTGCGTACTGGCAATATTGTGTTGGCTTTGATTGGCATGCCGGCAGGCGCGCTATACGACCTATGGCTCTTGCATTATTCTATGTGGCAATACGAATTTTCTACCGTGGAGTGGAAGGGTCGTAACGTATGCATTCCGGCAATGCACGTTATACCGCACTTGCCTAAAATATGAGTTTTGGTCCCTTGGCACAGCGTGTGGCATTATGGAGTGCATGCATCATGGCCATTTCCCGAAACCTATTGAGGGACCGCCACCTAGTAGGAATTTTAAAATGCCTTCGTGGTTGGCGATTCCGCCGGCAGTAGTGTATTACAACACGTTTGACCGTGAAGGCGATACGTCCTGGGACACGACACGGCGCGGTGATATTGCACGGAATTTAGATAACGCGCTGCAGCGTTTCTACAAGGCTACGGGTACGCTTTGCGTGGGCGTGGTAACTGTAGGAGTGATAGGGGGGGCGGGGGCTGGCTTGCGGCGGCGGTTTCTCTGACGTCTACCAGTGTACTGGCGACGCTCTCGTCGATGAGTTATGCGGCTGCTGTCAGAGGAGCCGAAGGGCTTATTAAGGACGGCAACGGCGCAAGTTTTAACGACTTTATGCTCGACCAGCGGTCCGCAAGAGCTACGCGAACGAGTGGTTGGACGAAGCTATTCTCCAAGATTTGGAATAAAGATAGTAAAGGTTGAGCCTTTATCGAGCTCGCTTTTAACATCTATCTCGGCATGAATAAGCCGTGCCAGTTTGAGCGTTACGTACAACCCCAGGCCGGTGCCGTTTGTTTTGCGGGTGCGGAAATCTTCGCTTCTAAAAAATTTGTCGAATAGTTTTTCTTGGTCGCCTTTGCTAATGCCAATGCCCGTGTCGGCAACGCTAAAACGGACGCCTTTATCGGCACGTTCGGCGGCTAGCGTAACTCTTCCCTGCTCGGTATATTTAAGCGCATTGGTAATAAAGTTCTGCAAAATTTCCCGCACGTACAAGCGCGACGAGTTAAGCGTGGTTACGCCCTTGCCGGTCTCGGTCTTAAACGTTAGTTTTCGGGCCTTAGCTTGCGGTGAGTAGTTATCGCTCAGGTCGGCTAGTAGCTTGGGAACGTCAATGGGCTCGACGTCGACACTTAGCTTGTTGCGCTCTGCGCGCGACAGTGTTGAAAGGTCGTTAATGAGGTCGGATAAAAACATAATTTGGTCGTGCGCTTGCTTGAGCGCGTTGGCAATTTGCTTGGGGTCAATAGGCCGCAAGCTGACATGCTCGGTAATAAACTGGGCGTTGCTTATATTGCCTTCGGCAATGGCAATAGGCGTGCGCAGTTCGTGGCTAATGACGCTAATAAATTCATCTCGCTCTTCCTCTAACGATTTTTCGTGCGTAATATCGCGAAGGAGCAGTACGTAGCCTTGTTGTCCTCGCTGGCCATAGCCAAGGTGCACGGGGGCGATGCTTAGGTATAGGTTGATCAGACTGCCATCGGCATATTTAAGGAGGGTGTCGCGGCTGCTAGTGGGCGTGTTTGTTTTAGTGACCATGGTTTCTATATCCATGGGCTGTCCGTTTTTGTCCTGAATGTGCAGTACCTTGCCTAGGCGGTGCCCGCGCAAGCTGCTGTTAACGTCCAGGATGTTTTGTGCGGCACCATTGCCGAGCACAATGTGCATGTCGGTATCCACAGCCAGCACGCCATCGGCCATGCTGTTAACCAGGCTGGTCAGCCGTTCGTGGTCAATTCGCGCCTCGCGTTCAGCAGCCCGGCGCGAGCTCATGCCTTTTATCATAGAGCCTACTGCACCTCTCCCCGCAAATAGCGAAAAACCACCTGGCGAGTGCCAGATGTTAGTTCTTGTAAGGAAGCGTAACCGTGGTTACGGTGACGAGCAAAACTGACATCTGGTGCCGTCAGGTGGTTTTGCAGCTGCGTGGAGAAGTGCAGTAGGCTCATTACCACATTCTAGCAAACTATTCGCCAAGAAAACCGTCGCGTTGGCGGCGCCATAGGTCGGCATATATACCATTTTGCGCTAGTAGTTCGTCGTGCGTGCCTGTTTCGGCTACGCTGCCTTTACTAAGTACAATAATGCGGTCGAGGTGTTTTAACGTAGATAAGCGGTGGGCAATAACAATGGCCGTCCGCCCTTTCATGACCTCGCTAAGTGCTTTTTGGATGTATTGTTCGCTGACGCTGTCCAGTGCGCTCGTAGCTTCATCTAGTAAAATAAGCGGCGCCCCTGCAAGCATGGCGCGCGCTATGGCAATGCGCTGGCGTTGACCGCCGCTCAGTTTAACGCCCCGTTCGCCAACGAGCGAATCGAACCCACTAGGCAATGCTTGTATGAAGTCGAGCGCCTGGGCCTTTTTGGTAGCCGTGGTAAGTTCTTGCCGGGTTATGGCACGTTTGGTGCCGTACTCGATATTTTCTTTAATACTGCGGTTAAAAAGCTGCGTGTCTTGCGGCACATATGTAATATGACGGCGGATGCTTTGCAGCGAAAGTCCGCTAATATCCATGTCGTTGACGCGCAGGCTGCCGCCAGTGGGTGCGTGTAGGCCAAGTAGTAAGCTAACGAGTGTGCTCTTGCCGGCGCCGCTGTGGCCTACGATGCCTACGTGATCGCCTGCTGCTACCGAAAAACTCAGGCTACGCAGCACGTCGCGATTGGTTTGGTCGGGGTATGCAAAATCTACGGCGTCAAAGGTAACGCTGAGCGCTTTGGCAGTAAAGTTTTTACCGCCACTGCGCTCGTCTGGTTGGGACAGCAGATTGCGTATCGAGTTGCCGTACGACCCATAGTCGCGCATTAGCTGGTCTATCTCGCCCCCAAGCTGCCAAATGGTTTCGCTGGCCGAGGTAATGTAGGTAACGAATAAAGCAATATCGCCAATGGTTATTTCGCCGCGGCTAAACATCCATACAGACAAGCCGACTGCCACGGTGCTGACGACTGCCGCGCTGTTACCCTTTATTACATTGTTGATGGTGGTGTACCGCCAGCTGTCGTACCAGCGTTTTACAAACAGGCCCTGCAGCGGCGCTAATGTGCTGAGCTCGGAGCGGCGGGCGTTGCTAATGCGTACCGATACGTTATTTGCCATGGCATCGACTATCCTGCCGGATATAGTGCTTGCTGCTTGACTGCGGGCGTCTATAAGCGCCAGCTGCTTATGGCTCCGGTACGCTAGCACAATAATAAGCCCTATAATCCAAACTCCAAATAACAGCGCAAGCTTCCAGCTGGCGATAGTTAAAAACGCTATGGCCGACAGAAACGCAAAAAATTGGGGCCACAGCGCCCACAAAATATTTTCGGTTATACTGCGTAGTTTGTCGGCAGCATCGTTGACCCAATAGCCAATTTGGCCGCTGTTAGCGTTTACAAAGAAGCTATGCGTTTTACGGAGAGTTTGCTCGAAATATACCTTGCGTGCGTGTTCGACAAATTGGGGAAAAAAGCGACGCACGTGTACGTCGCTAAGCCGCCAGAACCATTCGTCGCTAAAGCGCAGCAGCGCAAACAAGCCTATAAGCTGCCAGGTGGTACTGTCCACGGCACGGACAGTAGCGAGGTGGTTAATAAGCGTACGGACGACAAACGGCGCTGCCGTAAACAAAAAAACGCCCCCGCTTGCTAGTAGTGCATAGCCGAGCCAATACCACCGGTACGGCCGGTATGCTTTAAGCATCGTTACAAATACCCGGATGGGCTTATCTGGCGCTGGCATAATCCTTGTAAGTATCCCCCATCTTACCAAGGGGTGCAACACTGGTTACCTGCCGGCAAGCACGGGGTGGTAGGTGCCGATTTCTTTGCGCAATCGCTTGGCATGCGGCACGTGGAGCTCGAGCTCGCGCCAAAATGGGGCGCCGTGGCGCATTACCTTGGTGTGTGTTAGCTCGTGCAATAGCACGTAGTCTATAAGGTGCCACGGTAGCTGCATTAAAAATAAGTTGAGGGTTATGTCTTGGGTAGAGGTGCAGCTGCCCCAGCGGCTTTTAAGCTGCTTAACGCCTACACTGTTGTAGCTGAAACCCGTGCGTTCCGCAAGCTGGCGCAAACGAATGGGCAGCAATTGTTCCGCCTCCTTGCGAAGCGCACGAATACTGGCGCTCCGGGCCGCTTGCTGTACCCTCGGGTGGTGAGCTGTATATTCGAAAGGATGGCTGACCTCTATCTCGTTTTGCTTAAGGCGGGTGCTTACGGTAAGCGCTTGGGCTGAAGGGGCAAACACTAGCCGATGGGCTTTGCCAATCACCTGCCCGTGCTGCAGCCCCGTGGGCGGCGCTACCTTGTGGGCAGCAATCCAGGCACTCTTGCTTAACGCAAACTGTTCACCCGCTTTATACGGCAGCCAATAGGGCATGGATACCCGAATTTCGCCGCCGGCATCGATGCTCAGCCGTAACGAGCGGTTTCCGCGCCGTTTATACAGTGTAACCGTGCCAATTGTTGGCAGGCTAATTTGTTTGGTGGCCATACTAGCGGCCCCTATCTAATGACAATATTGCGCCGCGACATATCCACGCGGCCAGCCGACGGATGGGGCACAAGGTTAACCAGGCCGGGCTTAATAACACGGCTGTTAACTTCGTTGACATCCGGTACTAGCTTAAGTTCGCGCAGGCGTTTAATGAAGGCGCTTAATTGAGTATCAAAGGTATGCTTGCCGCTAATAACCATGTAATCCTCGTTTTGCGGGTTTTGCATAGCGCCGGCAATGCGCTCGAATGTGGCGCGGTCGGCAGGCACGGCGTATTTATCATCGCTACGGCGACGGTCGCGGTTTTGCAGGCGGGCATAAGACGTCTCGGCATCTATTTGGAACCAAATAAGCAGTGGCTCGGCTTTGGCTTGGCGGGCCATATCGCGCAATGCCCGGCGTTGGCTAAGGCGCATGGCGTTTACGTCGTATATAACACTTACGCCGGCGTGCAGGAATTCCTCGGTCATGTAGTTCATTAGTTGCATAATGACATCGTTTTCTTCTTTGTCGTAACGCGGCTGGTCAAACAAATCGCCCCGAATACGGTCGCCATATACATGTGCAGCACGGAACTGCTGGGAAAGTTGACGCGCAAAGTACGTCTTGCCGGCACCAGGGTAGCCGTACAAAAGTATGAGTAGCGGTTTGGTAGATTCTACCTTCGACATGTAGTAATAGGTATATCAGATTACAACCAATTAGTGAAGGGCGCGACGGCCAACATAAACCAGCAAGCCAAGTAGATCATGAAGGCCCATACACAGGCCTGTATTTTAGTCGTGCTTTTGTTCTGTATTTTGTAGTGCGATTTGAATCGATTGTTCTTGGACTTTCTTGAATGATATCGCGCATGCGCCCAACGCTGCGCCTGCGACGCTGAAAGCAAAATCTTTAGGGTCAGAAACATAATTGCCGGTCGCCGTAAGTAAGGGAGATTCTGCATAGACTCCTGCAAGCTCGCGTGAGGCAGGTATCCATCTTGCTCCTGCCCACGAAAGCATCAATACACCGCTCACGATATCATGGTTTGGGTGCGTAGTGTTCAGTAAGTTCGCTAGTCGTGACATTAGATAGTTCTAACATGATGTATGTGGTATGCAAATACATAAAATTCTCCTATCAGAATCGAGCTAGCCTAACTCAGCCTTGCTGGGCGCCGGGAGACGGTCTGCAATATGCGGGCTTGTTCTGCTGCGGGTTCGGGTTGGAGTGGATCCGGCATATAAAAAATTACTGGCTTGGTTGTACCGTCTGGGTTTTTTTGGAACAGCGTAAGGCAGCCCCACGCTGCGTCAGCAGCTACGTACTCTTCGATTACCCTGCCCCGAAGCGCGGCACGGGTCCCGGCTGGTCGTGTAAAGTACGCCACATCGACTTCCGCCTGCGGTATATCTCCAGCAAAGACGCCGGTGTCACGAAGCTTGAATCCTAAACCTCTTGTCTCTTTGGTAGTCGTCGCTTTGCCTGTATTACGGTACGTAATAGTATCGTAGTCGAGTGAGGGGCCGCCATTGGTATGTTTTGCCGCCCAGTCACTTTTGCTTACTAGTGATTCTATGGGCAGGTCGTTACGGATAACAGCGGCCATAGTTGTGGTGTAATCGTGTATTTGTTCGGCAATACCTATGAGTTCTGCGGGCTGCTCGCCTGCTTGTTTTTGCATTTCGCGGGAGGCAAATAAGTCTGCTATGCGCAAGTAAAACTCGGCTGCCTGCAATAGGTTGGCATTTTTGCCTGTATCAAAACTACCGTCAGGTCGTAAAACGGGGATATTAAACCTATCTATCCAGTCGACGTCGGTATCTTGGCCTTGCAAAATGTTTTCCAAATCTCGTTCTAGTTTTCCAAATAACGTTGTCTGCGCAAGCGCACCACCAAGTGGCGCGCTGCCGAGCCGCATCATGGCGGCTGCATCACAGATGTTTATGTCGTTTTCTCTAATCTCATAGCGCTCCCCACCCCTTTCTACAGGTTGTACTTTTTGCTTGTGTGTTGCCCAAAATTGTCCTAGTTTTGCGAACTTTTGTGCAAAGAAGAATTGCCCCTCCTTGTATTCGCCCGCGCCGCTCATATATGGACGTGTTACTGCAATACCGATGAGGAGGTTTAGGATGCGGTCGTGATGGAGCGAAGAATTTGTAGGGTTCGTAGGTATGTAGATGTTATCCTGCGTACCGATGACGTCGGAAAAGTGCCCAGCCCGCCTGCGATGTATTACTGTAGCGATTGCGGGATCGGCCTCTATGAGGCTTTGTGCAATGCCAGCTGCGAATTGTTCTACTCCCCTGCTTCGGACTATTGCTTCGCGTACACTGTGGCATTCGGCAGTAGCTCGCTCTGCATTCAGACAGTCGATGTATGATTTGTCGCCCGCACTTGAGTGCCGCCTATACACATGCCTGTAAGGCTCGTCATATATAAGTGCAGGAGACCCATTAGCGACAGCCTGCTGATACCTCTCGAGGGCGTCCTGCAATTCGTCTGCGGATACTGTTATTGCCCGCTGGCCTGTATAGGTTTTTTCGATCTGTAGTTCTTCCTCAACCCCGAATAAAGCGGGGTAAACAGAGTGTTCTTGACGTCCCATTTTGACCCCCTGAGTTTTTTATTCATTTCCTGAAGTGCTGGATGCTGGTGGATCTTGTTTCTTGGCACGCAAGCGCTCCAGTTGATCCAGCGCCTCATCTTCGGGCACGAAGCGTCTGCGCCCACGCGCAATAATTTCCGAATATGTACTCTTGCGGAGTGCGCGGTATTCTGTCGCCGTGCATTCTAGATCGCCCAGAGAAATATAACCCAGCTTGGGCGGAATCGCTTTTCGACGCGAAAGTCTTTTCTCTTTGCTTATTTCGGCTACCAGCTCTACATCTTCGGCCCTGATATACACCCGCCCATTATGTGTTATCAGACGATTCGCATATCTACGTCTTACTGCCAATACTGTAGCCTGGTCGGCCATGTCGCTTAGTAATACTGTATTTTTGGGTTGGCGCAAGTCATCGAGCCATTCTGGCTTAGTGTACCAACGGTCAAAGATTTTAACTGCCTGTATATCCCCCCTGTATATCGCAGTCAGAACAGTCTTATGTTTAAAATCTGTCCCTTCAATTACCTGGTTAATGCGCAATAGGCCTGCCGGGTTGAGTATGCGTTTTTCTAACCGTTGGATTGCACGGTGCATGACGCCTTTTATGGCTACATACCCCATGCCAAGCTGTTCGCTCATTTCAGGATATTTTACGCCCTCGCGCCGCAAGTAAAAGATTGTTTGCTGAAGTTCTGTGAGTGTCTCATTTATTATTTCGTCTGGAATTGCAGCTACGCCGTTGCCATTATTATGCCGAGTCTCTTTGGCCGATTCGACGACGCGATCTTTCGGGTCATATATCAGCGGAATTTCCATCGTACGCCTTGGCGTGTCATCGGCTACAGCGCTGCGGATCGTTTTAGCAACATATACCCTGTAGCGCCTCATTATTACGGCGGCTTCGGCTTCTGGAGGCGTCCCTTCTGGTAATGGCCAATGTGGATCAAAAGAAGCCTGTAACAGCTTCTCAACTACAGCCCCACGAATGTTGTCGCGGTCTATTCTTAGGCCGGAATATCTTCTGAGCCTACTAGCGATGATAATTCCGTTAAGTGCATGGAGTGCCGCGACCGCTGCCTCGTCGCCAGTCTCGGCCGCAGGCAAAAGTATGCGAAGGTCGGGAGTAATGCCCGGCTGTAAATCGTACCGAGACGGGTCCATTTCTTGGGGTGACATATGCGCTACTATACAATGAATATCCTGTATAGGCGAAAATAACCTTTGTACTATCTTCAGCCATAAAATGCTGCACAATCGGCAATGCTAGTGGTATAAAAGTGTAATGCCTTCCGCAGATCAATTAGAGTACGCGCACTACGTAGGGTCTATTAAGGTACCTGTTGTACCCGGTGTTTCTGATTCGGCACAATCTAGAATTCCTCTAAGCCCAATTGAGGATCCGCCTAAGGCAGAAGTATCGCCGCGCCGCATGTGGACCGCCGCTGGTGCGGTTGCGTTGGTAGCGAGTTTGACGTTTGTTAACGCATTTGCCGGACGCGCCCGTGACGAAACCGAATTCCCTACGTGTACGGTAGTTGTGGCGAGCGAACCTGCAAAGAACAGCGTAGACATCCAGCTAGATCATCCACCAGGGAACGAGAAAGTCTGGATAGGCAACGATGAGGGTGTTATGGAGGCAGGCCGTGGCTCAGACGCTACGCAGTATCATTTAGCGGATACCGGACAGTATCTGCATAACACTATTATTGGCGTCTATGTGGGCGCCACGTTTTGCTTTAATCGTTTCGACCTACATAGCCCATGGCCGGGCGACGAGGAGTTTTTTGCCCAGTAGTTCGCGCTTGCCGGAGCGTCCAGTCGTACTGCGGACCTCAGCGCCTGCAAGCTTTTGTTATGCTTCTTGCTGGGGGCGGATTGTAGCTAATCGTAGAAATGTACGTTGTATGTCATTCATAGACCGCGGAACGGCTGCGGCTCGGTGTATGTGTTCGTGGGTTATGCCGGCTGCATGTAATGCGGCAGGTCCGTTCACTACAGTAAGCTCCTCATTCTTAGACTCAAGCGCTTCCTCGATTCGATAACTTGAAAGAAATTGCCTCATTGCCCACGGCGTCAAAGGACGCTCCGTACCGAGCGTGTCGAGTGCCAGGGTGCCGACGGCAAACTGCGTGGGGCGCGCATCATATAGCAGGATGGCTCGGAAGCCTTCTTTTGCTGATGTGCTGTCGACATGCCACCTCCCGGCATCAGATGTGCGCTGTAATGATCGAAAGAATCCTACTATCATGTCCACATCGTCGTGCAGCCAGCCCTGTCCGGTTGCAATAAACGGTTTTAACGCTTCGCCTAAAGCGCGGCTTTTGCGGGCGTCTACTGGCAGAAGTGAGTATTTGGTGGCGCCCCAGGTGCCGTCAGGATCATACCGGGTATCTGTCATAACCGATACTGCGCCCTCTGGTGTAATGTGGTAATCCAGACTGTCTGGCGCTAGAGGCATGCTTTCGCAGCCAATGCTATAGCTAACAGCGGCTAGGTTCTCGAAGTCCGCTAAACTGACTGTGCCTAGCTCTGCTGGCGGCGGCGAATGGAAATGAGTAGTATCGATTGACATAAGAAACAATATTATAAACATTTAATTACAATGTTGCGTGCTTGCCGCGTTCGTGCGCCATACGGAATAGCTCGCGTTTGCGGGAGCGCCCAGTTGCCGTTCGCCATAGCTCACGTATATCCTGGGGTATATTGGCAAGGAATAGGCTTTTGGCGTCGGGATACTCCTTGCCGCCGAACAGCGTTGCCGTATAGGGGACATTTTCTTGATCCAAAAGTCGGGTAACGCCAGCGTGGTGGCCAGCCCCTGCCATAAAGGCCAGGGTCGGTTTACGCTCCGCTTGCCCTATACGCATGAACGGGTCTTGTAGTGCGACCTGCAGTCCAATTTCGCCCAGCCGTTTGACCATGTGGAAATCGCGGTAGGCAATTTCCTCTCTGTCGAGTATGGACGACGGGCCAAACACGATATGAGTTGCCTTCTTAAGGACGGTCATACGCCGTTTGTTTTGAAAATCCTCCATTTGGGCACGGTTGGCATTGGCAATATACACAGGAATATTATCAAGAAGGGCAAGGTGCCGGGCGTATCTGAATGTATTGATCATACGTACCGTGTGCATTTGTTCCAGAATTCCACTGTAATCGAGTGGATCCGGCACATCGAACAGTTGTGTAGATCCGGCTAGTAAGTCCATTTCTTCTGTTAGATTGTCGCGGCCGATCTTGCCGTCTTCGTACGCATACCCTTCCACTGCCAGAGCATCGTGGCGACGAGGGTCGAGGCGGCTAACAAGCTGCGCTGCATTTGCATAGTCGGCGTCTGTAACGTGGCGGGCGTACATGCCAATGTCAGGATGACCATGCTCGCTGCCATGGGTTGCGAACAACAACTGCAGGTTAACATCGCTTTGTAGTGCCGACCGCTGCGCGTTGGTAAAGGGTGCACCGTAACTGCCTTTTTCGTACATTGTTGCATAATAACAGTTTGTATGGAGTACGAATAGTTCTAAGGACTCCTTGTATCTGGTATGATACTAGGAGTTATTTTTCGCGAAGGAGTTTTTTATGGCGCATAGTTTATATGCCATTACTGTTAAAGATTTGAGAAAATCGTACGGTACCAACAACGTACTGAAAGGTATAGACCTGCAGGTTGCGCGCGGCACAATGCTTGCATTGCTTGGCCCCAACGGCGCTGGCAAAACGACCACTGTACGTATTTTAAGTACCCTGCTTGGGTTTGACGGTGGCACGGTAACCATTGAGGGCCACGACGTACAAACCGAACCCGACAAAGTGCGCGAATGTATTGGCCTTACCGGCCAGTCGGCTGCCATTGATGAGCTTTTGACCGGCCGCGAAAACTTGGTGATGATGGGCCGGTTATACCGTCTAACAGCAGCCAGTGCCAAAGCCCGCGCCCAGGAACTACTTGAGGAGTTTAGTCTGGTAGACGCCGCTGACCGCCCGGCCAAAACGTACTCTGGCGGCATGCGCCGCCGGCTTGACCTTGCGGTTAGCCTCATTGCCACGCCGCCCATCATTTTTTTGGATGAGCCCACAACTGGCCTGGACCCACGTTCGCGCATTGCCATGTGGGAGATCATTCGCCGGCTTATGGAACAAGGCACTACTATCCTGCTAACAACCCAGTACCTTGAAGAAGCCGACCAATTGGCCGACCAGATTGTCGTTATTGACGGCGGCAAGGTAATTGCCGAGGGGACCGCTAACGAGTTAAAGAGTAAAGTAGGCAACGACCGCCTAGAACTCACGCTAAAAGACGGCAAGACATTCAAAGCCGCCGCCGAAGTCCTTGGCAAAGCCGTTGTTGACAGCGATGACAAAGAGCGCACCGTTACTATTGTCATTAAAGACACTAATAAAGACGTGAAGGATGCGCTGGAACTACTTGCCAAACATAACCTTTCCATTCAAGCTATGGCCATCCACAAGCCAACACTAGACGACGTGTTCCTGTCGCTTACCGGCAAACAAAAGCAACCAACCAAAAACGAAGAAGAGGAGCAAAAATAATGGCTGTCCAACTTGTATTCGACAAGCGCCCCAAGGTGTTTTCGGCGCTTAACGACTCGCTTACTATGATCAAGCGCAGCAGCATGCACATCATCCGCAATACCGACCAGCTGCTAGGTGCGTTTTTCCAACCCATTATGTTTTTGGTGTTGTTTGCGTCCGTATTTGGTGGCGCGATCTCCAAGGCGCTGCCGCCGGATGTAAGCTACCTGGATTTCCTAATGGCCGGTATTATTGTGCAAACCGCCGCGTTTGGTTCTACAACAACGGCCTTGGCAATATGTAATGACCTGCAACGTGGCATTGTGGACCGTTTCCGGTCATTGCCCATGAGCAACCTAGCCGTATTAAACGGGCATGTTATATCTGACTTGTTCCGCAACACAATCTCGTCTGTTGTTATGATACTTGCCGGCTTAGTAATCGGCTTCCGGCCAAAGGCCGACTTTACCGATTGGTTGCTGATTGCCGGCATTTTGTTGCTGTTTACGCTCGCGTTTTCCTGGCTGTCCGCTATTATGGGCATCGTCGCAAAAAGCGTGGAAGGCGTACAGTGGCTTGGGTTTGTGCTGGTGTTCCCGCTTACATTCGCCAGCACCGCGTTCGTACCCGCCGAGGGCATGAACACCGTGCTCAAAGCCTTTGCCGTTAACCAACCAATTACCCATATTGTCGAGGCGTTACGCGCGCTTATTTTGGGCAAACCGCTCGGTGACCACGGCTGGCTATCTATTGTATGGTGTTTAGGCATTTTAATAGTGGCCGTGCCGCTGGCGACCTACTTGTTTAAACGCAAGACCACGCATTAATCGAGAATGCGCTCATATTCGTATGCTCGTCATGCCGGGCTTGACCCGGTATCCAAACACCAACGCTAGATTCCGGGTCAAGCCCGGCATGACGGTGAGAGTGAGCGACTATGGGTACGGCGCTACCAAAAACGGCTTGAATTTGTTATTATCTAATGGTTTATTGCAGGCATGCTATATGCGCCGTTTATAGGGGAGTAGCTCAGCTGGTAGCAGCGTCGGTCTCCAAAACCGAAGGTCGCAGGTTCGATCCCTGTCTCCCCTGCCATATAGGTCGAAGCGCATCTAAAAGCGCTTCGTTTTCGTTTTTACCCCTGTTATTTTCGTCGTTTTGTGCGGTTTGGTTGACCATTTCCTATCCTCCTATTACTTCCTTAGTTTTAAGTACGTTTTGGGCTATAACGCTTGCAAAGTTAGTGTAGCTAACAGATACGGTGTCGTCTTTTGACGTAATCTTACTGAAAAGTTTGGTTATTATGAGCCGCTTTTGCTCAGGCGTTTTGGTTTGGTAAAGGCTAGCCGCTTTTTGGGATAGCTCCAGTAGCACCAGGCGTTGTTCCAGGCCCTGCTTGCTGTCTTTGTCGATCTTAGCGAGCTGACTCTCAAGCTCAGTCTTTTGATTTACGAACTGTTGATGTTTTTCACTGTATTTCTCCTTTGTTATGTCACCGGCCAGCTTATCGTCGTAAAGTTGGTTGTCCATGCGTTCAAGCCGCTCAATTTGCGTCTGGATGGACGTAAACATGCGCTCGCGTTCTTCAATGCTTTCGCGCTGCTGCTCGCGCATCTCGTTGGCTACCCAGTCGATGATTTCCTGCGAAGGGCATACGAGCTGCTGTAAGCGCTCCATGATAGCAGCTTCAACTTTGTCCTCGCGAATGAACTTTCGCTTGCGACAGCACTCCTTGCTGCGCTGACAGCCACCGTAGTAACGACCTTTTTGCAATTGCCAGGTCACCACGCCGTCGCAACCTTCACAGGTGATAAGGTTCTTCAGCACCGGGTTGTGGACTTTGTAAATCATAGGGCGAGCACGGTGCATTTTGCGCTGCACTTTCTCGAACAGATCTTTGCTAATGATTGGTTCCTGTGCGCCCGGATAGTCTTTGCCGTCGAAGTGATTAATGCCAATGTAGAATGGATTGGTTAGCAGCTTCTGAACGTGGCTTTTAGAGAACGGTCGGCCCTTACGCGTGCGCACCCCCGCCTTTTCTAGCTCTTTAGTGATAGTGAAAATGGAGTGATTTGGCTCTAGATACAGCCGAAACATACGCTGCATGATGGGGCATGTCGCGGGATCGGGTATGTGAATACGCTTGCCGTTCTGCGTGATCGTCATGTAGCCACAAGGCGGTACTGCAGGCAGCCAACCTTGAGCAAGTTTTTCGGCCCAACCCTTCATGGCCTCCTCACGCAGGTTATCTATGTAGTTTTTGGCCATAACGACGCGAATGCCCCAGTTTAGCCATTCTTGCGAACGGCTATTTTTGTGCATGATTAGGGAATCTTTAACGAAGTGGACGTGACGGTCTTCGTCGGCCATGAGCCAGTCGTGGGTCTCGACGGCGTCGTGCAGGTTACGCACGTGACGGTCAACCTTTTCGATTATGAGATGTTTGATCCTATGATCTTCGATGAAGCTCATCGCCTCCTTAAAGATGCGACGCTGTGATGACTTGGA
>DATIHR010000027.1:0-11649 GCA_035480575.1 Saccharimonadales bacterium (SeqCode) | reverse complement strand
CGGCACAAAAAGTAATATTAGAACCCCTGACGGAGTCAGAAGAAGGGGTGATGAAGGAAAAAGCATCAGTTCTGCAAGCGTAAATATATATAAGGACTTTTTTCTTTTTTACTGGATTCCGGCTCAGGGGCCGGAATGACGAGGGGTGGGATGAAGAGGCTACTTGCCTTCCAATGTATGAATCTGCTCGTGATCCAACCCAAAATAATGCGCAATCTCGTGCCACAAGGTATGGCGAACTTGCTCGCGCAATTCATCTAGGCTATCTACATAATGCAGCATCGGCTGCTTAAAAAGAGTAATCTTATCCGGCGGAAAATTAGTATGCCCACCCCGCTGCGTTAATGGCACGCCCTCATACAGACCAAACAGTGTCTGGTCGCAGCGAAGCTTTAGTTTAACCCGTTGTTCAGCGGTTGGTTCATCCTCGTACACAATGGCTACGTTCTTAATTGCCTTCATATGACTTTTGGGCAGGCGCTCATAGGCGGCCTCTATCATATCGGCAAATTGCTCGTCACTTACTTCAATCATGCCTATCTATGCTATCACACGGTGTTAGAATTATCCGCTACTGTTTGTGGGGATTTTTACATACCCTTATGCACTCGTAGTCCATACTTGCTAGTACAAAGTAAATAAGAGGAGCAAGGTCATATGAATATCATTGCTTGGATCATTTTAGGAGCAGTCGCCGGATGGATTGCGTCCATGATTGCCGGTACGAACGCACAGATGGGCTTGCTAGCCAACATTGTTGTCGGGGTCCTGGGCGCATTCCTGGGCGGCTTTATCGTTAACGCCCTGGGCGGTACTGGTGTAGAAGGCTTCAATCTTTGGAGCTTGCTGGTCGCAACCCTAGGCGCGATTGTGCTACTCATGGTCGTAAAAGCCTTTAGCCGGTCCAGTCATTCGGTATAACACCATTGACGGATTGGCAAGTATCCCGTTACCATAGGCTACATACTAGATAGCCAGGGGGATGAGGGTATGAACCATAGGACTAGCACACAAGGTCAACGCGGTGTAAGCCGCGTTGGCTTTATTATTACCATTGCATTGCTAATAGGTGCGGGCCTTGTGGTATGGCAATGGGCGCGTCACGACGACAAAAAGAAACAAGAGCCGGCCGCCAACCAAACAGTACAAAAGGCAATTGATACCGCCAACTGTGACTACACCGATGCTGACTTATGCAAATTCTTTGCTGTACGCAAAATAACTACCAGCTACGTACTGACCGCCTCGCGCGAAGTAGACGGGCAAAAATCCGATGTCGTCGTTAAACAAGACGGTGCCAAAAAATACTACATGCGAGTAACCGGTACCGGCCCTATAGAACTTATTAGTATTGATGATACAACGTACACCAAAGGCGCCGATGGCACATGGGTAAAACAAACACTGCCAAAAGCGGAGGCCGATAAAAATACCCAAAGTGTTAACAGGCCACTACCGGACGCTGTCAAAGATGCTGACCCCACGCGCGTTAGCTACAAAAAAATCCACACCGAAGCATGTGGCAGCAGCACGTGCTACAAATATCAGGTAAAAGATCCGGTAGCGCCCCAAACCACGACATACATTTGGTTTGATAATACCGATTACCAGCTAAAGCGCATGACGTCATCGTCCGCAAACAATACATTCGATACCTCATACAGCTACGCCGCCGTTACCATTGCCGCACCAACACCTACGCGCGACGCGGCCCCAACCACGGCAACAACTACTACGCCCGACACAACCGGGGTCGCAGGCGCCGCAACCACATTGCCTAAAACAGGCGACGATTAAACGTCTACGCGTACGGGTGCTGCCGTTTCAGCACCCTCGATAATAAGGGCTGCTTCCGTCTGCAGGCCAGCGGCTTGCGCATCGAGTTCTTTAGCACCAAGAGAGTAGAACATGCCAGTTGAACGCCCTGTCTCGGTATACCGTGACGCAGGCTGGTCATATGTTGCCTGGAACGTATCAATCGCATCCAAAGCCTCACAAGCATTGCCGGTATGAATTGTTTGCAAACCGTACTCGTCCGCTGCAATCCGCACACCGGCTAAACGCGCAATCGGCAAAGGCTGCAACATAGACTCCTCGGATGTACAGCGGTATACGTCTAAGCGACCTTGCCGCATGGGCAATGCCGGTCCTTCAGCCCTGCCAAGCTGGACATCTTGTGCGTGTTCATAGGGCACAGGATGGCTAGCTTCAGCTATGAAATACTGGTGAAACTCTGACATAACAACTACATATTATACAACTAATACAATATATTTGCAATACCTATTATGCTTTTCTGACTATGCTTCCCACTCTCCTCGTACTGCTACAAGGCCAATGCCAGGTGCTATTCTTCCATGCTGCTGAATTGTTTGTACGGCAAATTCCAATGCGAGGGGGTTTGGCTCCAAGCCTTCTAAGTAATCCAACATGTATGCCATAGCCCCGTACTGCCCTTCCATAACTGAGGCACCTTGCTCGCCCTCGGGCGCGGCGTAGTATCCCTCTTCTGGTGTATAGCTAAAATTCCACTGCTTGCGTCTATGGTCGACATGTACGTTGTAGTGGCCATTATCTTTCATGTGCTGTATAACCACGAGCGCGCCATCTAGTGTCTCGATATCCGCGCCACGTACTACACCGGCCTTAACCGCGCATAACTCCTTACCGTTAGCGTCACGCACGGGAGTTCCAGGGGATGACGGATCGTTAAAATATCCGTGTATACGATCGAACAGCTCGCTCGGCGTAACGTAAGGCACAGATGATTCCGCCGTTTCAGCCATCGACATGGTTGCAACCCCCCTAAGCCCGCTTTCGCTTGTTGGGGTCGAGTTCGCGCTTGCGCAGGCGCAGATTTTTGGGCGTCACTTCAAGGAGTTCGTCATTTTCTATAAAGTCCAAGCACTGTTCTAGGCTAAATATAACCGGTGGGGTCAGCTGTACAACGCCATCGCTGCTACTGCTTCGCATATTGGTTAAATGTTTAGCTTTGCACACGTTAATTTCCATATCTTCTTGGCGGGTGTTTAGGCCAATAATCTGGCCGGCGTACACTTTCTCGGCCGGGCCGACAAACGTGGTGCCGCGGGCCTCGGCGTTTTGCAGCGAGTAAGCGGTAGTAACGCCGGTTTCAAACGCAATAAGCACGCCGTTACGCAACTGCTGCAGGGCAGAACCCATAGGCTGGTAGCCGCTGGTTAGGCTGTTCATGACAATCGTGCCTTTGGTGTTGGTCATAAGAATATTACGCAGGCCCAACAGCGCGCGGGTAGGCAATTTATAGACAAGCTTAGTTACACCCTTAGGGCTGGCAAACTGCTCGATAAGTTCGGCGCGGCGCTGACCAAGCTCCATTTGTACCGTGCCAACGTGCTCGGCAGGGACTTCAACAATAAGTTCTTCTATTGGCTCCATGGTTTTGCCGTCTTCTTCATGGGTAACCACCTGTGGGCGGCCGACTTCAAATTCGTAACCCTCGCGGCGCATCGTCTCGATTAGTACACTCAGGTGTAATTCGCCCCGGCCGGCAACCAAAAAGCCAATGCCTTCGTCTTCGACGCGCAGCCCAACGTTGGTTTCAAGCTCTTTTGTCAGGCGTTCGCCAATTTGGCGGGAGGTGTTAAATTCACCCTCCTGGCCCTTGAACGGCGATGTGTTTGGGCCAAGATAAATACGTAGCGTTGGGGCCTCAACCTCCATAACCGGCAAGGCTTCGGGATTATCGGCATCGGTAATTGTTTCGCCTATGCGGGCGGTGCCAATGCCCGTAAGCTGCACGATATCGCCTGCAATACCGCCCTCTTTAACCTCAAACTTACTGACGCCGTGGCTCATAAATACTAGGTCAACTTTGGACTTTGTTACGCTGCCATCGGCTTTGCACAAGGCCACTTGGTCGCCGGCTTTAACACGGCCGCGAGTAATCCGGCCCACGGCATATTTTCCCTTAAAACTGTCCCAGCTGAGCGCTGTTACCAACATTTGAAATGGCTTGTCGAGCTCGACACTAGGCGCGGGAATCTGGTTGATAATTGCATCAAACACCACGTCAAGGTTGCCGTCTGCTTCGCTGTTTTCAGGGACTGCTGCCCACGCTTTTCCGGCGCGGCCTACGGCGTAGTACACCGGGTAATGCAGCTGATCTTCGTGGACGGCAAGTTCCAAAAACAAATCGGCTAGCTCGTCTTCTACTTCGCTGATACGACGGCCAGGTTTATCGATTTTGTTAATAATAACTATCGGCTTCAATCCGTTTGCAAGCGCTTTGGTCAGCACAAACTTGGTTTGGGGCATTGGGCCTTCCTGGGCGTCTACAATTAACAGACAGCCATCGGCCATGTTAAGGGTGCGCTCGACCTCGCCGCTAAAGTCGGCGTGTCCAGGGGTATCGATAATATTAATACGATAGTCGTCATGCTGTACGGCCGTTACCTTGGCAGTAATGGTAATACCTCGCTCACGCTCTTGGTCGCCGCTGTCCATAATAAGGTCTTGGCTCATTTCGGCCTGGTTATCACGAAACGTTTTAGACTGTTTTAGCAGTCCATCTACAAGTGTTGTTTTACCGTGGTCGACGTGGGCAATAATTGCGATGTTACGGATCTTAGCTGGGTCTTGAGTATTGTTCATAAAAAACGAGCGCCCTCGCTTTACCAAGGCGCTGTGCCACTTTCTTGATTATATTATAGCATAAGCGTGCTGCCTATGCAAAGTATTCTGTTTTGCAGAGATACTTCAGCCTATAGGAGTAAAATATGTACTACTATGCACGAACCGCTAGCGGAGCGAATGAGGCCAGAGACGCTTGACCAAGTTATTGGGCAAAAGCATTTGATAGAGCACGGCCAGATTATTCGCCAAATTATCGAGCGCAAACAGCCCACCAGCCTTATATTGTGGGGCCCGCCCGGTAGCGGCAAAACTACCCTTGCCCGCATTATTGCCCGCGAAACCGGGGCTGAGTTTGTCGAACTTAGTGCTGTTACTGCCAAAAAAGAAGACGTCCGCAAGGTGGTCGACACCGCACAGGTGAACCAGCGCCTGGGTATGCGCACCATTTTATTTGTCGACGAAATTCATAGGTTTAATAAAGCGCAACAAGACGCATTTCTGCCGTATGTAGAGGATGGAACATTAGTATTGATTGGCGCTACCACCGAAAACCCCAGCTTCGAGGTCATCACCCCACTCCTGAGTCGCTCGCGAGTACTCGTATTACAACCGCTCAGCAAGGATGACATTATTGCCATTCTTACGCGAACTGCCAAGGCCGAAAAAATCTCTACAAAACGCCTGCCCGCAAAAAGTATTGATTTGCTAGCGGAGTTATCGGGCGGCGATGCCCGCGTGGCACTCGGCAATCTTGAACTCGCCATGCAGCTTAACGACAAGACCATCACGCCAGACGTAGTAACCACCGCCGCACAAAAACGCGTACCCGGCTACGACAAAGCCGGCGAACAGCACTACAACATTATTAGTGCATTTATAAAAAGCATGCGCGGCAGCGATGCTACAGCGGCGCTGTACTACATGGCACGCATGCTACAGGCGGGCGAGGATCCCAAATTCATTGCCCGACGCATGGTTATTTTTGCTTCTGAAGATATTGGGCTGGCAGCACCTGCGGCACTAAACCTAGCCGTCTCCACTTTTTTGGCTATTGAGCGCATTGGGCTGCCAGAGGGTGAATACAACCTGTACCACAGCGCAACCGTACTTGCCAAAGCGCCAAAATCCCGCGAGGTAGCAAACGCCATGGCCGCCGCAAAGGCGGCCGCCCGTGACAACCCAGATTTACCTGTACCACTACACCTACGCAACGCACCCACAAAACTCATGAAGGATTTAGGGTACAACCAGGGCTATATATGGAAGGCAGGTTTTAAGCACGAGCACGGGTTCTTACCGCAGGAACTGTTAGGCACGGACTTTTTTAACTAGTGGGGGTATGCGAAGCACCAAGTACCATAGCACGGCCTAAACCCACAAAACGCATTGGCAGATTACCCGCAACCAACGATAAAAAACCGTGTTCCGCCTCTACAACTTGATATTCTAAATGATGACCTGCGGCGCTTTGGCTCGTGCTTATACGATAATTAAGAAAATGTGTTTCTGGGTACATTCTGGCGGCTATTTCTAGCACCTGCCGGCCATCCACTGGGGAATGCCAACGGATATTAAATTTATCCATAAACGCACCCTTTTCTATGCCTGCCAACTCTGCAATGCCAGACCTGTCACCGTTCAAGTCTAACCGTAGTTTAAATAAACCTATGCCGTCGGATGGCCTGAGCAATTCACTTTTAGGATGGCACGACAATGCGCGAATACCCTGTATGGTCATAAGCGCAGCAATGCCTGCCGTGCCCATAGGTGCAGTATCAGGCTCAAGCTGCGTTACGGCTTGAACGACGCTGGCATAAACTGATTGATGATTTTTGCCCCGATACTTAGCGTGCGGCGCGGCATTAAACGTCAGATGCGTCCGCCGCAGCAGCGGGGGCAGTATAGCCGCAGCCGCCAATCCTGCCCTGGCTATTTGCGAAAGCCCTAAATAATCAGCATCTTCCATAAGTTCCTGCCAAGTTTGTTGTACTTGCGCAAGATCAATTGGCGTTATATTGCCAATCTTATTGTTGCCCATCCCCATAGCAACTTTAGTATATATCAGTTGCGAAAACTGTGTATAAATACAAAAAGTCTGTACAAATGGCGTATACTAAAAGAGCCTATGAAACGAACCCTAAGCACGGTAGTGCTTTTTGTTTTGCTAATCCTCACCATGGTCGCCCTCACACAATTGGACGTTCCTGATACGAGCGCGTTACCATCACAGAGCGAAACTTCATCTTATGCAGGCGGCCACTAGCCCTACTTCGGCTGCTATTGCGCTCACTCGGTTGAGCAAACAATACCGGGGTACTACAGAGTATGCGTTACGCAACGTGTCGCTTGCGGTGGCGTCCGGCGAGGTCTATGGATTTTTAGGCCCGAACGGGGCCGGTAAATCAACAACCATACGTTGCCTACTTAACTTTATTCAACCCACGAGCGGCAGTGCCACTATTTTGGGTAACGATATCGTACGCAGTAGCGTGGCCGCCAAACAATACCTTGGCTATCTAGCCGGCGACGTCGCTTTGTACCGTTCGATGACCGGCCAAGACTTTTTGCAATACATGGCAGCGCTGCAACCACTCAAACATCCCGGGTACATACGCACACTTACCCGGGACTTTCGCGCAGAGCTTAATAAGCCTCTCGCCACACTCAGTAAGGGCAACCGTCAAAAAATCGGACTTTTGCAAGCAATGATGCACGAACCCGAGGTGCTTATATTAGACGAACCGACTTCCGGTCTGGACCCACTTATGCAAGAAGTGTTTTTCGCACATATAGGGGAGGCCAAGGCGCGAGGCGCCGCAATATTCTTTAGTAGCCACAACCTACCAGAAGTGCGGCGTACGTGCGACCGCATTGGCTTTATTAAGGACGGACAACTCGTAGCCGAACAGAGCATCGCCGACTTGGCGGCACTTGCATCACATACGTTTGAAATTACGTTTGCGGGGCCGGCACCACTTGCCGAGCTTAAGCGTCTCAAACACGTTGTCGTCACCCCGACCCTCGAACCCGAGCGCATTGCCGTTGCCGTACATGGCGAACTGTCCCCCTTCTTGCGCACAATCGCCAAACATACAGTGCTTCAGCTCGACCAACGGGCCGTCGACCTAGAAGATCAATTTATGCACTTCTATCAAAAAGGGCCAGCAAAATGAGCCAAGTAGCAGCACTCATCCGCCATGAACTGTGGCAACGGCGCACTGGCATTATATGGTGGTCAATTGGCGTAGCAGCACTGGTTGGTATGGATATGCTGCTCTATAGCTCAATCAAAGACCAGGCTGCGGAACTCGACCAAGCGCTTAAAAATATGCCGCCAGCAATTATGGCACTCTTTGCAGACGGCGCCGATTTTCTGAGCCCGGCAGGCTTTTTAAGCGGACGCATCTACTATTTGTTATTGCCACTGCTGTTCAGCATTTTTGCCATCCGGCTAGGCGCAACACTTATTGGTAGCGAGGAAAAGCACGGTACCCTAGAACTTATACTGGCGCGGCCAGTATCGCGCACAAAACTACTTATCAGTAAGTTCGTTGCCGGCGCGTTAACGCTCAGCATTTTAGGGGTAGTCGCACTTATAACAGCACTTGTATGCCTCAAGCCCTCAGGGCTAACCGGCATTTCCTATAGTGCCATTGCCATCACGACACTACAGGCCGTGCTGCTGGCTAGTTTGTTTGGTATGCTCGCGTTTACCCTTATTGCTCTGGGGGGCAAGGCTCGTGGCGCGGCCAGCGGCGTTGCGGCGTTGTTCGCCTTTGGCAGCTACATTATTGCTTCGCTCGAATCACTTATAGACTGGCTACACACGCCAGCCCTGCTTATGCCCTACTATTACTACCAGCCCGCCAAAATCCTCAGCGGCGCTTCACACGAACCAAAACAACTTATTGCCTTTACTGGCCTTATACTGATGCTACTTGTTGTTAGTTGGTTCGGCTTCCGCCGCCGCGATATTGGTTAAACCCGCTCCTGGCAAGTTTTAACTTCTAGCTCTCAGCCATAGTATTCGAACACGAATCACCTCCTCAAAAGGGGTGATTTTTGGTTTGGATTTTGGGTAGGAGAGATAGGATGTCCAAACTTCTGTCCCCCTGAAGCGACACAGGCTATAATTAGCCTTATGAAAATGCAGATCCCAGTCTATGAAACTGAAGACTTTTATATTCAAGCTGCCTCGAATCCTTTTATTGACCGAACCGAGGGCGGACATATGTATATATTCCCTAAAGCTCCTGTCCGTGATCGGACGCAATTGTCCCCAAAACTTGCCATCGAGTACATGAAACTCTCCATGGTCGTCGGCGAAGCTCTTAAGTCTGGCATGGCACAACGCGGAGTGGATATTGGCATTGTTAACTATCAAGATATGGGCAACTGGGGCGTCTTTAAACCCGAAGGGCCGACGTTGCATATGCAGATTTACGGCCGAGCAACGACTGCAACCATTCAAAAATACGGCGATGCCGTGCAGCTTCCGCACCGCGAGACTGGCTTTTACGACGATTTCAAGCCGCTCGATGAAGGAGACATCAAAGAAATTAAAGCAGACATCGAAAAGTTGCTCCAAAGCGATAAGTACAAGGCGGCTTGGAGTGAGGCCTAGCATACTCATCAAGCAGTCCCCGAATCGCTCTAATTTCCTCCTTAATTTCTAACTCGCCTTGCTTTTCTTCCTCAAAGTTTGGACTACGAACCATCTCCCCAGTGATCAGTATCTGGTTACTCGCACGAATGACGGCTAGAGACTAGCGACTATCTAATTGGTGTGTTACCATAGCAGCATTAACAATTTAAATATACAGAGTGCAGGAAGAGAACTAGCTCGTTGATCTGCCGACAACCTGTCTGTTTACCAGATAAGGTGCCCCATCTAGACCCGGACAACGTCGGGAAAGATATTTACATTAGGCGAATATCCTTTCTTGGCGGTGCCAGAAAGGATATTTTTTATGTCAAAACAATCAGGTGGATCTGCTGCGGCCGATCCGTCGAGCACGCTATTCACGAGCGAGTCGGTGTGCGCCGGCCACCCCGATAAAATTTGTGATGCCATCAGCGACGCTATTGTCGATGCCGCCCTATCCCAAGACCCGAACTCACACACCGGCATCGAAACTGTAGCCGGCGCCAACCAAATTAGCCTGTACGGCGAGATTAAAACAACTGCCACTATCGACTACGAACATATCGTCCGCGAAACCGTCGCCCGGTTGGGCTACACTAACCCCACCTGGGGCTTTAGCACCGAGTCTATTTTTAGCAACGACGTACACCATCAATCACCAGAAATCGCACTCGGTGCAGACGTCGGTGGTGCTGGTGACCAAGGCATGATGTTTGGTTACGCATGCACTGAAACGCCAGAACTCATGCCCTTGCCCATCACCCTGGCGCATGCTCTTACCCGCCGTATCGACGAAGCACGCGAGAAAGGCGAACTCGCCTGGCTGCGCCCCGACGGTAAAGCACAGGTAACAATACGATATGAAGATGGCAAACCGGTAGCCATAGAAAAACTCGTAGCCGCCGTTGCGCACGACGAACAGACATCGCCCGAAACCGTTCGTGCGGATGTTATCGCCACTATTTTCAAACCAGTATGCGCCAAGTACGACCTTGCATTGCCGAAAGATACAGACATTATTGTAAACGGCACCGGCCTGTGGCACATTCCTGGCCCAGAATCCGACGCGGGGCTCACTGGACGTAAAATTGTCGTCGACACTTATGGTGGTTATGCCCGGGTTGGCGGCGGTGCATTTAGCGGCAAAGACCCCAGCAAAGTCGATCGCTCAGGTGCGTATGCCGCGCGCTATATAGCCAAAAATATTGTCGCTGCCGGGCTGGCAACCAAGTGTGAGGTAGGTCTTGCATATGTCATTGGCCAACCGAATCCACTCATGCAAACAATCGAAACGTTTGGCACGGCAACGGCGAGCGACAAAGAGCTACATGACTTCAAAAACAAGCTCATAGATACTTCAGTGAAAGGCATCATCCAAACACTCGACCTTGCCCGACCAATCTATGGCCAAACCAGCGCCTATGGACATTTCGGTAAAGACGATTTGCCTTGGGAAGCAGTCGTAAAGCGCTAACGGTTACTATTCGTTTTACGATACAATACGAGCAATGATCGGCTACGTGCAGCGAGTGCTTGGCATAAGCTCGTTCGACAGGACACTATTCATCCGATTACTTACCCCTTCGTGGCGAGGCGGTTGTACGTATGTATTTGTCAGCCTAGCCGTGGTCGGCAGTCTGGTAGTTGCTGCCCACCTCGACAATGCACTCATATCGCAAACCGTTTCCAGCTGGCGGGGCAGCACTGCTCAACCAGCCAATGCCGACGCGTACAGCGCAAATCCGGGCGCGCCGACTCTGCTCGACGAAACCCTGCAGGCAAGCTTGACGGTTGTTATAACCGTATCCTTAATCGTATTGTTCTGCTTTTGTGCCCGCGCGGTTATAGACAACCTGCACGGTAACAAGCGCATACATACCAGGGACCCCATACAATCCCAACCGCTGCATGCCGCTACAACGACATTTATCCATTTTGTCGTACGGGGCACCGTACTCTGCTTGCTCCTAGCCGGTTTTGCCATATTTATTAAGCTCGTCCTGATATACGTGCTAGCCGCCAGTTATACAGACGCACCCTGGCCACAAAGCATAGCCGCAGTCCTAACCGCACTAGCAGTGCTCATCGTAGGTATGCACATAATTGTCGTACTACTTAGACTACTCTTTCTAAAACCCCGCCTCTTCCCCACACCCAACGACTAGCCCCACCACAAAAACCCACTCCCCAGGTTCGGTACTCAGCACCAGCCCGATTGCTGGAGCTAGACTATTTTGGAGTTTGGTGATGCGTACCGAGAGCTTTTTTGGTTACTTTTTTGTCGGTACAAAAAAGTAACATTTAGACTGCTGACGAAGCTAATCGTAGAGGTGATGAAAGAAACGGGAAGGACTTATTGATTGGATTCCGGCTCGGGGGCCGGAATGACG
>DATIHR010000026.1:0-44644 GCA_035480575.1 Saccharimonadales bacterium (SeqCode) | reverse complement strand
GGTATGCTACCCGTCCAGGTGACTCTAGCCGTAGCGGAGCCGGAAAATAGGTAAAAAGACCGAAACAGAATCTAATTAATATACCTTCGTTCCTTGCAGGCGGAGTGTGCAATGTCTGCACACGAGTATTCCCGGCAGTAGATTGGCCATGCTGTACTAAGGTTTGGATACGGTATGGTTGTATGCGTGAGCGGTTACGTAGGGGGAAGGTATCCGAAAGCGACACGTGAGTGAGGAAAAACTACTGGAGTTTTATGTTGGTGCTGCCGGCGAGGTCGCGGAGTTTGGACAGGCCGTCTTCGGCGGTTGTCATGCGCATGGGTAGCTTAATAATCTGTTTGTCGGCGTCTGCGCCCAATACTAGTACTACCTCGGTGTCGCCTTGGTGGCCGTCTATAATTGCTTTTAACGATAGCAGTACTTCTTGGTTCTGGCTGTCGGGCAGCCGTACGTAAATGCGCGGCACAGCCTCGGGCGCTTTAGCGGCTACCGTTTTAGCCTTGGCTGTCGTTACTGCCGCAGCCCGCTTGCCGCTCGTACCCGGCAATTTAACTTTCTTACCCGTTTCTTGGTATGCCATGGCTTGTTCCGCAGTAATTTCGCGGGCGTCGTCTACCATAATTTTTACTTCTTCGCCTATGTTGCCCTCGCGGTCTTTGGCCGATGCCTTGCCGCGCACGAGCACCACGCGGTCACGTTGCCACAGGCCAATGGTTTGCTGGAACGCATTGGGGAACAATATAAGCTCTATGTCGCTGGTTTGATCTTCTAACTTTATAAAAGCCATTTTGGAACCATTTTTAGTGGTAATTTCGCGCATGTCTACTATGGCACCGCCCACCACAACGCTTTTGCCGTCGTGTTTGGGCGTTAGCTCTTTGACGGGCATTGTTTGCTCGCTTAAGTACTTAGCAAACATGGCTAACGGATGTTCGCTTAAGTACAGGCCTAGTAATTCGCGCTCCCATAGCAGCTGATCGCGCTGGTTAAATACAGTAGCTGCTTTTTCGAGGGTTAACTGGGGCTTGGCAATTTCTATGGCATCGCCGAATAGATCCACCTGGCCGCTGCTGGCCTCTTTTTGCAGCCGGTTGGCGTAGGCTAGCATAACATCGAGGTTGTGCAGTAGCTGCGAGCGATCGCCAAAACGGTCGCACGCCCCAGCCTTTACTAAACTTTCCAGCGCCTTACGGTTACAAATGCGGGGCGACACTTTGCTTAAAAACGCATCTAGCGTTTCAAAGCTACCGCCGTTTTCGGTACGGGCCCGGATTATCTCGGCGACAGCACCGGTACCGACGTTCTTAATGGCGTCCATGCCGAAACGGATAGGAGCCTTGCGGTTGTCGGGGTTATTTTTGTCTGGCACCACAGCAAATTCGTGGTACGACTCGTTCACGTCTGGTGGCAAAACGTCTATGCCCATTTTTTGGCACTCGGTAATCTCGATACTTAACCGGTCGGTATCATCAAAATCGCTGGTCATAAGCGCAGCCATAAAGGCGCTCGGGTAATGCGCCTTTAGGTAAGCCGTCCAGTACGATGTCATGCCGTAACATGCAGAGTGCGACTTGTTAAAGCAGTAGTCCGCAAAACCCAAGAGGTCCTTCCAGAACTTTTCGATAACGGCCTTGGGCACGCCATTAGCAACAGCACCGTCGACAAACTTGACCTGCATTTTCTGCATGACATCTAGTTTTTTCTTGCCGATTGCCTTACGCAATGTGTCGGCTTCACCGCCAGTAAAACCGCATACCTCGCGCGAGATCTGCATAACTTGCTCTTGGTACACAAGCACACCAAAGGTGTTCCCAAGCGCGCCCTTCATGAGCGGATGCGCATAGGTAATGTCTTCCAGGCCATTTTTACGCTTAATAAAGCTGTCTGTCAGGCCAGCCGAGAGCGGGCCCGGGCGATACAAGGCGCCCATGGCGATAACGTCGTTAAACTCGGTGGGCTTGAGTTCGCGCAAGTAGCGCTTCATGCCGCTGGATTCAAACTGGAACACGCCTGTGGTATCGCCCCTGCCTAACAACTTGAATGTTTCGTCATCGTCCAGCGGAATCTCGCTTAGGTTAATATCTACTTTGTGTACTTTTTTGATAATACGCAGGGCGTTCTTAATAATGGTTAAGTTGGAAAGGCCTAAAAAGTCCATCTTAAGCAACCCGAGTTCTTCTATTTGGCCCATAGAAAACTGGGTAGCAACCACGCCCTTTTGGGCCATTTCAAGCGGCACATACTGCACCAGCTGGCCCGGTGCAATCACTACACCACAGGCATGGACGCCGTGGCTGCGGATAGTGCCCTCCAACGCGATCGCCAGGTCGATGACTTCTTTGGTGCTGTCGCTGCTTTCGTATTCGCGTTTTAGGTCCGGGTCTTTCTCTATACTCACTTTAAGGGGGATGTGCCTGCCCTGCACCGGCGGCGGTATAAGCTTGGCCAGGCGGTCGGCCTCGGCGTAGGGTACCTGCAGTACCCGCGCGACGTCACGCACGGCAGCACGGGCGGCCATTTTGCCAAAGGTAACGATGTTGCTTACGCGGTCGCCGCCATATTTTTCGGAACAATATTCGATGACTTCGTCGCGGCGGTTATCTTGAATATCTACATCTATATCTGGCATAGAAATACGGTCGGGGTTTAGGAAACGCTCGAACAGCAGGCCGTATATAAGCGGGTCGAGGTCGGTAATATGCAATGCATAGGCGATAATAGACCCAGCGGCGCTCCCACGCCCCGGGCCAAAGATAATACCTTGGTCTTTACCCCAGTTAATAAAGTCCTGCACGATTAACATGTAGCCGTTAAAGCCCATGCCGTCTATAACTTGCAGCTCGTATTTCGTGCGTTCCAACACCTCGGGCGCAAGAGCTGCCTGTACCGCCTCTATACTCATGCCGTCTGCTTCAGCGCGCGTTTTACCAAGGTACAGCTCGGCCAAACCCCGGTACACCAGCTTGTCCAGAAACGTTTTTTCGGTTTCGCCTTCGGGCACCGGAAACTTTGGGATGAGTATTTTGCCAAGTTCGAACTCGAAGTTCACGCGGTCAGCAATAACACGCGTATTGGTAATGGCTTCTGGACACAAGTCCTTCCAGCGCTCGATAATTTCCTTGGGGTCGGTTACGTGCAGCTCGAAGTCGCTGAGGCTCATGCGCTTTTCGTCGCTCATGAACGAGCCGGTTTGCACGCACAGTAAAATCTCGTGAGCCTGCTGGTCTTGATGCTTTAGGTAGTGGGCATCGCAGGTTACTACGGGTTGGATATCTAGCTCTTTGGCTAGTTTTAATAGTTCGGCATTAACCTTAACTTGCTCGTCCCATTTGCTGGGGTGTTCCGGGTGGCCGTGGTCTTGCACCTCTATGTAATACCGGTCGCCAAAGATCTTTTTGTACCATTTGGCAATTTCTATGGCTTGGTCGTATTGGCCCTGCCGGATTGCATCGCCCACCTCGCCACCAATACAGCCACTGAGCACAATAAGGCCTTCGTTATACTTTTCTAGCAGCACGTGGTCGACGCGGGGTTTGTAGTACACGCCGTCCAGGTTGGCTATGGTGCTCAGCTGCATCAAGTTTTTGTAGCCCGTCTCGTTCATGGCTAACAAAATAAGGTGGTAGTATACTTTGTCTTTACCGGCTTCTTTGTCATGGATGGTGCGTGCTGCAACGTATGTTTCCATGCCTAATATAGGCTTAATACCTTCGGCAGTCGCGGCCTTATAGAAGTCGATATTGCCACTCAGGGTACCGTGGTCGGTTTGGGCAACAGCCACCATGCCCTGCTCTTTTACATAGCTTACAAGCTCGGGGACTTTGGTAAGCCCGTCGAGCAAACTGTACTGCGTATGGTTGTGCAAATGCACATAATCCGCAGGTGTAATAGTAGTTGTAGCCTTCGTAGCCTCGGCCACGGTATCCCTCCTCGTCTACATAAAGTATAGCGAAAAAACTAGCCGCATGACGACGAGACTTTTACAACAGCCCTGCAATCAACACCGTCTATATATGCGCATATATTCTTCGATGAACTATAATACGTCCACTATGAGCGAATTAATCCGCGTCGAAACAACATATGGCTATGCAAATGCCACTACACAAGCGGAAGTAACCTACGCGCCAAACAACAGCCGCGTTATTGGGCAATGGGGATCTTACTGGCGCAACAATACGGCTCTGGTGGTTGTAGATGCATATACGACCCCAGCAAATGACGGCCGGCGCAAAGGCACTGCAACCCGCCTAGCACAATCACTCATTCGGTATGCGCTTCTCGCAGAACCACGCATTGCCCAAGTCGAAGCCTACTGTACTATTCCCCACTCGATTAAAATAATGCAACGGCTTTTTCCCAATGGAATCACCATCTACAACGGAGCCGAGGAACAGCGCAACGTAGTGCCACCGTCAGCAGTGCCAGACATTATGAAATCATGGGGCGACATCCCCGAGGATACACTTGAACGACATTCTGACCATGGCCTAACAGTTATCGGATCGCTTGCAGGCGTAGACGTAAGCACGTGGGAAATGCCCGTCGGCCTATCTATCATAAATGACTGCCCCATAACAGCCACCGAAGCCAAACAATCGTTCGAAAGCTCTCAACAAGACGTAGAGCATCAACCTAAGTACAATACATAAATTCAGAAATTAGGGGACTGTCCCTTGAACAATTGAGGAACATAAAGTCAAGATTAGCCCCAGGCATCGCAGTAAAGTACTTATGCTCTATTGCTACCATACACTACTGCTGTTAATGTGTAGCCGGAACCGACAAGGTAACGGTAAAGGATGCGTATGGCTGACACGGACAACGGATACAATCCCAAACCTAAATTCCCGCAAAAACCCAGGCCAAGGAGGCGCAAGGTGTACATGCCAAGCGACGACGTTATTACGCGTTACCAAGAGATAGAACTGCAAAGCGCAGACCGCAACACCCGCGGCGCCAACGACACCGAAAATGCGCTGTGCGGACAACTCATGCTTATTAGTACTGTATTCTTAACCATAACCGTGGCAGTCATCGCCAACCAGGAAAGTCTTGCCACGGTGTCTGATCTTGTTAAAAAACTGATCGTGGCGGGCCTGCTATTGCTCATGGCTTCCATTGCCGCCGGCGTAATCCACTACTTTAAAAACATTTGGTTCTATCGGCGCTGGGCCAATACACACACCAAAAATTATGAACGCCTTGGCGAACCCATAGACGATTGGGGCAAAGTAACTGCCCAGCTTAATCGAAAAATGGCAAAACTGAACGCGACAACCGACAATACATGGCTACGCGTACAAATTGCCCTGATGGGCATGAGCGTACTGGCGTACGCGGCAGCGGTAATTGGCATATTGTTTAACTTTGGAATCAGATAAGAACGCTGTTTACCAGTCACGCGCTTCAAAACGCTCGCTCTGAGCCTCGCAAAATCGCACTACAGCACGGTGGACAGCCTCTGTCGTTAGGTCGAGCCACTCTATCTCATTAGGGTATAGTTCTTCACCACGCGCTTCGGCGGCGAGCAAATCAACCGAGAAGTCAACAACGCTGTCCAGCGGCGGGGTTGGCGGGTCGGCTATTTTCTTATGAGTTTTTGTGACCAAGTCGTTATAAGGCAGGAATAAAATACTTTCGTCGTATTTCACCCTCCTACCGGCATTACTGCGCGCCTTTATGGGGACCTTGGTACCGTCCATAATGTAATAGCCGTCGTGATTAGTGGCCGTAAAAGACGGCTCGCGATTACGCCCCTCGCGCGCGGATGCGGGATAATACTGTATGTCAGCCTGTGTTATTGGGTGCGCTGCACTGCGGCTTAACAATAAGTGCGCTGCCGCTTTAAGCCGCAATCCTCTCGCGACAGGAGTAGGGAGTGACGACTCGTCTATCTCCTCTATAAGGTCAGATAGGGCTATGCGCTGCTCCGCCAACTCTTGAGGCCCTAGTGGTTCGCCATCGTACAAAGCACCGAACGCAGGCAAAAATATATCTAACGTCCGTGTGTCTACATAGGCGTCCGTAGCATGTTGGCTGCCCGTCTCTGCAATCTCACGTTTTGCAATTGCAGCTGCACGGCCGGTTAAAATAGCGGCATCAGACAAAAAGTCTTCGGCTGCTGGATCGTCTGCGGGTAATGAAATACCGCGCTCGATGTGTGCCCATCCCTGGCGTGTAAGCCTGCGCGCTGGCGACCAATCGTCCGTGTTGTTGTTTTCTAGTTGTATCTGGCCGTCTAAAGCAAAAGTACATAATTGCCTGGCAAGCGGCAAATTTGGCAGATGGGCGCGCACGCTACCGCACGGCGGCGCTTGTTCGGCTGTGCGAATGCATAGATTATTAGTAGCGCAGATACTCTCGTTCGTCTCCATATAGGTACGGTATTATACCAGAAACAATCCGTATGCTCACCTAAGTGTAGCTGAGGCAAACAGCTGCTTACGTTTATTACCTCTACTGCTGTGTCAGTTCTTCGATGGTTATAATGTCAAAATCGCGGGCAAATACTGCCGGCCCGGTTTTTGCATCTAACTCTACAACATCAAGCAACGGCAAACCTAGCGCTTCAGGAGTATACAAGCGGATACGCGGCCCATGCATTGCCAACCTACTAAAGGCCGCATACTGCTTTGAAAATCGTAATCGCAAGGCGGAGTAATCATCGGATTCGGAATCCCGAATGCGCAAGCAGGGCGTTATTATTTTGCTCGCCCTATTATATGCAGTGCCCAAACGCTGACCCTTAGGTCGCCTTGGCGCAAATACATAGCTACTGCCATCTACGACCTGCTCTGCTGGCCCTTGCCGCTGCAACATGTCCCATCGCTGCGCAGTAATAGGCCCGGACCTTCCGGTTACGTCGTATAGTTGCCAATTATGGGCTTCTACTGGGTCGACATACGGGCGAGCGTTTGGGTTTGTCATTGATCCTTAGCGCCTGACAGGCGTGCAAGACAGCGCCGTACTTTCTCTCGGTACGCTTGCTGGTTAAAACGGCCGGGGTAATCGACCAAACCGTCGTTGAGCACTAAAAATCCAGCATCACGGAGCGGCTGGCTTGCAACGTCGTATACATTAGATTTAATAAGAATAATCGCCGTGTTGTGGGTTGCCAGCGCGCGCACGCGCTCTAGTAGCCCGGGCAATGCTGCATGTATTCGCTGCTGGCGCTCCTGTTTCGTAACCTCGTGCTCCTGCGAACCTTCCAGCGCCTCTATCATGTAGTAGCCGTCGGTCTGGAAGCGGCGCAGCCAGTGTTCTTTTCGTGCTTCTAACTCGTGCTCCGGTGTTTTCTCGGCTTCGGGATATAGCGCCCGTATGGTATTGGCAAACAAACGGTCGTCACGACGAACACGGTCCGTGTAGTAAAACTGCCGGCTGCTTTGTACATCCGGCGCAGGCGGTGGCGACTCCGCAATAAACAACACTTTTATTGTTTTAGGCTTATAGTGCTGACGCACTGCATCGTATGCTTGCATAGTAGTTATGGTAACACCTTCGGGCTTGCGTCATATTACTCAAAGAGCCGATGTGCTACCATACACACTTATGAATATTCCCGAATTCCTAGAGGTCTACCCGCGTGACTTAACGCCGGCGCAAGTATATAACCGCTCTAAAGATCCACAAATTCAGGCTTCACAGCTGTACTCATACGGATACGGCCAACTGCTACACGACGCCCTACACGGTAAGCCCGACGGGCTGGCCGAGCGGGCAGCGGAGCTCAATATGTATCACGAGGTAGTAAATTTTGGCGAGCTTGAATCTAAATTACTAGACGGAGCGTGGCACTACCGTAACGAGATTAACTTTTATGGCTTAAACCAACACATGTACAAAATGTGGCGCCCCCTTATTACCGGCGAGTGGAAGCACAACGAGCATCGCACTGAAAGCAGCATGACTCAGGCAGACCTAGCGCTAGACGGGCTGTCGTATTACAGCATGCGCGAAAGATACTTACACGACGAAGGCCCCGAAGCATTCGAAAATGAAAGCGTACGTACCCTACTATGCCGCCTAGAGGGCGCTATGCAGGAAACAGACGCCACTATTGCCCTTTTGAACTGGGCGCAAAAACATGACACTATTACCGTGGTGCCGGCGCCAGCACAGTTTGAACACAGCACCAGTGGCGACAAAAACGCCAATGCCGACCTACTGGTAATTGATTTTACGGAACAGAAAATGATAGGCGTACAAGTAAAGACCACCGCAACCGAACGCACGCGCAACCGCTACGACCCTGACCGCATTGTCATAATCGACAGCGAAGACCTAGGCAATGTGCGCGCCTGGGAGGGCAAAGGCGCCCGCGCAAAGGACCACCGGCCCTGGCCCGGCATTATTGCTGCCTCGCGTGTTATGGGTATTCAGACCAGGAACAACCCGAACTATAAACGCCAAGGCACGGATGGGATGGTTACCGTTATACGTCGGCAAATGGAAGCTAAAGCGCAGCTTGGCAACTTGCGCGTAGACTACAGCGCAGTTGCACGCGCCATTGGTGCTAAGGTAATGGAAAAACTGTAGGGCTAGACAGCAGGCAGATAATCTTAGAAGATCCCGAACAATCAGTTCTGGAATCAAACTCTATCTTTTCTGCAATGTGACCTCGGGATACGAGTGAGAGGATTCCAGGAGCAGCGGTTGGCTTTGCCCTTTTAGCGTTTGGTCGAAAAAGCTTAGTGAGTAGGCGTTGATAATGTCAAAGCCTCGCTGGGCGTTTATGGGCCCTACTAGCCCGGCCGTAGCTAATGCGGGCGACCAAGATGGAATGTCAAAGAAATTATGATGAAACATACCGGCAATGCTGACATAATACCCGTTGCCAGTGGCGGATTTGTTGAATGCACTTTGAATGGTCGGTAGTGTTAGCTCGGTATCTTTATCTGTCCAACTATCAGACCGCTTGCCCTCGGCTTGCATGTCGCCGACGGGACGGGTCAGCCACAGACTAGGCTGTTGTAGTCCTGAGGTTGCTACGGTTTGGGGCATGGCGGCGTCCATCATGAGGCAGGCATCAAAGCGCCGGTCTTCATGACAAACTTCGCCGGCTGCCATAGCCCCTAAGGAAACACCAAAAACTCCTGTATGGTCCAAATCAAGGTGCCCCGCCAAAATATTCTTATCGCTCGCAGTATTTAAAGCCGTAATTTTGTCCAGGGCAAAGGTGGCGTCTTTCGCGAGATACGGAATAACGCCTTCTGGCAGCGAGTGTCCATTAATGCTGGGCGCACTCTTCGAAGGGCTGATGCTTTGGTAAATGGCAGGTAGTGCTTTATCTTGAGGCAGTGCGTAGACTATTTGCCCGCTGGCGAGTTTTGTTGCTATTGAGACGTACGGCTGATCGAGGCCTACAACGACATACCCATGGGAAACGAGGGCTTCGATTTGGAACATACTTGCTTGGCGGAATCCACCCAAGCCGGTCAAATAGATGAGCACTGGAAAAGCCGGTTTATCTGTAGCGATTGGTGCGTTGGGAATAGCATGAGTTTTTACGTATCTAAAATGGTCAAAAACAAAGGAAGGTAAGCCAAAGTCCCGCGTTAAGCCGGTTGAAATGGCAGTGGCGTCACCGACATACGGTGCTTGCACTGGTGAAGGTGTGTTGGCGGCAGGATACCAGACCTGCGCCACAATCTGACGCGTGTCGGTGGGGTTGTCACTCAGGATATCTGCTCGACTTGCATCAGTCCAGAAGTAGGTACGCGTTCCTATGTGATAAGGCCCAGAGGGCTTCTCGAAAGTAAACACCGGGAAAAGCAAAAGCAGAGAGACCGAAATGATGATGACAAGCAGTCCTATTACGGTGCCGCCTATCTTTACAGTCAAGTTCGGCCGGAGGCGACCAGCGTATGCTAGCTGTATGAGGCCAATAATACCAAGCACCAGCGCGAAGGTATAGGCGGGGTATAGCTGCCAGCGGGGGCCTTCGATGCTATACTGCAATACCGCTGCAATAAGCGGCAGAAAGACACTAAACTTTAGCCAACTAAGCGACCTGAGATACGGAATGGAAAGCCGACAAAACGCTAGTATTACTAGACCCAGTAGCAAAGATTCAAATAAGCGCATATAGTCTCCCGTAATTAGTTGAGGTGAGTCCTTTTGAACAGGTAGCCAGCACGCAGATATAGCGCGCTTACTATCGTTAAGACAACCGCGCCAATGTCCAGATAAAGATTATCAGTGGCGATACCATTACCGGCGTACCAATATACAAGAAAATATAGACAGACAGCCACGTTGACTATGGGCGCCAACGTAAGGGCGTTGATTGACCGGGCATAGAGGAAGGACATGCGTGAATGAGCTTTGGCAAGTAGGAAGGCAGAGACTGCCAGATTAAGCATAAGCAACCCATGCGAAATCGTCACGCTAATGACATATGGTGTCGTTAGCGGGCCGCTGCGAAATGGAGCGGTGATGAGGGCTATCGACGCATAAAGAGCGGCAGCGCCCACCACAAGTATCGCGATGACGCTATATGATGTTAAGCGGCTTTGCACCCCTATTAGCAGGGCCAGTTTTCGGGCGCCAAGGTAGAACGGAATATAGGCGAGAGCAAGTGTGGCCGTCATAATTGTGGGGCCAAGTGGGCTTTTGGGAATAAATATCCCGATAAGCGGTTGGATCGGGGTCACCAGCGCAACACAGAACAAGGCTGCAGCAAGGTAGCCGTAAGCCTGACGAACTTCTTTACCAACTTCCTTGCGAGCACTGGCGAGTAAGGCGGCTGATCCGCTGTATAGTACCAAATAAAATAAACTGAGGCTGACCGCGTTTCGGGCATTATTTGGCAGATGCTGACTAAGCATGAAAAATCCCAAGGCCACAACCAATGCCACCATTACGATACCCACGAGCGCCCAAGCCAGCCGTCGGGCACTACCGATTGCCTGCCGGCTAAAATGGCGCAGGATGTGGGCGCGGAGTGTGTCGTAGCTAAATGTGCGGAACTGTTCTTGATTAACCAGCGTTTGCTCCAGCTTCTGCTGAATGCCATAAAGATCGGCTTTGTCACGATCATTAAACGAGCCCCCAGTTCGGGCCGTTATTTGACGCAATATGTTTAATTCCGAATCAATACTCCGAAGATCTGAAACAAGTGAGGCGGTATAAATGATGACATCAAGTAACCGATCTTCGGGAAACTGCTCGGCTGCAGTTGACACGGCAGTGGCGTTGTCCATGAGTAAAATATAGCATAAGGACGATTGCGATGATAAGGTAATGGAAAAAATACAGGATATTCCTTGCGTTCGGTACTACTGCTGTCGGAAGATGGCGTACGATGCCGGGCGGTCGCCTGCTACGGGCAGGTCGGGGCGTTCTGCAAATACGCCGCATTCCCCAGCTGCTGCCGGGCTGCCGAACGCACGCGTAGCTTCTGGCATTACCCTGTCCATGCCGACTTCGTTGCCTATGGACGTATCTGGCGCTTTAATAACAAGTAACCCGCCGGGGCGTAGCAGCTTTTGGGCGCCAGTAATACCCGCAGCGCATTCCTCTGTGCCGGCTGTATGCACGGCGCTCATAACTACAACATCGGCGACTGTTTCTTGGGTACTTAAGTGGCCGAGTGTAGCGGCAATACCGTCGCTATACATATGTACCTCTGGCAACATGGCTCGCTGCATGTCAACACCCGGTGGCAATTGGGACTGCAGTGTTCCCGCGCGGCGGTTGAGTACAATACCCGCCCGTACTGCCCGAAGCCTCATGTTTATGTAGCCGTTCAAAAAATGCGCACTTTTACCGCCGGATACCAAATGAACATCCTGTGCGTTGCCAATAAGCTCGGTGGCAAAATCTGCCCCTGTTAACCCTGGCCCCAGGGTTATTACCGTGTTAGACGGCCCATCCAGAGCAAACCTATTTTGCGGCCGACCCTTAAACTCTACACCAAGCTCTCCTTGGCTATTAGGCTTAACTACAACTTGAGGCATGGCCGGAACGAACGCGAGCCATTCCTTGTTGTCGTATCCTACAGCCCCGCCAACAGTAAATGTCCACTCGCCTAACGTTTTACTAACCCGCTCAAAGCGTTGTTGCACCGTGGCGTTTTTTCGATTGTACATCGTGTCTACTCGGCGTGTAAGCTGGCCGCCCGAAAAGTCTAAAACTGGCTTGCCGTTTATGTCTGCCTCGCTGGCAAACAGCTGCCTGGCGTGCTGGTGCAGCCCTTCAGCCGCGCTTGGCTCTAGGCAAGCAACGCGTTCATCGCCCGACAATGTGGATACAGCCCAATACGCCCATAGTTTTGGGTCCGCAGTAGCAACCGCCCTCTGTTCGATTGTAGATAACTGCAAGTCGCGGCCTGCCTGCTGCAAAAAGGTTGGGTAAAACTGACGCAACTGGTATTCTGATATCTCTGGCACAAGCTATTAATATAAAGCATCACCACCACACCTACAAACACAGCATAGTTTAGACACCGTCTTTCCAGTCTCTTCCCATAAAACGACCGGCTTCGCCGCCTACCATTGCAATAACCTTTGCGACGTTACGCGCTACCGCTTCTTCAGATTTGAGCGACGCGAGGTAGCGCAGTATCTCTTTTTGGCGGCTGGGCGGTAACGCGTCCCAGTTTTGCCGCAGCTTGCTATTGTCCGCTAGGGCCATCGCCAGCTGCGGCGGCATGGGATCAGCAGGGCCAGGATGGTAGGCGTCGTTAAACTGCACGCGTATTGTTGCGACATCGCCAACCTTAGTGTTGCTCGCCATTCGGACATTAGCGTGCAGGTACAAATAAAAACTGCCGTCGCCTACCGGCATCATGTTTATGCGCCACGGCTGTTTAGGCTGATCATTCACTTGCACAAGCACCGGCATGGGCTTACGCCAGCCCGGACGCAATGCTTGAGCTTGCTCGTGGCTTACCAACACGTATGGATTAACGCCGTGAAGCTGGATTGTAGCGGTAAAAACAAGGGTTTGGGACATACATTAATTGGCGAGGTCAGTGATGTCGCTCATTATATGTAGTATAACGCGTTATACACGGCCGGCAATATGTGCGGCGCGCTGGCATGCAAGTATTGCAAATAAGCATAAGACATTATAAAATACACCCCTATGTCTGAAATTATTGAAGTTACCCGTACCGAGACTGGCGCCATGGTGTTCCTGCCTGACGGCCACGCAGGGGCTATTTGGAATTTTGATAATGATGCCGCCGCACCTACTTGCGTGTCGGTTAGCGAGTTGTACTCTCATAAGCGGGGGCAGGGCGTAGCCACCCGCCTTATACGGTCTGTGGTTCGCTTCGCAACAGAACAGCATGACACTATTACGACCGTAGAATCGCACGTTACCGTCCAGGGCTCTTTAGTAGCAATGCATCATGTGTTTGAGAATCGCCTGCGCATATACGAAGAAGACACCCCGCCGCGGCCCGAAAGTGCCATAACATTCGACGAAGCACTAAAAGTAATGGACAACTGGGGCGCTATACCGGAGGATGAAACAGAAAGACAACACGGCCTCGACGTTAGAGCAAGCCTAGCGGGCCTCGATATGAGCGCCTGGGAATACCCACAAGAACTGACGCTCGATTTATCTACACTAGACTACTAGCACATTGCAAACTAGCTGCGGTATGCTGATTGTATGACAAACGAACAATCGCTATTCCCGAGCATACTTCATGTTCGCATGAGGTCGGAAACCGTTACAAAGATACTAGAGAGCGGCCGCCCCGAGCGTATCGACCGGGCCGCAGCAGCGCTTGCGCTGCAAGAGGACGCATTTGAGGCGAACCACGTTATAACGACACCAGATAAAAACGTCGCAGTGTATGGGATAGCAGCCCTGGACGCCACTGTCATTCTTTCTGTCACCAACTTAAGTGCCAATGAAATACGTACTGCTTTTGCAAATAATGTGCCGCCCGAAATAACCTTACCGGAAGATGGCGCGAGCCCTATTCCAGTTATAGTACCCAATACACTCCTTATAGAAAGCAAATCAGTACTTGAGGCTCAGCACACTGAACAGCAAGCCTAGGCTTGAACGTATTTTGCTACGAGCTCTGCGATGCTGTCGGGCGTAGCAGATGTTTTATCGAGGTAGTCAGTAACGCCGGCTTTGAGCGAATTGTACAGCAGCTTGGTGTCGTCGCTGGCAGTAAAGACTACAATATGGACGTTGCTGAACCATGGTTCTTTTTGGACGGCTGTAATAAATTCATCGCCAGTCATTTTGGGCATACGTTCGTCCAGCACAATAACCTGTGGTGGATCCATTTTTGCCAGCTCTAGACCTTTTTGGCCATCGATAGCCTGTTCGGCTTCTATGCCCCGTTCGCGCAGCTTGTGCGTTAGTGCGGTTCGTAATAATTCGTCGTCGTCAATAATTAATACTTGTGCCATTATCCTACTGTAGCATGGGTTCGCCGTGAGTGCTTACAAACATAAACAACATTGTATATAGTGTAATCAGTGGGTGTAAAAAAATTATTATCATCTACCAGTCTATCCTATTGGTATTCGCTATTCGCGGTCGTGCTGATTGTGGGGCTTATTACAACAGCGTACGCCGCGGTGTTTGCGTCTCGCAACCTTAAAACCTCGCTCATCCAACGTACCGAAACTATTGCACAGTTAGTACCTGCCACAACGCTGACATCGCTATCCGGCACCCGCACCGACATTGGCGACCCCGGCTACCAGCAACTTAAAAAGCATTTTGTCGCACTACGCGGAGCCAACCCCGACATTCGCTTTATTTACATCCTAGCCCTCACCAAAGGGCACGAACACGCGTTCTTTTATGTCGATTCCGAGGAACCGGAATCGCCCGATTACTCACCACCCGGCCAAAACTACGACGAAGGCATTGCCGACATAAAAGACACCTACGGCTCCCAAGCGTCACAGGTGCTACCTATCAGCCGCGACCGTTGGGGCGTATGGCTCAGTGCATTCAGCCCCATTTTTGACGCGAAGGGCAATATTGTCGGCGTACTGGGTATGGATGTGCCTGCAGGGGACTACTATCGGTCGATTATTTTAACTGCAATCGTGCCGTTACTGGCTACGGCTATTCTGCTGAATGGTCTAGCCTGGGCACGGCGGCGTGCAGTGCAACAACAAAAATATTTGGACGAGAAAGCATTTTACTTATCGTTTGCATCGCACGAAATTAT
Source organism: Saccharimonadales bacterium (SeqCode) (assembly GCA_035480575.1). Classification (GTDB taxonomy): domain Bacteria; phylum Patescibacteriota; class Saccharimonadia; order Saccharimonadales; family UBA4665; genus PMNU01. Next base: position 29,481 of record DATIHR010000026.1, on the reverse strand, counting down.
GTCGCCACTTACCGGCGTGGCATGGATACTCCGGTACAAAGAAGGCGACCTAAGCAGCGTTATCCCCAAAATTGAACAAACGATAACCGATGTACTGGGTACCGTACGCGACGTGCTTTCACTCCAAAGCCTCGACCGCTTGCACGCCAAACAATTAACCAAAGAACCCATCCGGCCCTCTGAACTACTAGACACACTCGTTAATAACCTAAGCATCGTCAGCGAAGAGCACGGCGTAACCATACAAAACAGTACGCCAGAAGCAGACAAGCCATTCTCCGCGCCCGTAGACACATTGCTGTTTAAACGCGTGCTGTTTAACCTGCTTATTAACGCCGTTAAATACTCGCCAAAGGGCGGTGTCGTTACCGCGCTTGTACAACAAAGCAATACCGGCTGGGCGGTACGGATTCATAATGACGGCGAGCTTTCCGCCGAAGAACAACAATTAATTTTTCGTGCCGATTTCCGGACGCAGACCGCCGAACAAGGCAAGGCACAGGGCACCGGCCTTGGGCTTACTTTAAGCAAAAATATCATTGAACGCCACAATGGTAAGTTAGAGGTCGTCTCGTCCCAAGGCCAAGGCATTACATTCACCGTTGTAATGCCAAAAGATTAAATGAGCCCTATTTATTGCGGCGCATACCAAGCCAGCCAAGTGTGCGAGCTAACCTACCACGTGGCTGCTGCGGCACCACTTCCGGAGCAGGGATAGGCGCGGTTAGGCTGTCGACAACTGCTCGCGCAGCATATGTCGTGTCATTCACTAGTACTGCTTCGGCTAAACCTGCATCCCATGTTTTAGGGTCAAACCCCACCTGGCCTGGCGTATACACGGTTCGGTCGCCATACCACCACAACGGCAGTTCGGCATTTTGAGCGTCGGCTGCGCCTTCAAAATTAGTCTGTCGCCACTGCGCGCCCATGGGTTCACGCCTTTTCGGTTCGTAAGCGTCGACCATAAGACCAATTTGCTCGTCGTCTACTATGATTTTAGTTACCGCTAGAACTTGCGGCTCACGAGATCCGATTGGGTTGAGCCGATGTACATATGTCGTATGGGGATCGGCATCATAACGCGTTGCGAATACGGATGTATGAATCTGGTCATTCACTTGCTGTGCTTCGTACAGCGCATCGGCGGCGGCGGCCAAATGGCTATTGACCTCTAATTTTTCTTCTCCGGCGCGTTCCATAAAATGCATAATCATCATACTATACCATAGTTAATACATAATTACAATGCTGCACGGGACGCTACTAGAATGGATTCTAAGCTGCAGCCATCATGTAGCGGCCGTATAGCGCGCCACGGTCGATACTTGGGCGAGACGCCCGGAAAGCAGCCGGCGGAACCGGTGCATACAGTGCATCGGGTGCAGTTGCAGGGAGTATAGCGTGCTCAAGCCCGACACTATGGTATTGCATGACGGGCGGCACACTGACAGCACCAAGAAACGCTGCTGTCACAGCGAGATTGCCCCAGTCGTGCTCGTAGCTAGTACGTAATCGTTCGTTTGTCATAACAAATTACCTATCAATGCTACCGTATCACCTCCAGGCATATCCGTCAAGATGGCTCACAGTGCAAAGTATCTTACAGCTATTCTGTCACCACGACACGTATACTAGTGACATATGTAAGCAGGAGGTACCACATTATGGCATACGGACAACTAAGGGCCCGACCAATGCCAGGCTACCCCACCCCGCCACTGCAAACCCCTGATCAATCTACCGAGGTCGCCCCATCGCCAGCGCAAATACGCGAGCAGCTTGGCCAGGCGCTGAGCCAGGCACAAGACAAACTATACGAAGCGCGCACCGTATTCCCGTTCACCCTATTCCCGGATGTACTGGTTATCGACCGCTCGCAAGTAAGCATTTCGCACCGTGCCTTCTGGCAGGTGGCCGAGGTAATTAGTGTACGCATCGAGGACATTCTTAATGTAACCGCCAATGTCGGACCATTCTTTGGATCGATTATAATTACCACGCGCTTTTTTAACGACAAAACGCCAGCCTACGAGGTACACTGGTTATGGCGCGAAGACGCGCTAAAAGCCAAGCGCATTCTGCAAGGCTACGTTATTGCGACTAAGCGTAAAATTAACTGCACCGCCCTCGACACTCGCCAACTTTCTGTTCTGCTTGACGAACTGGGCAAAGGCACACCGGAGGAACAAACTTAATATGGCAGACGACACACAACTAGACGACCAAGCCGCGCGTCCGGACCCGTTTCAAAACCGGGACGATGGCTTTTTTAGCCCGCGCCGGGATGAACCGCACTTGCCGCAAGATTTTAACCCGCCCGCAAGCTCGCCCGAAGACGTCCACACACCAAATGTTCAGGATATCCCTGCTGGCGACACCAACATAGATAGTGCCGAACGATACGACGAGGGCGACTTTAGCGCCACGGATACCGACGCCCAAGAGGGCAATTAACGTAGCGCTGTAGCGCTATTTCTTTTTAGCTGCTGGTTTCTTAGCGACAAAAGTCTTAAGGTGGTCTAGTGCTTTGCGGCCTTCTTTAATGGCCTTTTCTAGGTCTTTGTCATCGGCACCGCCCTCGTGAACAGCACTAAGCAGTTCGCGTGTTTTCTCTTTTGCGGTCTTCGCGGTGCTCATGGCTTTATCTAGGTTTTCTTTGGCGCTGCCACTTAGTTCGGCACCGTGCGAACGCGCTTGGTCTAGCAGTTGATTCAGTTCGGTATGGAGCAGTTTTAATTCTTTTTCGGCTGTTGTGTACGTACGCTCGGCTACTTCCTTGATGTCGTGTCGTGTTTCTTTACCACTTTTAGGCGCCGTTAAAATGCCAGCAATGTAGCCAGCAGCGGCTGCAATAACCGTGCCGATTGCTAAGCGTTTCGTGCGTTTGTCCATAGAATTTTCGTCCTTTAAGCCTTAAAAAGCTCGTTTATTTTTTACGTTTGCCAACCATTTCAACAACGCTGTGGACAAATTTTAATATGCTTACCTGTCCGGCAGCGTTTTTGACGGTTTCGGCGGCGGTCTCGGCAGAATCTATAAGGTGTTGTGCCTTGGCTGCAAGCTCGTTGACTACCTTAACAAGTCGCACGAGCTGAATCATAAGGTAAATCGCTAAAACTAAAAAGAATGCCAGCGCCCCAGCAAGGATAATGAGTATAATCTGTTCGGCGGTATTCATAAGTTGTTTGTCTCCTTAGTATACAACTATTGTAACTTCTGGCAAGAACTACGCTGTAAGCTATCTTACGCGTCTTGTTCCAAACGCTCGTGTAAGAAAGCGCGGAACTCCTTGGCGATGTCTTTATGTTTGAGTCCGAACGTCACAACTGTCTTTAAATACTCAAGCTTATTGCCTGCGTCGTGGTAGGCGGCATTCTTAATCTCGTACGCATACAAATCACGACCATCTGCAATCATGGCTTGCATTGCGGTTTGAATTTTTAACTCGTGCCCGTCGTATTCTTTTGCTAGGCGCTCGATGTACGGCAAAATATCAGACTTCAGGAGGTAGCCGCCAACACTTGCAAGGTCGGAGGGCGCGTTAGCGCGGCCCGGCTTTTCGACAATATCGTTTAGCTTAAGCAGATCACCCTGCTGTTTGCCGCCCACTATACCATAGCGCTCAAATTCTTCGTCTTTCGTAACACGGATACACGGGATGATTGTTGCGCCAGTTTTATCGTATGCGTCTAATGTTTGCGACAGCAGTGTTGGCTGTGCTTGCACGAACTCGTCCGCCCAGGTATATATAAATGGCTCGTCGTTTAAGAGGTGGCGGGCATAGTACAATGCGGCAATGTTACCCAACGGCTGTTTCTGACGAACAAACACAAAGTTAGCCATGTCGGCAATCTCGCGCAGGCCGTCCAGTGCAGCTTGCTTGCCACCCGCCTGCAAAACGGCCGCAAGTTCGGCGTTCGGCGTATCGAAGTGGTCTTCTATGCTGCGCTTGGAGTAGCCAGTAACAATAATAATGTCTTTAATACCTGCCTCTACCAAGCCCTCTACCACATACTGAATAATAGGCTTATCTACAATGGGCAGCATTTCCTTAGGCATGGCCTTAGTTTGCGGCAAAAAGCGGGTGCCGAAGCCCGCAGCGGCAATGACGGCTTTGGTTGGTTTAGTGTGCGTCTTCAATATGCCCTCCTTTATTAGCGTAACACCGTGACGTGGTCACCTTTGCTTACGTATGTGTCAACGCTTTTCACGACTGGGTAGCCGTATACACCAAACACGGGGCTGCCGGTGCCGTCTTCGTTCGCGTGCGGAAAAGACTTGTACAGCCGGGGCACATCCCGAAGGTTCTCGCCGGTGTCTGGGTCGAAACCTGGCACCCGGCACCGCTCTGTCGCCCGCGTAACACGTACCGCAAAGTTGCCAATTTGGAGATACGTATCCCTCCAGTTTAACTCGGCAAGCGGTTCAAAACCTTGTACGACCAAGTTTGGCCGAAAGCGCTCTGGACCAACCGCAACACCCTTAGGACCTTCGCGTAGCGCTTCGACACTGGCAGCATTCACGATATGAATGGGCGCCACACGGCGAGCTGACGCATGCACGGTATCGCCCCTGGACCACCGCCATTCTTTCTTTGCCAGCCGTACGTCGCTGTCAACAAACTTAGAAAAAAAATGGGCCGCATAATCGCCGCAATCGGTCGCGGGCGTTCGGTCGCCGAACTCGTTTACGTTGATTACATTGCCGCGCATTGGGCTCAAGATAAACTTGCCGCCGTCTGCGGGTAGAGGCGATTCGCTGGTTACTAGTAACGCGCCATCCGCCGTATTCTCCGCTCGCAAGCAAGTCAAACGAGGATATTGCTTCATACCTACTCGTTCATTCGTCGCTGGGTTATAGAGTACAAAACGTCGGTCACCGCCTAGGCCACCGAGCAACACCGGCACCGGCGCCTCATGGTGATCAACCCCATGAGCGCCGGTTAATGGATATGTAAAAACAGCTGCAACTTCACCCACGTTATATTCCTAGTTGTTTTTTAATAAGCTGCTGGGCAAGGCCCGGGTTGGCGCGGCCTTGGGAATGTTTCATGACTTGCCCGACTAAAAAGCCAATGGCTTTCATTTCGCCATTTTTAACATCTTCGGCAGCTTTGGAGTTTTCTTGTAGTACGGTAGCAACAACTTTAGCTATCTCGCCTTCGTCCGATTCCTGTATAAGATTGTGCTGTTTAGCGTAAGCCTCAATATCGGCAACTGGCTCGCTGGCGGTTAGAACAGTCGTTAGCAATTGCTTGGCGTTAGACGAGCTTAGCTTACCACGGCTAACCAGCCCAGCTACCGTACGATACATATGGAGGCGACCCTGATTGGTCAGATGCTCGGTTATATGAGTAGTATCGTCGCGGCGCAATGGTATCTCTAGGTTTACAAACCAGTTGGCAAGTGTTTTGGCAAAATCGGATTCGTTCGCGGATTCTTCTATGAGACTCAGGTAGTCAACGGACGCATCGTCAAGCTCCGCCTCGAGTAATGTTTCCATGGCCGGTTTATCAAGCCCTAGCTTTTGCAACTGTTCGCGCCAGACGGCCGGCGACACAGGCATTTCGTCTTTAACTGCCGCGATCATGTCGTCGGTTAATACTATAGGCGGAATGTCCGGTTCGGGCATGTAGCGGTAATCTTCGGCGTTTTCTTTGGTACGTTGGGTGAATGTTCGCTGCTTAGCGTCGTCCCAGCCGCGCGTCTCTTGCACGATCTTCTCGCCACGCTCCAGCACCTCTATCTGACGGTTAATCTCGTACTCTACGGTCTTTTCGACTGCCTTAAAGCTGTTGATGTTTTTGGTCTCGGTACGGGTGCCGTATTCGTCGGTAGTGCTGACCGATACATTGACATCAAAGCGCATATTGCCGTAGTACAGGTTGCAGTCGGACACATCGGCATAGCGCATACGCAGGTAAAGCTCACGGGCGTAGGCCTTGGCCTCGGCAGCACTGTGCATGTCGGCTTCGGACACAATTTCTAGCAAGGGCGTGCCGGCACGGTTAAAGTCCACAAGGCTGTACTCTTTGCCAGTTGGGTGGGTGCTTTTGCCGGCATCGGCTTCCATTTGCACACGGTTAATGGCGACGCGCGCTATGGTGCCGTCTACTGCTACATCTACATAACCGCCCGTAATAATGGGGTGGCTGAGCTGCGAAATCTGGTAACCCATAGGCAAGTCGGGGTAAAAATAATGCTTTCGTTCAAAGTAGCTAAACTTTTGCGGCACGGTATTGAGGGCAAACGCAGCGCGCATGGCCAAATGGAGCGCCTCTTTATTAAGCACTGGCAGCGCGCCAGGCAGGCCAAAACAAATGTGGCTTATAAGTGTGTTGGGTTCGGCCTCTCGCGCATCGTTACCGACAGCGGCAAATAACTTCGTAGCAGTTTTTAGCTGCACATGGCACTCAATACCTATCGTTGGCTTGTATTTGGCGCGAGTCGCAGCATCTACCATTATTGCAATGCTCCTATGTCTTTGAGCGCCTGGCGAATGCCAGTAAGGGCCTGCTTGACTTCGCTTTGCTTGAGCTTGGCGGTTGGGTCGGCATCGATACGGCTGCGTAGCTTGTGTCCAAACCATACGCTATCGTTATCGCTAAACAAATGTTGCGCCTTTACCATGCGCTCGCCCTGCGTGCGGCCACGGATACGCTTTTTTTTGAGGGCTTCGTCTAGGAGTACATCGGCACACAATACTGCCTCGGCCCACCTGGCTTTGTCGCTTAGCATGCCTTGTAGTTCTTTCCATTTAGCATGAAAAGGCTCGGTTTTAAGGTTCTTGCGTGGCCGGTTCCGTACCCATAGCAAAAAGCCAAGAGCAATAATTATAATTGATAGAACTATAACCGCTAGTACAGTAACATTCACGTAAATAGCTCCTCGGCCGCCTTAGCCATGCCTAGCAAGCGACGATCTTGGCGCTGCGGCGCCATAATTTGCAAGCCCACGGGCAAGCCGTTTGCCATGCCGGCCGGTACGCTTATGGCCGGGATACCTACAAGGCTCGGAGAAACCGTCATCATGTCTTCCAAGTACATATGCAGGGGATCATTGGCATTCTCGCCAATTTTAAAAGCGGTTCCAGGCGCTACCGGGCCAATCAAAAAATCGACTTTGCTAAAGGCTTCGTTAAATTCGTTAATAAGTTTCGTACGCACCGTTTGGGCTTTGTTGTAGTAAGCGTCGTAGTAGCCGCTACTGAGAACATACGTACCAATCATGATACGCCGCTTGGCTTCTTTGCCAAAGCCCTGACCGCGTGTTTTATTGTAGCTTTCGTCTAAATCTGCAGCTTCCGGCAAAGCCGAGTATTGGTAACGCTGGCCGTCGTGGCGCGATAGGTTGCTGCTGATTTCTGCAGGGATAATTATGTAGTAGACAGCCAGCGCAAGTGGCAGCGACGGCAGACTAATATCCACAACTTCAGCGCCGGCCTCTTTGAGCTTGGCGGCAGCAGCCACGACTTGCTCTTTTACGCCCGCACTAACACCCTCGGCCATCCACTCTGTAATAAGGCCGATTTTTTTGCCTGCAACGCCAGCTGGTAAATCAGTGTAACTAGATTCCTCGCGCTCTATTGTCGTGCTGTCTAGCGGGTCGGTGCCAGCCATAACATCGACAACAAGCGAGGCGTCGTCTACGGTGCGCGCGAGCGTACCGATTGTATCTGTACTGCTAGCCATGGCGACTACGCCCGACCGCGATATAAGCCCGTACGTCGGCTTGAAACCAACACACCCCGAAACATTGGCAGGATGCCGCGTGGAACCACCGGTGTCGGTGCCCGTGGCAAATGGCACCATGTCCAGCACTACTGCCGCGGCTGATCCGCCACTACTGCCACCAGGTACACGCGTAGGATCGTGGGGATTTTTAGTAACCATAAAATCGCTGTTTTCGGTAGACGTACCGTGGCCAAAGGCGTCCATGTTGGCTTTGGCGACGCAAATCGCGCCCTCTGCCTCTAGCCGATTAATAGCAGTTGACTGGTAGGGAGCTTCGAAGCCTTTCAGTATATTACTGCCAGCGGTCGTGTCAGCACCAAATACCAAAAAGTTATCTTTAGCAATAAACGGCACACCGGCCAACCGGCCGGCTTTTTTGCCATTTTTGACAGCAGTGTCGATACTAGCCGCACGCTCGCGTGCACGGGATTCGGTGGTGGCTATAATAGCGTTATATTCACTTTTTTCGGCAATAGTTTTAAGCGCCTGTTCGACCATATCAACGGCCTTGAGCTGGCCGACGTTCACTTTTGCGGCGATCTCGGCAATAGGAAGCCATTGGCTCATTTGATCATCCTCTTGACCTTAACCTGACGGTCTTGGGTGGCGGGAGCAAGGCGTAGTAAATCATCCGGCGTAACGCCATAATCCACAATTACATCGTCGCGCATGACATTCGTAAGGCCCGTCACCTGAGAGGTCGGTTCTAGGCCATCTACGTTAGCGGTTTGCAGCTGTTCGACATACTGCAAGATCTCACTGAGCTCGTTGCGGTACTGCTCCGCCTCGTCGTCGCTAATAGTAAGTCGTGCGAGACGGGCCAACTTTAAGACATCGTCACGGGATAAATCTGCCATATCGTTATACCTACTATACCAGGCAAATCTAATGCCTACTAGGGTTTAGACCCTATATAATCCGTTCGGAATTTCATCGCCTACCTCGAATTGAGCAATTCTAGTTTGTACGGCATGAAACTGCCACGAGCCATCTTCTGGTGCATTACCGATGGCGGCGACCTGGCCATAAGCCCCGGTACGGAGCACCACACCATACCATGCACCATGCTTGCTCGGCGATCCTTCCTCATCCACCGGCTGCAAGAAATTAGTTTCAGGGTGTAATTGGTTCACGCCCATAACTACCGCATTGCCAATTGCATATGCGACAGCCAAGCGCCTACCACTTTTGACATGCAAGTCCAAAAGCTCCCGCTCCGCCATCCAGACTTTATGCACGCCGCCACGAGGATTGTTATGCGGCGCGGCAGGCTCTGGCGGCAAGTCGAAGGCCCATTCCATACCGTGCAACCCCGAACCACCCCGTGCGACATGCCACCGGAGCGGAATATCGCGCGGACCGCCTAAATCAAGAACATTCGTAATAATACGCTCGCGTACAGTTTTGGGCAGATGATGTAATCCTGTCGAGGCAAGACTCTGTAGCTCTGCCTTATAGATGTCTTTCAAAAATTCTTCTCCTATAAACCGATCACACAATAGTAACGGATAGGCAGCCGCCAAGCAAAGTGCTACCGTGCGTCTGCATGGTATCGGAATGACCGTAAGTCAATTGTTGCTGGCACGACCGCCTGCGCCAGCTGAGCTCTGGTGGCTTCGGCAGTGGCATTATCCGCCGAAGCCAATTTGCCAAGCCTTACGATGTATGCCTGTGTGTCCATTGGCGCTCGGCGCTCGGAATACCTATTGTCAAACTCTTGGCGTAAGCTATGTTTTTCGCGGGCTATACCGCCCGCAGCACCACTAGGCGGATGCTGCACCAGTTGCACCGTAACAAGTCCCTTCAATAAACTCAGACCACTCACCTTGGTCGTTTGTTTCTCGCCAAAAGGCAATGTCGTACGGCTCGCCGCCCATTCTTCTATGTGCTCTACCAGGTCAGCACCCTGGCTGGATGGCCGATTTTTAGCAATCAATGCTAATACCTTTGGCCCAAAATACGCAATGCCCACTGCACCCCCGTACGGCTCATATGCCGCACCGTACTCTCCCAACGAATCTCGTACCGCTTTGTCGAGTTGCGCTGACGATTCGCTTGTTATCGCACGACCAAACCAACCATAATCGAAATCTGACCGTACTGTATCTTCCGGTATGGTAAGCGTGCCGAATGTTTTATGGGTAGGCGCGCCTTGGAGCGGCTTCATTCGCCCAACCCATGCCGCTCCGCCATGTTCGTGGGCGCCTCTTCGTCCGTTGCTCATATGTTTTGCTTTAGCTTAAATTTTATGCCTTTTATACTATCACGTAACTGTTTAACGCTAGTCGTGGTAACGGAATGATTGCAGTAAAGCCGTTGCAGGCACAGTTGTTTGCTCTAGGTGCACAGCCAGAGCTGCGGCGGCTGCATCGTCCTCGAATGCCAAGCTGCCCAAACGTATGGCATAGTTTTGCGGACCCTCCGGTGCCTGGCACTCGGTGTACTTATCGTCGTACCTAAATAATAACTCGTGTTTTTCGGCGGCTGTAGCGCTTACTGTGCGGTTCGCATCAGGCACGTCTACAAGATTGGCCACCATGAATTTGTCCACAACCCCTAAACCTTTTACCTGCACGATCAGCGCTTCCGCATAGGGAATTATACGGTGACTGTGTCCCTCTGCCCACTCCTGCATTCCTGCTAAAGTAAACCGCCCAACCTTATGGCTTCTTTTGCTAAATTTCAATAATCGCGCTAACGCTTCGGAGTCCAGATATTCGACCCCACCGCGGTACCTTAAGGGCGTATACCCCACGCCCGTTGTCGCCGCCGCTGCGGTTGCGATATGTTGCAGTTGGTCGGCTGGTTTTCGGGTCAGTCCGCGTCCGGCCCAGCCCAATTGACTTGGTTCAGTCGTCGGTATAGTCAGCCCCATTCCGGGCGACGCACCTGAGTATGTTCTTGACTTACCGACCCAAGTACTGCCACCATGATCACGACTGCCACGACCCATAGAGCACCTTACATTTTAGATTTTATGTCGTTTATAATATCACGTAACTCAGCGGCTTGTTCAAATTGTAAGTTGGCGCTCGCAAGATCCATTTGTGATGTTAAATCCCTCAACAACTGGCCATATTCATCTTTGGGTATTTTGTTTAGGTTAAGCTTAGCGCGCTTGGCTTCTTCGGGCATATCGGGCCGCATGCCTTTCTCGACAGCTTTAGTGATGCCAGTGGGCGTAATGCCATGTGTTTTGTTGTATGTCTCCTGAATGTCACGGCGGCGGTTTGTTTCGTCGATAGTTTTGTGCATGCTGGCGGTAATGCGATCGGCATACATAATAACCCGGCCTTCGACGTGGCGGGCGGCTCGGCCGACAGTTTGGATAAGCGCTTGCTCGCTGCGCAAAAAGCCCTCTTTGTCGGCGTCTAAAATAGCAACTAGCGATACCTCGGGCAGGTCGAGCCCTTCGCGCAGTAGGTTAATACCCACCAGCACGTCATACACGCCCAGGCGTAAATCGCGCAAAATATCCGTCCGGTCAAGCGTATCGACATCGCTATGCAAGTAGGCCACCTTTATGTTGAGCTCTTTCAGATAGTCAGTGAGGTCTTCGGACATACGCTTAGTAAGTGTGGTTACCAGCACGCGCTGCTGTTTGCCTATGGTTGTCCGTATTTCGGCAATCAGGTCGTCTATTTGCCCCTCTATTGGCCGGACTTCTATATTTGGGTCCAGTAAGCCGGTTGGGCGGATAATTTGCTGAGCGGGTGCAGGGCTGCGACTGAGCTCGTATTCGGCCGGCGTTGCACTTACATACACAACTTGATTAACGTGTTTTTCGAATTCAGTGAATGTGAGCGGACGGTTGTCCAGGGCGCTCGGCAAACGGAAACCATGCTCTACCAGCACTTCCTTACGGGCGCGATCGCCGTTATACATGCCGCGTATTTGGGGCATGGTCATATGAGATTCATCCACTAGCAATAAATAATCGTCCGGGTAGTAGTCTAGCAGCGTTGCCGGTTGCTCGCCCGGTGCGCGGTTGGTTAAGTACCGCGAATAATTCTCGATACCTTTTACAAAGCCGGTTTCTTCGAGCATTTCGAGATCGAACCGCGTACGCTGTTCTATTCGCTGTGCTTCAAGTAGTTTACCCTCGCGTTTAAAGAGACGTAAACGGTCATCCAGTTCGTGCTCGATATGCCCCAGCGCAACTTTCAGCTTGTCATACGGCGTGACGTAGTGTGAGCCCGGGAATATTGTGAAGGCATCGGGTTTACCGAGTATTTCGCCGGTCAGCGGGTCGATCTTTAGAATCCGCTCGACTTCGTCGCCAAAAAATTCCAGCCTGTAGGCCAGTTCTTCGCCAGCCGGAAAGACGTCGACTACATCCCCGCGCACGCGAAACGTGCTGCGATGGAAGTCAATATCGTTACGCTGATACTGAATGTCAGTAAGCTGGCGCATAAATTTATCACGCACTCGGCGTTCACCGACTTTTACGGCAATAGACATACCGCCGTAGTCTTCTACCGAACCAATGCCGTAAATACAGCTTACGCTGGCCACGATAATAACGTCGCGGCGCGACAGCAGTGCGTCGGTGGCAGCATGACGCAAGCGGTCGATTTCTTCATTAATTTGAGAATCTTTTTCTATGTAGGTGTCTGAGCGCGGAATATATGCCTCTGGCTGGTAGTAATCGAAGTAACTCACGAAGTAGTGCACAGCGTTATCAGGGAAGAAGTTTTTAAACTCGCCGTACAGCTGCGCTGCCAAGGTTTTGTTATGGCTGAGTACCAGGGTAGGTTTGCCGGTGTTTTGGATAAGATTCGCCATGGAAAACGTTTTACCAGTTCCCGTAGCCCCATGCAGCACCTGATGGTGCAGGCCGTCTTGAATACCCTGCGTCAGCTGTTTAATTGCAGCTGGCTGGTCGCCCAAAGGCTGATAATCGCTCTTTAGCTGAAACGAAGTCATCGTATTATTATACCCTGATTTTCCCTCGTGGCACGTTTTCGGCCCAAGTTAGGGCGAACATACCACTAAAGCTACTGCGGCACCGTATGCTGGGCGGTAGTGACAATGGCTGTAAAACCCTCTATGGCCTTGTTTGCTTTCTCGAGTACAGCAGCATTGTCAGAGCAAGCTGCTTGCGGATGGCTGTAATAGTAATGATATTCGCCTACCTGCTTTGCATCCGGATACAGTTGTGTCATTGGTAGGCCCGACGCCGGATCGGTATCGGTTGCCTCAAAACGGCCAAACGCGCCTAGCGATACCTTGTCGGCAGCGCAATTATCGGTGGCTTCGAGTGCATGCATCGAGATGTATACTGTTCGGTCGGGCGAGCTGGCACTTGGCACGTAGTACGCACCCTGAGTACTATTATTTAATCTGAAGCGCATACGCCATTCTTTGATAACTAAATAGGCATACGCCTGATCTTTTGCCGATGATTGTGTGCCGTTGTCAGCGGCGGTCGCCCTTGTGGATGCCGCATCAATACTGTCTGCGGCGGGTCGCAACCATGCAAGCCAAATGACCAACAATAGCCCAATGACAGCCAGCACAAGCAGGAGGAGCTTACTTAAGGCTAACTCCTTTTGCTCTTTTGCATTCACCTCGTACTCCTGTTCAATTATCCGGCTCGTGGCGGCGGATTTGTAGTAGACTGGCGTATAAACCAGTGAGGATCATGGTCCCGTAACTCGCGCCGGACGTCGGCGTATTCTTCGTCTAATATCGCAACCATTCGTGCAACCAAACGCTCAGGATCATCGTCGAAAATGACCAGGCGCCCACGAGACGGGTCAAGCAGCTTTAGAAGTTCAGGTATCGCATCGGCCGTGCCGCCAGTACCTGTAAGGACGCCACAAGGCAAACGGGCTTCTAATGCCGAAGTAAATTCGTGTAAACTACCGAACCGGCCACCGATAGTTATAACGGCATCGCTTGATTGCACTAAATACAAATCACGGCCCACGTAGTTCATACCAGTGTAATTAATAAAGTCAAATACATCGTACGGCAAGCGGTATTTACGGACATGCTCGCGCAGCGAGGTAGCCGGCGAAAACCCAATACTTGTGCCCTTGGCTTGTTTCGCTCCCAGTGCAGCGAAATAAGGCAGACCTACGGTAGCACCGGTGGTAAGCACATGGCCGCTTTTAGCAATAGCTTTACCTACTCGCTGTGCCACGTCCATGTTCGCCTTTACCGTAGCACCAGCAGCTGCGCCCGATACACAAATTGAGTACCGCAAGTATTTTAAGTCGCTCAAATCAGGTGCCATAATTGTTATGTTAATTGTACGCTTCTTGCTCTGCAAGTGCCAGCTGATCGCCAGCGAGCTCGCTATGCAGTTGCTGATGTACTGCAGCTTCTAAATTATCCTGATGCAAGTAATGCATCATCAGCTCATGCCACAAAGTATCGCGCACAAAATGCACAATGCGATCCGTATACGACAAGTGGTTGCAAAAACCAAGTGCCACATCGAGTACATTGCACGACACTATCGTGCCCTCTTCGACAAGCCCCAGCGTTTCCGTTCCCTGCCAAAATTGTAGTGCGGGCGCAAGCCCGGCCAGGACAGATTCGCCGCTAGTCCACTGCAAATCTTCGGGTTGTACATGTGGTTCAAAAATTTCCGGGTGGTAGGCCTCGGTAAACCGGGCATAGTAGCGCTGGATCATACGCCACGGTACCGGCTGCCCCGCCAAGCTAGCCGATGTATAGGGCTCGCGGACCGATGAAGCCTGCAAACGCGCCCCGAAGTCAGGCTTTACTTGTTGTAATTTAACATACGAACTATGCGAGCGAATAGCATTCATTTCTTCGGCAATAAGAAGTAGCGTCGTCACGGCAAGGCCATCTACAGCTTCTGTAAAAGGCAACACGACTACTGCGCCCAGTTCCTTAAAACTAGCAATATTATGGTGTTCGGCAGCAATATATTCCTGTGCTAGCTCATGCCAACGCTTTGCGGCCGGATGCACCGTAGCAATATCACGCGTTTCGAAATCGCTCGGCTGCAGCTTGGCATATTGTTCACGGAATGTCTTTTGCCAGCCGCCCGACTGTTCGCATATACGCGCGGCCATATAAATGCATGCCACTGGCTCGTGCTTAATCATGGAATCGACAGAACGGTACCCTAAACGCTTCATCGCCAGCTTCGGTGGTTTTTTCTTGAGCAACCTTTTAGCGACGCTGCTTTTTAAGGCAAAACATTTCTTTTGCATGTCATGGCCAGTCAGGTACGACTGAACACGCGCCACGACTTCGTCCGGCGTTGCCGCATCCGGAATATTAAGTGCAGTACGTACAACTTGCTCATCGCTACGCATGCGTTCTTGCAGGGCATGGTATAGTTCCTGGCCCGTTGTGTCATTCGGGTCTAGGCCAAGTTCGGCTATCTTAGCACGCGTACGTTGCACGATGTCGGCTGTCAGCCGTATGTCCGTACCCGGCGCACCGGCCGCACGCTCTAGTTGCTGCAAACTTTGCGTAAACGTAGGCTCTATGGCCCCCAATGCCCTCGACAAGAAACGTGTCATATCCTACCTACAGGTTACCACAAGCAGGATATGCCGGACAATTAGGCAAGACTAGGTGGTTCGACTAGGCCGCTAAATAAAATGTGCCCGACTGATCTGGGCGTCTGTCCTTTTTCCTGTTCGTATCTAGCACGTTGTGCGTCTGTATAAACGCTCAGTTTAAACAAAACTGGATAGTACCGTGGATCACACCGCTCATATAGCTCGCGGGCAGATACAGCAGCCGCTGCCTCAACCACATCCATTCCCAACTCATCCGAATGAAGTTGTACGCTGCTAGCACCATCACCTATCCGGGCCACAGAACGGCGCACTGTGTAATCTTCGTCATCATTGCCCCATTCATCATGTATTATGGTACACACCTTTCGCGCCGCCTCTGTATCGAATGCCATGATATTGCCTGTCACACCAAATGAGTACATTAACCGCAAAAAATCATCCATGTGCACAGAAAGCGCAACCGTTCCTATAAAACCCAACTTTTCATGCTCCGCCAAATAGCGAAATACATAGGCTTCGCTATCGGATTCTATATACTCCGCATCGGTCATCGCCCTAGTATACGACAGCAAGTCTAACGCTAGAAAGGCTTGGGTTGATATTCTTTGGGGGCTTTGTGAAGGAGTGCGATGAGTTGTTTTTCGGTGAGTAAGCCAGCTTGGGCGCCGACGTGTTGAACTACATTCATGGAATTAATGGGCGCCCAACGCAATGCATCCTCTAGGCTTAAGCCTTTGGCGGCCGCGGCTACGAACGTAGAGGCAAAGGCATCGCCTGCACCCGTACGTTCAAACGGCGGTGCCGGGTCGGGGTACAGCGGCATTTGTAACCGTTGATGGCCGTCGGAGGCGTAGGCGCCGTCGGGGCCGTCGGTTACTACAACGACTTGTGGACCGAGCTCGTGCAATTTGTCGATTAGGTCGTGTACGTCGTCTGGGTTACCACCGCCTACCAGCGCTGCTTCTTCGCGGTTCAATACCAGTACAGACGCACGCTTATACAGCCGATGCAAACGCTTAGTGCCCGCCTCCATTTGGAATGTGCCTGGTTGGAACGCGAGGTGTACGCCTGGATTTTCGTCGAGCCAGTCGGCAATGTCGTCGTGGTAGTCGAGGGCATTTTTACTAATAGAACTAAAGTAAACCCATCGTGGTAGTTCGGCAGGCCGAAGGTGTGGCCAATGGTAGTCGTACTCTTCGTGCTTGATTAAGATGGTACGCTCTTCTTGATACCACAGCACGTAGTGGTAGTTACTACGCTTTTTGGAGTGAATACGTATAAAGCGGGTGTCGACATCGTTTTTGTCGAGCGCGTGAATTATGTCGCGGCCGAATTGATCGCCACCCACATTGGTGACGAATCCGGTTTTCATACCCAGCCTCGCAAAGGCGACTGCACCATTCGCGGCATTACCAACGCCCTCAATAACTTCTGCGTGGTCGAATGGCAACTTTGTTGCAAACGGCATCGCTAGCCACTCATCGCCATGGTTGTCGGTTACTATTTTTGCCTCGTTATCAAGTAACTTAATAAACGCATCGGTTACGACGTCGCCAATGCTGATAATGTCGAACTGCGTGCTCACAATGCGCCCTCTTACTCGTATTTGTTGGTTATGCTTATTGTGCCACGGCCGCACGGGTTGATGCAACGCTATTATTGCAGTTATGCTTTGCACCTCATGCGCTCCATGCTATACAACGTGCATGACATTGCGGCGTAGTGAACTACAATCCTTACTGACTGATCCGGAGCGACCTGGTTTTCGGCTAAGGCTGCAGGCGTTGGCCCGGCATGCCGGGCAACGGGTTGGCGCACTTGCTATCGTGCGCGTCAATAACGAGTTACAGGTACCCCGCCCAATATATACAGACGACAGAAAGCTACAATGCGTGCCTAGGAGCACCCTCGATAAAGCCGCTGCGCGCTCTAATCCAATTGAACTGCTGCTAGTCTCGCGCCGCATTACAGGCAAAAAACCAAGCCCAGAAGATCTATTGCCTAGTCCGGGCACAACTTGCCATCCATGCGCTACTGAGTGAACACAATAAGCGACTTATTACTGGCGTACTGGTACACCGTAATACATCGCAAGTAGCACTCTATCGCTTGCAAGGAGAACCGCAGCTAGGCCCATTGCAACTGCCAGAAACAGCTGCGCCCGCAACGATTAGCGAGGCTTTGGACGCCGTGGCCATGCGCCGCGCACAGTTCGAGATTGATTGCGGCGGCAGCGTGCACCCGCTCGATTCTGCCGAAAAACTCAACGCTCGGTTTGCGCAGTTGTATGGCCGCGAAGCCCAATACTAGCCCATCTAGCCGCTACAAGTCTTGGGCATGTGACACAAACCCGTCGCCATCCAGGCGCGATTCGTTTAGTTCGCCCTTGCTGGCCGTACTGGCTAGCTCAAGCTGATGTTTAAACAAATCTTTGGTACTTTGTACGGCGTTGCGGTTGAGCGCCCAGGCCTTTAGCACGGGGTCCTGCAATGCACGAGAATACGAAAAGGTAATACCCCATGGGTGCGGGCCACGCTTGGCGATACGATTCAAATTAACAAATGCGTCTTTCGATGTCTGGCCGCCACTTAAGAACACAATGCCGCCAAGCTCGTGCGGTACATGCTCGTGTAGGGCGCGAACGGTGCGTTCAGCAACGTCGTTAGCATCAATAGCTATACCGCTATCTTTGCCCGGTAATGCCATACTCGTCTTTAGAATGGCACCTGGCAAGTGCACATGGAACGAGCGCATTGTTTGGAACAAAATGTCAAAGACATGCGTCATAACCTGCTCAGTCTGTTCTGCGGTGTGATTGCCATCAAACAGTACTTCTGGCTCGACCATCGGGACAATACCAGCCTCTTGGCAAATACGTGCATAGCGAGCGAGTACGTAGGCGTTAGCGCCGATGCATTCATTAGTAGGGGTGCCCTCGCCAATAGTTATGACCGCCCGCCACTTGGCAAACTGCGCCCCTGCCCCGGCGTACGTTACCATGCGCTCCGGTAAACCATCGAGCCCTTGGGTAATTTTCTCGCCAGGAAATCCCGGCAAATCGACCAACCCTTTATCTACTTTTATACCGGGTAGCACGCCATGATTACGCAGATACTCGCGGAATATCTGCCCGCTATCGGCGGCCTGCCAAAATGTTTCGTCATAAAATATGACACCGCTCATATATTCTTCGGCACCAGGTGCAGTAACGAGTAGTCCGCGGTATTCGCGCCGTGTCTCTTCGGTACAGGGCACGTTAACCGCGTCGAATCGTTTTTGGCAGCTGGCACTGCTTTCGTCGGCCGCTAGTAGCCCCTTTCCAGGGGCTACTAGCTGTTTTGCAATTGCTTCAAGTTTTTGTGTATCTATGTCCATATGCACCTAGTATACATGCTTATGCTTCATCTAGAGACACTCGTCGGCAGCCGTACAAGTGATAACCGAACCATCATTGTACTTGTTGTTTGTCCAAACGTTGCCAGAATTAGTGAACTTAAATCCAGTGACTGGCCCATAGGTGCCACACTTACTGTTCGTACCCCGCTGGAATATGTTGTCTTGGTACACAATGCGTGTCGCGCCGTTCTCGGGTGCCTGGCCGCCATAGGTGCAGTATGAAGCGCCAATATTCGCGCCTAGCAAGTTTTTGTAGATGAAAGCTCCGGGGATTGGTCCATAGTGGGCAATCAGGTTAATGTCGCCGGTGCAGCCACCGCCAGAGGCATTGACCGCAGCATCACAGACAACCGAGCTGTGCTCTATGTCAAAACACACGCCCGTCATGCCGTTGGTGCCCGTGCCGGTGCAGGCCACTTGCTCGCCGAAATGAGCGACGCCACCAAGGTGGGTGTCGCCAGATGGCGCCTGCCACTGGTCATGAATCCAGGAATCCCTGAGCGAACAATGCGACGAGTGCTCCTGGCATTCTAAACCGTTGTGGCCGCCACTAATATTTGCCCGGAGGATATTAACATTGCCGTTATAGACTACGGGGAGGTCGCCGTCTGCATGAATTTCGACGTCAGTCATGCTCAGTGAATAACCTTGACTGACGTCAGTGTCAACAACAACATGGCCGGTAATCTTGCTGCGGGTGATGGTCACATTTGATGCGTGCACAAGGAGGTCGCCGGGACAGTTAATTGTTTTAGCGTCGATGGTCAGATTGCTAGTAGTTATAGTACAGCTACCAGTGTAAGCCGAAAGCACCGTGCCACTTGGAACGCCCGTGTTGTTGGGGCCTGGCCAACAGCCACCCGCACCATCGCTGCCGCCCGGTACATGCGTACCAGAAGAGCAGCTACCAGAGGTTGGTGGCGGGGGTCGGGGTCGGGGTTGGCGTAGGTGTTGGCGACGGCGCAGGTGCGGTAAATTGAATAGCCCTGCCGCCCGAGGCACTGGTGTCGGTTATGACCTTGGCGTTAGCCGTTAGATTACCGGTATCTGACTCTGTCGACGCAAAAAAGCCAGCAGCTCTAATAGTCAAAAATATTAGGCCACTCGTAGCCACCACTAATACCGCGGCCAGTGCAATGAGCTTGTTCGTGCGGGATGTTGCCAGAAATTGCTGAAGTTTGTTTCGTACAAGGCGCGGCATAGGGATGGTGACTCCTTATTGTTTACTTATTATTTTATCCAGTACGTGGTGCGAAGCCATAGCGATATGCACTGCGTCGAGGCCAAAATGGGCCAGTAGTTCGTTCGGTTCGCCCGATTCGCCGTAGCGATCTTGCATGCCAATACGAACAAGGGGTGTCGGATGCTGTTCGGCTAGAAGTTCGGCAATAACGCCACCGAGCCCGCCGGCTATCTGCCCTTCCTCTGCGGTAACGACAGCGCCAGTCTTTTTGACGCTAGTAAGGATGGTCTGCTCATCGAGCGGTTTTATGGTCGGTACATGTACAACCTCGGCAGATATGCCGTCTTTGGCTAACTTTTCTGCGGCGACCATGGCCTGGTACGTCATGGTACCCGTTGCGATAATAGTCACGTCCGTGCCCTCTCGGTACACGTATGCCTTGCCAATCTCGAATGGCGTTTGCGCGGTCGTAAATACCGGCGTACCCTCGCGCGCCAGCCGAATGTAATTAGGATGCTTATTCTTGGCCATCGCTAGGGTAATTTTTTCGGCTTCAATGCTATCGGCCGGCGCAAATACCATCATGTTAGGTAGTACGCGCATAATGGCAATGTCTTCGAGCATTTGGTGTGTGGCGCCATCGGGCCCCACACTTACGCCGGCATGCGAGCCAACTATTTTTACAGGCTGATTGTTCAAACAAATAGTCGTACGAATTTGCTCCCAGCAGCGGCCAGGGCAAAACGCCGCATAGCTGCTGACAAAGGGTATCTTGCCCTGTGCTGCAAGGCCCGAACCAACAGTTACTAAGTTTTGCTCGCCTATGCCGATTTCGACAAATCGGGTGGGGAACGCCTCGGCAAACGCATTCATAGCGGTCGATTCCGTAAGGTCGGCACAGCAGCCAACTACGTTGTCGTCATGCTGAGCCGCAGCCAACAGGCCACGCCCAAAGCCTTTGCGAATGGGCTCAACGACCAGGTCGTGCGCCTGCGCGTCAGGTACTAAGTGCATATCAGGCATGGTCGTGTGCCTCGCTTTTTATCCTACCCTGCAGGGTACGCAGCTCCTTCAATGCTACCCGGGCTTGGTCGGCTTTTGGAGGTGCGCCCGGCACATCTTTAGAACCTGGCGGCATGCCATGCCAGTGGAAATCGTACTCCATAAAATCAACACCCTTGCCCGGAATGGTATGGGCGATTATGACTACCGGTTTTTCTACAATAGCCTTCGCCATATTACAGGTATCTATAACCGCTTCTACGTCGTTGCCATCTATTTCCAGCACATGCCAGCCAAACGCTTCGAATTTTTGGCGCAAATCTTCCAGTGGCATTACTTGCTCGGTTGGGCCATCTATTTGGATATTATTGCGGTCAACGATGGCAATAATGTTATTGAGCTTATATTTATTAATGAGCATTATGGCTTCCCAGTTGTTGCCCTCATTCAGCTCGCCGTCGCCTGTAACGACATACACCCAACGGTGGTGCTGGTTGTTCATACGCATTGCTAGCGCCATGCCTGCACCCTGGCTGAGACCACAGCCGAGTGGCCCGCTGGTAGTTTCTACGCCCGGTAGCTTCGTGCGTTCTGGGTGGCCCTGCAACCGGCTGCCTAGCTTGCGAAGCGTCATGAGCTCCTTACGGTCAAAATACCCGGCATGTGCCATAGTGGCGTACATGACCGGATTGCAATGGCCGTTGCTTAGTAGCAATATGTCCCGGTCGTCCCAATTGGGGTTGTCAGGATCGTGTCGTAGTACGTTAAAATAGAGTGCCGTAAAAATATCGGCTAAGTCTAATGGGCCAGCCGAATGTCCGCTGCCAGCTTCGAGCAGCATTTTAATAATATCTTGACGAATCTCGTTAGCTTTTAGCTCTAACGCCTCAATAGAGTATATCTGACGCATTCTGCTAACGATTATATACCACCATAGTCCAGCCGGCCATATGCCAAACAATAATTGACCATATTCGCCGCAGGTTATATGCTGTGCGTCACATTATGCACACTGCCGGCAGTCCAGATCAACTTGCACTCTACGAACTCACAGATGAACTTGGGTTTCATGTAGGCCAGCGCATAAAAACATGGCGCTCCTTTTATGATTATATTAGCCAAAACAATAGCGCATATGCCGATGTGTTGCACGGGGCATTGTGCACATCGACCACCCTTGTAGAAAAACAGGATGCCAACCCCGACCGTGATCACATGAAGTTTACACTAACACAGCGAGCACTTGGCTTCGCGGCTACTTGCCCACCGGAGTTATATCCGACCATAGGGGAACCCATACATACCGCGTGCCTAGAAAGCGAGTTATTCTTTGCCCGCTCGCTCGCCTGGCACGGCAGTCAGAACACAACCCAAACCGACCACCAAGCCGCGCTTGTACTGCGCGATACGCAGGGCCGACCGTTTGCATACCAAAAGGCAAGTGGCTTGCCAACCGCCTACACCTGGCGGGAAGCCACGATTGCTGCTGCGCAAAAAAATGTCCGCGTGCCGGCCGGTGCAATTATTCGTTATGTCTACGACGAAGAAATGGCCAATACTGGCCCCGCCTATATCGACTATGTCGGTACCGGTCTTGCCGCGCCGGCTGACTTACAGCCGCCACGAGACGTTGAATTCATACGCCTTACTATCGAATCCCTGCCTACGGTTCTCCGGGAAAAGAGCGTCGAGCTGGGAGTATGGGAAGGCCAGAGTGATAGTACGAATTGGGTCGACCACCAGCCGTATGCGCAACTAGCGCTCACCCTGAGCAATCAGGTCATCGAACGGACAGTAATGGCGCTTATCTAGCGCCTATGTGGCTTAGGGCCCGCATGCAGTAGGTGATGCAATGTCTCGAATGCAGCGTGCGGCTCGGCAGCGTGCTGAATATAACCGCCGACATTTAATACATCTACACCGCCGCCAGCTAGTATTGCTGCATTTTTGTTATTCACGCCGCCATCCCACCCTATTTCTAGCTCCGGCTTCAAACGCCGCAGTAGTAATACTTTTGTCAGTAAATGAGTATTAGCCTTGCCGCCAAAATGGCCAAGATCGCCCGAAAAGATAAGCACATGGTCGATATATTCAAGCGCCGGCACTATAACCTCTACGCCTGTTTTAGCCTTAAGCGCTACGCCTACCTGTATGCGTGCCTCGCGTGCCTGGTAAGCAAAATTAACAAAATCGCCCTCGGCTTCGGCATGCACAATAATAAGCTGCGGGTGCATGCGTAGCAGTTTCTGTGTATATTCAAACGGATGTTTGTACATGACATGGAGGTCAATGCGCATACCGGCCGGCCACCAGACACTCTCGAGGTCAATAGTTCGGGACGGGGCAAATTTACCATCCGCTAGGTCGATGTGCATACGCGAAGCAAAGCCAGCCACACGCTCCATCTGCCGACGGTATTCGTCTGGGTCGCCGGCTAATATAGTAGGGCAAATTGTAGCGCGAGGTGTTGTCATTGCATGCCTGCATCTAACTCTTTGATACGGCGCTTGTACCGTGCTGCGCCTGCGAATGGTGTCTTTAGCCACGTTTCAGCCAAATCAATAGCCTCGCCGGTGTGTACGTACCGAGCCGGTAGGCAGAGCACGTTACAGTCGTCATCATTGCGGGCAGCCGTAGCTTCGTCAGCATTCCAAATTAAGCTGGCCCGTATGCCTTTGTAGCGGTTCGCGGCAATACACACCCCTTGGCCCGAACCGCATAACAATATACCCCTTGGTTCATCGTCTTCGCTGGCGCGCATCGCACTAACGACACGGGCAGCCGCCTGCGGATAATCGTCGTCGGGGTCGACAGTAGTATTACCAACATCTACCACCTCAAAGCCAGCACGAGTTAATTCTTCGGTTAGCCGCTGCTTCATATCAAAGCCGTTGTGGTCGGCATCAATATATATCTTCATACTAAAAACTATACCGCTTACGTAGGCGGGCGCCAAGCAACCTAGATTTTAGTAGTAAGACGCTGAAGCAAATGGGCCGCTTCCTGGCGCCAGATGGTCAATACTGCGCGCACTTCGCGCCCAAACTTAACGATGGCTATCCATCCTTCGCTCTGCTTACATTTTAGCTCGAGCCAGCGGTCGAATTCCTGCATGTATGGCAACGCCAAACGCCAGTAACGCACCGCAGCCGTTTGCGCCATGCGCGCCACTACGCCCACTAGCGTAACCATGCCCTGCCACATAAAATGAGTTGCCAGCAAAACATATGCTAGACCCATCCGGGCAATTGTATGCGCTCGGTACAGCGCGTGCCGACCAAAAAGTATGACACGAGTAAACGAACGGCGCAGTATGTGTGGCATAAGGGTGGTTATTGCACGAAAATAACGAGGCACCAAACCCTGTGTGCCAGGGATGACAATAACGACCGGGTTGGGCGCCGCGGTATCTATGGCAGCTGGCGCTGGTGTTGGCGCTGGCTGCGAGGGGGCCTGCGCAGCTAGTGTACGCGAGGCAGCAGCTTGGATACGCTTGTGGCGCCGTCGAGTCAATGCGCGAATAATGTCACGGCGAAAAATAAGTAGTAACGCCAAAATAGCTACTTGAGTCAGTAGCCACAGCATAACCGTAGGCGGTACCGCAAGGTCAGTCCCCGGTATAACACCTGCAGCAACAAACTGCACGGCGGCCTCCAGCATACCGTATACAGGCACAAATCGTACGCAAATTAATAGTACGATAAACCAGACCACAACTCGTTTCACTGCTACGTCCATGCCGCTTAAGAACCTTTAAGCGCATTATATCCTAATATTGCTTATCTGACTAATTAGAAATATTACTGCTTACGATTCCACACACCCTCCCATCCATTTTTTCCGTCCTCACTTCACGTCGCTTTCGGATATCTTCGTCGTAGGTAACCGCTCACGCGCGGTAAGTTAGTAAAAAAGCCTGCAAAGAACGAAGGTATGTATTTTGTCTTTGTTTCAGTCTTTTTTACTAACTTCCGGCTCCGCTACGGCTAGAGTTACCTACGACGAAGATATACCGAGCGCTCAGCTAAGTGGTAAGGCGTACAACTATTCTGTCTACTGTCGTCAGCCACCCACATGATTTGCAGCCCACGTTCGGTGCTCAGCAGCCACCCTATTGCTGGAAAGGTGCTTGGACGGAATCAAGCAACAAGTGCGCCCCGGAATAGTCCTCATTCAAAAGGGAGGGGCCGACCGGAACGAATGTGGAGGGAGTTCTTGTTGCGCCAAAATAGTCTAGTGTAAGCAGTCGAGTACTGACGTTGTACCGAGAGCTTTTTTGGTTACTTTTTTGTCGGTACAAAAAAGTAACATTGAAGCTACTGACGAAAGCCAATAGTAAGGGTGATGCAGGAAAAGCATCAGTTCTGCAAATATAAATATATAAGGACTTTTTTTCTTTTCTACTGGATTCCGGCTCGGGGCCGGAATGACGGGGGTGGATCCCGGATCTAGTCCGGAATGACGAAGGTCTATTTGTGGAGCAACCGCCCAATATCAGCAACCTCTTCCACAAGCCGATTACTATACCCCCACTCATTGTCATACCAAGCAACCACCTTAAGCATATTGCCATCAATAACAGCGGTTAATTTAAGGTCAACAATTGCAGAGTGGCTGTTGCCAATAAAATCGCTACTAACAAGCTCTTCTTCGGTTACGCCCAAAATACCTTGATAAAACGGTTCGCCCGCGGCCTTCTTAAAGACTTCGTTAACTTCTTCGACCGTTACCGGGCGCTTCGTAATAATGACAAAATCGCTGAGCGACACAACTGGCGTAGGGACGCGCACGCTAAGGCCGCCAAACCTGTCCTTAAGCGCTGGCAACGCCTTGGCCGCGGCAATACTCGCGCCTGTGGTCGTGGGCACAATGTTCTCGGCAGCCGAGCGGGCTTCGCGCAAATCTTTCGCTGGGCCGTCCTGCAATACCTGGCTGGCGGTATAGCTGTGCACCGTGGTC
Organism: Saccharimonadales bacterium (SeqCode); assembly: GCA_035480575.1. GTDB lineage: Bacteria > Patescibacteriota > Saccharimonadia > Saccharimonadales > UBA4665 > PMNU01. Next base: position 3,698 of record DATIHR010000026.1, on the reverse strand, counting down.
ATCATGGCCTTTTCAATACCGAAATGGCTTTCAATGATTGCAGCTACAGGTGTAATACAGTTCGTAGTGCAGCTGGCGTTACTGATAATTTCACCCGCGCCATCAAGCGCGTCCTCGTTTACGCCCAATACTACAGTCGTTGCCCCCTCGCCTTTGGCGGGAGCACTAATTACAACTTTTTTGGCGCCGGCGTCAATGTGTGCCTTAGCCTTGGCAGGATCAACAAAAAACCCGGTCGATTCAATAACGACATCAATATTTAAATCTTTCCAGGGCAGCTGTGCGGGGTCTTTTTGGGCAAGAACTTGTATTTCTTTGCGGTCTACGATAATGCTGGTTTCGCCGGCCTTGACTTCGTGAGGATATTCGCCGTAATTTGTATCGTGTTTTAGCAAATGGGCTAGCGTTTTTGTAACGGTAAGGTCGTTAATGGCCACTATTTCTAGGTCGCTGCGGTCGAATGCGATTTTAAATGCATTACGGCCAATGCGGCCAAACCCATTAATTGCCACTCGTGTAACTGCTGCCATTTGTTGATACCCCTTTAAAGCATTAGCTGATTCCTTTTTACTATACCATGCGTATTGTAGTGTCCTACAATATCATCCAAGGTACTGTAAATGCTTGCAACTTTAGGGCCTGCAAGGATAGTATAGGGCGCATGACTGAACAGCGACCGGATATAGCACTTGAGACACTCAACCCGGTGCGGGTACACGCCGAGCTAGAGGCAAGCGGACTTATGAAACGGCCGTCGTATCTAAATATCGCCTGTGTTAGTGCCGAGGACTCCACTGCAGTGTGGCAGTCCGCCGACGCTTATAAGGCGGCCTACTTACATACCAGCTGGCGCTTGGGCAATACACCGCTGGGTATAACACATGCCGCACAGGAGTTAGGCACTCAAGACGGTACAGCATTCCGCATGGTAGCAATGGGCACCAAGCCGGCAGAGTTACTAGCGCGCACGTTTCTACGGGCAGAAGCCCGGCCAGATGGTGCGCTGCCCCACATGTCATTCGTGGCCCTGCTGGATGAAACAAAATATCCCGAACCCGAAACACTAGGCTATTTTTATAACACACGTGCAGTACATAAAGTTGCAGAGCAATACCGCGATGTTTTCGACCGGATGGGCTACACTACCGCCGACCCCCACGAGCTTGCTACGGCAGTCATTACCGATAGAAGTTTTATTGGCAGACAGCTACTCCTTGGCCATTCACTAGAACACGCGCTGTTCGGCAATTTGGTCGATCTCTACTACGACGTAGCTATGATACCCGAACATGCCCAGCGCATTATATATGAGTCAGAAGTCACAAAAATCTTTGGCGAGCATTCCCCGCAAGAGATGATACTGCGCAAATTAGCAAACAGCCCCGCTAGCGTGCGAGAACTACACTTATTAGAACACGCCACCGGCCCCGCGAACTATCTACCGGAACACCCTCGCACCATGGTCCCGCGTTTGCGTCACGTGCATGCTATTTGGGCGACTACGGGCATGGAAGACTTTATACACCGGCAGCGGCTACTTGCGTTTGGAAGCGAAAAAGCGCCTTGGTTTAAGGCGCTTTAGTCGGTATGTAGTGTACAGGCCGGGCTTACTTTTTGTTCCAGCGCTCAATAGATTCTTCAATAATCTGTTTGGCTGCAGCGACATCGCCCCAACCCTTCACTTCTGTAGTGCCCGGCTTTTTGAGGTCTTTGTAGTGGGTAAAGTGGTGTTCGACTTTTTCCTTCCAGCGTGGCCATAAATCGTCCAGCGAGTGTACGCCGTCGCCCGTATTGCGGTCGTCAGCAGGTACGACAACAATCTTGTGGTCTGCCTCGCCACCGTCAATAAAGTTAAAGACACCGATAATCTTGGCTTCCAGCCACACGCCGGTAGGAATCGGTTCGGCACAAAACACCAACACGTCAAGCTCATCGCCATCTTCGTCTAACGTTTGTGGAATAAACCCATAGTTGGTTGGCTTAGCAAAAATAGACGGCTCGACGCGGTCAAGCATAAAGGCCGCGCGCTCGCGGTCCCATTCAATTTTTAAAAACGAGCCTTCCGGGATCTCGACGACTGCATTTACTGTACCGTTTTTGTAATCGCCCGGCGTCAATACTTTATTAAAATCAGCCATAGTGTTATAACTCCTGTTTGCTTCGCCCCTATTGTACGCTGTTTTACGGTATCGATCCAGCAAGGGCTATCTATAAATTACAATCTACTAATGATATAGTTAGGCAATAGTTATGACAAAAATTGTTGGGCATCGGGGTGCCATGGGGCTTGCGTTCCAAAATACCATCTCCGCAATTAAAACCGCCCTCAAACTAGATTTATACGCCATAGAAATAGACGTTCGGCTAACGGCCGATGGTCATTTAGTGCTGCTGCACGACGCTAACACCGGCAAAGTTTCGCCTACCCCTGTAAAAATACACGACCACACGTTAGCCGAGCTAGATGCCATAACCCTCCACAATGGTGACCATATACCAACCCTAGAGGAAGTTTTTAAACTCGTAGGTAGCCGCGTGGCGCTCATGCTCGACATTAAAGACGAAGGCGTTGCCGAGCCCATGTTACGATTACTAGCCAAATATCCGACTGTCCAGGTATTTTTTAGCGGGCGTCAATACACCGACCTTAAAATACTGCACGAAGCCCGGCCAGACATTCCATTCTTAATTCAGCACCACTTTGACCCCATAGATATTATTCATAATGCTCACGCCATGGGCGCCCATGGCATATGCCTCAATATGTGGCTTATGAACCCGCTTACATACCGTATGGCTAAAGAACGGCAATTAGAAGTATACGTATACAGTGTAAATTCGCGCTGGCTACTGAAGTTTTATCAGCTGCTCTACCCAGACGCCATACTCATAACCAACCACCCTACCCGATTGCTGGGCACGCACCGCCTACGACAATACATCGGTCCGAAAAAGCAGCAAATTAAGCATTGACCACGCAGTTACTATGGCAGCCACTAGGTACTGCGCGGTAGTAAACTGCGGTAGCGAAAAGCAAAGCACGCAGGCAACCACATTAATAAACGCTGCGAACCCATACCAAAACAATGGCCGGTCGACTAAGCCGTTTAACGTATAGCCGACGGCCATAATACCCAGCCAAAACGCCCCCAGGTGCCCAAGCAAATTTGCCACTACAGCCCCATGCACATAAAACACTGCGCCGCTTACCACCATACCAAACGCTATCGGCACCAGCCATGCAAGCAGAATATGTTGCATTTGGCGCACCCTAAGCGGCAGCGCCTTGTACATAAAGCCCAGGCCAATTAACGCAAAAACGGTCCAAAGGGCGTTTATGGCGTGGTGCTGGTAAAAGTGTGTTGCGATGAAACCTAGGGGTACTAATGCCAACCACAGTAGATATACACGGGAGCGGGTGTCGGTAAGCATAAATTGTATGTCCATAGTTAGATGATACCATTGCCGTGTCCCGGCCCGTCATCCCGGACTAGATCCGGGATCCAACCCCGTCATTCCGGCCCCCGAGCCGGAATCCAGTCAATACATCCTCCTGTTTCTTTCATCACCCCTTCTTCTGACTCCGTCAGGGGTTCTAATATTACTTTTTGTGCCGACAAAAAGTAACCAAAAAGCTCTCGGTACGGCGTCACGGACTCGACTACTTCCGCTGAACTCGTTCGGCGCAAAAAGAACTC
>DATIHR010000025.1:0-27295 GCA_035480575.1 Saccharimonadales bacterium (SeqCode) | reverse complement strand
TGAAAGAAACGGGAAGGACTTATTGATTGGATTCCGGCTCGGGGGCCGGAATGACGGGGGTGGATCCCGGGTCAAGCCCGGAATGACGGGGGTGGGGTCCCCGCCGGAGTTTATGCCGGACTTGATCCGGTGCGGGGATGAAGAGGCTAGCCCTCTGCCTCAGGCATAATACTCTCAGCATACAGCTTGAGTTCTTCAATAAGATACTCCTGGTGCCCCGTCAAACCCCCATCGGCCACAACAGCCTGCAGACGCGCAAAATACTTAGCTAGCTTGCTATTCTGACCGCCGTCAAGCAGCTTGCGAGCACGGAGTTTTTCCCAACTTTCGCGTTCCTCGCCGGTTAAATGCTTTGGATAATTACGCGCTTTGTACAGGGGCAGCAGCAATGTAAGCCGCTGATCTTTAAAGGTAAGCCCTAGATTGCCCAACTCTTCTGGCGTGGCCGCCCGAACCACCGACATGGCGTTCTTATCGCCAGCCTGGAAAAATGAATCGTACATGCAGGCGTCTACATCTACCTCGCTGCCCAGCAGCTTGGTTTGCTGCTGCTCGTCCATAATGTCCACTGCTTTACATAAACGCTCTACAAAGGTCTTGTCGGCCCGCAGGGCCTTGTGGTACTGCACAATACGCTTTGGGTCCAGATGCAGCCGCGATTGCGATGATGCATCCAGTACGCCAAGCGGCGCCACTGCCGGGCATACATTAAAACGCATCATTTTTACCGGCAAGCGGGGCTCCTGACGGTCTTTTTTGTAACGCCAGGCGTCGGCCATTTGCTCGGGCGTTAGCTGCAGCCAGTCTGCCGGATCATGCCGCAAATCGTATACCAATGCACCCTGACGTTTTGGGTGGGCGCACACTCGTACGGCGGCAGTCGTTTTTTCGAATTCGCTCGGATATTTGCCACTGGTGTATACGAACGGCTCGTCTTTGTTAACTAAATCTGCCACGTTATTTTTGCTTCGCATGGTAAATAAGTAGTCAAACAACTTGGTCTGCTTGTTACGGATCAGCCGGGCAATTTCTATGGTTGCAGACACATCGCTGAGGGCGTCGTGGGCATGTTCGTGACTGAGCTTGTTAAGGCTCGTCAGCAATTCCAGGCGATTCGTGGGCTTGCCATGTATATCAAAGGGCCACTCTATACCCTCGGGTCGAAGCGCACGGGTCATACGCACCACGTCCAGCATGTCCCAGCGCGAGCGGTCGCCTTGCCATTGCCATTCGTAGGGGTCATAAAAATTACGATAGTGTAAACAACGCATGAACTCGTCGTCAAACCGCACCGTATTGTAGCCCACGAACACCGTACCAGGCGTTGCTATCTCGTGCTCGAACTGGCGTAAAAATTCAACCTCGGTAATGCCTTCCGCAATAGTCTGCTGGGGTGTAATACCGGTAATGAACACAGCGTCTACATCGGGCAGGCAATCGTCCGTCATTTTTATGAGCACGTTCACCGGCTCGCCAATCGGCTTCAGGTCCATATCGGTCCGCTGCCCGGCAAACTGCATAATGCGGTGTTCGTGCGGGCTGAACCCGCTCGTCTCAAGATCGTAAAAGAAAAAAGAAGCTCCTATTTCAGTACCCTCCTTGGAGACGTCGGTGAAATTGGCGAGTGAGATACCTGTTTTCTTGCGACAAAACATAGCCGTAGCTACGTTGCGAAGCAAAAAGCAGGTAGCTCGCCGTCAATTTCGGTGACGGAACGAGGAGGATGCTGGAATAGGAGCTAGTAGTCATAACAGTACCAGTCTAGCATTGTTTGGGGTGTCTACGCGTTGCGCATGCCTAAGGCGCCCATAAACCGGCGCATCGGACTGGATTTTTTAGCATATTGCGCATTTGCACGGCCTTCGGCATCTAGTGCTGTATAGCGGGCTAGCCATTTTGCAGCATCAGCCTCGGTCAAAGCTATAGGCGGTACCGCTTCTGTACGACCCGCCCACATTGTTTCTTGTATTTGCTCGTAAGGATACACGTCATCAGTCCACGACTTAACTACGACAGTGTCGCTATGTTTAGTTCCTGTCAACGCACCGAATCCATTTATGGTTAACGCTTCAATAACGAAAGTTGTTTCATGGAGTGATATTTCTGGTGTCTTAGCGTCACAGAAACGGGCCGTTTCAATATGTTGCCCTTCGGCATCTGGCGGTGACACGCGTACCCAGGGCTTAACATTCGACTGAAAAACTGTAGCAATCTCGCGAGGCCGCGGGATTATTAAGCTTACACCGTCTGCCTCATCACGGTGCATACCCGGGAATATAAGACTCCTCTGCTCAGCACCATAATATATCTGCGATATAATTCGGTGCAAATCCCCCAATTGTTCCTCTGTCGCACGAGGGCCTAGACCTTCCGGCCCAAGATCGGGCGTTCTGTCTGGAACTATCATGGTTGTATTATAACACTAACGCTTTAGTCAGTCAACTATAACAACCCTATTTTGTGCATGTGACAAATATCACATATAGCTTATGGTTACCGCTCTTATAATTAGTAGGTTATCTCGCCTTTGCCGATACGCACGGTATCGCCTGGGCTAACCCCTTGGCGTTGCAGCTCGTGCACAATACCTGTCTTACGCATAATGTCGCGCAAACGTTCGACACCCTCAGGACTGTCAAAGTTGGTTCGCCGCGCAAAGCGTTCTATTTTTGGACCATGTACCACAAAGGTATCTTCTTCTTTTACGACTTCCCAGGCGTCGCCATTATCCTCCAGCGTAAGTACCGGCACAACGGGCGCCTCAACGGCTGCCTCGGCAGCGCGTTCACGTGCGCGCGTTGTTTCTACGATACGCCGAACGGTACGTAACAAGGTCGACACACCCTCTTTGGTCCTGGCAGATAGTGCCGTTACCTCGTTGCCCTCGGCTACCACCTTCCTTAATTTTGCTAGCTGATCAGCGACCATTTCTTCGTCCAAACCCTCAATTTTGGTAAGTGCAACTACTTGTGGGCGTTCGGAAAGGTTCACTTTGTATGCGCTCAGCTCGTCTTGAATTGTTTGGTAAGCAATAGCGACATCGTCTTGATAGACATCAATAAGGTGCACAAGCACCGCTGTACGCTCAACATGACGCAAAAACTCATCGCCTAAACCTTTGCCCTCGGCCGCGCCTTCTATAAGTCCTGGTATATCGGCGAATAAAAGGCTCGTCTGTTTATCGACATCTACCACGCCTAGGTTGGGAATAAGGGTCGTAAACGGGTAATCGGCAATCTCCGGTTTAGCATTGCTAATAACGCTCAGCAACGTTGACTTGCCCGCGTTTGGCAACCCTACCAGCCCGACATCCGCAATCATCTTTAGCTCTAGCTGCACCATCAGGACTTCGCCCGGTTCACCTTTTTCGGCGACGCGCGGGGCCTGGCGGGTAGAGCTTATAAAATGTGCATTGCCGAATCCGCCCTTGCCCCCTTTGGCTATAACCGCCGTAGCGCCATCTTCGGCAATGTCAGCAACCACACGCCCTTTCTCGTCTATTGCTACAGTGCCAACTGGCACTTTCACTACAAGATGTTTCCCGTTCCTGCCATGTTTACGCGTTTTACCACCTGGCTCGCCGGGCTGTGCAGTCAGTTCTTTTTGATACCGGAAGTTAGCCAGCGTGTTCTCGTTACGCGTTGCAAGCAGGATGACATCACCGCCATCACCGCCATCGCCACCGTCCGGACCGCCCTTATCTATAAACTTCTCGTGCCGAAAACTAACAATGCCGTTGCCGCCATCGCCCGCTTTAACTGTCACTGTTGCTTTATCTATAAAATTCATCTGTAGGTATAGTGTAACAGATAGCGTGTAGATGATAGACATGCGATACCGGATACTGAGTCATAACCCGCACTATTCACGCTAAGCATCGCTCGAATTCTGCGCAGGCGCACCTGCCGTTGTTCGTAGTTTATGTAGCGCGCGTCGTTCATACTGAGAAATTATTTCTCGTGACACACCCAAGTATGTCGCCAGTAGTGCCATGCTTGGTTGCGTGTCGGCGCTCTTGTCCTCCTGCATAAAATGCAAAACTATACGATTTGCGACGTCCTGAAACTTAAGGGGCGACGCTGGCCAGGTAACTCCGCCATTGCTTGTAAAGAGCCGGTGGTGGTAGAGGCCATACCGAAGGCCAAGGATGAACAGCTCGCTTTCCGTTAGCGCAGCCTGCTCTATCAGGGACGTGAGTGCTAATTCGCTCAGCATCTGTCCAATCTCATTTTTTGGCGAGGGGAGGGTATCCCCGAAGGTCGTGCCATTGTCGGTAGCATCTAACTTTTTATCTAGCGAGGGCTTGATAAATTCGCCGTGCGTTATAAGGGTCATGACGGTGTCTAAGTCGAAGTCGGTTACACTTGCAAGTTCTTCGGGGCTTGGCTCGCGTTCCAGCTCCTGAGTCAGCGTTCTTCTGGCCTCTCGCAATTTTACCCATTTGTCGTGCATATGGACCGGCAGCCGTATGTCTCTGCCGGTGTCAGCCACGCCGCGCGAGATGGCCTGTTGCACCCACCGCGTAGCCCTGGTAGAGAATTTAAAACCCCGGGTATGGTCAAACCGGGCAATGGCATCGGTTAACCCTGGCATCCCTAGTTGGACAAGTTCTTCAAGAGGTATCGTTCCGGTATATTTTTGGGCAATAGCAACGACAAGCCTCATATTCGAAACGTAAAAGCGCTCGAAGGCATAAGCCATATCTATGAGTGTGCTTTTCTGATCAGGAGTGGGGGTACTACCGGGCTCCAGCGTAAGAAACGTTTGCAGGCCTGCTTCGAGCATAGTACCTAGCGCCACCTCTTGTTCGGTATCCAGTAACGGATAACGACTGGCGAGATCTAACAAGTAGCCCCGGGCATCGCGTCTTATACCCGGAAGATCTCGCCGTTCACAGTCGGCAGCGAGTCGACGCGGTACCTCCGGATGGTCACGATAGAGTGCAACGGCCGCGATCACCCTATTGCGGCGCTGTACACCTTCGGGCGTGTCGTGCGCGTCCGCCTCTCCCTCGTTTTCTAACCCAAGTCTTTGAGCGGCTATGACAGCCTCGGGCAAACGCGAAGTGTCATTGGTTATGACGAAAGCCTCGCTCAGTGAATAGGTAGTAGCCGTACCCACACCTTTTTTCTGCAATGTAACAATCTGTGTCGCGGTGTCCAGTTTTTCGCCGAGACTCTTGAAAGCATCACCAAACGTGCGGATACGACGCTTGGGGTGTAGTTCCGAGGCAAATCCGAGCTGGAAAATTTGTTTGGAACGAATAATCCCACGTGGCAGCATTTGGAATGCGTTCAGCAGGAATGTTTCACGGGGCGTTAATTCGACTACAGCCTGGCCAATATACAGCCGACGACCGCCTAGACGCACCGCGGTAGTGGCGGTTATGCCTTCGGGAACTTCATAGGCGGGTGCTCGCTCCGGCCCCAGGATATCCGCATACATTTCCTCGGTTGTCGGCATTTCGGAGCGCTCCAGCAAATTTCGCGCCATTTGTTGCATGTCTGGTACTATTCCACCTATTTGCTGGCCGCGTTGGCGTTGGTCGGCTGTCAGTCTATTCGCATTGGGCGTTGTGTCCACCACCTCGCGCATGACTGCTTGGGCGGCAAAATTAGAGGTAGTAGGAGCTTCATTTGTACCATGCAAAGTATCCAGGCGCATTTCCAAAGAAGCATCAGGCTGTGACATTAGCTATACATGGTGTCAAATAATAGCCGTATGCGCAAGACTAAAGAGGCTCCATGTAGTAGTTGCCGCCGCAGCGAAAGGCTATGATACAGTATGCCAATGAAACGTCTGCGCAGGCAATTAGAAATCGACAACCCCAACCAATTACATACGCCTTCTGATCTGTATATCGGCCAGGATATAGCCCGGCTCGCGTATATGCCGGGTTTACCAACGTGGATGCGGGCTGTTCGCGCATACTATGCATTTGCACGAGCACAATACCAAGATAAAACGCCACGGCAACAGGTTGCCTCGGCAAGAAAGGCTTGGACTGCCGAAGGCGAAGGGGCATTTTGTATGCCATTATGGCGCGGATGCGTCGAAACAATCACCAGCACAGACGTAACTATAACTTTAACTCATGGTCAACTTGGGCTGGACTACCACGAATGGCCCAATGATCTTGCTCAAATCCCCCCACTTGGACCCGACGAGCATCTATTCAAACGGCGCGACACGCTCGACGAGCTGGGCTTGTCATCTCTGCCCAACGGCCGCTGGCTACCCTACGTAACAGTCGCCTTCCCGCCAGAGACAAAAAACGCCTAATAAATAAAACTGTAGGTACTGACTTGGTCGGGTGGAATATACTTCCAGTCGACGACACCCCAGCCGCCGACGGGGGTCGGGTCGGTCATAGATTTTTGACCGTACGAGTTCATTTCGCTAATCCAGAATCCGCCATCGGCCGTAACCACCTCTACGACCGCAACATGCCCCGGCGCGCGCAAGTGTTTCATGGCAACAGCCCCTACTTGCGGCGTTGAACCAGTCGGCAGGCCCATGCTGGCAGCAATCGCCACCCACGTGTTGGCATTACCAAGGCCAGTTGGCACCGGGTGCCCCATTTGGGAACGGCGTTCAGCAGCATACCAGGTACACCAACCGTAGTCGTAACCGTTAAAGCCATACACGGCCACTAACGCACGCGAGACATATATGGCCGGAGCAGGTTGCTGGCCGTTTGGGATCAAAATACGCTCGCCAACCTTAATGCCAGTTAACTCGACATCGTTATAGGCAATAAGCTGGTCTTTGTTGGCACGATATTTAGTAGCCAGGCTATCTACGGTATCGCCCGCCTTAACCGTGTATACAATGCCGTTTTGGGGCGGGATGTACAGCGTAACGCCTGCATTTACCGCGTTACCAGTAAGGTTGTTCGACCACATAATACTGTCGGAGGTAACGCCAAACTTAGCCGCAATAGAAGCGACCGTGTCGCCAGTTACGACCGTGTACGCTTTTATATCGTCCTTGCTTTTAAGCGGTGTTGCTATGGCTTGCACCTTTGTAACAACTGTTTTGTCGGCAGGGGCAATATTAAGGTCAGCCCGGGCGCTATCCGCAAGGTTTACAACCGATGTCGTTTCGGCCAAACGGGCCGCAATGGCCGCATTAGCGGCAATATCCGCCGAAGACAACTGGTCGAGCGGCTCGGTTGCCGAATCGGACACGCTGCCGGCAATAGCTGCCTGGCGACCCAGCGGCAGCCCCGTTTGCGTACCGCGCATAGCCAGCACGCCAATTACCGCCAGTATGGCAATATTCAGCACGACAATGCTCGTACGCACTAATCGGCGGCTACGAGCCAATCGCCCGCCCAACCGCGTTAGAGCACGACCCATAAAACCAGACCGCACGCCATGCGCGCGTGCCGTTACACTTTGAGTATTTTCGTTACTAATATGGCTTCTCCAAACAGAGAAAAAATTATCTATTTAACAGGGGTAGCCCCATCCTGCTACTCGGTAATTATAGCATTTTTTAAGGCTAATCAATAGGCAGAGCGCTCGACTACACCCAAAGCCTGCCGTGCCGCCGCGAATGCATGCACTTGTTGTACGACGGCATTGGTCATGGCGTCGAGCCAACGTTTCTCTCGCGACCCCAGCTGCTTGCCAAGCGCTTCCTGATGCAGCAAGTGTATGACAGTATCAACTGCCTCCGTGCCCGTCGGGACTTCTGTCCAGTATGCTCGCCTGTAGCTGGTACATACCAAAGCTTTTGCACCCAAAAAAAGCACCTTGGGGCTGTATTCTCTCGTATGTCTGGATAGGCCACGCATTTTTATTGGAACCTTGTTGCCGGCTTCCAACGCCCATACGTCGTGGTTATTTGTTGGGTCAAGTCGGTTCTGCCCCTCGCGGGGTGACGAAGGAAAAATAGTCAGCGGCGAACGACCTAGTAATAAATGGAGCCCCACTTTAATGCGTTTACCTCTACGCACGTTTTCGTTATAGTCGGCTCCATTCACAACGTCTATTAGATTGGCGATGCGTGCGCGCCTTAGATTAGAGCGCTCTGGACCCAAACGCTTACTGGCATGCATAGCATGAAATGCCGGCAGGTACGCGTCAAGTAATGTTGCCTCTACGTATTGTGTAGCGTTTATAGTTCGATCGCCGTTCGCCCCCGTTGCGGCGGCACCGTCAACTGCCCTGTTAACGAGAAGACGAGCATCGTCAAAACAGTCTTCGGCCAGTGGGTCCCCACATGGTAAAGCGCGCGCATGCTCCGTAAGCGCCCAGGCATGTCGTGTGTCACGTACGGGTTGTGGTAAATCATAGGGGTTGCTGCGTTCATACTCTACCCGCTGGGCCAATGCATTAGGGCACAGTTCTTCGGCAGTTGGCAAGGGCAAAAAATGCCTGTCTTCCGTGCCGCACTCCGGGGCACCGGGGCTACCAAAAGCGCATATGCCGGCATTGAAGCACAATTGTTCAGACATGCCTAACCCGTTATTGACCGCAGAGTTTGTGGCAGTACTGTTTGACGTTCGCTTCGTGCTCTTCGATTGTTTTACTAAACCGCGTTATACCGTCGTCGCCGCTTACAAAGTAGAGCCAGTCGGTATCGGCGGGGTGCGCGACGGCATCCAGCGACCCGGCCGTTACGTTGCTTATGGGCACGGGCGGTAAGCCCAGGTTGGCATAGCTATCGAACTCGGGTTTTGTAGCATCAGACTGGAGTGGCATAGCTGTACGCAGCCGTTTTAAGAATACCTGTGCGGCCTGCTTACGGTCGGTATGGTCAGGTACTTCACGCTCAATAACCGACGCTAACGTAATTGCCTCGTAAGTGCTAATGCCCTGCTTAGCGAACGCTTCCCGCAAATCTGGCGTTAATTGCGTGTTCATCTGTGCCAGGGCTTCGCTAATAATTTGCTTGGCGGTTGTACTGGAATCTTTTTGATACGATTCCGGATAAACGTAACCGTCTAGGCCAGCCCCTGCCGGCTTGTCTACGAGTGCGGGGTTACCGGCGTAGGCTGCAGGGTTTAAGGCTTCGTCTACATCTGCCTTACCAAAACCGTAGTTAAGCAACGTGGTTCTAATTTGCGATATTTTCTGGCCCGGGATAATGGTTACCAAATTGGTCGCCACTTTTCCGTGCGTTAGCTGGGCTACAATTTGGGCAACGCTTTGGCTGGCACTAAGCGAGTACGTGCCGGCCTGCAGACTGTCGCGTACGTTCTTACTACCCACATACAACTTAAAAGCCCACGCACTGCGGATGATACCCGCCTGCTCTAGCTGTGCAGCAATTTCGTCGACAGTAGACCCTTTCTTAATGGTCACAAGGTCCGCTGCCTGGTTTTCTGTGGTAACCGGCTTAAGATTTTGAAAATACACATGGCGTACCACAGCTGTTGCACCCACAATGAGTACGGCAAGCACTGCCAAACCAACAAAAAGCCGCTTTGGCAGTGATCGTTTCTCGGGCTGGGCAGTGTATCGCATGGTTAAAACTCCCCCGGGTTATCTCGTAAGTAATCTTCAAGTATATAGGTAGCACTCAGCGCGTCTATATCGGCCTTGACATAGGGTTTTCCCCTGTGCTTTAGCTCGGCCTCGGCCTGTGCCGAGGTTACCGCTTCGTCCTGCCAATATAATGGTACACCAACCACACCGCGAATGTGTTCGCCAAACTGCCGTATTAGGCGTGTTTGAGCAGTCTCTTGCCCGTCGAGTCCACGAGGTAAACCAAGTACAAGGGCACTCGCTTGCTGGTCATGTACGAGCTGTGCAATGGTCGCAGCAATATCACCCTCGTTCGCAAGCGTCGTAAGCGGTGCCGCAATGCGTGCCACGCCATTTGCGACTGCGACGCCAATACGTCGCTCCCCCACATCAAAGGCTAAAACAGTGCTAGGGGTTGTTGCTGTCATTGGTTTTTTGTACGGTGGGTTTTTCTATGGTGACGGTTATTTTTTTAGTGTCGTTTGGTATAGAGCTAACCCAGAAGGGGCTGTAGTCTACCGTAACGTCGGTGACACCAGGGCTGCTCTTTAGAGTAGCAGTGGCTGTGCTCGCTTTCTTGCCCGCTACTTGTTTTTTAATTGCCTCTTTATCCAACTCTGGTCCCGCAACAACTGTGGTGGTAATGGTTACTGTAGCGCTGCTTGCGTCCTGATTTTGAACCTCAAACTGTGCACCCTCAATACCATAGTCTAAAATCTTTTGCTTCTTGGTGTTTATTTTATCTGCCGCCGCGTTTGCGATAACTTTTTGCAAATCATCGCGGTCAACACCCATCATAACGTACGTAACGGCCTGCGTAACCGTAACGGTATCCGCCTTGTCGCCTGGGTTAGCGCTTAGTTTGGTATCAGCTTCGTTAGCTTTAAACGTTTGATCTACCGCATAGAGGCCTTTGGTAATAAGCCCATTTTTAAGATCATTGTGTAGCTGTTCGGTGTCTTGACCGCCAATTTTTTGCTTGGCTGCGTCAATATCCGCCTGGGTCACAATTTTGATAATATCGTCGGTACCGCCAGTCATAGCGGCCGATGACGAGCCAGACACGTTAGAATACCCCGCTACCGTAAAGCTTCCAGGACCGACATTATACGAGCTGCCAGCGGAAAGGGCTGCAACCGATACGGTATCGGTTGATACATCCGGAAAGCTGCCGTTCTTACACACACCGCCTACTTTAACGCTTTGCATAATTGCTGCTTCTTGTGTAATGAACGTCTTGCCACCAGACGTAACGCCGGTACCGGCGGGCACGGTAACAGCGTCTTTCGTACAGTCGCCCAGTGCCAACCTGACGGTACCGGCCGCTTTTTGGCCGTTGTTTTGTTGACCAGTAGCGGGCACTTGTTGTTCCTGAGTTTTCTGAACCTGCTGAATTGTCGCAGGAATAACACCCTTCTCGGCATTAAGCTCTGTACCAGGGTCTGTCTTAAACGAGAGCGGCACCGAGCTGCTTACGGCCTGGCTGTCGGTTTTGATGGTCAAGCTGGCCTTAGGAAGTATTTTAAAGGCAAAGACCGATCCGACAATTAGGAGAATAACAGCCGCACCGGCGATGACCAGTGCGAGCCGGAATTTATTAAAATTCGGAATTTTTAGTTTCTTCTTTTCCTTGGCACTTTTAGCCGGAGCTCCGGCCGATCCCGATGTACTGTCGGAGGAGCTAGTCGGCTCGTTATCAAGCTCTATAGTATCGTCAAGTTCGCTATCTACGGCAGTAGCGCCGGCAAGTTCGCCGACAGAGCGATTTTTATCGAGCGGGTCGGGTTCGGCACTGTCTATTTCGCCGGCTTCCTCTATAACATCAGTGTCGTCGTTACGGCTGGGTGGCCCTTCAGGAACTTCGGGGCGGGTTTGCAACGTCTTCGCAACGTGCATGCCCACAGTGCCCGCCAGCGGTAATAAGCCTGGCTCGGAGGTTATAAGGACGATTTTCTTTTTAGATTCGTCGGCGCTACGCTTTAGCAGCTTCATATTAACGATGCTCTGCAGCATTGATGCGCGTTTTGGCAGTACCAAAGCGACAATTTTTTGATTGCTCGCGCGCACCTTATCGATGATGGCCGTAATTTCGTCGTCTACGTCAATATACAGTACATCTTTACCGGCATTAGTGCCTGCTGCTTTGCTCATGTGCGTAATATCCTATCGATTTTCTCTTTGACCGTATTACTCTGACCGACTGAAAACTGTAGTGTATCGAGCCCAACCCTCAGCAGACCCATAGCGGTTATGAAAGTATGGTCAATGACGTCGCCCGTTTTGTCAATAATACCGACTACTTCATCGGGGTGAATGTGCTGTACCGTGGGTTTACGTGTGAAGGGCAAGTTGGCATACCAATCGGTGTGCTGCAATTTTTGCATTAACAAGTCCAGGCTAGAGCCACCGCCGCATAACAGTAACTTGTGTGGCAGGTTATCGAGCTTATCGAACTCGCTCAGGGCAAGCTCGACGCCGTTCATCCATACGTCTAACGTTTTACTAAGCGCACCCTCTACAGCGGCAGTCTTGTTTTGGGGAACTTTGTGCTCAGACAAACCCACCTTTAATGCTTCGGCCTGGGTGAATTCTACATTTAACTCGCGCTCTATTGCGCGCGTATAGGCGCGTCCACCAATGCCGAACATTTTTGTACCCTGTACCCCGCCATCGGTAATAACAGCAATGTCGGTTGTACCGCCACCTACATCCATAAGCACGGCATTCATACTAGCCGACGTGTCATCACCAATAACCGAACGAGCCACCGCAAATGGCTCGGCAGCCACCGCCAGTAAGTCTAAATCGAGTTGCTGCGCCGTACGCTCTAAAGCCCCAATATGTATAAGGGGCGCAAATGCGGTATACAGCTGCACAACGACATCCCGACCCTGGAAACCAATAGGGCTCGTGACCTTGTAACCGTCAATCTCAATGCCCACCAGGGCGCTATTAACAAGCCGCACCTCTACCTCTTTGCCGCCTAGCTCCCAGGCAAGCTGCTTTTTGGCCCGGACTTCGGCGCGTTCTTGTACTAACTTAATAATGCGCTCGAATTCAACAAGATCCAGCGGTTTGTCGGCATTTTTGCGGCTCACGCGTACGGTGGTTGTCGTGCCTTTAACGAGTTCGCCGGCAATGCCAATAACAGCCGTGCGGGCGCTGACGCCAGCCTGTTGCTCTGCCTGGGACAGCGCGCTATCGCAGTTTTGTACAACTGCCGAAATATCGGCGATTGCGCCGGCCTGCATGTCGCTCAGGCTTTGGTGGGCACGGCCAACACCAATAACTTCAAGGCCGTCGGTAGTAACGCGGCCAATAAGCGCCTTCACAAACTCGGTACCAATATCCAGGCCCACTACGTATTGGTCCTCTTCTTGCTTTTTGGCATTCTGTGCCACCTTAGTGTTTACCTCGGCCGCTTTAGCAGCAACCTTGCTGGCAACACCGTGCATGGAACTTTTAAGTTTATCAAGCATAATCAAGTACGATTATAGCACTTGTACGCGGTAGTCACCCAGAGCTTGCTGCCGATTGACTACGCTGCTTTGGGCCGCCTTGCCAAACAGCCACTGAGGCAGGGCATCTTCAGTAGCGACATTAAGATAACGATCGTACGAGCCAGCCTTCTGATTAAGCGCAACAAAGCCAAACTTGCCACACACGCGCTGCGAAAGTGTATTACGCTCGTGGATCCTGGTAGCAATCGCCCGGGCGCCGTCTTCGGCAAAGCCATCGAAATACGCCGCCAGCAAACCCTTACGAAACGCCGCCGATACTACGCCTGCAGTTAACAGGCTACCGATACCGCTACACCTGTTATCGCTACCCACGATTATGTTGTACGATACGACATCGTCAGCCCGCAGGCATAGTTCGGCCAGCCCCACTTGTTCGCCGCCGTTCCATGCGCCCCACGCTACGGTCGTACTCGGCTCCACTTGGTACGCAAGGTAATACTCAGCACCATAGCGCTCCCAGAGTGGGCCGTCACCACCCAAAAACGCTACTGCCGGGTCCCCCTGGAGTTGCTCGAATATCTTTTTTGCGCTCGCGGCAGTATACGGACGTAGATCTATAGCATTCGTACCGTACGACCGATTACCCTCATATGCAACGCGTAGCTCCGGACCAAACGGCATGTCAGGGCCTCTATGCTAGCACTGCTTTAATACGGCGGATACCGGCGCTACTAGCTTCTTCCTTGACGATTTTGAATCGCTTACCGTCTTCGGCCAACTGCGTAGTGTGGTCAACGTGCGGGCCACCGCAGATTTCGAAGCTAAATGGTTTGTCAGCGCCGTCGGCTATCATTTTGTACACTTTCACCGTGTCGCCGTAGCGGTCGCCAAACTGGCCAAGTGCGCCCATTTCCTCGCGGGCAACTTTGGTAGGATACTCGGCCCACGACACCTTAAGGTCTTTCTGAATTTGCTCGTTTACGATGTCTTCGACTTTTTTAAGCTCTTCTGGCGTTACCTTTTGCGGGTGGCTAAAGTCGAAACGCAGGCGTTCCTCGGTAATGTTAGAACCGTTTTGTACCACATGGTCGCCGAGCACGTCGCGCAGCGCCTGGTACATCAGGTGGGTCGCAGTGTGGTACTTTTTGTGCTGCATGGTCTGTCCGCCAAGGCCACCCTTAAAGGTACCCTTACTGGCGGTCTGCGAACGCTCGCGCTGTTCCTTCATTTTGGCATCAAATTCCTCACGCCAGGTGTCGGACAAAACGATACCTCGCTTAAAGGCTTCTTCGGCGCTTAATTCTACAGGGAACCCGTAAGTGTCATACAGAGTAAACAGTACCTCGCCTTGTGTCATCCCGGACTTGATCCGGGATCCAGTATTTTTATTTTGACTGGATTCCGGTATAGCTTCTCGCGGTATTGCCTTTGACTTTATAGGAGCGGCAATTTTCCGGTTCGGCATATAATTTGCTGACCGCAAATTATCGGAGGCCGGAATGACGGTGGCAGAAAATAGTTTATCAAGTTGCTGGATACCTTTACGCAGGGTTTGGCGGAAGGCTTTTTCTTCGCGTACGAGCGTGGCAATCACATCGTCTTTACTTGTAGCGACCTCCGGAAAATCGTCCTCGTATAACGACGCGATAACCGGCACCACCTCTTGTAAAAAGTTTTGCTCAATACCCAGGTCAAAAGCAAAACGTACTGCCCGGCGAACGAGCCGGCGCATAACATACCCTTGTTCTTTATTGCTCGGCTTTACACCGTCGACTGCCAAAAAAGCGGCACCGCGCAAATGGTCAGCAATAACGCGCATGGCGTTGGTGTGGCTATCGTACTTTTTACCAGATAATGCCTCTAGCTTCTCGACAATAGGCCACATAACACTAATCTTAAATACGTCGGGTGTATCCAGGGCTGCTGCTGCAATGCGCTCAAGCCCGCCACCGTAATCAACGTTTTGCCTTGGTAATTTCTCGAACCCTGTTTCTGTCTTTAGGTATTCCATGAATACCGAGTTGCCGAGCTCAATGTAGCGGCCGCAGTCGCAGTTAACATGGCAGTGTTCGCCGTACTCCGGGTTATGCGCAACTGAAGGGAATAAATAAAATACTTCACTGTCGGGGCCGCCCGGCTCGCCTGCCGGCATATCTTTGGCCTTACCAGCCCGGCACCACCAGTTCTTTTCGCCATAAAAGAAGATGCGCCCACCTTGCTCGCCCAGCTTGGCGCCATCTTGTTCGGTGCCAATATCTACTTGCTTGGCATCTATACCAACCCCTTTGAAAATATCAGTCCATATAGCAGCACTCTCGGTGTCTTTGGGGATATTGGCCGCCTCGTCGCCAATAAAACAGCTAACGTATATTCGCTGCGGGTCCAGCCCAATCTCTTGGGTTAAAAACTGCCAAAACCAATTAAGCTGCTCTTTTTTAAAGTAATCGCCCAGGCTCCAGTTGCCGAGCATTTCAAAGAACGTTGTGTGGCGGTTGTCGCCAATCTCTTCAATATCTTGGGCGCGTAAACAAGTTTGCGAGTTCGTAAGCCGAGTGCCCTTTGGGTGTGTTTCACCCAATAAATACGGTATAAGCGGCTGCATGCCAGAACCAGTAAAGAGCGTCGTAGGATCGTTATACGGGACTAACAGCGCACGCGGAATAACAACGTGCCCGTTTTTTTTACAAAAGTCTACATAAGCCGTGCGAATTTGTTGTGCGTTCATATCCGTTACAGTATAACAATGAATCTGTTATGTCGCCAAACAGGTTAGAGCCTACGGATCCTAGGCGTCGGGTAGCGCAGACTTCGTACTCATAAGTCCGGGGCGATCCACTATAACAATCTCTTCGTAGTCTGCACGAGCCGCATCATCCGGCAACTCCGGTTCTAGCTCTTTGGTAGCCAAGGTTCCAATGAATGCAAAATCGCCACTCGCAAGCTCAAACGCAACCGGCCGCCCCCGCCCATCCCAACCGATGGTTTGTACTATTTCTGAACTCGGCAGTGCGCCACTCATGTACATAATAGTACTAAAAAAGGCCTGCGGGTGCAGGCCTTTTTATAGACTACCGAGGCTTATACGCCTGCGGGCTTGTCGCCGCCTTGGTCGCCAGCAGGTGGCGTAGCGGGGGCTGCAGGTGCGGCACCCGCAGCTGGGTCGGTCGGAGCCGCCGGAGCGGGTGGCGTTGCGCCAGCGTCGCCACCAGGGGCTGGGGCGCTACCTGCGCCACCAGCTGGAGCTGGCCAGCTGCCTGTGCCTGCACCCGGAGCGGGGGCTGCGCCACCGGCAGGTGCGCCTGCGCCTTGATCGACAGGTGCGGTGACCTGCTCATCTTTTTTGTCGTCGTGTTTGCCGAAGCCGAAAAGGCCCATGCACGCCCTCCTTTTAAATATCATTTATTTTGTATAACTGCTTACGCTCTTTCAGTATAGCAAGCTAATGCAAGGAGTAAAGTTTCAAATTATCGTTAGCGTCTTGAAAGCAATTCTTTGATGGGCAAAATACTTTTTAATAACTGGCATACTTTTGCCAGTGTTCGATCGCCTATCTTTTGTCGGTACATCTCAAAGTCGGCCGCGCGTATGGCGGCGCGCAAGGCTTCATCGAGCGCATCGGCGTCCATGTGCTCTTTCCGGTAGAGCATACCAATACCTATAGAGACGCCCACGCCCCGTATCTTGCCCCCTGTCGCCCCTACTAACGCTGCTGTTATTTCTGTCTTAAGCCGGTCGGCCACTACTTGTGCTCTTTCTTCCATTGTCAGCGCTGTAGGCAGGGCCTCTGCTTGTTGTACGTGTTCTGCTTCGCCTCGCTCTTGCTCTGACTCTTTTTTGATGCGCGACGGGTGCACAAACCGCTTGTTACCTAACGGCAGAATGACTACAAATTCATCGCCACCTAAACGGGCCACTTCGGCATCAGGCCAGTCCACTCCCAAATCTGTCTGGATAATTTCAGGATCTTCGATGGTCGCAAACCGAGCAACGACATCACCCACCTGGCCCGGGCTACCCCTCCGTGTCTTGGCCTGAATAATCTCTGCCACCTTCGTTAGGACCGCATCACCAGTTTCGTGGGAGAGCTTATCGTTAACAGCTTTAAATTTATTGAGGTCGAGCACGAGTATCGCCGCAGCATCGTGAGTACCGTCCTCTAGCCCAGCCAAAATATCTGCCGCTCCCTTTTCTAGGCCATGCCGGTTGTCCAAACCAGTTAGCTGATCATGCGTGGCGCTCCATTCCAATTGACGCAGTTCATCCTCGTTCTCTGCCTTACCAAGTGTCGTAGCGACAACTTGCCGGCCTATAAGCATTGCAAAAGAATATTGCGCTTGCCATAAATCCCACATACCCTGTTCGTAATCGTCTAACTGACCCTTCTCATCTTCTGCATACGGCCCTTCGGAGCCAATCATTCCTAAAAGTGCCATAGTCTGGCCAATATCGTCAGCGTCACGCGTACGCGCCTCTGGGTTACGGAACAGTACCTGGCTTACGTAGCCCGTAACCCGCATATACGCGTCACTCGTTGGATCCATGGTATGCAAGTCGTCAAACCATGCGTGTGCCCACCTATCAAGATCGATCAGATCACGATTGTGGGCAGCTTCGAGGGTGGGGGTTCCATTCCCGTTGTGGGTCATAACGAATATCTACCAAAATATGGCGTATATTATATAATAATCTAAACTATAAAACAACTAGACAACGATACCGCTACCCACTACACGGTCGTTGTCATAAAGCGCTGCCGATTGGCCTGGTGTCAAGGCACGTACTTCGTCATGTAGTGTAACACGCCAGTTACCGTTTTCAAGGTGCTTTATTGTACTTATGTCTAACCTAGGTGCACGGTACCGAACGCACGTTGTATATGCCTTGCCCACCTCTGGTGGCTCGTGTATCCAGTGCGTACTGGCAAGCGTTATTTCATTGCTCCACAGCCGAGTATCCTGCAAGTCTGCCGTTACGTATACCTCGTTTTTGGCCATGTCCTTGCCGACTACGTAATATGGCAGGCCGCCGCCCACGCCCAGGCCTTGGCGCTGGCCAATGGTGTAAAAGATAGCGCCGTCGTGCTCGCCGATGACAACCCCGTGTTGGTCAATAATTTCGCCTGGTTCGGTTTGGACATAGTGCTGCAAAAAATCTTTAATGCCCACTTTGCCGACAAAACAAATACCCTGGCTGTCTTTCTTGTCGGCAGTGTACAGCCCAAACTTGCGTGCTAGGGCACGCACCTCGGGCTTGGTGTATTCGCCAATAGGCATAAGGCTTTTTTTGAGCGCATCTTCGGTAACGCGGCATAAAAAGTAGCTTTGGTCTTTACTGAGGTCGAGTCCGGTATGTAGTTCAGCTCGTTCGCCATTCTGCACAATACGCGCGTAGTGGCCCGTAGCGATCATATCGGCGCCGTCCTCTAGGGCTGCTTCCAAAAAAAGCTTAAACTTAACTTCTTGGTTACACATAATGTCGGGATTAGGCGTGCGGCCGGCCTTGTACTCGTCTATCATGTAACCCACGACCTTATCGCGGTACTCGGTCTCGAAATCGTACATTTTAAATGGAATGCCTAGCTGCACAGCAACCCGTTTGGCATCTTGGTAGTCCTGCTTCCATGGGCACTGCATACCAGGTAAATCCTGGCTCCAGTTTTTCATGTACACGCCCGTTACGTCATAGCCCTGCTGCTTTAGTAAGGCTGCTGTAACCGACGAATCCACACCGCCGCTCATACCGACGAATACTTTCTTTGACATATCATTACCATTTTAGCAAAAATAGCACTACATTACACTATTGATTGCTTTTTGTTCTGCTTATCCTCTTACGCCACGGTATGATAATGGTATGGGAGCTTTCTCTGCAGAGGATATAAATGCCGCTTGGTATAATGCGGACCTTGCTAATAATGCGTTCGATTGGCTACGAAAGGCCGAAAGAGCCATTGCAGCGCTGCGAATAGTGGCCAGTCTAGCAGTGCGGGGAATCCGTATCGAACAAATCGCCTTTGACGAGCTAGAGAAACGGCGTATAAACGAAGAACAAGCGTTCCAGCACTACTGCGACCTAGCCGCCCCCATTATGAGCGCGCCGAACAGCCCGTTCGCTATTACAAAAGAAATCGAGCCCGCAATTTCCGAGCAACAGTTCGCAACAGACCAAACGTTTCGCGGCCTCCCTGAGCTACGCAGTTTTGAACGACTACGAAACCATAAAATAAACGTAGGGCGGATCTGGAACATACTGTGCGAGAATGCAGATATTACGCTTGTAAGCGACCTCGACCAATACGACCCGCCATACGACGAAGCGGCTCTGGCAGAGCAGCAGCATGTGCAGATGATCGCCTTGGAACACCCAGACGTAACGATTGACCCCGAGCTAACGCAGCGCTTTGACGTACATAGCCTATACACTCGAGTCCGTGCCTGGCAGCTAGAAAAACCGAATATTGCAGGCCTGGGTGTTAAAAACATCAATTTCTTAGCAGATTACGTCAACCATGCCCTGCCCCAATACGACAAGCTGCCGGCATACCTCTTTCGTGAACCCGTACCGGCACAATTACTCGATGCCGTAACCCTGGGTAGCGGCGAGGTAGTCGAAGTTGTCAGCCAGTTTGCCTTACACAGGTTTACGCGCACGCTGCGGCCACGTCCGAACCCGCCGCATTTTGTTACATTCTTCGAGTCCATAGCCCGCACCCTCGCCCCAAATTTTACCGGCCGTCCACCTGAAGCCACAAAAGTTACAGACGATCTTATATACATTGGTACCTATCCGGATCCGCGCACTGGCATACGCACAGCATGGGGCATGCCACCCGACCGTTTCACCGTGTATATGAACGGCATCGATACAACATTCCTAGATCAAGAGGAAATGCAGGGCCACGGCGCAGTAATGCATAGCGTCATCACACAGTATCTCCAGTCCCTCAACACTCCGGAATCGGACGGATAAGCCCTTTACTTGCCCTGCTGGCGTTCCAGACGCTTGCGGAGCACCGATAGCTCGTATCGTCTGCCCAACCAAAACGCCAGAATAATCAGCGGTATTAACAACGCCGCTGGAACCCATATAACCCGCACAATTACCTGTGTACCGCTCTTGCCGTTGTCCTCACGGCCTGATTGCGTAACTGCACCGTTAGCCTGGCCTACAAGCTGCAAAAAGGCTGTCTGGCCATTTTTATCGGTCGCCTTTACGATAACGACATACGTGCCAGGCGATTTGTATACATGGCTTGTATCAAAACTACCAGCGAACGGCTCGCTGTACAGCGTTGGCTGTGTACCATCACCCCAGTCTACGCTAACAGCATATGGCGCTGTGCCGCCGTTAATGCTCATAGGCCAAATGAGTTGCTCGCCGGGGTTAGCGCCGCGACGGGCATAGATACTGCTTAATGTCAGGAGAGGGATGCCGCTAGTGGCAAACTGATTATTCGCGTATGTTACCGTTACGATATTGCTGTCCGGACCAGGCTGGTCAAGGTTATCGAACTGGCGGGCAACAAGGTCGTTCCGGCCATCTAGCAGCGACACCTGCACTGTATAGCTGCCCTTATCGCACATGACCGAACCAATAAACACGTTATTGGCAAATATTTTAACAAGTAAACCGTCTGTACACAGCCCGCCTACGGTAATGGGCATACTGGTAAATGTTTGGCCGGTACGCGGCGTTGTAATTGTTGCGGCCGTTGTAGGTGCTGGTGTTGGCACGGTGCCCTGCAAACCGGCAGACCCTGTTTGCGGGTTTGGCGCGGGAGGCGCAGCAGCGTAGGCAGGCGCAGCAGCGTATAACGTAGCACAAGCGACAATCGCGACGCTTATGCGGGCGAGCCGTTTAAACATAGCAGCACCCCCCATTATTTACCTTAGCGGCGGCGACTAGCCTTGCGGATAATACGGCGGTTGTAGGCGCGGATCATGCGTGGTAATCCAAAGACCAGGAATACGATTACAAAAAACAGCGCAATGCAAAGCAAAATAATAAATAGCGGTATTACATAAAATGTCGTCTTAGCCGTAAGCAACTGGCCGGTACTGCCGTACCCAAAGTTGCCTTCCAGTGTGTACTTACCGAACGAACTGAGGTTCGTAAGGGGAATGTCAAAACGACGAATACTCTCTGGCAGCACGCTCCCGCGCTGACCGTCGCTATTATCGTTTACTTGTACCGTATTGACCTTTTTACCAAAACGCTTCAGCGTTACCGTACCGAATGGCTCTACTTGTACGTTACCATCGTTCTGGAAGCGTACGACACCCCTTAAATCTTTGTTGTTCATAAAGAACGAGCCAGGTTTGTCTTTCTTGCGAACATCAAAACTTTTAATAACCGCATTCTCAGTAATCTCGCCATTCACCTTAAGCAGCACAAGCGAACCAACACTTGCCGCCAGGTTAACGTTTTTGTCTGCGGATCCTGTGGCAGCCGCTGGCGAGAACCGTACCGCACCGTAATAACCGCCGCCAGCAGCATCTTGCGGAATGTTAATAGTAACCTTTATGTTACGCTCTTCGCCGGCCTTTAGGGTAAAGTCCTGCAGGGGTGACACAAACTGTTTTAGGCTATGCGACGGGGCGTACTTATCTTCGTCTAGAATAATGCTTGGCGTGCCCGTTTCGTCGCCACTGGCAATGAAGTCGTTAACAGCGGGATGTAAACGGGCGGAGACACTAGTAAGGTTTGTAATAATAACCTCGAACGTCTTCGTGGTCCCGGGGTCCAATGTGAAATCGTTGCGCACTGGCGCAACCTTTAAGGCGTTGCCGCTGCCAACCTGTGAACGCTGCTGCGCGAATACGCGACCACTATCAAAGCTACTGCCAAGTACAGTCGTCGCCGTAATCATAACCAGCACAACTGCGGTCAAGATTCTGCGTCCGATCATTAATTCCCTCACTTAGTGTTTTCACTTATGGTAACAGAATGGGGCATAGCTGCATAGTCCCTAAAAGTTAGCGAGCGTTATGTACGTAAGCGTCGTAGAATACACGCCGCCAGGCTGGTTTGCCGGTATATTTACAATGTAGCTGACCGTATATTTACGGTAGTCGTCGGGCACCGGGCTGGTAGCCAAAATATCGCCCGAGTTATAGCGGAATACATTGGGAACCGCATACGGTCCAGTCGGTGCACCTGCGCCGGGGCCTGTTGGCCCTTGTCCGACAACCGGAGAGGTGTTTGACACGAGGTTAAACCCGAACTGGGCCGTCCCCTTTACCGAAGCACCACCGGCGCTCATAGCCGCGATAGAGTTACTGCCAGATGTCATCGTGCCGCCAATAGCCCACATACTATACCCGTTTTCGGCGTTTGTAGCGATGACAATCTGGCTTTGAGCCGCACTAGTAACAGTGGTGGTTAATATGCCGAGGTCCGTGAACGCTTCGGTGGCGGTGTTGCAATCAAAGTTGGCTATACTTTCGCCCACACAAAACAGTAGGTATGGCGGCACCTCGGCAGTGACAGTAGCATTATTAGTAATGTACAGCGCCAGGCCGCCACCGTCGGTGTATGCGCCCGTGCCATCGCTTGTTGGGTACGTAAGAACACGTGCGTACATTGGGCCTGGATTTGCCGGGTTTGTAATAAGTGTAAAGTCATAGACTCCGGTCGTACCTGCCGATACCGGAGCGGGGGGACGGCCCAGCACAATTTCGTTTGCCGTCGAACTAGGGTGGACACTGAATCCAACCGCACCGAGCTCTAATGTAATCGATACATTCGTGGCATCAAAACCGGCCGGCGGATTACACGACGTGCCTAGCAATGCACTGTCGTCACAAAACATAAGCCGTATGGAACCCACGGTGGCATTATTCGGAAACTTAAATTGCAACCTGTAGTCAACGTCTGTAGCGCCAGCATTATTGTTGCCCATAGTAAGCGAGCGCGGTTGTAATTCGGCAGCATTCGCTACCCCTACAAACGGGCCCGACCCAAGCAGGAACACTATCGTTACAACAACCAATCCGAGTTTCGAGCGGGCTGGTTTACTGCAAAAGAGAGCCATCCATTCGTAAACCTAGAACGTACCAGTTGCGATAAGGATGATATTTGCCGTGTATAGACCAGCTGGCGTAGTGTTGGATGCTGTTGCCGCAAATGTAAGGTCGTTTTGCACATTGTTAACCGGGGCGGATGCCGAGGCGATAGCATCGCCGTATGTTCCAAGCACGTTTGCGCCAGCCGCAGTCGTAGTGTCCATACCATAGTGCGTTGATGTACCGTCGTTATAGTTGCTGTCGGCAGTTATGGTACCTGTACCGCCTGACCCGTTCGATACGAACACTCCAAAGTTTGCAACTCCCGCCGTAAAGGCAGCCGGTGTGTTACCACCACTGTTCGCCGCCGGTATGGAGTTAGTTCCCGAGTTCAATCCTCCCGAAGCTGCGGTATTTCTCATGCGTATGACCGCGCCTCCGTTGGCGTTGGTAGATAGCTGCGTGAACGCTTGCGACGTGTCAATTGCCGTACTGTCCAATATCGTGTTCGCGCCGTGTCCAATTGTTAGCGTAGGCACCGTCACCGCTGTACCCGTCTGGCCACAGTTCGGACCTGGGGCCACGCCCGATACACAGAATGTCATTGTTTCCTGAACCTTAGCCGTGATGCTAATAACGTTGGCAGTAGAAAGTGCGAACCCACCGTAGTCCGTTGCGTCAGTGCTACCTTCCGTACCGGGTGCGTAGCTTGCAATATCGCCGGTGTTGGAGCTGTAGGTTACAAGCCGAGCGTAGAACGTGCCGGTAAAGTTAGGGTTGTGTACGCCGTTAATGGTAAACTCTACCACTGTGCTGCCAGCCGTAAGGCTATCACCACCGGCTTTAACCAGCTTAAGTGTTCGGCCACTGTTTAATGAGCTTGCGGTCCAGGTGGCCGTAATGCCGCTTATAAGTGTTACGCTTGGGCTAGCGCCAACAGTAAAACCACCAAGGTTCGTCGTGTTACACGTGCTGTCCCCAATAATAGGCGTACTAGTACTGTCACAAAAGTCTACAATAATACCTTTTACCGAGTATGTACTTGCAGTTGTAAATTTAACGTCGTAAGTAACCGAGGTTTGGTTGGACCGTGAATCGCTCAATTTAATTGAACGTACCTGTACCTGACCGCCTGTAGGAAACGCGTGAGCCACCGGCAAGAATATCCCTTGTGCCGCCCCAGTAAGTGCAAGGGCAAGTGCGGCCATAATATAAAGAGTAGAGCGTTGCAGCCTTACTAATTTGGTCTTCATGTTACCCATCTATTTCCTGCGTTTTTTTGTTTATACAGTTACTAGCTAGAAGAGTAACACGCTTACGTTAACACATGCAATATGTTTATCCACAAGTTTACCCTAATAAAACACACTGCGCACTCATTGCCGTTTTACCATTGGTGTCATAACTCTGGTTGAGAAATTATACGGACTACACTACTATGCCAAAGATGCAACCTGTACTTTTTTATACCGTAGGCTATCCGGGAGCAGGCAAAACGACCGTCGCCTCCGCCCTAAGCTTCTGGCTTGGCGGTATACATCTGCGTGCCGATAAGGTAGGGCTGGAGCTGTTTCGCTTTCCTACCTTTTCGCCTGCCGAGCGACAAGCCGTACACCAAGAAATGCAGTACAGAGCCGCTGAAGGCATTCGTAGCGGCAGATCCGTTATATATGACGCCGCCACGAACGCCTATGCACAGCGCGCCGGCGTCGCAGCTTTGGGCGAAAAACTGGGCGTGCCCACTATTGGCCTATGGATACAAGTACCCGGACGGCTTGCTATGGAGCGAGCAGGTAAGGTCCGAGATAGCGGCGTTGCAGGGCCCGTAGCACGCGTACTGCCACCTGCGGTATTTATGCAGTATGTCCAGATGTTCGAAAAGCCAGATCAAAATGAAAACGTCATCATACTCTCAGGCGAAGCGCCATTCGCACTACAATACCGCCGTTTGGCCCGCGAGCTACAGCCCTATGGCTTGCGCCTTCCGCGCATGATGCAATAAAACCCCTCAAATAGCACGCATGCAGACACTTAGAATGTAGATGTCGCAACAAAGACGCCATTAAATACATAGGTACCATCTGGGGTCATCTGGCCAATATCGTATATAAACGAAACTGTATAGTCGGTTTCGCCAGAACTTTTTGTAGAGCTTGCTACCGTGTCGCCCTTATTGTATTTGTACGTATTAGTCGTGTCGTATCCCGCTGCGACTGTGCCAAAGCTAAAGGTATTATCAGGTACCTGGACAGGGTCGGCGCCGAACGTGGCAGGCAGCGTGTTTGACGCCAGATTCATACCGAATTGCTCGGTACCCGGGCTCGGGCCACCAGCTGTTGTCATAGGAGTAATCTGGTGGCCACCCGTAACATTTGTGGGTGGATCGGATACCACTTGCACTACATACCCTTGCGACAGGTATGTCTTAACCGCGAAGGTGCCCGATGTATATGCCGTACCAAATTGGCTCAGATAGCCGAGATCCGTCGTACTGCTCGCAACACTAAACGCAATATATGGTTCACGCTCCACATTAAAGCCCGCGTTCGCTCTAAACAACGTACCCGCAAGATTGCCGGCTGCTATTTCGCCAGCAGACTGCTTGGCGCAATAGCCCGTCCCGCCGCTTGAGCACGCGTTTAATTCGCCACCAGCGCCCATAAACACCCGGTCTACCTGATAATTGCCGGATGACGATTGCGGCTGCTGCTGCGCATACGTTAGCGGGCTACACGCCATAACACATGCGGCAATCGCCGCACTAAGCGTCACAACCAACTGTCGCCTTCTCATGCCTTTATTCTCTTATAAACTGTTGCCAAGCACAATCAGTTTATCGTCGTAGCTATTCGCTTATGTCTAGGCTAGAATATACTTAAGGAATTTTATGGACCCGACCCAAATTCAGTCCGACAAAAACAACGACATCCATTCCCTAGAGCATGACGATGGCTCTAAGGCCAATGCTAACGTTACCGATGCAACCAACGGCCAACCGGCCGCGCCAGCGCCCGCCAAACAATCGGCCATAAAAAAAATATGGGATCGTTTTAACATCTACCTCGTGCTGTTCGTCTTTATCGTCGTTATTGCCATCGGGGTCGTCGTATTCATAACCGTCAAGAGCCGCCAATCTGCCCAGCAAGAAAC
The DNA here is from genome assembly GCA_035480575.1 of Saccharimonadales bacterium (SeqCode). GTDB lineage: Bacteria > Patescibacteriota > Saccharimonadia > Saccharimonadales > UBA4665 > PMNU01. Next base: position 1,204 of record DATIHR010000025.1, on the reverse strand, counting down.
CGCCTCTACCGGCCTGACACAAGATGCCTTAAAACAACTAGCGAGCACCGACGTAACGGTAGGTAACCCCAAGCAGGTTTTGACCATTAATGCCAACTCGGTATTTGCCGGCGCCGTACTCATACGCAGTAACCTAGAGGTCGCAGGCACCCTTAAAATTGGCGGCGCACTAACCATTGGCGACCTAAACGTTACCGGCGCCACCAAATTGGGCAACACGGACGTAAAAGACTTGAATGTAGCCGGTGCACTGGCCTTACAGGGTGTTTTAACGCTTAAAAACGGCTTGAACGTTACCGGCCACAGCACCTTTAGCGGCGATATTATAACCAACAGCCTCGCAACTGGTGCACTAACCATAAATGGCGACTTTAACCTAACACAGCACATTATTGCCGGCGGCACGATCCCCAGCATTGAACGCGGCGGCGCCGTAGGCGGCGGTGGCACGGTCAGCCTTAGCGGGTCGGATACCAGCGGCAGCATTGCCATTAACACTGGCACATCTCCGCCAGCCGGTTGTTTTGCTACAGTTACCTTTAGTAAGAAGTACAACAATACACCGCACGTCGTGGTGTCGCCCGTCGGGTCCAGCGCCGGCGGCCTTGCGTTCTATGTCACGCGCACCACCACCGGGTTTGTGCTGTGTACGGGTAGTCCCGCTCCTGCGGGGCAATCTTTTGGGTTTGATTATATGGTGATGGGGTAAAATCTCTACCGTCATTCCGGGCTTGCCCCGGAATCCAATCAAATTAAAGGTTCCTTTTTTTGACGAAAGTATCGTACCCTCATGGTTCATGAAAGGCGGATATGTCTACATGCTTGCAAACCACATAAACGGCACAGTGTATACGGGCGTAACTTCCAATCTTCCTAAAAGGATCTGGGAGCACAAAGAAGGAGTGGTAGAAGGGTTCACAAAAAAATACGGTATTAAAATGCTAGTCTGGTATGAAGAGCATTCGACTATCGAAGAAGCGATAGCCCGAGAGAAACAGTTAAAAAACTGGAAGCGAGCATGGAAGCTTCAACTCATCAATCAACTTAATCCGAAGTGGTATGATCTGTACGAATCTATTATTTGATTGAATTCCGGGGCAAGCCCGGAATGACGCAGAGCTTACGCGCATGGTTCCACGGGCATAAGGGCGCTGCACTTGAGTGCCCAGTGCGCATTTGGACGAGGAGCGGACGGAGGCGTACT
>DATIHR010000024.1:0-8993 GCA_035480575.1 Saccharimonadales bacterium (SeqCode) | reverse complement strand
CGACAACTACGAGACACTGCGCAAGTATATTGCCGACTTACTCCATACCTTCCCGGAGGTTGACTGGACCAACAAAATCGCAACCAACGTCGAGGCACTCGACCCCCAATATCAACAGAGCTAAGAAAGGGCTTACTACACGTATATGAAGATGCTTATAACTGGTGGCGCAGGGTTTATCGGTTCAAACTTTGTGCTTTATACCCTCAAGAACCACCCCGACTACGAGGTTACCGTAGTCGACGCGCTGACATATGCCGGCGACAAAGGCCGGCTGGCTGAGGTGCTCGATAAAATTACGTTTGTAGAGGCCGACATCTGCGACTTCGATAAAATGGACGAGCTCACTCGCGGCCAAGACTTTGTAGTGCACTTTGCCGCTCACACTCATGTAGACCGCTCAATCGCCGACCCCGGCCCATTCTTGCGCTCCAACATCTTGGGCAGCGACAGTATTGCCCGGGCAGCGATTAAGAACAACGTGTCACGCTTCCACCACGTATCTACCGACGAAGTATTTGGCACCTTGCCGCTCGACGACCCAAACGCTAAGTTTAGCGAGATCACCCCCTACGCGCCGCGCAGCCCCTACTCAGCCTCCAAAGCCAGCAGTGACCACATTGTACGCGCATACGGCGAAAGTTATGGCCTGCCCTACACCATCACTAACTGCTCCAACAATTACGGCCCCGGCGACTCGCCTGGCCGCGTTATTCCGGTATTTATAGCCAATGCTCTAGACAACAAGCCATTGCCCGTCTATGGTAACGGGCAAGCCATACGCGACTACTTGTTTGTAGAGGATCACTGCTCTGCGATCGATCTCGCCATTCACAAAGGTAAGCTGGAAGAAACCTACTGCGTTGGCGGCGGCGCTCAGCGCAACGGCGTCCAAATTGCCGAAACCATCCTGGATATCTTGGGCAAGCCCAAGAGTCTTATCGAGTACGTTGCCGACCGGCCCGGACACGACATGCGCTACGACATCGACTCCACCTACCTTCAGCAATCACTCGGCTGGAAACAGGGCGTTACCTTCGAGGAAGGTATCAAGCAAACTGTCGATTGGTATGTCGCCCACCAAGACTGGTGGCGCCCATTTTACGAACGCTTCGATCTGTTACGCAGCAGCGGCATGTACAAAACCAAAGCCGAGACGAAGGCGTAAAGGAGGCTTGCAATGGGCGTACCAACAACCGAAATCACCGGACACACTACCGATATACCCGGACTCTTAATTTTTGACGTCACTTACGTTGGCGACGAGCGCGGTTATTTTCAAGAAAAATACCAAAAAGCCAAACTCGTAGCAGCCGGACTGCCGGAGGCATTCAACATCGTACAAAACAGCCTTAGCTACAACAAAGAAAAAGGCGTGACGCGCGGCTTCCACGCCGAGCCCTGGGATAAATACATCGCCGTAATTACCGGGAAAGTTTTTGCCGCTTACGTCGATTTACGCAAGGGTGACAGCTTTGGCAAAGTAGTAACCGTGGAGATCACACCCAACACCACCGTCTTTTTGCCGAAAGGCGTTGCCAATTCGTTCCAGACACTCGAGCCAGATACCTACTACCTCTACAGCGTTAACGCCCACTGGAGTGCCGACAATTACGACCAGTACTGCTTTGCCAACCTGTCAGATCCCGAAATTGGCGTTACATGGCCGGTGCCGCTCGATCAAGCAATTATGAGCGACCGCGACCGCAACCACCCACTACTTAAAGATGTTAAACCTCTGGAGGTATAAATGGACGACTCACGCATTCTCATTATTGGTGCCTACGGCCAGCTGGGCAAAGCCTTGCAAGCTAAATACCCGAGTGCCATAGCCGTAGACCGCGACCAGTTCGATATGACCGACTGGGAAATGGTACACGCCTACGATTGGTCAAAAGTAGATGTAATTATAAACGCCGCCGCCTACACCAGCGTCGATGAGGCCGAAACCGAAGAAGGCCGCCCCATTGTCTGGAAGATTAATGCCGTGGCTCCCGGCTACCTCAGCAAGGTGGCTACCGAGCACGACCTCACCTTAGTACATGTTTCCAGCGACTATGTTTTTGACGGCACACGCGAAAACCACTCCGAAACCGAAGACCTTGCTCCCCTTGGTGTGTACGCTCAGACCAAAGCCGCTGGCGACATCGCCGTAAGCGTCACGCCCAAGCACTACATCATGCGCACCCACGCACTCATTGGTGAGGGGCACAACTTCGTGCGCATCATGCTGGGCCTGGCCGAGAAAAACATTTCTCCCAGCGTCGTAAACGACCAGATTACCCGCCTTACCTTTACTCCCTCGCTCGTAGACGGCATCGACCACTTGCTCAGCTCTCAGGCCGCCTACGGCGTCTACAACCTGAGTAACGACGGCGAACCTACCAGCTGGGCCGACATCACCCACCTTATCTTCAAAGAAATTGGCCGCGAAGACCTGGTTGTTACCGGCGTTACCACCGAGGAATATTTTAAGAGTAAGCCGCACGTTGCACCGCGGCCGCTCAAAAGCTACTTCGACCTGAGCAAAATTAAAACAGCGGGCTATACTCCGGCTGATTGGCGCGCCGAGCTGCACGCCTACATCGCGGCCGAACAAGCCAAGCCTAAGGAGAAGATTTCATGAAAGGCATTATTTTAGCCGGCGGTTCCGGCACCCGTCTGTACCCAATTACCAAAGGCATCTGCAAGCAGCTCATGCCCATCTACGATAAACCGATGATCTACTACCCGCTCAGCACCCTAATGTTAGCCGGCATCCGTGAAATCCTCATTATTACCACGCCGGCAGACCAAGAACGCTTTAAGCAACTCTTGGGCGACGGATCGCACCTCGGTTGCCGATTCGACTATGTAACCCAGTCCGAGCCGCGCGGTTTGGCCGACGCCTTTATCGTTGGGGCCGACTTTATTGGCAGCGATAAGGTATGCCTCATCTTGGGCGACAACATCTTTTATGGTTCGGCGTTTGGCGACCAGCTCAAACAGAATACCGACCCAGATGGTGGAATCATCTACGCCTATCACACAGCCACTCCCGAGCGGCTTGGCGTGGTGGAGTTCGATAAAAATATGAAGGCAATTTCAATCGAAGAAAAGCCTGCCAAACCAAAATCTAATTACGGTATTCCTGGCTTATACTTCTACGACAACGACGTCATTGAGATTGCTAAGAACGTTCAGCCAAGTGCCCGCGGCGAACTGGAGATTACCGAGATCCATAACGGTTACCTAGAACGCGGCAAGCTGCAAGTAAGCGTCATGGACCGTGGTACTGCCTGGATCGACCCCGGCAATTTCGACGACGTGCTTAAGGCGTCACAGTTTGTACAGATTATCGAGGAACGGCAGGGGCAAAAGATAGGTTGTATCGAAGAAATCGCTTGGCAAGAAGGTTACATAGACGACAACCAGCTCCGCAAGCTAAGCGAAGGGCTCACCAAGAGTGGTTACGGTGCCTACCTAGACCGACTACTCGACCGCGACTAACCAGCAAACCAGCGGCCGTCTAGAAAACCGACGGCAAACACCAGCATACTTATGGCGCTCAAACCCAGTACGGCATAGAGCCAAGCGGGCCGTATTTTACCAAGCAGCCACGTCACAATAAATGGCACCAGCGGTATAGCCACCAAGCAGTACCGGTTGAGACTATCGATAATGCCCGTGCTAAGCGGCAGCAGTATGGTAAAAAACCCGAGTACTAATGGCCAATACGTTTTATAGCGACGGGCAATAAACAATCCCGCACCAAGTACCAAGAACGGCAGAATCATCATAAACAGCATCATGGCGTAGTTATACCAACTGCCGTAGTACCCAGGCTCAAACATATGCAGGTAATAGGCTGCGATACGTTTTACAAAAAATCCGCCATCTGCCCGTCCCCACGCCTTTTCTGCATAATAGAAAAACAGAGGGCTGCCAAAACGCATCCACGAATACAGCATATACGCGGCTAGGCCCAGGACGCCCAAACCGGCTATTGCCCAGCGTTTGCTCAATTGCCAGAGACTACCGCGCTCCTGCCACCACTGTTCCAGCACAATAACCCCTACCGTTACTACTGCAACCGAGCCGGTTATTTTAGAGGCCGAGGCAGCGATCATAAAGGGCACAGCCAATAGCAGTCGCTTGGTAAGCGCCATATATATAGCCCCCACAAAGCCGAGCACGAGTAGCGCATCGGCATAAAAGGCCGCCATAAAGAAACTAGCCGGATAGGCCAGCAGTGCCACTGCGCTCATAATCGCTACCTGTTTGCTGCGGGTAAGCGACAAACCGTTACGTGCCGCAATCAGTGCGGCCAGCTTCATAAGCAAGTACACTACGGCGACAGTCAAAAATATATTAAGCACCAGCCCCACATACAACGGGTCCACGTGCACAATATTAGACACCACCCGGACAATCTGCGGGTAGGCCGGAAAGAAGGCGACATTTATGTGCCAGTCTGGATCGACCGGTGCATACCCTTCACGAATAATACTCATATACCAATCACCGTCCCAGTGCCGCCACTGCAGGACATTAGCCGACAGATCCGGCTGGCGTTGCAGCCAATGCCCCAGCACTTGATTCCACAGTTCCAGCACTATTCGCCACATAGCCACCACAAGTAGACTTACGCGTAATAATGGATCGTGCAATACTCGCTCCCACCACCGCATAACCTTGCGAGCTTTGGGCTTATGGTCCGCGGACTTAAATAAAACATTCTTATATATAAAGTAGTTCCATCCCGACATAATAACGATAGCGACCGACCGGCTGATAATGACATTCTTGCTGCCAAAGGTCGTTACAAACGTGATAGTAAACAGCCAGTTCCAAACAGCCAGCAGCCCAAAATAAAAACCCTGGCGAGACAGCGCCTTGAGCTCACGGTTATAATCCTGAAAAGCAAACAGCTTTTGCAGTACAAAGGCCACCACCAGGCCAATCCAGTAGGCTGTAGCGGTCGCAGCGGCGAGCGAAAAGTGCGCCACGTGGAATAAAAACAGTAAACTGCTCAGCTCAACCACAAACGAGCTGCAGCCCACGAACAAGTACCGCACCACAGTAATCTGACGGAGCTTATGAATCAGCTGCATGCGCGGTGTTCTTTTTTGTACGGCGGGAAGCGACCGACTCAATAATATACAGGGGGCGATTTTGCGTCTCGGTATAAATACGGCCAATGTAGCCGCCAAGTACACCAAGCATGATCAGCTGAATGCCACCAATCAAAGAAATAGCAATGACAATAAATGTCCAGCCAGATACGGCCGTCTGCGGCTCAATCAGCTTGACGAGCAAGGCGTACAGTGCCATCAAAAAACTGGCAGCCGAAATTATATATCCCACTCGCGTGATCAGCTTAAGGGGTGCCCAGGAGAAGCTCAGTACGCCGTCTATGGCAAACTTCATCATCTTTTTAAACGGATAGCCGGTTACGCCGGCGTGCCGTTCGTCGCGGTCAAACAGTACTGCCGCCTGCCGAAAGCCCACATAGCTTACCAAGCCGCGCAAAAAACGATTGTGCTCTTTAAACTTACTCAACGCATCAACCACTCGCCGATCGATAAGCCTAAAGTCACCGGTATTACGCGGGATGTCGATGTCCGCCAAGCGACTCATCGCCCAATAAAACAAAAAGGCCGTAAGCCGTTTGAAAACACCGTCCTTGCGTGTGCGCCGCTGCGCATACACCACATCCCAACCTTCTTCCCACTTGGCAATAAGCTCCACGCTCACGCGCGGCGGGTCCTGCATGTCGCTATCCATAATTATAACGGCGTCCCCAGTTGAGTGGTCAATGCCGGCCGTAACGGCAATCTGGTGGCCAAAATTGCGCGCAAAGTTAATAACCGTCACGCGTGGGTCTGCAACCTGCAGCGCCCGCAATAATTCCAGCGAATTGTCCAAGCTGCCGTCATTCACAAAAATAAGTTCAAACTCATATTGTTCTAGAGGGACTAGTAAACGCCGCATAGTGTCGTACAAAAGCTCGATATTGCCCGACTCATTATATATGGGGAAGATGTAACTAATTGTTTTTTTCATATTCGCAAAGAGTCTCAAGAACTGCTGGATATTGTACCACGGATGTGCCCTTTCTATGGGGGCAGACCTAGGGATATAAAACGGCTACTCTCTCACAACAAGTACTGGCCCTCCTCTTCGTTCGTGAGGAGTTGTGAGAGGACAGCCACCAGAAATAATAATTGACAACAATGTACCCGTAAAAGACTATTAGGCTAATGCCTGAGTGGGAATATATACTATCGCACTGCGACCATCTTCTGGGGCGTCTGCCTCGTTGGTGGTGGATTACTCTTCTTTGTCTGCCACCACTTTTTCTCTTACTACTCATCACCCTACACGGCAGCAACACTCCATTTTGGGATGAGTGGGAGCTTGTGCCTCTCTTTCAGAAGCAGGCCGCCCATACTTTGAGTTTGTACGACTTTTGGGCGCAGCATAACGAACACCGCATCCTTTTTCCAAGCCTGCTCATGTATAGCCTAGCGTACCTCACTCATTGGAACATCATTGTAGAGCTGTTCGTGAACGTTTTGTTAGCCGGCTGCGCCTTGCTGCTGATACTCGACATAATTCGGCGGACAGTTGCAGGTCGCACCCTTAAGGTCCTGGTCAGCATATTGGCGGCCTGCTTGTTCTTCTCGCCAATGCAGTGGGAAAATTGGTTGTGGGGCTGGCAAATCGAATGGTATCTAAACTTGCTGGGCGTGATAGCCGCCGTATGGGCACTCTGTTACTGGCCGGGGCGCTGGCCAGCCCGCTTACGGTTGCCTCTAGCTATCGCGGCCGCCACAATCGCAACCTACTCACTCGGGAGTGGTCCGTTAATTTGGTTCGTGGGGCTGGGTATCCTTTTGCTTAGGCGCACACCCTTGCGGCAGCTGCTCTCTTGGGCCGTTTGTGGCGTGTTTGTATTATTTACCTATTATTACCACTACAACAGCAATGCTGGCGAGCCCTCAAAGACACTTCTGTTCCGGGAACCATTTAAATTTGCTGGATACCTTATGGGATACCTCGGCCACCCGCTCGGCTGGAACTGGTTGGCCGCCGCCTGTTTTGGTATTGCGCTGTGCATAGGTACGGCCTGGGTGGGGTGGCGGTATTATCGTCAGGGTTTGCCCGTGTCCGGAAATCTTGGGTGGCTAGGCATCGGCTCGTATGCGTTTGCTTGTGCGGTCACTACCGACCTATCCAGGCTTGGTTTTGGCGTCACCCAGTCATTTTCTAGCCGTTACTTTACGCTGTCTATGCTTTTTACCCTTAGTGTAGCCGTACTGGCAATACAGACACTCCACAAACAACGACGGTTTGCGCTTATCGGCTTGGGGGTACTCGTAGCAATCATAGCCGGCAACTACATACCAGGAGTACGCGCACTAACAGTCTACGGAAACCATATCGCCCAAGAGCAGCAGTGTACACGCCATGCGCAGCCTACAGTCGCATGCCTTACAGACACCTACCCCGACCCAAAGACAACGCTCAACCGACTTACTTTTTTAAAGGCGCGGCACTGGTCAGGCTATTAGCGGTCGGTGCAAAAACAGGTATAATGGCATAGAAAGACTGCGGGGTTACATCTTAAAGTACCCTTAAAATATATATGGAAACGGCTAAACAATTATCCCGCAAAATGTACGAACACTCGCTTGTTCGCTACGTAGCGATTGGCGGCACAACGTTTGCGCTAGACTTTTGTTTGTTGATTTTTCTGCATGCTGCGCTGCACCTGCCACTGCTCATTGCGGCCTCCGTTTCGTATTGGGCGTCAATAGCCTTTAACTTCCTGGCTAACCGCTTCTGGACATTTGGCGCTACGGAGCGAAATATCGCCCATCACGCATTCGGCTATGGCATACTGCTTGGCATCAACTTCTTGTTTACGCTCGGTTTTATTGGCATTGCCACACACTTCGGCATGGTCTACACCCTGGCGAAAGTACTGGCTGTCGCCGTCCAAATGTCTTGGACGTATCTCGCCTACAAAAAGATTATTTTCCGCTAGGGCTTAAGCGCCAAAAGATACCACTTAAGATACGACGGCAGCCACTGCCACAGCTTAAAATTCGACTCGCCCGCTTCGCGGTCACGCCAGGTAGTGGGCAGCTCTGCAATTTTAGCTTTGCGTTTAAAGGCCTTGACGGTAATTTCCATGGCCAGTTCAAAACCGCCGGTACTCTCAATGGTAATCGCGTCCAGCAACTTTTTGTCGTACAACTTAAAGTTGTTAGTTATGTCGTGCGTCGGCACACCACGCAGGTAGTGCAAGCTGGCGCCAGCCAGACGCGATAGAGTTCGCTTTAAGAGCGGGCCGCCAATCTGCTTGCCGCCATTCATATAGCGGCTGCCGCAAACTACCTGAGCACCGTTAAGGTAGGCCTGATACATGTCATCAACCATCGACAAGTCGTCGGATAAGTCGGCCATCACCACCAGGCAGGGGCCTGCTGGCACGGCGGCAAAACCGGACTTGATAGCGTTGAGCGGCCCACGGCCAATTGTGTTCTTTACAAGCTTAACGCTGGGGTCGCTTTTTGCAATCTTACGGGCTACAGGCAGCGTATTGTCCTCGTCAAAATCATACACAACAATAAGCTGCTTGTTTTGCTTGATGTGCTTTTGGACCTCGCTGTAGAGGTGCTCAAAGTTATCTTTCTCGTTAAACACCGGGACTATGACGTACAGCAGGGACTTTTTAGGGTCGGGCGTTTTAGGTTTAGATGTTGCCATGCTCCACTTGTTCCTTAATCCACGGGATTACTTCGTCGAGCATATCGCTCAGCGAAGTGTTGGCTTCGTAATCCAATACTTCCTTGGCCTTGGTAGTGTCCGGGATACGCTTTTGTACGTCGTACTCAAAAGCCTTGTCCGAAACGTAGTTAAATGGCTTGTCGCCGTTGAGCTTCTTCCAAATCATTTCGGCCAGCTCTAATACGTTTGTGGATTGCGGGGTAGAGATGTTGAAG
>DATIHR010000023.1:0-144168 GCA_035480575.1 Saccharimonadales bacterium (SeqCode) | reverse complement strand
CCGCCCCCCCCCCGCCCAGTGTTGTATTGCTACTACGAGCTTACTTTTTGCCCTCATTCAGTTCCTGTGCAGCCGCTTTCATACTCAGCTGCAGTCTGCCCCTGTCGTCTATGGCAATAAGTTTTACAGTGACCTTATCGCCTTCTTTTACAACATCGCTTGGCTTATTAACACGTTCGTCTTTCATTTCACTTACGTGTACCAGGCCGTCTTTGCCCGGCAAGATTTGCACAAATGCACCAAAATCCATGACGCTTACTACTGGCTTGTCGTAGTAAATAGTGCCAACTTCCGGTTCTTCGGTAAGATCGCGAATCCACTGGATAGCCTTCTTAATACTGTCACCGTCTGGGCTGGCAATCATAACAGTACCGTCGTCTTTAATGTCGATTTCGGTGCCCGTTTCGCCGGTAATCCTTTGAATGGTTTCGCCGCCCTTGCCAATAATGTCACGAATTTTATCGGGGTTAATTTTGATGCTTTCAACGCGCGGCGCGTACGGGCTCAGCTCTTTACGTGGTTCGGCAATAACCGAAACCATGTGCTCGAGTATGTGCTCCCGGCCTTCTTTGCCTTGCAATAGCGCTTTTTTGAGCGTTTCTACTGGCAGGCCGTGGACTTTCATGTCCATTTGCAATGCGGTTATGCCCTTGGCGGTACCGGCCGTCTTAAAGTCCATGTCGCCGGCAAAGTCTTCGGCATCGGCGATGTCGCTTAAAATAACTGCTTTGTCGCCACCTATCATAAGGCCCATGGCAATACCGCTGACCGGTGCCTTTAGTGGCACGCCGGCGTCCATAAGTGCCAAGCACGAGCTACAGGTTGCAGCCATGCTGGTGCTACCATTCTGGCTCATAATTTCTGTGGCGGCGCGAATAGTGTAGGGGAAATCAGCTTCGTCCGGAATAACCGGCAGCAGCGCCCGCTCGGCCAGTGCCGAGTGGCCAATTTCACGGCGACCCGGGCTACCAAGGCGCTTAATCTCGCCTACAGTGTAGCCGGGCGCGTTGTAGTGGTGGAAATAGCGTTTTTCTTCGCTACGTTCCATAGTGTCTAACATCTGCGCATAGCTGAGTGGTGCTAAGGTTACGATGTTCATAGCCTGGGTAAGTCCACGGGTAAACAAGCTAGAACCGTGTGCCCGTGGCAGGAAGCCAACTTCGCTGGAAAGCGGACGAACCTCGGTAAAGGTGCGGCCGTCGGGGCGGGCACCGTCCTCTAAAATTCCCTTGCGAACGTCCTTGTTGGCAGCTGCTGCAAAGGCGTCGTCGTACTCGCGCTTTACATCGGTCCACGAATCGCCAAGCTTTTCGGCAAAGTGGGTCATCAGCTCGTTTCGCAAGGTGCGCATACGCTGATGGCGCTCGGCCATTGGCGCGCGCAGCTTCTCGCCCATCTTGCCCTTTAAGAACTCATCTACTTCTTTTTGGATCGCTTCGCTGGGCAAGCTTAGCTCGTACTGCTGCGCTGCTACGCCCACTTTTGCCGCCAACTCCTTTTGGAGTGCAATGGCTGGCTGCATAGCCTTGTGCGCCCATTCAAGCACCTCGGCCACCGTCTCCTCAGAGACTTCGTTAGCGCCGGCTTCAACCATCATGATGGCATCTTCGGTACCAGCAACGACTAGATCTAGATCGTTTGTTGCGGTCTCGCTTAACGGCAAAAATGCCTGGGGCTTGCCGTCTTTAAGGCCAACACGCAGGCCAGCCACTGGCCCTTCAAACGGTGCGCCAGTCAGCATAAACGCAGCGCTCATAGCGATCATGGCGATCATGTCAGGACGGAAGGCTGGGTCCATACTCAGCACCGAAGCAACACCCTGCACTTCATGCCGGTAGCCCTTGGGCCATAGTGGCCGGATGGGCCGGTCAATAATACGGCCAATTAAAACTGCCTCATCGGATGGCTTGCCTTCACGCTTTATAAAACGGCTGCCGCTAATCTTGCCTGCAGCGTAAAACTTTTCTTCGTAGTCGATGCTAAGCGGGAAATAATCGAAACCCTCTAGAGGAGCGTCGCCTACCATGGCAGTGCCAAGCACGACGGTGTCGCCGTAACGGACTAGCACGCTTGCTGTCGTACGGAAACCGACACGGTTCACTTCCAGGCTCAGTTTACGGCCTAGCAAATCCGTTTCTACAATAATTATGTTTTTGCCGAAGGGATTAATGGTCTGTCCCATTGGTCATTCTACCTTTCTTCGGAATTCGGAGGTAATGAGCACAGTGCAAATATACGGACCACCCTTGTGCGTACTGTGTTTATGGCAGTAGGTATATCTGACCCCTGCTCATTACGTGTAAACGAATCTACCTGTTCTTATTTAATGTGCACAAGCTTGGGGCCTCGTACACGAGACCCGTAGTCTATGCACGGCTACCGGCGAATGCCGAGTTTCTGCACAACGTCTAGGTATGCCTTGCCATCTTTAGAAGCGAGGTACTTTAACAAACGCTTGCGCTTGCCTACCAACTGCAGCAGGCCACGACGAGCAGCGAAATCGTGCTTGTTGGCCTTAAGGTGCTCGGTTAATTCTTTAATACGCTCGGTCATAATGCCGGCTTGTACGGCCGGAGAACCGGTGTCAGTTTTGCTGGTTTGCAGGGTCTTCATAACACCCTGCTTCTTCTCACTTGAAATCATATAAGGCGATTGTATCAGATGAGAGCCACCTTCGCAAGTGTCCCTTTGGTATATTCTGCGCTATTACGTTCTAGACTGGATTTCCGCAGCTGTAGGTGGGCGTAGGTCCCCGCTGCCATCGTAGCGATAGCCACTAGCTCCCCGCAACGCCACAGCTCCCGCCGCCGGAGCGTCACCTCTTATTTGTTCGACTGTTCGGGGGGACAGGTCTGCTTGCCTGTCCCTGGCGCGCGCCTGGATTGCGTCGACAGTAGCGGCAGTTGTCTGTACGTTCCCCGAAGCATTCTTAGTAGCTCCTGACGCAAGAGCATGCACCTGCTGGGCAAGTCGCGCGTCGGTAACCTGCACTGAAGCGTTCGGGTCGACAGCGCCTGGGGCGCCCCACGTATAGTCCCCGGGAAAAGCCTCAATTGTTTTTGGTTTTTCTGCCATGTATTAACATTAGCATAATAGCCTGCTATAGTCAATAATATTATACAATAACAAACTGCTCTAGCTGCTTGGCATCCAGACCTTCTAGACTAATAGCGTCGTCAATGACAAATTGCCCCACCCTTGTACGCCGTAAAGCGGTCATGTAGGCGCCGGTATCTACCAGCTTGCCGATATCTTCTACTAAAGATCGTATATACGTACCGCTCGAAACGTGCGCCGTAAAATAAACCAGCGGATACTCGTATTTGCTAACAATAATGCGCTCGATGCGCACCGGGCGAGGTTCGAGTTTGGGTATCTTACCTTTACGGGCCAACGCATAGGCCCGCTGGCCATTAATTTTTATAGCCGAAAACGCTGGCGGCGTTTGCATGATATCCCCTTCGAATCGAGCGCAGGCCATGTGCACCTCTTGCAAGGTTGGTACGTTGTCTGACACTGTAGTTTTTTCACCTTCTTCGTCGCCAGTTGTACTAGTAATACCGAGGCGCATAGTTACCTCGTACGTTTTATCGAGCTTCGTGTACTCAGGCACTTTTTTCGTGTACGAACCGAGCATGAGCACCAATAACCCAGTTGCCATAGGGTCAAGGGTGCCGGTGTGGCCTACGGGAAATCGTTTTTTATTCGTGGTGTTCAGGCCGCTTTGTTCTATAAGGCGACGCACCTTATTCACCACGTCAAACGAGGTCCACCCAACTGGTTTGTCTACGAGTAAAATACCGTTCACAATTAAGGAGTATACCCTATTGTGGCATCATTGGGGGCGGACCCGGGGGCACCATACCACCGCTCGGGGGACCAGAAGGCTGAATAACGGACGGGTTAAAACTGGACATGCCACCTGGCATCGGTGTTGGCGTAGCGGGAGGTGGCGGAGCCGATGAGTGTAGCGGTTCGCCCAGTGGCTGCGCATTCAACGCAGCTATTGGCTCTACACCGCCAGATTGCGAGGCAATCGCATCACGAACGGCTTCGCGGGCACTCTCAAGATCAGGCAAGGGTTGATCTGGTTCGGGAGGTGGCGGAGGTGGGACGACCACCGGTGGTGCAACGGGCCCGACGGGGGGAGCCATTGGCTGTGGTGGTGGAGGCGTTGGAGTTGGGGCTGGCGGGGGCGGCACTGGCATACTCGGCTGCGGTGCAGCAAAGGCGGGATTGCCAGGCGGCATAGTCTGCGTGTGCGGACTGCCTATACCCTGCTCGAGCTGGCTAAGTGTCTGCGAAGGGGCAGGTGGCGGGGGCGGGGGCGTTGGGGCTGGTGGTAGCGCAGGTGCAGGACTAGCCGCTTGCATTGGCTGGGGTTGCGGTGGCAATGCCTCCCATGGCTTATACGGCGCAGCTGGTTGCGGCGAGGGTGACGACAGCACAGGGAGTGACGGAGGCGGGACTGGCGCTGGTTGGGGCGGAGGTGGCGGGGGCAAAGGAGCCGGCGCCAGTGGTGGGGGAGGCGTTGGAGTTGGGGCTGGCGGGGGCGGCACTGGTGGTTGCGAGGCTATGAACGAATTCGCACCTGCAGTAGTAGCGGAAGCAGGCGTCAAGTATGACGAGCCTTGTGGTGCGCCACCAGCTGGACTGCTGCCATCGGTTGGGGGCAAAAAAGACTGCGGTGCTCCGGATGGGGCTTCCATGCCGTCGGCACCCATACTGCCCGGGGCGATTCCATCAACATTTGGGGGCGTATTACTTGGTGGCTGTAAAATCATATGCGCGCTGCCCATATGCTGCGTAGGGTCGGTTGTGCCTTTCTGCTCTACAGCTGGCGTCAAAATGCCGGGATTAACCGGCGGCGGGGCTAGGACTGGTGCCGGCGGCGCCTTGATTTCTTCCATATTACGGAGCGACCCGTGTTCGTCTATATGGATCTGTGGCATAGGCGGCGCTTCGTCCGTCTTCTCTTCCTCTTCGGATTCGGCTGCGGGCGCAGGAACAGGAGCAGCCTCTTCCTTTTTGTCGTGGGTTATTTCTAACGTGCCGTCTTCGGCTTTTGGCGGTTCTTCGTGGTGTTCGGCCTCGTGCTTTTCCGGTACAGACTCTTGCTTGGGCGGCAACGGTGCCGGTTCCTCAAGTTTGGTTGCGACCAATTGTTGGTTGGCACCAGCGGCCATAAGCTCTGCGCTAATGCTCATGGTGGTCGGCGACGTCTTTTCGTTACTGAACCGGTCGGTTTCGGCCACAATACCCGTCAAAAAGGCGGTAGCCATTTGCGCGTCCATGAGCTGTTTGTCGATTGCATCAACAAGTTCGACACCCAATTCAGAAAGGCTGCTTGCATCCTGCTTCAACCAGTTCATACTACCAAGCTCGCCGCCTGGACGGATGTTTACCGTTGCCACAACTGCATCGTGCAGAATGCGGCCGTGCGATGTAATGGCTTGATCAAGATCGGTTTGGGCGTGGACACCGAGCGCCAGCACGACATCGACATTAAAATCGCCTTGCGAAAAGTCTAAATCCTTTTGATTTATTGAGGTACGGTATGGGGTAATAAAAATTTTGACGACTTTGTCTTCTACCTTATAGCGCAGCTTGTCGGCTTTAGACTTATCCAGGGCAATAATAAAATCACGGAGGCTATCGGTGTTCTTCTCGATTGTTTTTTCGGGCTGCAGGAATTCGATAGTATTGGGTACTGTGCCACTAAACACAGCTGTCGCGTGCTTGCCCATTTTATTGAGTGCTAATGTTAGGCCAATACAAGACGACAGCTGGTCAACCGAAGGGTTGTTGCTTACTGTCACCAGTATATTGTTTGCCTCTTTGAGACGATCGGCGATTGCCTGCTTTTGGTCCATTTTTGTTACCCTATCTCTGTAACCTGAGCGTATCACATAAGCGGTGTGGTGTCTATGCTTTTGCACCATACTAGTCCAAACTAGGCAAAGCCTAGTTATGTTCTAGTGTGGTGCAAAAGCATTAGGCCCGTGGTGCCGTTTAGATATTACCGCTTGCGGCGTAAACGAGCGATCAACGCAATACAGACAGCTAGTGCAATCACCGCCGCCGGAATAAGCGCCGGATTGAGGCCGGCCTTTACAATTGCCACGCTAGCACCGATGCTAAAGATCAGCCACGACAGGCAGGCAGTGCGGCTAACCCGCAGGCGAATAAACTCGGCGCCCAAGTAATAGTATGGGAAGACAGTTATAACCAGGAATGTGCTCGACAGCAATCCGCCAATAAGTACTGTCGTTAGACCTTGCCAGAACGGGCTGGTAATACTGAGCGGCAACAACGACACGACCGCCGTTAAGCTGGTAGCAACCAGCGGACGGAACCGCTCCTCAAGCGCACCAACCACGGCATCTATGGCACTACTGCCCGTCCGGCGTAACTGGTTGGCATAGTCGGTTAATAGAATGGTGTTTTTGATGCTGAGTCCGAGCAAGGCAAAGAAGCCAAGTAATGCAAAGAAACTAAAGGCATTATCGGTCAAATACAAGCCAAGCGTAATACCAAATAAGCTAAACGGTATAGCCATAAATATAAGCAGCGGCTGCGCCAACGAACGGAATTGTATGGCGAGTAGGAAGTAAATAGCCAGTAGCAACACAGGGAACGCAATGGCTAGCGTCTTAAACGAATCTTGGTTCTCTTGCTCCTGACCAAGGTCGAAGTTCAGTGCCGATGCGGGCAGCCCGTACGAGCGTACTTTTTCAGCGGTAAATTCTTTTTTAACGGCGTCCTGTGCTAGACCAACAAGCGTTGTAGTGTCGGTACCATCGAACGACGCGCTTACTTCTACGTACATTTTACCGTCATCACGGGTGAATAGCGCTGGGTCGGATACGCTTGCGTCCACGACAGTAGCTTTCTCGCCGCTCAAACGGGTCAACTTACGGTCAGCCAGGAACGTTTTAATGTCGCCGGCTAAGTGCAGTGCTGCCGTACGATTATCGGATTCTATGCGCACATTAAAGTTAGAAGCCGGCGGCCCAACGTCAAGTTGTGAAACCGTTACCTTTGCCCCCTGGAAGCCACGGAACGCCTGTTTTGCGTCGTCTACAAGCTGGGGCGACGAGATATCGCGGTCTTTGTACGATGTGAGATATACGTACAAGGTTGCCTGCTGCGCCGAAGCGCTTTCGAAGTACGAGGCCGCCTTAAAATTCTCGCCCAGCGAATCGCCGAGCACCGCGTTGGCACGGTCGGCTACGATTTCAGCACGGTCAATCGTTGTACCCGGATCAAATGCCATCTGTACCAGCATGCCGTTCGTATCTTTGCTGGGCGGGAAAATATTAAACGTTACCTTTTGGAACAAAAAGCCGGCGGCAACGATAAAGCCAAAGCCAATCAACACGGCTACAATGCCGACACCAAATAATCTCTTTTTGGCGTTCCGCGCCCACAACATTGGCCCTGCAATAAAGGCGGCAATTTTTGCCTCTATGCCCGCGGCAGGCTCATGCACGTTACTGGCACCCATTTGTTTTTTACCAAGCAGTAGGTAGCGCGCGAACAGCGGAATAAAGAACAGTGCCACGAACAAACTGACACCAAGGCTCGTAATAACTGTCACGGGTATAGCACGGATAAAGCCGCCCAAGATGCCGCCCACAAACAACAGTGGTGCAAAACTCAGAATAGCCGTACTGGTCGCGGCAACCATGGCACGGCTTACTTTGCGAGTAGCAACGGCCACGGTTTCACGCGGGTCGTTCCGACGACGACGCTGGGCGTCTATGGCCTCTACCATAATGATGGTGTCGTCGACTATAAGACCAAGGCACAAAATAAGTGCAAATAGCGTAATTGTATTAAGCGAATAGCCAACCGCGTACAGTACGCCCAAGGTTATCGATAACACAGTCAGCATAGACAATACCGTAATAATCGACGCGCGCACCGCGATAATAATCGAACCAATAACCAATACGGCCAGCAAGCCTTCCAGCAGTGCCTGCTGCAATTCATTGATTTGATCTTTAATATCGGGGGCATAGCTGGCACTCAGCACCGCCGTGAACATACCGTCCTTGTGCTCATTGTTGTACGCATCGAGCGCCTGACGGACCTTGGCGTCTAGGTCAATAACATCCGTTCCCTTTTTCTGCATGTAGCCTACGGCCACGGAATCATAAAAGGATGTCTCGCCGTTCTTGCGCTCGCCGTAACGGTCAAACTTAGTTTGGGTTAGCACGTTCTGGCCGGTCGTCGGGTTAGTGCCCGACACGAACGGATTAATAATGGACACGCTTTCTATGGACACAAAATGGTGCGACGCAATATAATCGGCCACCCGCTTGCCCTCGGCCGTGAGCTGCTCTTCTGATACCCCAGGGCTTTTGGCGTAGACCGAAATAACACCGTCGTCGCCACGCTCGCTAAAACCAAATTTAGGAGCCTGAGCCTCAATGGTTGCCGGCTTAGGCAACACATTGGCCGCTTTTACTTTAGCTTCTAGTTCCTTGCCAGCCTTAGCGGCGTCAACGCCTTCGTTGTACTGAATAACTGCGGTATAAAAGACACTCCGCGACTGCGTTTGCACGGTTTTAACGCGTTTGTCTTGCAAGATAATGTCACTAATGGGCTTGGCAACTTCGCGGTCTACGCGGGCGGGATCGTTTACCAGATAGGTGCCGCTTACCAACGAAAACGGAATGTTTACGCTCGGGAAACCCTCTCGCTGCAGCAGTGTCGTGTAGCTGACTATCCCGAATACTGTGAGGCATAACCACACTATTGCCGCTAGGCGTGGCCGGTTAAAAATGGCCAGGCTGACCCGAGGTAATAGGCGGTCCTGTCCATCGTTTTCGTATACCTTCTTGAGCGTTTTTTTGGGTTCGGGCATAGGTAACAGACCCCTTTCTTTACCTCTATGGTAACAGGCATTGCTATACTTGTTAATGGTAACAGATGATGACTCTTTACAACGAGGGTCATCTCTTGTATATTTATGTAAAAGAACGTAACGAATAAGGTTTATTCTGCATGCCGATTATTAAGTCAGCCAAAAAACGCGTCCGCGTTGCTAACAAAGCAGCCGTTCGCAACAGCAAAACTAAGCGCAGCCTTAAAAGCGCCATCAAGGCATTTACTAGTGCCCTTAAAACGGGCAAAGATGCCAAAAAGCTAGAAAGCAAAGCAGCAAGCGAACTCGACATAGCCGTCAAAAAAGGCATTTTGCACAAAAACAAGGTAGCTCGCAAAAAGCGCCAACTTGCTAAAGCAGCCAAGACCGCTGCTACTGCTGCGCCAGTCAAAAAGGCAGCCGCCAAGAAACCTGCTACTAAGAAAACAACCGCCAAAAAGAAGTAACGGTAGCTCACTCTGCCAGGCGGAGTAGATACAACTGTAGCGCTTCGTCGGCGTTTAGAGCAGTTGTTTTAAGCCGCCGGTCTAAGTCTAATAATTCTTGGACGTTTTGCTTTAAGCGCGGCAGCGGGATGCTACGCGCGAGCGTTTGCGTTTTGCGTACGACGTATGGATTCAGTTTAGCTTGCGCGGCAATCTCTGCGTCTGCCCTGCCCGTTGCTGTTTTAATAACCGCCAAAATATGCAGTTGCCAGGCCAACATGGCGATAATAGCCTGCGGCTCTACCTTTAATGCTCGTTGCTCGCGGTAGAGCATGAGCGCGCGCTTACTATTACCCCCAAACGCCGCCTCTAACAGTTCGAATACCGTACTTTGCGGCAGCGAATCGGTTAATAGCTCGACAGTTTTTTTGGTTACAGCTGGGTCGTAGGCCAGCAGTTTATCCAACTCTTGCTGCACAAGCTGTTGGTTAACGCCTACGCGGTCAATAAGCAGTCGTGCATCGGCAGTGCTCAGGCTGCCGCCCGCTGCTTTTGCATAGTCCGCTGCCCAGCGGGCTAGCCCTTGTGCATCGAGCTCGGCATGCTCTATAAAATCGGTCGCCTTTTTGAGCGTTTTGTAATAGCCAAGTCGTTTGTCTAGCTTTGGTTCTACAATAATGACATCGGTAGTGTCGGCAACTTCTTTGATAATATCGGCAATGTGCTCGCTAAAAGCTTTTTGCTTGCCCGGCTCTCGCAAAATAACAAGCTTGCGCTCGGTTAAAAATGGCATGCTCGCCAGACTTTCCCGCATGCGCCCGGCACTGGCTTCATCGCCGTCGTAACGCTCGACCGCCATGTCGGTGTGGGCAACGATAAAATCAGCCACCCGCTTACGCAGCGCTGCTTGCAGTGCAAAATTATTTGCCCCCGTTAACGTCACTATCATCGTTTAGTATGATACCATCTAAAGGTTATGAATAACTTTTCCACTCTAGAAGATCATGTTGTTACTATTTGCTCGAGCGCAAGTTTCTACCGTCAGGTAGTAGACCTGCAAGAAAAACTCAAGAAAATGGGCGTTAATGCGGTAGTTCCGGATATGGCGCACGAAATGAAGCGAAAGAACGACTACGACGTCACCCACTACAAAACCTGGTACGAAGACGACGGCGATTACCACAAAAAGGCCAAGCTTATGCATGGGCACTTCGACAAAGTCGCTGCCGGCGATAGTGTTTTAATTGTCAACTTCGAAAAAAACGGAAAACCAAACTACATAGGTGCCAATGTCCTCATGGAAATGGCCCTAGCCTTCCACCTAAATAAACCGATTTTTATTCTGAACGAACTACCCGAAAATTCGCCATTCGAAGAAGAGATCAAGGGTATGACGCCTATCGTGCTACACGGCAAGCTGCAAGACTTACCAAAGCACATAGCAACGGTTTAAAACGTATCGAGCATTTCCCGCGGAACGGGATTGATGACAAGTGGTTTGTTATGATAACGGATATCCAGCCTGCGCCGCATGACCCAGGTGGCATTAGTGCACTGCGCTATCCGACGCGCGCTATCATCGACAAGTTGCTGAGCACCCTGGACAAGCCGTTCGTCGTCGTAGCGCTCCGCAACAACACGCTTATACATGACGATCAAAGGTAAGCGAGACGTTTCAGCAGCTGCCAGGCGGGCGAAGTCGGCTTCGGTTTCTAGCTTACACGGGTACACACCGCCATATGCCAGTAACTTCCCTAGGTATGCAGCGTCAGATTCCGGTATATGCCGCGTGTCCCACAGCGCGTTATAGTCTAAAAACTTCAGTACACCATCTGGCCGGAGCAGTATGTTGCCAAACTTAGGGTCAAGCCGGAGTTCTTGCGCATTGAGCTCATCAATTGCCGTAAGACCGCGTGCTATAGTTAGCTCAGTTATTTTAGGCACGTCCTCGGCTCGTAACTGGCCCATGCGCTTACCCTGCTCGTACTGCGACACGGTCACACCCCGATGATACGAGTGAGCCTGTAATTGCTCTACGTCTTCAATACCACTCCCGGGTAGCAGACTACCCGCATATATGCCAATCTCTTCGGCCCGCAGGCCGGCGCGGGCATTCCGGCGTTTGAGACGCACAACACTATCATCACCCAGTCTATAAGCTGCCGACACAAAGCCAGTACCAATCCAGGCAGGGTGTTCCCGCTTGCGGGGGTACTGTTTTAGTTCGGCTTGTAAGTGCATGTACGGCTCTTCGTAGTCCGAGAACGCCGCCAACGAGACGGCGTTCGCTTCTACAAAAAGACTCGTAGGTTCATCCATTGTATCGACCCACTGGCGATACGTGCGTGTATTATTCCGAGATGATTGATCTTCAAAAAAACGCTGCAGACCATGAATGGCATTACGACCAAGGTGGTCGTAAACAGCACTCATCGTATTGGCATCCGTTGTCTCTGCATAGGTTGCTGCCTATGCAATAAACAAGTGGGGACTCTCTGGGTACACACTCATAAAAATACAGAATATAATAATGCGTCTACTTAGGCAATTTCTGACAGTGGGGGCATATGTGCGTACCACGGCCGGCAACCCGCAGTTTTACAATAGTCGTGCCGCAGCGTGGGCACGGTTGGCCCTCGCGCCGGAAGGCACGCGCAAAGCTTAGGTAACTACCCCGCTTACCCTCGGTACTCACGTAATTACGGTCGGTACTACCGCCCTTTTCTATGGATAATCGCAGGACGGCTTGTAGTTCGGTATACAGCCGACGTAGCGCCTGATCTGTCAGGGCATGCACGCGCGTTTCAGGGTGTGTTTTGGCGCCCCATAAACTTTCGTCGGCATATATATTACCAATACCGGCGACAATAGTCTGATCTAATAGCACTGGCTTTATCATGCTGCGTTGCCGGCGGCGAATACAGGCTATAAAATCGTTAGCGGTAAAATTGTCGGCCAGTGGCTCGGGGCCGACCGTTTTAAAAAAATCGAGGTTAGTTAGTTCTGATGTTGGCAGCAGGCGCATCCAGCCAAATTTACGCTGGTCGTTAAAAAATAGCTGACTGC
The DNA here is from genome assembly GCA_035480575.1 of Saccharimonadales bacterium (SeqCode). Classification (GTDB taxonomy): domain Bacteria; phylum Patescibacteriota; class Saccharimonadia; order Saccharimonadales; family UBA4665; genus PMNU01. Next base: position 131,784 of record DATIHR010000023.1, on the reverse strand, counting down.
CGCCTTCGAACGTAAGTATTACGCGCGTCGACTTATCGGGCAGTTCGCCCACTAGGCTGTCGTTCGGGTGGCCTGCCCCAAAACGGTCCGTACCACTCCTAAACACCAACTGGCCGGTCATTTTAAGGTGAATAATGAGCGAATAAGTAGTGTTTAGATCAATAATAAGCACTTTGGCGCGGCGGCGCACCGTCGTAATGGTCGCGCCAATCAAAAAATTCGCAACGTCTGCTTTGGCGTTCGGAAACCCCTTAGGCCAATCGTGCGTCTCGGACGCAATAGTCCGCCCGGGCAACAGGGTGCCCAGGCCAATACGAATCGTCTCTACCTCGGGTAATTCCGGCATGGCCTTACTATACTACGCTGCTACGCTGACGGTTGACCGTAGTACATGTATGCCGTTGCGAAGCACGTCTGCCGCCTCAAGGTTAGTGGCAAGATCGGCGTAGTCATGATTGGCTGCCATACGAAGCGCACCATGGATAATGACCGCCGCTTCGTCATCTACTGGCAGCACTGCGTAGTCCGGCGCATGTACTAATTCGTCACCGGCCAGGAGTATGGATGAGAATGACCTGTACTGCTCCCGCTCTCCCTCGACAATCCTCGGATCGTCAGATACAGGTACTTTCCGCGCCCGGCGCTCGCGATACGCACGAACTTCGTGCGCGCAGTTAGCAAACGTGATTCCGTTTTGACGTTTCATGTCTTCTGGAACTTGCAGGCTACTTGCGAGCACATTATTGCGAGCAAGTTCAGTAGTCCGCGCTACCGCTTCGGCGCTTGCACCACTTGCGCACGACAAACAAAAACCATAATTGCCAAGCGCACGATATGCCGTACTCCATATAGCCGAATCAGATAGAGGGGTCTCGGTCACTGCTCCTTGCTGGGGGCTATCGATCCGAACTGGTATTTCAATGACAACAGTCATAACATTAAAGCGGTGAAAAAGCTAACATTAGTGTAATACTATACGTGTTAAGAGTCAAGCAGTGGTATTACCTGTATACTACAGATATGGACAGCCTTCACGACTTACTAAGTCGGTACAGCCCTAAAGAACCCGAAGAAATTGTGGCAATTAAACGCTATATTGCCGATGAATTCAACGTCGAATCGAGCGTTGGCATTCAGGGCAATGCCTTAGTAATTACCGTACAGAGCGCCTCGCTAGCGAACACCTTGCGTATGCGGTTACCTGCCCTGCAAGCAATTGCCAACACCAACAAACGACTCGTCTTTAGGATCGGCTAGATACCTAGCTGATGCCCGTACCCTTAACAAGGGTACGGTAGTTAGGTATTTGTTCACGGAACAGGGTACGGATAACCGAACCATTACCCTCGAACGTGCCTACCTTACATTCGCTATTCCAGAGCCGCTGAACGTCGGCGCCACCGGGGCTAATAATTTCGTAAATGTAGCGCCTGTTTGTCGGGCACATACCCCGTTCGTCAGCCTTTGCCGGATCGGTGTCGCCCTTGGTGTAGCCCTGGAATTCTAGGGCCCGCAAGAATACGGTGTAGGCTTCTTGATTATTACCAAAGCTTTGGCTGGATACTACCTTGCCCTGGTAACCCTTAACAACTTCTACCGACTTTTCGTCGCGACCGACGTTAATACGGACCGTGTAGTGGTTTTCGTCGGCATTGACGTTGTCGTCGATGCTTAATCGCATGACCGTAGCAGTGTCAGCATAATCGGATAATACCGTCTGAGGCGTGGCTGTCTGGTTATGATTACCGCCGCCAAGCGCACGGACAACCAAAATGATGACCAAAATAATTAGCCCAATCGCTACCAAAAATCCTAGAAAATATCGCATAGTTTCGTTACCTAACACCTTAAAAAGGATATGTAGATATTACCACATAAGCGCAATAATTTCAAGTACTACATGCTTGTTTGCGCTTGGAGCGCGTCGAACAGCTGGGGATAGTAGTTACCCTGGCGTGGGTAGTATTTTTTGGCCGGCGTTTCACTACCGATATCGTTAATGACATCAAGGAGCGATTCCCAAACAAGTTCGGTTACTTTATCGGGGTTAAACGCAATGTCGTCCAGATTAATATCACGCTTCAACAAAAACACATGACCCAGCACTTTGTGAAACTCATCATTCGGCAATGGATTGGCGGTTTGAATGTTAAATAAGTGACGTAATTCGTCACGCTCGATAGCAATGCCTAGTTCATCGGCGACGCAGCGGATAGCGGCTGTAAACGGGTCTTCGCTAGGTTTTACGTGGGTACCAACGGCAACATCCCAAACCCCTGGGTTCAGTTCTACCTTTGGCGACCGAAGCTGCAGCAGCACCTGCCCCTGGTTATTCATAATCCAGACATTAACAATCTCGTGCCACAACTGCTGGGCGTGCACCATTTGGCGCTCCATAACTTGACCGGTCTTATGCCCTTGCTCGTTCAGTACTTCAGAATACTGCTGGTCTGCCATATCCTTTATGGTACTATCCTTTACCGAAATACACTACTTGTTTGTAATCATTGACAACTCACCAAAAAACTCTATATTTACTCGGTAAGATGGCACTCGACTCCGCTAGCTGGCAACAACACATGGAGGCACTTGCCGCCGACCCAGCCGCCACACCGGGAACACTTGAGGATGGCGCATGGGAAGTATTGAGTGATGTGCTCTACGAAGAACCAAATGCCGAGACGGCAGCGCTGCTGCCTGCAGCCCGCGATGCTTTACAGCGCAACGTAGACAATAAGGAACTAGCTACAGCCGACACGTTCCGGTATTATCGCTCTAGAACAGCGGTTGCCATGTGGGGAGTAGTAGCAGCTCGTGCTCGTGGCGAATCGATACCGGACAAAACACGCGCAATCAGCACGCGCAACCTTGGCCGGATCATCAGCGACGCAGCCGGCCCAAGTTATGTCTTACAAAGCATAGAACCGCGTACGCGCGAAAGCCTACACTACGCTATCGCCCTAACATTACTCCTCCGCCCCGGTGAACAATCAGGGGTGTATGGCCTGCCGTCGCCACCGCAAACGAATATGCGAATCCATAAAGATGACCCGGCCAGATCCAGCCACTTCCATATGTATGGATTTACCCCAAATGGGTACGCACCTGTTCGGGTTGTAACAGGCAGAGATTTAAGCAGAATAGTAGCCCCGAATGACATACTGCCCGTCCACCTGGGAATAATCACCGCAGATAACGCGCACGGATCTATTCTTCGTGAATTTAAAAACCAAGGCACGATTACCAATAGGTACAGGTGGATTACAGACCTGCTGGCCAGAATCGTTGCCACAGACAACGAGCAGCTAACCTCCACTGAACGCTCGCTCTACGATAATACCAGTAGTAATCTAGCCCAACTCGTATCCGACTTTAGTGCTGGAACATACGTTCCTAAAGTCTATAACACTAACTACCAGACTACCGGCAACTACATGACGGCCTCTGAAGATTACTGACTTATAGGTCGCCCCACGTAGGTCCTGTCTTAACGTCTACTGCCAACTTTACGGGCAGCTTGTGGATGTGCTCCATCGTATCTTTTAAAATTTGGCCTACTTGTTCGGCATTTTCTTTGGGAGTTTCTACCAAAATGCTATCGTGGACCTGCAAGAGCTGTTTACCTAGCCCTTCCAGGTTCTTCTCGGCGGCGAGCATTGCCAGCTTCATGAGGTCAGCCTCGGTGCCCTGAATGGGCATGTTCATGGCTGCACGCTTAGCAGCTTCACGTACGGCGAAATTACTACTGGTAAGGTCAGGTGTCGGCCGGCGGCGACCAAAAATGGTTTCGACGTAGCCCTGCTTACGGCCAATCTCTACAATGGTGTCTATATAGGTACGAATGGGTTTGCGCAGTTCAAAATAGCGGTCTATAAACTGCTTGGCCTCGACAAACGTCATACCAGTAGCCGCGCTTAAGCCGTGCGGGCTCATGCCGTACAGAATACCAAAGTTCACTACTTTGGCGCGGCGGCGCATGTCTTTATCTACTTGGTCCATGGGCACGCTATATACTTGGGCGGCAGTCTTAGTGTGCACATCCACGTCTTTATTAAAATCTTCTATAAGCTCGGTATCGTTCGCCATAACGGCACTCAGGCGCAACTCGAATTGGTTGTAGTCGGCACTCACGAACACATTGCCAGGTGCAGGTACGAATGCCCGGCGGATGGCATTGCCAATTTCGGTACGGGTAGGAATGTTTTGCAAGTTAGGATCACGCGAGCTTAATCGGCCGGTTGCCGCCACGTCTAGGTCGTATGTCGTGTGCAGCTTGCCGTCTGCATCTACCAGCTTGGGCAACGTATCTAAATAGGTACTTTTGAGTTTCGTAAACTCGCGGTACTCCAAAATTGCCTCGGCTATAGGGTGCAGAGTCTTGAGCTTGATTAGCTCTGCCGCACCAGTGCTGTAGCCGGTTTTGCCCTTTTTAACACCGGCAGTAGGCAGACCCAGCTTCTCGTACAAGATCGTGCCCAGCTGCGCCGGGCTGCTAATGTTAAACTCCTGGCCGGCCTGGGCGTAAATACGGCGCTCGATAACGCCAATCTTTTTTTCAAATTCTTTTGCCATGACTTCGAGGTACTCGCCGTTCAGCTGAATACCCCTATGCTCTACCGTAGCGAGTAGCCATATTGAAGGATAGTCGATATCGTGGGCAACCTTAGCGACCGTGGGTAGATTAGCCAATTCCGCAACTTGGAGATCGTACACCTTCCAAATAGCGGCAATTACCTCGCCTGGCGCCTCGGTGTCTACCGGCTGGTCAAGCAGGTCGGTCAGCTCGCGCGAACGTTCTAGGCTATTGAGTAAAAAAGCGGCTATGCGCGTATCGTGATGCACCCTGCCCTCGCTCGTGCCGCCCACCGCTAGTGCTGCCCGGAATGTGCTTTTAAGGTCGTGGCCAATAAGCGGGCCATCCAGCAAACCATTCGCCTGTTCAAGCGGTACAATACTATATTCGCCAGGTTTGTTACTTGCCCACAGACTTAGGCCGTCTGGGCTGGCGGCCACAACATGCGGTGTATGAGTCACATAATCGCTGGTGGCGAATGGCATTTCTTTGGCAAGCTCCAGCTTTTCAGCTGGCGCCTCTAAGGCAGCCACCTGCTCTTTACTAAGACTGTCCTCTGCCTGGCGTAATAATGTGCGGAATTCATATTTTTTAAGCAGCGCGACGAATTCAGGCGTAACGCCATCTGCTAATTTTGCCTTGTCAAAATCTAAAGGCAATGGCGCATCGTCCATGAGGGTAACGAGCTTCTGACTCAAGTACGCCATGTCTTTGTCTTTCTGCAGCTTGGCCTGCAACGCCGGCTTAAGCTCGTCCATATGTGCATATACACCGTCGAGTGTTTCGTACTTGGCAATAAGTTCAAGGGCTGTTTTCTCGCCAATACCCCCCACGCCCGGAATGTTATCGGATGAATCGCCCTTAAGAGCTTTTACATCAACCCATTGGTGAGCGCCTACGCCGTATTTTTCTTCAAAATACGCGACGTTAAATAGTTCTATATTACTTAAGCCTTTTTTAAGTGTGTAGATATGCGTATGCGTGTTTACACACTGTAGTACGTCCAGGTCGCTCGTTACCAAGTATGTCTCGATACCCTTTCTGCCTGCTTGTTTGGCAAAGGTCGCCATAAGATCGTCCGCCTCGTAATCATCTAACTCGTAGAGGGGCCATTCCAGAGCCTGCAGCAGCTCGTGCAATATGTCGACCTGTTCATAAAAATCTTCGGGGGCGGGTTTGCGGCCGGCTTTGTATTGTGGGTACAGCTTGAGCCGAGAGCGGATATTGGTGTGGCGCTTATCCCAAGCTACGCAGACGTAATCGGGGCGAAGTTTTTTAACGATCTCGAGCGCCATAACCGCAAAACCATACACACCGCCGGTCGGTCGACCATCTTTGGTGCTTAAATTCGGCATGGCATAGTACCCGCGGTAAAACACACTCTTGCCGTCAATAACCACCAGTCGCTTACTCATGCAACCAGTATACAGGGAGGGCTGGCCTGTACGCACATCTAGCGCAAAAATTCGTGTAGGGTTGCTGAGCGTGAGGGGTGGTATAACTTGGCCATCGTTCGCGCATCTATGGCGCGGGCTTGTACCGGGGTGAGGCCATATATGGACGCTACCTCCTGCACTGTTCTGGGCTTGCCACCTCCAAGGCCAAAACGAAGCCGGATAAACCCTGCTTCGCGGTCGGTAAACGTATGGAGCACGCGTTCTAGCTCGTCGCACAGCGAACCAGCCACAACGTTATCGACTGCCCTATTAGATTCTGGGTCAGCGACATAATCATGCATCTGTTTGTCGCTCTCATCGCCGACAGACTGGTCAAGGCTGACAGTGCTACGAGCGTCCAACTCAATCTGTGTTACCTGCTCGATCGGGACATCTAGCTCCCACGCTACTTCTTGCCGCGTCGGTTCGCGGCCCAAATCTTGCGTCAGTTCGCGGCGCGCGCGCCTAACGCGGTCAAGCTCCTCTGCTTTATGAATCGGCAACCGCACCGCTCGGCTCTGCTCATGCAAAGCGCGCGTAACTGCCTGACGAATCCACCACGTAGCGTACGTACTAATTGTATAGCCTTTTTTGTAATCAAATTTTTCTACGGCACGGATCAACCCTAGGTTGCCCTCCTGAATAAGATCCAGATACGACAAACCCCTGCCCGTATACCGCTTGGCGATACTAATGACTAATCGTAGGTTTGCCTCTAATAAATGATTCTTTGCACGTTCGCCATCGACTGCTATAGAGGCTAAATCACGTCGATCGGACAACGATACCTCTCTTTTAGCTTGCTCGGCCTCGTCCAAAAACTCCTGGGCGTACAATCCGGCCTCTATGCGCTGAGCAAGCTCGACCACTTTTTCTTTGGTCAGTAGTGGTGTCTTACCTACCTGATTCATATAGGTCCGAAGATCGTCGCCACCAACAACAGCCGCGTCCAGGTCCGCCGTGGCAGCCGCCATATCCTCCCGCGTGTCTTCCTTGTCGCTCGACGTTTCAATACCAGAATTGTACGCCCGTACCTCTTGGCCATTGCGCATAGCCACGGCCGCCAATGGTGCAAGAGCGGCTGTTTTTACAGTACGTTCGAGGATCGTGCTGTCTTCGGACTGCAATGCATCTGGTGGGTATCGGTTCTCTGTTGTCGACATGGTACTTGGTAGCGTAATACGTACGCATCGCGTCTGTAAAATAGAACAGCTATAATGCATATGTATGCAGCCACCGTCCGATGACGCTCCATTAGATTATTACCGTATAAGCGGCGAGCAAACGCTGCGCCAGCTAGAATCGCGCCAACACGGGCTTACCACTACCGAGGCCGCTAAACGGTTGGAACGGGACGGGCCTAATGTCATTACGTCGCACCGCAAAAATCCGGTATGGCTTTTGTATCTGCAGCAATTCAAAGACCTCATGATTATCTTGCTGCTTGCCAGTAGCTTTATCGCGTGGTACCTGGACGACCCCCGAACGTCTGCAGTGCTGTTCGTTCTAGCAGTCTTTAACACGACTATCGGTTTTTTGCAGGAGTTTAAAGCCGGCCGGCTTATGGCGTCGCTAGAGAAATTAGTGGTACCAGAGGCCGTTACAATGCGCGGTGGCAAACAAATACCAGTACCGTCGGCAGAACTGGTTGTGGGCGATGTGGTGTACGTAGAAGAGGGCAATTCGGTGCCTGCTGACCTGCGCGTACTTACTAAAGACGTGTTAAGCACGAACGACTTTGCACTAACCGGCGAAAGTAACCCGACACGCAAGTTTACCCATGCCATAAGTGGCCCGGTGCCCTTGGCAGCCCGCCAAAACCTGCTATTTATGGGCACGACCGTTGCGGCGGGCCACGGCATGGGCGTAGTTATTGGCACCGGCATGCAAACCGAGCTCGGGCGCATTGCGTCATTAAGCGAAGCGACCGCCCGGCAAGCCAGCCCTTTGCAAAAAGAAATGAACAATATTGCCGGCAAAGTGACCCAGGGCACCATCATTCTGTGCCTTATTCTGCTGCCTGTTGCCATTAACAGTGGTCTTCCCTTTAAGGACGCACTACTGTTTGCCATAGGCATTGCCTGCGCGCTGATACCCAACGGCTTGCCGGCGGCCATTAGCACATCGCTTGCACGGGCAGCCGGAAAGTTGGCCAAAGCCAAGGCGCTGGTTAAAAAACTCTCCGCGGTAGAAACACTGGGCGCCACCAGCATTATCTGCACCGATAAAACCGGCACGCTCACCCAAAACCAAATGACGGTAGAGGAACTGCTTATTGGGCGCGCTACCTACTTTGTAACCGGCAAAGGCTACGAGCCAGAGGGCGACATTAAAAACGCCGACCACAACGCGCTAAACGACGACAAGTTGCAAGACCTAGAGCTCTTTTTTATTACCGGAGCGCTTGCCAGCAACGCCCGGGTAAACCCGCCAGACGAAGACCACGCTAGTTGGTACGTACTAGGCGACCCTACCGAGGGTGCAGTAGTAGCTTTGGCCCAGAAAGCCGGCATTAACACTGGTTTTTTAGAACACACTTACCCCGAGCTGCGTGAATTTGGGTTCGATGCCGCCCGAAAACGCATGAGCTCCATACGCATGTACGGCCTACACAAAGAGCCCTATGTATTTGTAAAAGGCGCACCTGAAAACGTACTCGAACGATGCACACACATATGGGACCATGGCACTGTCCGCCCACTCCACGCCGCTGAGCGCGATTACCTGTTGCACCACAACGAGCAAAAAGCGCTAACCGCTATGCGCAACCTTGGACTCGCCTACCGTGTACTACCAAAAGGTGCCGACGTACAAAAAATGCACATGGACGATATAGAGGACAATTTAGTATGGCTGGGCATGGTGTCTATGATTGACCCCTTGCGGGCAGAAGTGCCTGCCGCCATGGAAGTCGCCCGGCGCGCTAACATTAAGGTGTCGATTATTACCGGCGACTACGCCGTTACTGCCAAGGCTATTGCCGTACGTGCCAAATTAACCGATGACCCCAAAGATATTATTGTTGTTACCGGCGAAGAGCTTGAAGCCCTGAGCGACGCCCGCGTCCTAGAACTTGCAGCACGCGGCGGTGTTATATTCTCGCGCGTTTCGCCGGAAGATAAATTGCGCATTGTTGGCCTCGTACAAGACAGTGGCAAAGTAGTGGCTGTTACCGGCGACGGCATTAACGACGCGCCAGCACTCAAACGGGCAGATATAGGCGTTGCCATGGGCATTACCGGTACCGATGTCGCCAAACAGGCAGCCGAAATTATACTGCTAGACGATAGCTTTAATACCCTTGTCGGAGCCGTACAAGAAGGACGGGTCATCTTCCAGAACATCAAAAAAGCCACTATTTGCTCGTTTACCAATAACGCCGCCGAGCTTATGGTGAACCTTATGAGTTTAGCCGGAGCGACCATTGCGGGCATTCCCCTTGCTTTAACGGTGTTGCAAATACTAGCCATCGACATTATTGCCGAGCTATTCCCCATTGCCGCGCTGGGTGGCGACCGCGCCGACCGCGACTTAATGCGCGAGGAAGCCAGAAACCCCAAACACCATATTTTAAACGTGAATAGCGTAGCCGACCTTGCCTGGTCCGGCCTACTTATTGGTGGCCTGACATTTATGAACTACCTATGGTTCTTTACCCGCCACGGCGTACACGCCAATACCGTTGCAACCGACAGCGCCCTGCATTTTCAGGCTACAGCGCTTACGTACCTGACACTCGTGTTGTGCTTACTAGCCAATGTACTCCTGCGTCGCAGCGAGCACGGCTTGTTTACCCGCTACCAACTACATAACAAGTCGCTTTGGGTCGCCATTGCCCTGTCGCTGTTTTGTGTGGCCAATATTATTTATAATCCGTGGCTTACCAACTACTTCCACACCGCCCCATTAACGCTTGCCGATATTGTTACCGCCGTAGGCTCCATGGCGCTCTTTGTCGCCATCCGCGAATTCCAGCGCTGGAGCAACAAACACCACAGCCGCGAGGCCGTGCTTGCGTTGCACCGAAGCCTCAAGTAGCCCGAAGCTCAAGCACTAAGGGGCTAGATTACGAATACCGCGCAGGAACACCTGGCTTTTAGCAGGTTTAACCTGGCGTTCGAGTACAATAAATGGATCTTTTGCAATTTGAGCGGCTGTCCAATCGTACATATCCACGGCAGTTTTAAGAGCCGGCCTCAGCAAGCCGGGCACAAAACCGAATCCCTGGCGAGCTTCGTTCTGCCAGCTTTTATAGCGGTTTAGTTCTAGACGTACTAAGCGCCTAAACGCAGCCGGGTTCTTGCGCGCTTCTGCCTCGTTTAGCGACACTAGACCACAGTCCGAAAAATCGGCGCGCGGAAAATAACAACGCCCCATCTCGGTATCTTCCTGAATATCCCGTATAAAGTTGATCCACTGCATGGCCCTACCCTGCAACATGGCCGTTTGGTACGAGGCGGGTGTAAGACCCATAATTTTAACCATCATTAGACCCACAACTTCTGCCGACCCATGCACATACCCTAATACGTCATCAAGTTCTTGGTACTGCGCGGCATCTAGATCGGCCTGCATGGCATTCCAAAAAGCCTCTACCCATGCGATATCAAATCCATGCGTGCGGGTCAGGCCGACTATATTTTTTATAACGCGTTCGTCAACGGTATCATCCGGCTCGGGCGCGCTTATAAAATGTGGGTCGTTCTTGGCGTGATCCCAGGCTCTATGCAGCAGCGCAAAATGATGCGGTTGCGCCGGACGGGCATCTACATAATCGTCGGCTACACGCAAAAAACTATATAGCCTCAGTACATCGTGCCTGACTTCGCGCGGAAATAGCTGCGAACTCCAATAATAAGTGGCGCTGCCGTTCTTAAATATCGTATCCTCAACCTTATCCATAGCTAATTAACCCTATCGGCGAGTGCGCGAGCCAGATGTGTTAAAAACGCCGTGCCATCCGCGCTCCAATGCTGTTTGCCCGCCTCGAGTGCGTCGAGCGCCTGCGCAATGTGCCTGTTGGCTGTCTTGCGGGCGTAGGCGGCAGCGCCACTGCGCTCCATAATTTCCCGGCACTCGGCCAGCTGCGACGCATTTACCTGGCTACCTAAACATGTTTCCAAAAACAAACGATCTTTAGGTAAAGCGTGCTGCAGCGCATAGGCAACAAGTAGCGTACCCTTGCCTTCACGAATGTCGTCACCAGGCACCTTGCCCAATTCTTTCTGGTCGCCAAAAATGCCCAATAGGTCATCGGTAATTTGGAACGCCTTACCAGCATGCATGCCAAACGGTGTAATAGCATCTGTTGCGCTGCAATCGGCACCGGCCAGCACCATACCGACATGCAGCGGATTGATAATGGTGTAGAGGGCCGTCTTCCACTCCAGCACCCGTTCTATGTTTTCGGTACTCGGCCGGGCAACAAGCTCGTTCATAATGTCGAGTGTTTGGCCGTGGGCAGTTATAACAAGCGTGCGGTTCGATATGCTGATAGCCTTCAAACGAGCCTCGGCATCCGCGTCCAAATTTGCTAGCAGCGCTTGTGCGGCGTGGCCGCCGGCAATGGCCGACATAAGTGCCAGACTCATGCCGGTATGGGCGCTATCGCCTTTTAGGTGGTGCTGTTTGTGGTAGGTGGCAATAATTTCATGAGCCGTCGGCTTGCCACGGCGGAGTGTCGATCGATCCTGAATGTCATCAATCATTAAAATGTACGTGTGCAGCATTTCTATGGCTCGAGCCACCTGCGTGATCATACTTGTATTAGTGCCACCGCACATTTCGTAGCCCACAATAGTAAGCGCCCCACGAATACGCTTACCACCACGTTGCAGCACATCTAAGAATACGGCGGTTTCGGCTTCTAGGACATCCCTGCCATATTCCTTGGCGGTAGCATCGTGCAACCGCGCTGCGTAGGCGGCGATATCGTCGTCAATGCGCTGTTTATATCCGGTAAGCCGCTTTTTGAAGGCAGCGGCAGAAAGCGACGCGTCCATATTTCAGGCCCCTACACCCTCTTAAGGCCAAGTGCAGCCAATAAGTCAGCCTCAAACTCATCCATATCGCTGGAATTGTTTCTTACAAAAGCATCACTACGTTCCTTAACCGACGCCATGTCCAGAGTAGCTTCGTCGGCACCTTTAGGAGCATGCATTTCGGCCGCTTCTTCGGCTAGGAATTGCTCGTACGTTTTTGCATCCTCACCTGCTCGACCACGGTACACAGCATTCGCCTGTATACGCTTGTAGCGAACCTCTGGGTCGGCATCAGCCCACAGGACAGTACCGTCCAGTTCGTGTACCCGGTCTGCTTCGTGTGGGTTGCGTAGCGAGGCCATAACCACACCTCGGTATTGCTTTTTATCAGGCAGGGCATTAAATGCATCAATCGCCTTATCGACAAGCACGCCGTAGCCATATTCACGGCGCCACTCTGCACTAATATCACGCAAATGTTCGCGTTCTACGGGCAAGCCGCGCTTACGGCACTCATCGCGCAAGACTTCGGTTACCGATATAAACCAGTACATGTGGTGCGCAGCCAACAAATGCCCAATTGTATCTTTGCCAGAACCATTGGTACCAGCTACACCAATAATATGCAAGCCGCGCTTCATTCCTTCCTATTGTATAGCAACAGGGGTAAAACTGGTAGACCTATTGGTGGGTTCATGGCCTCCAAATACTATTGCCATCTGCGCAAATTGGCAATAAACACAGCGCATGCAGCCCCGCGATACTCAAAAACGCTACGCGCACGAGTACTTGATCGCATAGCATTACTCCTATAGCAGCCACAAACACAACACTCAAGGGCCCCGCAAGCGCGATGAGCTGGGTACTCCGCCGGCTGATACGGTGATACATGAGTGCCATGTATCCGACACTAGACAATAGCACCGCAGGAACGCGCATCCGCATGGCCGCCACCGCATGCCCTGCTTCGTGCACCGCACACGACGCAACCACGCCCAGCAACAGCAGCATGGACCACATGTACGTACCACCCATAGCAACACTGGCCAACAAAAGTAAGCCAGTACATATACTGCATAGCCAACCGTACGCTCGCAGCATACTCCGTGCATAGCCGAATAGCGTCATGGGATGACGGACACGCCACCGCGTAGATATAAATAAACGCGGCCCTATATCGCGCGCGTGCAGCCTAATGTCCAAACCGCCAAAACGGCCAAGCTGCCCGCATGTACTATATACAGCAGTCGTTGCTTCGGCCTGCGAAATGCCTTTTAGTCGCACAATCCGTTCAGCAAGCACAGCCGTACGGCTTTCCCGCCCTAGCTGCGCAATTACCCAAGCAGCATCGGGCGTTAACACATAACTGGCATCCAGTCGCGTATCGCGCAGCGTCGTACCCCGTAGCTGCAAATCGGGGTGTAAAAAAGCACGCACTCTTCTTACGCTACCGGCACTGGATCTTTACTTGACCCTTCCAAATATCCACCTGCGTAAAGTTCACATGTCCCCATCCGCACTGTGCAACCGCTACCGCCCACACACCGCCCAGGGCCAATACAAACGCCAGGGCATACATAACAATCGGGGCAACCTCGTTCAGAACCGTTACGTTAGCTTGCGGCACAATAGCAATGTTCATGGGTACCCTCCGAGCATTCCTGTTACTTTGATGCGCGAATAGTACGAAACACTCCCCACACATACAAGCTATGTTGTCGATAACACATATAAGACATCAGCCCCACCACCAGTCCGCAGCCTACGTTCGGTACAAAAAAGTAACATTGAAGCTACTGACGTAGGCAATAGTATGGGTGATGAAGGAAAAAGGAAGGACTTATTGATTGGATCCCGGATCTAGTCCGGGATGACGAAAGTGAGGCCTAGGCTCACTTGATGTAGTCGTGGAGTTTGCGGGCGTCTTTGTGTTTGCGGAGTTTGGCTAAAGCTTTCGCTTCGATTTGGCGGATACGTTCGCGGGTCACGCTAAATTCTTGGCCTACTTCTTCTAGCGTATGCTGCTTGCCATCTTCCAGGCCAAAACGCAGCTTAATAATCTTTTGCTCGCGCTCGGTTAAGGCCGCCAGCATGTCTTTAACCTGCTCTTTTAACAGCTGGTTGGTTGCAGACTCCTCCGGGCTTATAGTGTCTTCGTCTTCAATAAAGTCGGCCAGTACCGATTCTTCCTCGTCATCGCGTATAGAAGCGTCGAGCGAGGAAATGTCCTGCTTAATCTTCATAATATGCTCTACCTTGTCGACTTCGATTTCCATGGCTGCGGCAATTTCTTCGTTGGTAGGCTCGCGGTTCAGCTCTTGGGTTAAGCGCCGTTGCGTACGGAGCAGTTTGTTGATTGTTTCTACCATGTGTACTGGAATACGAATTGTACGGGCTTGGTCGGCAATGGCACGCGTAATAGCCTGGCGAATCCACCAGGTGGCATAGGTACTAAACTTGAAGCCCTTGTCCGGGTCGAACTTTTCGACAGCGCGTAGTAGGCCGGTATTGCCTTCTTGAATTAAGTCCAATAAGTCCAAACCACGCCCTACATAGCGCTTCGCGATAGACACAACAAGGCGCATGTTCGCCTCGGCCATTTTGTCTTTGGCGTCTTTATCGCCGGCAACAACGCGCTTTGCCAGGGCTAGTTCTTCTTCGGCGTTCAGTAGCGGGATCTTACCAATTTCACGCAGGTACAGCCGCACGCTGTCGTCGGCTATATCGTCCAGATAGTGTTGGTCTTCGGTTATAACCTCTTCGCCGTCTTCGGCGACCCATTCGTCGCTCATTTCGACGGGCTCGTCATCTACCGGTACAGCCGAGGTCGTTACCTGGACATTCATGTCAGCTAGCTCGGTGTACAACTTATCCAAAATATCGGCGTTTTCGGGCGCGTCGGGAATAGCGGCAGTAATATCGCGTTGGTCAATGGCGCCTGCCTTTTTAGCTTTGGCAACAAGGTCTTTTTTGACCTGTTCTAAATCGGTTTTTGTGTCGGCAGTTGGTTTCTTTGTGGCTTTCGGCATGCGTTATGCACCTCCCTTATAGGCTTTTAGTACGTCATCTAATTTTTTTGCGATCTCTAGCAGTTCGTTTGTGCGGGCTTCATCTGCATGTTGCATTTCGCGCACAATACGTTGTTTTTGCGTTTTTACAAATCGGTCTATCAGTGTTCCCTGCAATCGAGCGGCTTCGTAACGAAGCTCTTGGGTCTCGAGGTCCTGATACAGCTCTTCAAACAATAATGATACTATTTTAACATAGTCAGCAATTGGACGCAAAGACTCAACCTCGGACGCCTCCCCGGCGAAATCAGGGTTATCTTGCAAAAACAGTAGCAAGCTCTGCGCATCTTTGTCCGGCAACATAAATGGTTTCAGATTAGTCACTCCAGTGCGCATCGCTGGATGCATGAATACTATAGACAGTAAGCCATTTTGAAGCTTGCGATAATCATTCAGCTCTTTCTCATCACGTGACGGTATCCTTTTTACGGCCTTCGTAGTAGGGGCATATGTTTTC
This sequence comes from Saccharimonadales bacterium (SeqCode), assembly GCA_035480575.1. Taxonomy (GTDB): domain Bacteria; phylum Patescibacteriota; class Saccharimonadia; order Saccharimonadales; family UBA4665; genus PMNU01. Next base: position 116,269 of record DATIHR010000023.1, on the reverse strand, counting down.
TGACCTCGCTTCATGAGCTTCAGCTCATCCATAATTGCATCAGATGATGGATAATTAAGAATTTTAGCAATCCTGTCGGCATAATGTGCTTGCTCGCCGGAATTTTCTAGCCTTTGCAGCGAATTCAGTACCGCATTTCTAAATTCTCGTCGACCTTTTTCACTCGTCAGGTCAGATAAAGAAGCGTACCTGCTAATAAGCCAGTCAAGGACATCTTCTTTTTTCTCAATTGTTTCCTGCCACAAAGATACGTCTTGCTTAATAAGCTCATCAGGATCTTTACCGCTTGGGATCGTAATAATACTGAGCGAAACGCCAACTTTATTAGCAATAGGAATTGCCCGTTCTGTTGCATTCATGCCCGCACTGTCGGCGTCAAAACAGAGTCTAATGTCGTCAGTAAAACGGCTCAGCGCCTTTAAATGCTGTTCTGTCAAAGCAGTACCAGCAGTAGCCACAACGTGGCGCACACCCGCCTGATGGCTTGAGATTACATCCAAGTTCCCCTCTGCAATCACGACATACTTTGCTTTACGTATAGCTTCTTTAGCAAGATGTAAGCCAAAGACATGACGAGACTTATCATATAAAACCGTTTGGGGTGTATTAATATATTTTGGAGCGTCGGGATCGTCTACTAGTAAACGAGCAGTGAAACCAATAACTCTTCCCTGCGGATCTTGCAATGGAATCATAATTCTTCCACGGAACATGTCCCTCGGGCGACCATAGCGCTGAGACCCCAGGCCAGCTTTCTCTATCTCCTCAGCTGAGAATTTCCTTTTGGACAGGAACGTTGATAGCGCAGCCCCTTCATTGGGGCTATACCCAAGAAGCCATTCCTTCACTGTTGCTCTCGTAAACTTACGCTTCTTTGCTATGTAGTCAACGGCCGTCTGATTTACTAGCTGCGCTTGGTAGAATTTTGCCGCTAGTTCAAGCTCGGAATACAGCCTCTCTTTGTCCTTTCCCGACGGACCACTAGCTTTACGGTATTGGTCTAAGTCGACCCCGGCTTTTCTGGCGAGCAACTCCAGGGCACCCTTAAAATCCAAACCTTCCATTTCCATAACAAAGCTGAACATGTTACCGCCCTTGCCAGACGAAAAATCATGCCAAATTTGCTTTTCCGGACTAACCATAAAGCTCGGCGTACGTTCATTACCGAAGGGGCTGAGGCCCTTAAAATTGCGGCCAGCACGCTTTAGCTCCACATATTGGCTCACGACGTCCTCGATACTTAAGCGACTTTTAATTTCCTCTACCGCATCCATATGGCCTCATTGTATCCCCTATGGTATCTGTTCGCTAGGGACCCGATCACCGACACTGCTCATATACCAACAGCTGGCGTAAAGCACTATCTGCTATGTTCCTCATGGGTAAATAGTCAAAATGAGTCAATTTCTCCATGGTTTGCAGAGGATCTGTTACAAGGTTGCCGACTTCCACCTCTTCCGGATTGCCATAATTGTCCGCTTTGATCACTCGCAATACACCCCGGGGGCTCAGAAACATATAGCGCTCGGCCGAATCAGTAGCCGGCTGGCAATCGACAGATTGAAACCAGCTGTCGAAATGCCTGTGTAAATAATCCGCAACTAGTGCAAAGCGTCGATTGCCAAGCTGCCAGTGATCAGTAGTAATAGCATCTAAACGCGGCCCTATAAAATCATTAACTTGATACACCTTCCAGGCAATTCTGGCTAAATCTACACCGTGGCGAGCCAACATGTCAGGTATTAAATGAAGATGATTTTGATTCAGGCTAGTGGCGACGGTACGCAGCTTGGATAAAATATTTGGGTACTGCATTTGGTTGGCAAGCAATACCTCGATGGACTGGAACAAACTTTGATTATTGTCATTAGCAGTATTAATTGTCGGCATCATCATGTTGTGCAGTTCAGAATTATGGCCGTGCACCGGCAGGCCAACTTCGGATACTCGCCGCTTATTCAGGCTTTCTAAAACACCTGTGTGCTTCGTAAGTAGTCCGTAGCCAGTAGTCGATAACGTCACACCCACTGGCGCTTCGCAGGAGTCCGAATGCGCCTGCGGTATATTGTCGATGATAGTACCGATATCCCGGCGTAAAAGTGGCTCCCCACCTGTGACCACAAATCGTTCCGTTCCGAGCGACGTAAATAATACTGATATATCGGCAAGGGATTCAGCGTTCAGCTCGCCCTTGATAGCGTGTTCTGGCCCATAACAAAAGCCGCAACGATATGGGCAAAAACCAATTGCCTCAATATCGAATATCCGGGGCGCTACCGGCGCAAAAGGATCCGTATGCGCTAGGATTTCTGCAATATCAAGCCGCACCGTACGAATACCTGGTAAGGAACGCTCGGCCCCAATGCCTTCTGCCCGCACTACAGACATACCAAGATCATAAAATGTATCCATTAGCAGAAGCAACTACTGAACCTTCCAGACCACTAGCATAATATGGTTAAATACTGGTATGAATCCAGAGCAGGTCCCGCCCCCGACCTTTGGCGGCGGCGCATCGCCTCCTTCATCCGGCGGCAATTACGATTTCATTATGAACCCGGGCAAACCGGGCAAAGTGCCGCGGAGTAGTAGGTTTTCATCCGGCCCGCTATCTAACCCAATGGTCGTACGCATTATTTTGGTAATCGGCGGCTTGGTTGTACTACTCGCTGCCGCCAGCGCGGTCCAAAAAATACTATTCGGCGACAAGACAAACACTGGGGAACTTATTGGCCTTACCCAAACCGAAACCGAAGTCGCCCGTCTGGCCGACATGGGTGATAAAAGCAGCGACCAGACTATGCGCAACACAATGGTTACGGCCAACTTAGTCGTCCTGACCCAGCGGCAAGAAATTACCAAATTTATGGCAAAACATGGCGGTATAAATCCTAAGCTATATGTTGGCAAACGCAGCAAAACAACCGACACACGCCTAACGCGCGCCAAGCAAACCAGTACGTTCGATTCCACCTACCAAGACATAATGACCAGCGAACTAACCGACTACGCTAAAGAGATTAAAACCGCACATGGTCATGCCTTAGGCAAAACCGAAAAAGACCTCCTAAACAAACACTACGAACAGACCCAAATGATTATTAAGCAGCTTCCGGTGCAACCAACAGATACGAGTGACGGATAAGGTCTTGCACCTCAGGCCAGCTTAACTGACCGCTCATAACAATAGTATTCCAGTGTTTTTTATTGAGGTGGTAGCCAGGCATAACACTCTCGTATTTTTCGCGCAGCGTTTGGGCAAGCAGCGGATCACACTTTAGGCTAATGCTGATCGGGTTAGTCCCCTCTTTTACCAGTGCAAACATTTTGTCGCCCGTTTTATATACAGCAACTTCCTCGCCAAACGGGTACTCCAGGCGTGTGTTCGGCATGCTCAGTATGTACTGTTCTAGTTCTTTGTGCGACGGCATCATATAATTCTACTCTACCACGTCAAGCACCGATGGCAGGTCGGCTACGACATGGTCGGCGCCGGCATCCAACAGGGGGTGCGCATTTTTGTGCTCTGCACTATGGCTCACGCCAATAGTCTTACGCACGCCAACATCTTTGCCCAGTAAAATATCCGCATGCGCATGGCTTACCAGCACGGCATGGTGCGGTGCGCCACCTACCTTAGACAACACATGATACACGCCACTCGATTCCTTGGGTGTTCGGTGCTGGTCGCTGCATAATACCTCGCTAAAAAAATGGCGAATGCCCGCATCTTCAAGCCGCACAATAACCTTGTGGTCGCGGCTGCTAAGGCCAATAAGCGTCATGTCAAGCCGCCGGAGTATCGGCAGTAGCTCGTTAGCACCTGCATGCAGCACGTCGTCCGCAGCAAACAGCGTATGGTCTAGATCAAATAACACAATGCGCATAAATATTTACAAACCTAAGTATTCATGTCCTATTATACACAAACAACCATCACTACCGCAAGCCACTGGCGCCAACGCGTCATCCCAGCTCTACGACCAGGCAACACATATACACTTAGCTCGTCATTCCCGCGAAGGCGGGAACCCAGTAAAGAAATAAAAAGTCCTTAGTAATTTACGCTAAAGGAACCATCTTATTAACTGGATCCTGAATCGAGTTCAGGATGACGAGGAGCGGCATGAGGCGAAAGCGCCATGCAATGAGGGGGCTAAGGTTGTTTCTTAAAATATTCCAGGTAATACTGCAGTTCAGCAATCGACGCCTGAATATCATCGAAAGCGCGGTGGGCATCGTTCTTATCAAAAGTTACGCCATACTTGCCCTGCATTACAATCTTAAACGAAGTAACGTCAAGCATGCGGTAGTGTAAGAGCGCGTCAACCTCGGGCCACCATTGCTTTATAAAAATGCGATCATTATGAATAGAGTTACCGGCAAGTACTGCTGGTTCGTCCCCAAATTGCGCTGTAATAAAACCGACCAGCTCGTGTATAACATCTTGCTCTGGCCTACCCTCGGTGCGTACTCGCTCGGTTAAGCCGCTAAGGCCGTGCTGGCGCGTAGTCCACTCCCCCATACCGTGCAGTACCGCGTCGGGGTGCTTAATAACCGCTTCGTAACTTGCCAAAGTCTTAAAGGTAAAGTCAGTGACTTCGGCAGCGATTTCTAAAATAACATCTTTTTTAGAATCAAGGCCTGTCATTTCGAGGTCTACCCACAAAAGTTTCGTGGGAATAATAGTTTTAGGGTCAATCATATGTACAGCATACCAGACCAAGGCTACATCGAACCGGATGGATCTGGCTTCCCCGAAAACATGGGCGGCATAAACGGTATGGTATCTTCATAAAAAGACGTGGTGTCGGCCAGGTAGCTTAGGGAGCCGCGCTGTGTATAGTGGCCAAACGATTCCCCAATACCCACGCCCGCCTGAAAGAAACGAGGATGCAGCTCGTTCCCATGGGGGCCTGCACGTCCATTTGTTGCCACGAGCTCGCCAATGCGGCGTATATGGTATGCCTCAGCCAGACTGGGCCGGAACATCTCGCCTGCTTTTTCAGCTAGTAGCCTTGAGCGTGCCACAGCGCTCACACTGTACACAAGCGCCAGGTTAGTAATCGCCGTTGGCTGGTGACGGTGTGTCAAAAAACCACCTACGACTCCCTTGTTATAGTGATGATATGCTGCTGTGCTTACCGCCTCGCCCATTCTGCGAGCATAGCTTTGTTGCATAAGCGCCCCTGTCGTTATGCCGAACACTTCGTTGGCAATACCTTTTGCTGGGAAACGCTCTCTATCGCTTACAAATCCCGCCCCTTTACGGCCAAAGGCAGAGTTCTCCACCACAAGCCCCGAATACGCTACGCTTGGCATTAAATTATTGGCAACTTTCTGACACGCAAGATCAAAGTGTGTTGAGTTGTCAGCGGTAAGGTATTTCTTTGTGCCTAGATGCCTTTCGTGTAAAGCAAGGTTGTGGCTCTGAGCGGTAGGATCAGAAAACGCTGGCGGCGGTGCAAGCGCAAGCCGTGCTGCATTTCTAATAAACCTTTGTTCGGCAGGGCTTATAGGAGCCTCCACAGCAAACATTTCACATCCCCCCAGTACGGCTTGGGCGCCTAGGTATAAATGAGCAAACAGTTCGTACTGCGCAGGGGGTAACCTGCCCTCTGTGAATTCCCAGGCAAAACGATATGCACCTTCAGCCACCGCCTTAAGTTGCGCCGGAATCTTCATAGTACATTATTTATGGCATAAACATATGTCTATGACAATACTATTTAACGTCCGGCTTACTTACTTTTATTGCTCTTCGGTACCGGTACAACGTCTTTTTTCTTGGCTAATTTATCGAGGCGCAGCATTTTGTAGGCAATATAGACAATGAGGGCAACAATAAGGAATGTCAAAATGGCATACACCACCGCACCCCAGCCAATAGAGACTGTATCGCCATGAAACGTCACCTCGCGCGTCTTAGAGCTTAAACGCTCTTGCCCGGGTAAAAATAACTGGGTAAGCGGGTTTACGAGACTTGACATGATAGTATCGACGACGGCTTTCATTTGGATACCGAGTACCAAACCGATACCTACGCCAATAACCCCTTGTTCGCGGATAAAGTCGGCGAAGCCGCCCAACTGTTTGCTTACTTGGCGGGTAGCTACACGGTTTAAGACCTCCGCTTTTTCGGTAGCGCTAAAGCTGCGGAACTTGGTTGCAACCTCTTTTACTTCGCGCTGGCGTTCTTCTTCGGTTGGTTTTGGCTTTTCTGCTTGTGCCATTGTAGTTCTATGGTACCACTTTCCGTCTCCCCACCATATAAGGTGTTTGACTGCCTAGATTGCGCATACTACCATTGCAGCATGAAAGTTTCAGGTGGCGACATGTTGTGCACGGGTAGCGAAGCCCATTGGATGCAAAGGATTAGTTTTCGCCGCATGCCCGGCCTAGCGCAAAAAATACTCAATGCGCGCATTATATTTGCCGGACAATACGTATCGCCCGCCAATCTTCCTGACGTAACGATTGAGCAGGCGGCGCGTGATTTTGAGTCCCGCATGGTACTGGACAGCCGGGTACAACGCATTCGCACCGTCGAAGAGCAGTATGCGGTCGGACCAGATGGCATCGAACGTCACGTGCATGAAGTAGCCGTACAAGATATAGAAAAACGATTCATACACATTGCCGCGCAAAATACATGGAAACGCTCCAGAGACGACTTATTACATTTCGATCAACGGTTTGAAAAGGAGCAAGAAATCGCCGAGGCTGCCGCACTGTTCATCCTGACGTCCGATGTTGTAGATGCCGAAACAGCCTTGGGCGTAAATGAGCACATCCATGATCGCTATGGACCGCTACGAGCTATGTATGTAGATGACGCTTTTCAGGAAACGCTACACGAACTACAAGTAACAGCCGGTATCATCCATGCTCTTAAAACCCCTGCCGGTTAATCGACTGTTCTTAAAAGGCCGGCTACATTTTATCCGGCGCAGCAATGCCCACCAAGCCTAAGCCGTCTTTTAGAATATCGGCATAGGTTCGCACGAGCGTTAGGCGTGTAGCTTCGCGTGGGTCGCCAACTACCTTGGCGTTTTCGTAAAAACGGTTAAAAATTTGGGCAAGTTCATACAAATACGTACAAATATAATGGGGCATCATTTCCGTTGCCGCCCGCGCGAGCACGTCCGGGTATTCAGTTACCTTGACGGCGAGCATACGTTCGCTAGCATCAAAGTCGTGCAGTTCACTAGCGGCAGCAGGTGCCTTGCGCAATATGCTGCGCGCCCGGGCGTGGGCATATTGCAGGTAGGGACCGCTATTGCCCTCTAGCGAGACCGATTCCTCGGGGTCGTATATAAGGTCCGGGCCGAGGCGCTGCTTTAGAAATGCGTATTTAATGGCACCGAGCACGGCCTGCTCGTCGTCTTCCCTGCCAGTTGCCTGCTTATTCGCCGCATGTGCCGCATTGAGCACATCAAGAGCACGCAAAATATTGCCCTTTCGTGAACTCATTTTTACACCGCCTTTTAGCTTCACTAAGCCGTGCGTAAAATGCGTTGTCGCTGATGCAAGCTCAGGAGCGAACTGCTCTACGGCCTTCAGTACAACTGCCATGTACTGCTCTTGTTCATTGCCGGTAATAATAACTGAGCGGTCAAAATGATAGTCCTCATGCTTGCGCATAATAAGGCCTACATCTTTTGCCTCATAGGTCGGAATGCCGTGCGAGTTAATAAATACTCGTGTGTGCAGGCCATATGACTCGCCCTCGAACACGACGGCGCCGTCACTTTCTTTAAAAACACCTTTGGCAAGTTGTTCACGCACCGTACGCAGGCCAAGCCCTGCCACTTCGCTTTCGGGGTAGTACTTTTCGAACGGCGTACCAATGCGCTCATAAAACGCGTTAAAGTAATCGTAACTCCACTGCCGGCAAGTCCAATATATGTGCGCAAAGGGCGAATCGTGATCGTTCGTCTCGAACAACGTATATACTTGTTTATTCAGGGTAATAATTTCGGCTTTAGCAGTCTCGTCTTCTTCGTAGGCAGCAGTGCCGGCTATATATGCCTTTGTCATCCATGCAGCGCGCTCATGTTCGGGAATATCTGCAAGTTTTTCCGGATACTCGCCACCAAGATCACGCAACATTGCCCACATAGTCTTACCGACATGCAGGCCAACATCGCCCCCAAAGTTAACACGGTGCACGGTTGCACCGGCAGCCGCCATAATATTCGACAACGCATAACCTACAACACTCGTATAGAAATGGCCGGCATGCAGGACCTTAAACGGATTTGGGTCTGAGTATTCAGCCACAACCTTCTGCCCGGCATATGTCTGCGGCTTGTGGGTTGGCGCCTCATGCACCTGGGCCGCCAGTAGGCTATCACTCAGGGTTATATTTATAAACCCGGGGCCAGCTACATCAACATCTTTAATGTCCTCGGCGGTCTGTTCTTTTAATGCTTCAGCAACTTGACTCGCGATGTCACGCGGATTGCCCTTAAGGTGACCGGCAAGTTGGAGGGCGACATTCGTTGCGTAGTCGCCAAACTGCGGGTCTGGTCGTGTTAACACCGGCTGCATGTCTACATCAAATAAATCGTGAATAACGCGTGCTAACGTCTGCTGTATCTGTTCCATCAGCGGTAATTGTACACTACTATAGTGTTTTTTGCTGCTGCAAGGCCCGGGCGGCAGACCATACAACTGCATAGAGGCTACTTATGAGTACAAAAAAACTGAAGGTAATACTAAACACTTCCGGGTGGTCAGTAGGGTGCAGCAAGCTCTCTGATATCTGGAACAATATACTCGCCGGGTTTACCAAAATGTCCCACGTGTTCCACCGTAGTTCGCGCCCGATATAAATGGCAAAGCTCGTTACCAGCAATATGCCCGCAACAACCAGCCATGTATACGTGCGCCTGAGACGTGTAGCTAGCTCTTGATGCAACAGATACACGCTTATAAAACCCAGTGCACAGCCGTTCAATACAAACGACATAAACATAGCCACGTCAAACATAAGATCAACGCGTGGCGCCTCCTGCAAATGGATTACGTCCGTCATTAGGTAGAACGTATTAGGCAAAAAAGCCACGAATGCCATGGTTAACGTGAGTGCCCGCCAGCTCGACCACCGCTCGCGGCGCAGATCGTAGGACAACAGTACTATAAGGCCTAGAGGAACCCAGGCTAACACTAAGTTCCAGTTAAGATACCACAGCTCGCCAGATCGATTTAAAAACATACCGACTATAAAAAACCCGACACTTACCACACTTGACACACCAAGGGTAAGCCCAAGGCGCATGTACTGGGATACGTATTGCTTCATACCATCTTGTATTATATCAGTTGTGCTATCTCGCCAAGGGAACGATCATGGTAAACCGGGCACCATGCGGCTTTGCATTGCCCACGGTAAGGGTCGCATCATTGGCCTTGGCGATTGCCCGCGCTAACGACAGCCCGAGGCCATAGCCGCCTGCCTTGGTGTTGCGCGCCTTGTCGCCGCGGTACAGCCGGTCGAAGATGTACGGCATATCTGCTTTGGCAATACCCGGGCCTTCGTCTTGCACCCACAGCGCGTAACTGCCCCGGTCCTGCTTACGGCCGCCAATGGTGATTACGCCTTTTTCGGGCCCGTATTTTATGGCGTTGTCCAACAAAATGCCCAGTAGCTGCACCATACTTTCAGACTGGCATTGTATCTTGCGAGGGGTAATATCAGTTGCGATGACAATGCCGCGGGTATCTGCCAAGTGCTGCACCGATTTCATAGCGTCGCGAGCAATCCGTTTAACCGAGGCAGGTTTTAGGTCGAGCGGCGTCTGCGCATACTGCGTTAGCGCCAGTAGGTTGCTCGACAATCCTTCTAGCCGCTGCACTTCCTCGAGATTACTGTTAATCAGCTCGCGGGCATCGGTTTCGGTAAAGTGTTTTTGGCGCAAAAATACTTCGTTTTCTAGCCGCAGATTCGTGAGTGGCGTACGCAGCTCGTGGCTGGCATCGGCCGCAAAACGGGCCTGTGTCTCGTGCGCTTCCTCTATGGGTCGAAGTGTACGGCCGGCAAACCAGTAACTCAACATGCCGCCACCAACCAAGGCCACCATATTAATAACGAACAGTTCTTGGTTCAGCCGCTGGCGCACCAATGCCGCCTGCGCCTCTTGCATGTCTATAAACGTACTGCTGTCTGGCCGGCCCGTTGCCCAGTCGGTCCAATGCACAATAAAATCGTGCAATTCGCCACGCTGCACCATATTAGACTGCAAATATTCGCGCTCGGCAAGAATACGTATACTAGTGGTTACAATCAGGCTAAAACCTACCAGCACAAGCAAATAAAAAAACGTCAGCTGCAACCGTGCCGACTTAAACATACCCCTAGTTAACTTTGTACCCATGCCCCCGTACCGTATGAATTATGTTGTCGCCAATCTTCTTGCGCAGGTTTGCCACAAATGTCTCCACGGTATTATGCTGTACGCGGGTTTCGTCTGACCATACATGGTCTAATAATTGATCTTTACTAATAACCTCGCGCTTGTAGCGCAATAAGTATTCAAGCAGCTGAAATTCTTTGGCTGTCAGATGCACGGACTTGCCGTTTACCGATACTTCTTTCGCCACCACATCCAAACTTAGGCCAGCGGACGTAAAAATATTGCCCGTACTTGCTTTAGGGCGGCGCAGTAGCGCTCGAACCCGCGCTAACAGCTCATCAAACGAAAATGGTTTAGGTAGGTAATCGTCGGCGCCAGCATCTAAACCTTGTACGCGGTCGCCGATAGTCGTCCGGGCGGTCAGCATTAATATCGGTACCTGCATGCCCTGAACTCGCCAATTTTTCGTAAGCGCCGGCCCGTCGCGGTCGCCAGGAATCATCCAGTCCAAAAGCACCAGGTCGTAGCTATTGGCGTGCATTAACGTTTCGGCGCTGTCACTGTTGGCAGCAACATCAACAATGTAGCCCTCGGCCGCCAGGCCTTTCTCTAGGCTGCGGGCAATCTTTTCTTCGTCCTCGACTACAAGTAATCTCATAACCACTATTATAAGCACTAAACTGCAGATGAGCTTAAACCATGCTAGATCTACCTTGCCTAATATAACCGAGGATTGTCCTCGTACGCACGTAGGACCGCCCTAGCCGTCTTGGTTTTGATCTTGATCCGTACTTTTACGGATCATTATCTCGACAAAGCGTTCTACGGCCTGGTCAGGCAACCGTGCACCGGTTTGTTTTCGGATATCCGGTACTGCTTCCCATACGCCATCGGCAATCATTCCCGTAAGCTTATCATTCACGTCGCACAGCGCAGCATACGCATCGCAGCGTGTCACCGAATGTTTGCCGGCGATGTGTATGAGCCGTATGAACGGCATACGTTGGTTTGCCAGCTCGCCCACAGCCGAATCGCGGTGGTTCATTATCTCGTGTGCTGCCGTATATAACCCATGCAGGGCTAATGCCTCGGGTCGCTGCGCTGCATCCCCAGCGTACGGGCCGACGAATGCATCCATGGCCTGGTATTTTAGGCGCCGCAGGTGTTCGTAGTTAGGCACGGTCTTGGGGTCGACATACACGCCGACATCCCGCGGAATTTGCTCGATTTTTGGGTCTACTAGTGCCGCATAGTCAGCTACCACGCGCGTAAACGGCCATATGAAACTTGTAGCAAGCCCATCCAGACGCTTGGAATCAAATACTTTTGGCATCACTGCGCCAGGGTCATCGACATGTCTGTATGCTATATCAAACGCCTTGTGGGCACGCCCAACGGCTTTTAGCTGTGCGGCACGCTGTTCGTCGGTTGGCGTGGCAAACACTATCGAGCGCCATTCCGCCGTACCCGCTACTAGTTCGTCCATCGCCGCGCGACCGCCGAATACGGCAATACCCCACCCGGCTTGCGGATATTGCAAGTTGCCGGAGAGTACAGCCTCAGCCACACGATCGGGCATTTGTGGGTCACAGTTAACGACCATAACGCATTATCATACCATAATAATGATAAATAAGCAATGGCTCTATCGTCTAGAATACTCTGTTATGGGCGCTACGCGGCCATTTCCCTTTTGAACGCTTCAACTAGCTCTACCGGGGCTGGGTTTAGCCCGTTCAGCAGGCCCAAGTAGATACTGACAAAATCGCCGTAGGCAATGGTCCACAATAAGTGTTCAAGCACGGAATCACCCTGCGCTTCTACCATCAGGGGCTCCGGGCGTTTGCCCGACAGCATGCGGGCACTTACTACAAACCGCTTCTGGACGCGGGGGTGTTCTAGGTCGCTCCGTAGGTCTACAACTGCATATGGCTTGTCTATAGGTTGCTCGGTCCAGCCCAAAAACTCGTTGTGGTTAAATTCCGGCAACTGCCCCGTCCACGCTATTTGCTTGGCATTTTCGTTGATACTAATCTTCCATTTATAAGCAGCAGGATATTGGTTGGGGCCGCCGTATATAACGACCGATTTGCCAAGCAATTCTTGTGCCAGCTGTTTGGCTGGGTTACGTGCGGTAGGGATTGTGGGTAACCAGGCTTGTATTGCCTGCTCTACAAAATCGGCAGCGGCCACGATTTCCGGCTGCACCGTTTCTGTATGCAATAGTCCGGCAGTCTCTAACAGCACAAGCAGCGCTTTAAAATTGGCCAGCATACAATACCGGGGCTGATCTACTTTGGGGAGTGCTGCAAATGGATAGTGCTTTTGAGTTGCCAGCTCTTCCAGTTTGCCGCCGCTGGCGATAATGGCAATACGCGCACCCTTTTGTTCGGCGTCAGATAGCGCACTTAAAGCTTCCTCGGTGTTACCCGAGTAGCTGGCAATAATACACAGGGTATCCTTGCCCACATACGCTGGGAGGGTATAGTCGCGCACCAGTTCGAACGGCACGGGTAGCCCCGGCCACGTGTGCAACAGCAGGCCAGCGAGTGCAGAACCGCCCATGCCTGCATATACAACAGAAGAAACCGTACCAAAATCGGCTACTCCCTTCAGTTGCATTGGCAAGCGCAGTTGATCGGCCTGTTTACTCACAATGCCCAAAGCATCATGCGCGTCTTTTTGATGAATGTATTTTAAATCGTCTAGCATATGTACCTATCGTACTGTAATTTTTGCCAAAAGGCTTGTGCTATAATTGGTTCATAGCATACCATACCAATAGTATTGTAGGGGGAAAGATATGTTCGGAGGGCGTGATGCTGCTCAACCAGCAGAAGACACAGGCGTAAGCGCGGCAGGCGTACCTGCTGACCAAGCTGTTGCCAGTGCCCCGGCACCGGCAATCGATACTCCGGCCTTTTTGCCCGCACCTGCCGAACCAGACGTTCCGCCAGATCTACCCACCGCTCCGGCTGTCTCTACTCCCGAACCAAGCCCTACCGCAGGCGTGGCAGTGCCCGAAGATTTACTCGGCATTAAACAACAAGCACTTCAGCAATTATCTCCACTTATTGGCCACCTCGACCAATCGCCAGAAGATAAATTCCGCACTACCATGATGATGATTCAAGCCTCCGACAACCAAGGCCTTATTAAAGATGCCTACGAAGCAGCCCAACAAATTGGTGACGAAAAAGTGCGTGCGCAAGCCTTACTAGACATCATTAACGAAATTAATTACTTTACCCAACAAGGTCAAGGGAGCGCTACCGCCACCGATTCGTCAGACGCTTAAAAAACAAACAACATACGTATGCATTTACTCAGCATTCCCAGCTTTATCCCAATGGGCCCGTTGCGGCGCCGTCGGGCGCGGCATGTTGCAGCACTAAGGGCCGAAGATGCCAAGCTGCAGGCTGAACGCGTAGCACGCATGAGCGGCACGCACACTGTTCGCCGGTCTCGGCCTCGCCCCGACAAAAAGCCCCAGGCCACTACACACGTACAAGCACAGCGCCCAGCAAAACCAGCTGGCGCACCACTGGAATCAGCACGCGTGCCAGTGCCGCAGCAAACATTCCGGCCACGCTACAGGCCCGCGCGCGTAACACCAGTGCGGCACGATCAACCAGCCGTACTTACTCCTACGCAACCCGCGCCAGCCAACATTGCAACGCCTGCCCTACCCGCACCAACAGCAGTTGCCGCCCCTACACCGTCGCCTATTGCCGCCGTAGTACAGCAAGGCCGGGGCACGTATGCAAACGATTTTAGCCGGCGCGGCGCATACACCACCCAGGCATCACGCAGCTAGTAGTTCTACCCCCTGCCACAGAAAAAGACCGAGCATATCGCTCGGTCTTTTTTCCATGCATGTTTGTTTGCTTTTATTGTACCAGACGTCGGGCACGTACAAGGAGGTTTTTTACCCCTCCTTACATCATCCCCATGCCACCCATATCTGGCGCTGGGGCAGCTTCTTTCTTCTCTGGTACATCAACCACGAGCGCGCCCATAGTAATGCTTGTGCCAGCAATAGATACGGCATTCAAAAGCGCCTCTTTAGTTACCCGCGCAGGGTCTACAACGCCGGCAGCCTTAAGGTCGACAAGCTTAGCCGGATCGTTCACATTTACGCCATGGCCAGGCTTGGCAGCGCGTACTTGCGGCAACCATTCGTCCGGGTTGAGGCCAGCGTTTTCCAACAAAATACGGAACGGCTGCTGCAGCGCACGGTACAACAGGTCCTGCCCAGCAACAACCGATGTGTCATCGGCAACCTTTTTAGTATTGTCTGCAGGCAGCAGGTTAATAAGCGTTACACCACCACCAGGCACAATACCTTCGGCCAAAGCGGCTTTTACAGCGGCAACAGCATCGTCTACCCTAAATTTCTTTTCCTCAATTTCGGTTTCGGTAGCGCCACCAACTTTAATAACGGCTACTTTACCGCTTAATGCGGCACGGCGGCTCTCTAGCTGCTCTTTGTCGTAGTCGCTGCCACCAGCTTGGGCTTGGGCACTAAGCTGCTTAATGCGTGCGGTGATGTCGCTTGGTGCGCCACCGCCTTCGATAATCGTCGTACCGTCTTTACCAACAATAACCTTGCGGGCCGAGCCGATCATGCTTAGTTCAGCGTTATCGAATGTAATGCCCCGCTCTTCACTAATAACTGTCGCGCCGGTCAAAATGGCAATGTCGTCCAAAATGTCTTTGCGGCGGTCACCAAACGACGGCGCTTTAACGGCAACAGTGTTAAAGACACCCTTGAGTCGGTTTAAGATAAGCGTGCCAAGAGCTTCGCCTTCGACATCTTCGGCAATAATAACCAGGTCTTTCTTGCCGGATTGCGCAAGCTTCTCCAGAATGGGCAAAAATTCCTGGATAGAAGTAATCTTTTTATCGGTTACTAAAATAGCTGGCTTGGTGTATACCGCCTCCATACGGGCAGTGTCGGTTACCATGTATGGGCTTACAAACCCGCGGTCAAAGGTAAAGCCCTCTACGACTTCGCTTTCGAGCGTCAGGCCCTGGCCTTCCTCGACCGTTACCACGCCTTCGCGGCCTACCTTGTCCATAACGTCAGCAATCAGGTCGCCAATTTGTGAATCACCAGCGCTAATAGTCGCTACTTCGGCAATCCGGTTCTTCTTGCCCTGAATGTCCTCACGCATACCGTCGAGCTTGGCGATAACCTCTTGGGCTGCTGCTTCCAGACCCTTGCGGAGTAGCATGGGGTTGTGGCCGGCGGCGATCAGCTTGTTGGCTTCGTTTAAGATGTGGTAGGTCAGTACCGTTACGGTTGTAGTGCCATCACCCGCAACGTCATTCATCTTGCTGGCGGCTTGTTTAATCAGCTCGGCGCCAACTTTGTAGCCTAGGGTTTCGTCGTCGACATCGGCAATTTCTACCCCTTTGGCTACTGTTACACCGTCGTGCGTAACAGTCGGGGCGCCGTAGCCCTTACCAATAACCACGTTACGGCCTTTGGGCCCCATGGTCGTTTTAACCGCGTTGTATAAAATTTGTGCTCCGCCGAGTACGCGCTTGCGAGCATCGTCGTCGTAGAATACTTTTTTTGCCATTCGTTTCTCCTTATCGTCATTCCCGCGTAGGTGGGAATCCAGTTATTGCTTCACATTAGATCCCGGATCAAGTCCGGGATGACGGTGTATGCCGTCATTTAAGCGTAGCTAGTATGTCTTCTTCTTTAACAAGCAGGTAGTCTTTGCCGTCTACTTTTACCTCGGTTGGGCTATAGCTCTTGTACAGGATACGTGCTCCTGCCTTTACGTCGCGTACGGCCGGACCTACAACCACCACTTTGGCTATTTTGGGCTTTTCGGCAGATTTTTCCGGCAAGTACAGGCCGCTGGCGGTTTTTGTGGGTGCCTCTTCTGGTTCGGCCACCACGTAGTCTGCTAAGGGTTGTATGTTCACGCTCATTATCGTGTTATTCCTCCTCGTTAGATCTAACAAAACGTAGAACGTTAGCACTTAAGGTTTCAGAGTGCTAACGCATCAGCACTCACTATAACCAAGCGCCAACAGAGCGTCAAGGGCGCATAGACAATTCTACGAGTGATACAATTTAGATATGACTTTGCAACACACAACGCTCAATGTACTAGGCGCGCCACTAGACCTGGGGGCCGAAAATTTAGGTGTCGACATGGGGCCAAGCGCTTTTCGGTACCAGGGGTTGGTACAAAAACTCGAGAGTACCGGCTTGCAGGTGAATGACCTAGGCGACGTATCGTGCAAGCCCCGCACCGCAGTGCCAGTCGGCAATCCAAAAATGCGTCATTTAGAGGAAGTCGTGCGCGTCAACGAGGCGATTGCTGCACATACTGAACGCCTTATGGACAAGGGCGAGAAAGCGCTTGTCTTGGGCGGCGACCACTCTGTATGCCTTGGCGCCGTCTCTGGTGCCTCCACTGCCCTTGCAGGTAACATTGGCCTCATTTATTTTGACGCTCATGGCGACATGAACACCGACGAGACATCGTTAACGGGTAATATCCATGGCATGCACCTGGCGTCACTTATGGGCTTTGGTGCTCCTGAGCTATCCCATGTGCATGGTAAACATATAAAAGTACAGCCAAAGCATTTGCTGCACATTGGCGGCTGCGACCTAGACCAAGCCGAAGTTGACCTTATGAGACGCGAGAAACTGGCGACATTTACGATGTTTGACCTATTAAGCCAGGGGCTCGGGCCGCTTTTTCCTCTAATAGATACACTTACAAAACAAGTCGACAACATATGGGTTAGTTTAGACTTAGACGCCATCGATGCATTGTATGCACCCGGCGCGGGCATGCCGAACCAAAAAGGACTTACCTACCGCGAAATCGCGGCCATCGCCCAGTACATCGGCGAGCACTGCAATGTCGTTGGTGTAGATGTCGTAGAATACAACCCCCTGCAAGATATCGAACGCAAAACAGCAGGTCTGGCGACCGAGCTCATTGCCACATTCTTCGGCAAACAATACAGCTGGTACACGCAATATTTAGCGAGCAATAAACCGGGCTAGATTATAAAATGTCGTCTAAGGGACTACGCGGGCTGGGCAGTTGCACGGCCTGCATAGCGGCGTCATACGCGCGGGCAGATAATATCGCTTCCACCTGTGACACGGGTAGGTTATAACAGTCCTGCTGTTCTTCGCCGATGAATGCAAAATGTATTGCCTCTCGGCCCACTACTTTGGCATATAACGTAGGGGGTTGCGTCTCAAAACCGTCTTCGTCTTCAGACTGGGCATCAGTAAAGTCTATGCCTACATCACCCTGATCCGCAGCGACACTCGCTTCGTGCAGTGCCTGCACAATAATTTCATCACCTAGCGCATCGACGAAGCGGCCAAAAGCCACTTCTGCCGCCAATACTTCACCAACTACTGGAGAACTCATAAAGCATATATTAGCACAAAAGGTATGTATTTACAATTATTACACTCCGAAAGCATGTCTGTCCGCCTCTTCCTGCGAGAGCTTCATAAGGCCCGGTTTGTTGGTTATTACGGGCATTGCTGTTTTTATTTTTCCAGTGTCTGCATCTAAAATGAGCCGTATGCGCATGGGCGTTCCGTCAACTAAGGGAAACGTACCTTCCGTTCTAATAACTTTGACGCCGTTCGCATTCACGATAAGTTTATCTTTTTCGCGATTACGTTTGTCGCGGGCCTCTACGGTTGCCTTTACGACCATATATGGATCAAACTCTTTTGGAAACATATCGGTCTTTGCGGGCGTTAAACCGCTGGGCGTGCCGTCGGCGTTTCTCTGCACTATAAATTTACGTACGCCACCCACCGCTACCTTCCCTACATAGGGTTCGTATGGATATTCGGCATATTTCCCTTCCCCTGCGCCCTCGTGATTCCGATCAACATATGTGGGCGAAGCAACCACCTTGCCCTCAGCATCCTTTTTATCCCATAGCATCCGGCCTGATGGTTCATGATGAAAACCCGTGGAATACGTGCCATGTTCGCCATGTTTTACCTCGCCAACAAGGATATGTCTCAAGGCATCTTCGCCCGACTGCGGATCACGATAGAACTGATCAAGCCACCCTTTTTGTAGGATCTGGCCGTAGTCGGCTGCATTGAATAGCTGGGCAACTTGTGGCGTTTCGTCGGACACCAGCCGATACGCCTGTGGCGCACTGTATCGTTCACTATTTGCCATATTGTGTTTTGTATTTACTTAATACAATTATACATTAGCACAATAATGCATCTTGTGCAAACTAATGAACTGGCTCACTTTTTCCGTTTTCGGAGGGCCGCATGGGCGACCGCTATTTCGTCGTAGTCGCGCTTGGTTACGCGGCGTGAGTCGGTGTCGTCTTGTTGCAAGTGGCGGAGTTCTGCGGCTTTGGGGCCGTTGGTTAAGATTGATTTTTCGTGCCCCTTGCCTAGCAACACCACGATATCGCCCTTCTTAGCCATGCCTACGGCCCGTTGCACGGCTTGTTCGCGCTCGTGTACTAAAAATAGGTTTTTATTCTTCACCTTCCCTGCCCGCTCGGCGCCCTTGGCTATGTGCTCCATGATTTCCTGGCCGTCTATGTCGCGGTCGTCTTCTTCGGTAACAATAACAATGTCGCAGTCCCGGCCGGCTATTTCGCCTTGCTTACCGCGCTTGGCTTCGTCACGCCTGCCAGCGGAGCCGAATACGGCAATCAGGCGACCCTTAGCTAGTGGCCGGATCTCTTTAAATAACTTTGCGAAGCTTTCAGGGGTGTGTGCGTAATCTACAATAACGGTAAAGTCCTGGCCTTCGTCTATGTGGGTCATGCGACCCTCGACGCTCTTAAGGCTGGCAATCCCCTGCTCTATTTGCTTCTTGGTAAGCCCCACCGCCTGCCCTACCCCAACGGCAGCTAAAGAGTTATAGACGTTGAAGCTACCGGGCAAATGACAGGTAATAGTATATGTTTCGCCATTAAAATCGGCCACATACGTACTACCACCGGGGGTTAGCTTAATATCGTACGCGCGAAGATCCCCCTGCTTTACCCCGTAACGAACCGGGTGCGCGACCGTACGGGCGAATAGCTCGCCACTAGGGTCGTCGGCGTTAGCAATACCCACCTGCAGCCCGTGCCTATTGCGATTGACGTGTTTAAACAGCAAACGCTTGGCTTCGCGGTAGCGCTGGAATGTACCGTGGTAATCCAAGTGCTCGTGCCCGAGATTCGTGAGTACACCAATGGTAAATGGCAGCGCCCAGACGCGATGCTGTGCCAGCGCGTGGCTCGTGACTTCTAAAACGAGCCACTCTGCCCCGCTCGCTTTAACCTTCTTAATGCGGCTTAGGAGTGCGCTGACGCCCATGGTCGTCAGCCGCGTGGGATTGGGGCGAGCGCCGCGGCCATCGCCGTAATCTACCGATATGGTCGTCATCATAGCCACCTTATAGCCGTTACTGCGCAACATGGCGGTTATAAGGGTACAGGTGCTGGTTTTGCCGTCGGTACCCGTTACACCAATTATCTTAAGCCCCTTCCCCGGAAACCCATGCCTGACCTGCATAAGCATAGCCTCGCCCAGGTGCCCATAGGGCTCAATTTTATGGAAAGCACTAGCCGGAATAACTTTTTTTACAAGTGTTCGCATACGTATAAGTATGAACCCATTACATACCTTCCTGCAAATAGCGTAAAAATCAGCCGGTGAATACCATTTTACAACGCTCTTCCCTGTTATTTAGTGTTGCTTTAACGGGGAACATTGGTTATGCTTATAGACACAAAAACAAAAATTGTCGTACTTTCGATCCAAATAGGATAGTACCTTGTACCAGACCATATTATTGGTAAAAACACAAGTTAAAACAATTTAGAGGTTAGGTTTTGGTGGGCTTTCAAACAGAAGGTCCTATATGTAGTTGCTTGTGCGGTTTCATATGAAAGAAATTATTAACTTTTCCAGTAAGCCCCGTAACAGGGGTATTTTTATATTGCAAAAATTTATTAACAGGGGCGGCGAAGCTCTAGAAAAAGTTAAGAATTTTAGCAGTACTACAACACATTAACAGAGGTAGCCAAACCAACCACAAGATGATATGCTGAAAGTTGTAATTATCTAAAACTTAGGGATGGATGTATGAGGTTACCGAAAGTATATGAACCCTCGTTGTACGAGGCCGACATGTACGCCATCTGGGA
Source organism: Saccharimonadales bacterium (SeqCode) (assembly GCA_035480575.1). Lineage (GTDB taxonomy): Bacteria > Patescibacteriota > Saccharimonadia > Saccharimonadales > UBA4665 > PMNU01. The sequence goes on along the minus strand of DATIHR010000023.1, from coordinate 95,723 downwards.
GAAATCCCAGGCTTTTTTGCCACGTAAAACAGGCAAGAGCTACTCCGTCGTCGTCCCACCACCCAACGCTAATGGCGACCTACACATTGGCCACGCCTTAACCCTTGGCGTAGAGGACATAGCTGTACGCTACCACCGGCTAAAAGGGGAGAGTGCTTTGCTCCTACCGGGCGCAGACCACGCTGGCTTCGAAACGCAGGTAGTCTACGAACGCCGTCTTGCCAAAGAAGGGAAGAGTCGCTTCGATTTTACCCGCGAAGAACTCTATAGCAACATATGGGATTTTGTCGCTCAAAATCGCACTAACTTCGAGGGCCAGGTACGCCGCTTGGGCGCCGGTGTTGATTGGTCTCGCTACACCTTTACGCTTGACCCCAAGGTAGTGCAGCTCGCCTACGGAACGTTCAAAAAAATGTGGGACGAAAAACTCATTTACCGCAGCGAACGGCTCGTAAACTACTGTACGTTCCACCGGACCGGCTTTGCAGATATAGAGGTGGCGTACGAGGAAGCAACCACGCCGCTGTACTACATGAAATACGGGCCTTTTACACTGGCCACAACCCGCCCCGAGACCAAATTCGGCGACACAGCCGTAGCTGTCCATCCAGGCGATGACCGGTATAAGAAATACGTCGGTAAAGTACTAGAAATAGAGGGCGTCAACGGACCCTTTAGGGTACAGGTCGTAGCCGACGAAATGGTTGACCCTGCCTTCGGTACCGGCGTTGTTAAGATTACACCGGCACACTCCTTCGACGACTGGGATGTTGCCCAACGCCACGACCTACCCGTCAAGCGGGTCATTAACCACGATGGCACCCTCAACCACCTTACCGGCAGATTCGAAGGTATGACCGTTATGGAGGCTCGCAAAGCTGTTGTAGAGGCCCTAAAAGAGAAGGGGTTACTGGTTAAAGTAGACGAACACTACAAAAACCGCATCGGCAAATGCTATAAGTGCGGCACCGTCATCGAGCCCATGCTTATGGAGCAGTGGTTTGTAGAAATGCAGCCGCTGGCGCAGCGGGCAATAAAGGCTGTCAAAGCAGGGGAAATAACCTTCTACCCCGAATCTAAAAAACAACAGCTCATCAACTACTTAGAAGGTCTCAAAGATTGGAACATTAGCCGCCAGATTGCCTGGGGCATTCCCATCCCAGCATTCCAAAATGTAGACGATCATGACGATTGGATATATGACGAGCGGGTAGACCAAGAAATTATAGAGATAGACGGCAAAACGTATCGCCGCGACCCCGATGTATTTGATACGTGGTTCAGTAGCAGCTCGTGGCCCTACGCCACGCTAAACTACGGGCAAAAAGACGACAGCGACTTCAAGAAGTTCTACCCCCTAAGCGTTATGGAAACAGGTTTCGACATCTTATACCCCTGGGTCAGCCGTATGCTTATGCTGGGCTTGTACATTACCGGCGAGGTACCATTTAAAGCAGTCTACTTACACGGCTTGGTCCTCGACGAACACGGCCAAAAAATGAGCAAAAGCAAAGGCAACGTAGTAAACCCCCTGGAAATAGTGGATGCCTACGGCTCGGATGCGCTGCGCATGGGGATTATTACCGGCCAAACTGCCGGCAACAACCAGCCATTCGGCTTGCCAAAAGTAGTAGGCGCGCGCAATTTTGCCAATAAGCTCTGGAATATTGCCCGCTACGTGGAGGATAAGGTTGGCAACAAAAAGGGAAGCGCCACCCCCACCCCTGTAACCGATGCCGATCATTGGTTGCTGTCTCGTTTGCGCCACACCGCCGATGCCATTGCCGACTACCTCGACACCTACCGGTTTGCCGAAGCATACGACACGCTTTACCACTTTGTATGGGATGATTTCGCCGATTGGTACATAGAGGCCAGCAAAGCCGAAGAAAACATACCCATGCTTGCATACGGCCTAGAGGCTACTCTTAAGCTTACCCATCCCTTTGCGCCATTTGTAACCGAAACAATCTGGCAAACGCTCGAAAACCCCAAAGAGCCAGTGCTCACGAGCGCCCTCTGGCCAGCCATACCCTCAGCCGACACCAAGCGGGCAAGTGCCTTTGAGGACATAAAACAAATTGTTACCGAGGCGCGAGCCATCATGAAGGCAGTCGGCGTGCCCACTACCGTACTGTACTTCACTAAAGCACCAGTCATTGCCGCTAACCGTGAACTTCTTGGTCGGCTAGCCCGTCTGTCGGACATCGCCGAAGACGATTTAGTACCTGGCGTTAAATTAACCACAACCCGCTACGACGTCCGGCTGGACGTTAGCAAAGAAAAAGCCGCGGCCTACGCCAAAAAACTGTCTGAGCAAGCCGTAGAGGCTGCTACGGCTGTTTTAAGACTTAAAGAGCGCCTAGCTAACAAATCGTACGTGCAAAACGCCCCAGAAGCCGTAGTAGCCCAAACAAAGCAACAATTAGCCGACGCCATTGCCCGCCAAGACGCCATCAAGCAAGAGCTAAAACGCTTTAGCTAAGCCCAGCGACGAACCGGAGCGCCACAAACATAAAAGCCACGCCGGCAACAGTAAGCAAAATGGTTAAGCGGTCTGACTTTTCGTCGTGCGCCTGGGGCAAGATATCGCTGGCGCCAATGTACAGCAAAAAACCGCCAAAAAAGGCCAGGTAATACGCCAAATATTGCTCGTGCACCGTAAAAAACAGGGTAGACAGCGCGCCAACAATAGGCAGCACCGCGTTCAAGAGCACCAGGTACATCGTACGTTGTACCGAATTTTTATGGGCAAGCATCAGGCTGGCAGCATTCAGGCCATCGGCAAATTTGTGCGCAATTAACGCCAGCGACACTGCCACGCCCACCTGTGCGTTAACCTGGAACGCCAGGCCAATACCAACACCATCCAACAGACTGTGCCCGCCCAGCGCAAGCGACGATAGGACGCCCACCTGGGGATGTTTGTGCCTCCCGTATTGCGTCTCATGCTCATGGTGCATAAGCACCGTCTTCTCAATAATATGAAAACCTAAAAATCCGACGACTAGCGCGACCATTGGCCATACCGAGTCAATGGCAAACGTATTGATAATGCCAAACAGCTCCGGCAATACATCGAACGTCAACACGCCAATAATAATGCCCGCCGTAAAACCAAGTATGTGGCGGAGGTGTCGTTTGTGGCGGATGGCGAACCAGCCGCCAAACAGGGTAGAAACAAACATAAATGCCGTAAAAAGTATTGCTATCATGCCATTACCATAGCGGCAGATCGTAGATATTTGCAAATCTGTCGCAATAAATACTATAGTTGCAACATGGATGCCCTACAGACACTCCTAAAAGCCAATGGCCAAAGCGTTACCAAAGCTCGCCTAACCGTCTTTGGCGTCCTCTCCGGCCAAGAGGCAGTATCTATGCACGAACTCGCGGAGCGGGCGAGCGGTGTAGATCGCGCCAGCGTCTATCGCACGATCAACCTCTTTGAACGCCTTGGCATCGTGCAACGCGTTAGTACCGGCTGGAAATACAAACTAGAGCTAACAGACAAATTCGCGGCGCATCACCACCACCTAACGTGTACCCAATGCGGCCGGGCCATTGCCATCAACGAAGCCGATCTAGAGGCGGCCATCAATAAACTAGCTGTCAGGCACGGCTTTGCGCCAAGCGCTCACCAGATAGAAATTCAAGGATTATGCGCTAATTGCCAGCGGGTTCAAGCGCGCTCTTAATACGGCGGACAGATTCTTCGGGGCGGTACGAGTCAATCCACAGTACATGCCAGCCTTGCTTTTCTGCAGCCATCAGGTTAATGCGCGAATCGTCTACGAGCAGTATTTCGTTTGCCGGGCAGCTGGCCTTATCGGTAGCGACGTCGTATATTTTAGATTCCGGCTTAATGGCTTTTACAACCGACGAATCCACAATGGCGTCGTACTGCAGGTTAGGTAGTAGGTGTTTCTCAAGCATGACATCTATGAAGCCCGGCATAATGTTCGTAAGCAGTCCGACCCGGTAGTGGTCGGCAGCCCACGCTACCAGCTCCTGCATCACCTTAATGGGCTCTATAGAGTCCATATAACACGCTTCCCAATCTATGGGGTGGGGTGATTGTAGTGCCTGGGCAAGCTTGCGGTTAAAAGTTGTCAGGTCCATCTCGCCCCGGCAGACTTGGTCGTTGTAGTGCCAAAAGGTGGTTTCTATCATGTCGGCAGGTGCGCCAGTCTGCGACTCAAGCAGGGTAAAAGCGCGGTGGAAGAAGCGCACTAAACAACCGTTAATATCGAAATACACAAACGATACGCCGCTTTTAGACCGGTCTTTCACGCGGCGGGCAGGGGCGTTACCCATAAGTTCATCAAGCCCCAAGCCCAACGCGTTGGCAATGTTTTGAATGGTAAATATGGAGGGCGATTTAATAGCACCGCGCTCAATTTTGGTAAGCGTCGAGTAGCTAAGGTTCGCCTTATGACACAGCGATTGCTGTGTCAGGCCTGCCTGCACCCGAGCCGCCTGTAGCCGGCGGCCCAACTTCTCCTCGTTCATAGCCATATGATACCAGCTTGCCCTAGCAATAACTAGCACTAAATGGCCATTTTTTTAAAAGATGTCGACGCATCAGCCATTAGCTGTATAGTTACATTTATGGACATCTTTAGAAAAGCTGCATTGGTGATGGCAGCCACACTCTTTTCAATCACCCTTTTTTGGTTTGTCATGCTTATGGGGCTCCAGCATGCCATAGGCTCGGCAACGAGCGTCAAAAACGCACTACACGATAGCGGCGTGTACAAAACCATCGTCAGCGACGCACTCGCCCAGGCGCAAAAAGACCAAGCTCGGCAAGCCGAACAGCCGGGCAAGCAAGAAATGGACATCCCGCTCAGCGACAGCCGCGTAAAAGCTATCGTTAACAACGCTTTTCCGCCGGAGTATCTGGAAACCAACATTAACAAAACGCTGGACGGTGTGTATGCCTGGCTACAGGGGGACAGCCAACAGCTAGCCTTTAGTATCGACCTGCAAGACGCCAAAATCCGCCTGGCCGATGGCCTCGCAAGCTACGTACGTGACAAAGCCGCCACGTTGCCGGCATGTACAGCCGCAGACCTTACCACCCAGCAGGGAAGCGACTTCGACGCATTTAACGCCACCTGTTTACCGCCCGGAGTCGATGCAAACGCGGCAGCCAATCAAGCTCACGACCAAATAGCAAACGGGGAATTTTTAAAAGACACCAAGCTAACTGCATCCAGCATTAAAAACGACAAAGGCCAGACCTTAGGCGAACAACTACAGCAAGTACCAGCAAATTACCAGCGTGTTCATAAGGCGGCCCTCTACAGCGGCATTGTATCGTTGTTGCTGGCCGCCGCTATCATTGCGTTAGGTAAACCCTGGCAATCGGGGGCACGCAAGGCGGCGATTGCAGCTATTGTCGTCGGCGTCTCGAGCGTAATCATCGGCTGGGGTACAAGCGCGGCACTCAATGCCGTCTCATCAAACCCGAAGGTCAACGAACCACTCCAGCAATCGCTCATAAAAGTTGTACAAAGCTTACTACACGAAGCGCAAACGTGGTGGATCGGTCTTGGTATTGCGCTACTAGTTGCAGGTATTGTAACGCTCGTACTAACGCGTAGGCCCAAGGTACAGCCCGAGGCCGACAAAAAGCCCGAACAGGCAGTTACGACCGAAGCTAAACACCCGCACGTCGTAGAAGAAGCCGACACTATAGCCACCACAGAACAGCCAACAAAAAAACCAACAGATAAAAAAACTGCCTAGCCGGGCAAGGTAATCGGCATTTGTTCTGTTATATAATCGACGGTCTTCTGATCGCTAGCCATACTGTAATTATAGCAACGAACACAAAACTGCATCCTTGTAAAATGCTCTAGTATACTAATTCATACATTATGGGTAGAACTAGTAACAATATTCTCTCTGCGTCCCAGGCGCTTGATGCCGAACGTTCGTTTGATTACATCGTAGCGTACCCGCACAGCTCGAATATTGAACATAACAATGGCCAGGTTAGGGCGCGGCTATCGGCCCTGTCCCGTATGTCAATCGAAGCTGCGAATGTCGTACAAAACAAGTACCCCAACAGTAAACTGATACTGCCGGGCGAGACTTGTTTTGAAGACACAGGTTTACCTGATACTACCGATTTAATGGTGGCGCATCTTGGTGGCGACAATGAACATTTCGTTCCGTTACACCGCACTGCCGACAAGCGGCCGCTCAACAACACCTACCTGCAAACAATCGGCGTGCTGGATTTTCTCGATCAATTACCCATAACTCCCCATAATATCCTGATAGAAACGCTCGCGTACCATGTAAAGCGCGTCCGGCGAACAGCCGAGGCGTATGGTTTGCAAGCACAATTCGTCGCCGCCGAAGACATATTCGCCCACCAGAATAATACCGAATACGAGAGATTGGGACCTGTTATTGCTAAAGGCACCCGAAAAACCGAAGCCCTTGCGTATTTGCTTACCGCAGGCGACCGCAAAGGTACTGTTATGAATTGGCTCATGGCAAAAGCCGGGGCTCGAATTGTTGATGTCGTCCAGGACCCTAGTGGCAACCTGGTATTTGAGAACACATTGGCGATGAAAAAATTGGCGAGGCTGACGGAGCAGGGGTTGAAACCGTTTACGGCGGGGATGTAGCAGGAAACTCACACTGCCAGTGGCAGTGGCTCGAATTGTTACCAAAAGTACCAACTAAAAAAGCCCATCTAGTGATGAGCCTTTTTAGTTGGTACACCCGGCAGGATTTGAACCTACGACCTTCAGTACCGCAAACTGACGCTCTATCCAGCTGAGCTACGGGTGCTTAATGAGACAAAACCTACGGTTTTTTCTCATCGCGGCTGGCGAAGTAAATTCGCCTTTCGGCTGCGCCGAAACCGCCGCTGCTCTTTTTCCCTTCCGGGAGGTGAACAACAGAGGTAATTTTATCACGATAAGAAGTTTGTTACAATATGCCGGAGTATACGTGCGGCCAGCGCCTTATGCGCATGGCCAATCAGAATTGCAAATACTCGGGCGCCGACATGGCGCCCTCCGGAGAGGTCGCATAGTTGGTCTAGTGCGCTGCACTCGAAATGCAGTATAGGGGCAACTCTATCGAGGGTTCGAATCCCTCCCTCTCCGCCAAACAAAAATGTCCACCAATGGTGGGCGTTTTTGTTTGGTTGAAAGTGTGGTTCGAACCCTCGAAGCAGCACTACAAGCGATGCGTATCGAGGGTTCGTTGGAACGAGGACGCGCGCAGAAGCTTGCTTCGAGCACGCCGGAGTGGAAAAGGACGAAGTCCGCCATCCCGGCATGGGTCGAGTGAAGCAAGAGGTGAATCCCTCCCGATACGCCGGGGAACCGCTTATTTACTCAGCCCAGCCAAAAAATTGATGGTCGCAGCGATGATCGCCGTGCCAAACACATATGAAAGCAACGCATGCTTTAGCACTGTGCTGCGTATGGAGCGATGGGTAATAGCCGTATCCGACACCTGGAACGTCATGCCGACAGTAAAGGCCAGGTACGCAAAATCGGCATAACTGGGCGCATGCCCAAACGATATACCACCTTCGGGCTCGCCGTAGTATTGCCGGGCGTATTCGAGCATAAAAGTAGTATGGACATTACTCCATGACACCACCACGCTCACCAGCCCCAAGGCAATCGCAACAGTCCGTTCCAGTGGAGCAGCATGCGCCGATTGTGCAATCAACACACCCACTGCAAACAAGCTCGCCAGGCTGGCGACTAACAGAATGCCATCGCTCGCAACTCTGCCGGGATTTTCGCGCAAGGCATGTGTTTTAGTGGTTTCGCTATCGAACGATCGTACGCCCAAAAACACCGATGCCGCATAGGTAAGTGCTGCCGCATCCCAGGCTGCCAGTAGCCCGTACTTGGCAAGGCCGACAAAAGCAAAACTCAAGCCGGCAGCAAGGCCAAAGCCTATGCTCACCAGTAACCGCAGGCGTGATGTAATGTAGCGAGTTTGTTGTTTAGGCATACGACTTCTCTATAAGCTATACGCCATACTTACAAGTGGACGCGACGCATAAGCGAATCGAAAAAATCCTGGCTAGCTGGTTGCAGGGGAAGACGAGACGATAAAACAGCAATTATTTTCTCTTCGGCTTCGGGTGGAAAATAAATATTAATTGGCAACATAAAACGATTAAGCGGCTCCAAGGTTATGCTCGTAAGCGCATCCTCGTCAAGCAAACTGAACGCTTTGAATTGGTGATACGTGTATGTCTTTTTGCCCACAGCGAGACCACGACTGTCGAGTTGATATTCCACGTCTCGTGGCGGGCGCGCGATACCTACAGCAACAATAACGACTAGTACCAATATAGCGGCCACCGAAACACGGTCACGCGTCACTAGGTACACCAGGAGTACGAGTACAAGCGTAATACCGGCAAAGCCAGCATACCAACCAAAACCATGATGGTGTGCGATAAACTCCGGCGCCGTCCACTCGACTGACTCGCCCGGGGTAAGGGCAGCGTGCTCGGCCGCGGTCGATCCAGCACTATCGGACACAAATCCGCCCTGATTGCTGCTTGGATTATACTGCCATTGCGCCTCCGGTTCCGAGGGCTGTTGCGGCGCCGTTTGCGGCTGCTCGGAGGGCTTACTGGACTGGTCAGATTGATTAGGGGCATCCATGTGTAGACTTATTGTACAACGTGAGGAGGATAAGCAGAAAGCTTTTGAGGGGGATTCACCGCTTGCTTCGCTCGACCCCCTGGTCACTACGTTCCCGCGGGGGCTTCGGGGCGGGACAGGCCGACGTGGCCTGTCCGTTCGAATCCCAGCACACTATGCCCAAACTAAAAACAGGTATCTTGCCTACGGCATTGACACCTGTTTTTAGTTTGGCGGAGAGGGAGGGATTCGAACCCTCGCGGGGACTTGCGCCCCCCTATCGATTTAGCAAACCGACCCCTTCAGCCACTTGGGTACCTCTCCGGGTTGACCAGCGTATTGTACTATACTTGGCCTCTGTTGGCGAGTGGAATTTGAGTAAGGGAGGGATAGCGCGCTACGCGCTTTATCCGCAGCCCCATGCTCGGTACAAGTACCTGCGCGTGGGGTTGCTCCAACGAACCCACGGTACGCGTCTGCTGCGCAGCCGCACTGTGGGCCCAAACCCAGCCCATTCAACCAAAAAAGAAAGGCCACCGTTGGCGACCGTTCTTTTTTGGCGGAAGGGGTGGGATTCGAACCCACGGTAAGTTGCCCTACGACGGTTTTCAAGACCGTTGCCATCGACCACTCGGCCACCCTTCCTAACAGAGATGATTATATCATGCCACAGCGAACACTAGTGCACTAACACGCTTAGCACCTGCCTCGCGTAATACCCGTGCTGCAGCCTCGCACGTCGCTCCCGTTGTAAGAACGTCATCAATTAACAAAACATGCTTATTTTGCACAACATGCGGACGTAGCGGCCGAAACGCCTGTTGCATTTGTGCGCGGCGTACGGCCCTTGTTTGGCCCACCTGGCGACCGCCGCCAGTCCGGGCAAGCAGGGGAGTGTAGGCCGCCCCTGTCACGCGGGCCAGCTCGCGTGCAATAAGTGCCGCCTGGTCATAGCCACGCAGCCGCACGCGGGCTGGCACCGTTGGTATATGCGTAATGACTACATCGTTAGACACTAAACCGCGCAATGCCATTGCTCGCGCCACGTCAATAGCCGCAGCATCCGCCCGTTCAAACTTCAGGGCATGCAGCACGGCTTTAGGAATCGCCGTGTAGGCTGTAAACGGCTGCACTGCGTAGAGTCCACCACTACGGCACGCCTTGCATGTACGAAACGCTCTAGACACACGCTGGCAGCGATAACATCGGGAAGCAACGGGCGGCAAGGCGATAGCACAGGCGCCACATAGCACAGAGCCCTCTACTGCGCAGCCTCGGCAGGTGTGCGGTGCTATTAGCGCAAGTAATCGTTCGGCAAACCACATGTTGTAATTCCTACTGTTGTAAATATCTCTGTTTGCGGTTGCAAGACATTTATTACCTAAGCTATACTAGCATTAAGACAAACAGCTAGAAACACCGAACAATTAACCACGTGGAGGGTAACAACTATGGCGCGACGCACGAGTGGCGACGACGACCTACTGATGGAAGAGGATGAGCTGACCGCTGCGTTTTTGGGCGACGATGATACCGTTGCAGCACAACCTGTCGAGCCTGCCGCTAGTCCCAACCAGGCAGCCGCAAGCGACGACTGGGATGAAAGCGAAGACTTACCAGGGCAGTTGGCCGTTGATGTCTACGAGACTAGAGAAAAATTAGTGGTTAAGGCACGAACTGCCGGGGTCAATAAAAGCGACCTCGATGTAAGTATTTCTGACAACACATTAAGTATCCGCGGTACACTATCTGCCGGTAACGAAGATGATGTAGAGAATTACTTTGTCCAGGAATGTTATTGGGGCGAATTCTCGCGAAGCATCGCGCTACCAGTTCCAGTCAAAGAAGAAGAAATCGAAGCCATGCTAAAAGACGGCGTCCTAACAATCAGCTTCGCCAAAGTCAAACAAGACACCGTCAAAAAAATCCAAGTCCTCTAAAGACTTTAATCAATGAAACCCTCCGTTGTAGATGGAGGGTTTTTGATTGCCCAGACATGTAGCAGCACGCACTTGTGTGCAATGTGGCGTCGATAGGGAGGAGCGGAGTGAACCGTACTAAGGTACGGCGAACGAGCACCGGACCTAGCGGCGTCGCAGTGTGCACAAGAAAAAGAGCCCAAATATTTTGGGCTCTTTTGGTGCGTGCTGCGAAAAACTTTACGCCGCGTTGTTGTTTACGCGTGTTAGTACAAACTGGACAATAAACTGCGCAAGAGCCACAATTACCAATCCAATAACAGCGTACACAATAGTGTTCTTAGCGCTTGTAATGTTGCCCGAGTCACCGCCAGAGGTAATGTACTTAAAGCCGCCAACGATAATCATGATAACGGCAACGATACCAACAACAATCGAAAAGATGTTAACAATGGTTGTAACAATGTTCTGGATACGGCCAGAACCAGTACTTACATCACCGGAACAGTCACCACCTGCCTCGACCGACAGTGTAGAACCACATTCCAAGTTTGAATTAATGGGGTCGGTAGTAGCGGGTGGGGTTTGTGCAGACACAACGAGTGGCACAGCCATAGGCACTAATGCCAGACCCAAACTCACCCCAATGGTGGCTAATTTTTTGCGAAGCAATGAGAACATATTGTTTCCTTTCTTAAAGCGCTTTTGCTTATTTTATAGCACAACGGTACGGGCCGACACAACTGTAATCGGGTCTTAGATCTTGTTGAGCACAAACATAACGATAGCCTGTGCAAAGGCCACGACCACCAAGCCCACAATGGCATAGACAATCGTCTTTTTGGCGCTACTTATCGCACCTGCATCGCCAGCCGAGGTAATGTACTTAAAGCCGCCAACCATAATCATAATTACGGCCGTAACGCCAACGACAATAGAAAAGACCGTTATGATCACCTTGACGATGTTGTTTATCTGGGCGTCGCCGCCACTACAATCCTTTCCGCCAGCAGCGACATTAACGCCGGCACAGATTTGATCTTTGGGCGTTGTCGCCGCCGCCATGGCGGGAGCCGGTTGTACGAACGACGCACCGACGACCAATGAAAGTAATGTTAGTGTTGTGTAGAGTATTTTTTTCATCATGACCCCATTTTATATCCTGCTTATTACAAATAAAATGATGAACCGTGCAAACACAACCACAATCAGACCTATAATGGTAAAAATAATAGTGTTTTTGGCTTCGCTAATCTTGCTGGCATCGCCGTTTGCCGTAATATACATATACCCGCCGATCATTATTGTAATGATGGCGATAAAACCCGACACATACATTACAAGGTTGGTTATTTTGCCAATGGTCGCCGTCACGACATCACTACCATTCGCTGAACATGCTGCTGCGCCGCTGCCTCCGCCACTACACGCTTGCTTAAATAAATCTTCTGCATGCGCAGTGCCAAGCTGTATACTCCAGGCAACTGCAAGCGTCGCGACGCCTAGGACTGCGAGCAGGGCAAACTTGCGGGAATATCGATACACATTTGCCATAACAGCCGCTAACCAATCCTCGTAACGACAAAGTTAACAATCACAAACCCCATGGCAATAATAACCAGGCCGATAAGCGTAAACAAAATAGCATCCTTAGCCTTGGCTGCAGCCTGCGGGTTGCCACGCGACGTCATATAACGTACACCGGCTAGTGTTACTATTAACAGTCCGGTCGCCCCCATAAAGGTAAGCACAATGTTAAATATAAGGGCTAGGCGGTCACTATCGGCAGCCGGCTTAGGCAAGTCGGTAATATCAATGCTTTGGGCGAGAAGCTGAAGATGCGCAAAAATTGTATGAGTCATACTTTGGTTATTTCCCAACCTGCGTTCCTACAAACGACACAAGGCCAGTTGCGATTAAAGCAATAGTAAGGCCAATGAGCGCGTTAACAATTGTACCGCGAGCGCGCGTGGCACGGTCGGGCTCGCCCTGGCTGGTCACATACTGTATGCCACCCCATATAACATAGGCGACAGCAATAAGACCTGCCAGTCGCAGCGCAATATCAACCAACGCAAGCCCTACAAGGGCGAAGTCCGGCGGGCTGACCCCGGCAACAAATGAGCAACCACCACCGGGATCAGGCGCCATTTTGCCGGCAGCAACCAAATATTTGTACCAGGTAGGCAAGCCAAAAAATTCATGTTGGTCGCAACCAGTCGCCGCGAAAAGCATAAACAGTCCCTGCATTATATGAGCCCACCAGGAACAACGTAATTAAGAAACGCAAACAAGAACAAGTAACCCAGCACGCCTATAAGTGTCTGTACTATTCTCATTTTTGCCTTCGACACTGCAGACGGGTCATCGGCCGATTGAGAGTACTGTATGCCGGCAATAATAATTGATAAAGCAGCACCGACGCCAACAATGGCAGTCAATAATTTAATAAAAGGATTTATGTATTTTTGAATAAAGGTGGCACACGCCCCCGTCCCGTTACTACATACCTGCGGCCCCGTAGCCGGCGCGGGGGTCGGACCGCTCGGCGCAGGGGGGAGGGCTGCGAAAGCTGGCGTAGCCGGCATAGCAAGCGATACTAAACCAGCGAAAGCTATAAGCGCCGCCACACTCAAGACAATCTGCTTAACTGCGTTCATTTGGCCTTAATTATAGTCGTACCTATGCAAAATATAAAGGCCTGCCAAGCACCTGGCGCCGCATGTCTGCTGTGCTACAATATAAAAAATGACAACGTCAGGAACAGGGCACTACTATGCATAAGGCTTTGGCTTCGCGGCTCGTATTAGTAAGCATGGCAGCTGTATTATTAGTAGTTGGTGTCTTTTCATTTACAGCAAAAACCGCCTATGCAGCTGGCGAAACATTTACTGTTACCGATGCCAACACTATTACTGCCAGTGGCGGGGAATTCTCCGATATAGGTACAGTCAAGTTCGCACACCAAAGCGACGGCTCGTTTACACTACGGCATGTATACCAGGGTGCCGAAAGCTGTGTGCTCAACTGGGCAATCACCGGGCTCACAAAACAAGCCGATAACACCTACAAAGGTACTATTGCCACTACGGGCGACTGCGCAGCGGGATTCCTGAACGGCCCCATAACTATCGGCAACCCCACCAACGTAACACTTGCCGGTGCAGGTAGCAACGGTGGCCCAAGAGCCGCCGAGGACGACACGCTTTGCGATCGCCCGGAAAGTTGGCTGGAGCTTAACTATTGGATGTGCCCCCTTATAAATGGCGCATCCGACATGACAGAAAAGCTAGATGCAGCCATTATAGACCTGCTGCTTATTCGTACCGAACAAATCTTTAACACGAGCGGTAGCACAGGTACCCCCGAGGCAACTAGCTCGGCTGCGTATTTTACCGCGTGGTCGGCATTCAGGAATATAGCCTACGCATTTATCATAATATTCAGTCTTGTTATGGTCGTATCGCAGGTGCTTAACCTTACCTTTATCGACGCCTATACGTTCCGTAAAATGCTGCCAAAAGTGGTACTGGCAATCGGGCTTATTGCGTTGTCGTGGCGCCTAATGGAATTTTTATTCAACATGAGTAATGCCGGGGCATCTGCCGCGCAAGAAGTTATTAAAGCGCCGTTTTCGGGCCTTAAAGCGGACATTGGCACCCAAGCAGGGGACATAACGTTAAGTGCTCTTATTGGCGCGTTATTGCTTGTTGGCGCGGGCGTTGGCGCGGCCACCTTGGCTATTGCTGGACCTGGTGTTATTGGCGCATTAATCGTGTCGGGCGCAATTGTTGTGCTAACTACCTGGATTGTTCTTATTACTCGCAACACTATTGCCACGTTGCTTATTATCACATCGCCACTCTATTTTGCTTTCAATGCGTTCGAGCCTTTAAAAAAGATTGCTACAATCGGTAAAACGGTCACCATTACCATTCTTCTTTCAGTGCCGGCCGTCGCGGCCTGGCTGACCATCACGCACGTCGCTGCCCTTATAACGTACATTGGCGGTGGCCGAACCGGAGCACTCGTAGCCATTACTATTGTCGTTTCTGGCTACGGTCTGGTTATTGTCATTATCCGCAAGGTAGACGGCGTATGGGGCCAGCTTGGCAACGTCACCGGCCAGGTTACGAACAAAGTACGCGGTAACCTCAAAAACTACGCCAATAAGCAATACAAAGGGCGTAATGCTCTATGGCAAACGGGTGCCCTTATGAACGAAAATAGCGCCATTGGCAGAAGGTTCAATAGTGTCGGCCGCCGGGTTGGGTTGTCGAAAAATATTAATGCCACCAGCGGTAAAGGAGGCATGAGCACTGCGTTCCTGGCCCGGGGCGCACAAGCACGGGCACGGCGCGAGGCGGGGTTAACACTTATGGACAACGTCAACCGGGACCAAGCAGAGGGCAGCCCGCTGCTAAAAGCGCTTGCCAATAACGATCAGGCTAATGCGGTCTTAGCTGGCAGCGGTGGCGTTAATACAATGGCGGCATTGCGCCAGTCGGCGCAGACTGCAGGTATTAACCCAGATAGTCCGGAAGGTCAGGCGGCAATTGCCGCAGCCCAATCTGTGGGCGTTAACCGCACCAACGCAATGACCGCCCTCCGCACCGCGCTTAAGAACAAAGGCCGTGGTATATCGGCAGGCAATGTAGAGTTTATGGATCAAGCCGTACGGAATTTATCTCGTAACGAGTCCGAGTATGGCAGTCTGGGTCACGAAGCTGCATTCTTTGCCCGAAGCAGCGGACGAGCTGACCTTGGCGGTACCGAGTGGATATCGTACGGCCGTAACAATGCAGCTTGGCAAGCGGCGCGCCAACGGGTTGCCGAAGCTGGCCCAATGACGCCGCAACAAGCCGCCAATTTGCAGTGGCAAACACTCGCCGATAGCACTATGCTCAACGGCATCGAACGGACTAGCGTGCCTGCCCTTGTAGGTGGCCATGACAGCCAGATACGACAATCTATGCAAACCTTGTCTCGCTTGATACAACAACCAACACCCGCAGGGATGTCAGACGCCCGTCGCGAGCAAGTAGATGCCCAAAAATTACGTGCGGCAATCGAGCTTAAGGAAATTCAGGGCAACTTGCCAGCCGGCACCTCTGGCAGCGCGCGTGACGAGATTAACCAGGTATTGTATGGCGCACCAGCGCAAGGTGGCATGGGGCTTAACCCCAACCGAGCAATTGCCACTCAGCTAGCCGAGAACTACTTAGGAGACATACAAATGCGAGATCCTGCTACTGGCACGCTTCGACGGCAAAACATTACGCCCGAAGCGCTCACCACTATGGGCCGTACCTACGCCGAATACGATGCCGAGCTCGCCGCTCGCCGCGCTGGTGGCGGACCTTAACCTTAACCACCTTAACATTGACAATTTGTAACTTATATGCTTATAATAAAGCATGGCAGAAACATCTCCGCTTGGCCCCGTACCCCCAGAGGGTGACCCGCCCGCGGCTACAGGACACGAGGGTCTTGTGGAAGCAGTGCGCGAAGTTAGGGACGCGGTTCATGGCATGCACGGTGCAATAGCTGGCGTTCACCGGGCAGTAGAAGACAACGCACATGTCACCGGATACATTGCAGGTGCGATGGCTGGCCGGGTCGGCACCCCCGGAGCAGCCAGCAGGCTACCCGACACTAGCTGGAATACGCCAATTCTCCACAAAGCGGGCGAGGTACGTGAGGGCGTAACTCCTTGGACACAACACGAAAACGAAGCCGGGTACACTATTGTTGATGCAGCCGGACAGCCTGTTATTGCTCGCAATCCCGCACAAAGGCAACGATTAACCGTCGATCCTTCCCACTACAACATGGACAAGCCTCGGCCACATCACGGTGGCAGCGGCAGCACTAATGCTGATGCCTCCGTCCGGTATCTACCTTGGGGCCCTAACATGATACGTCATGGTAGGGAAGTGATGACCGACCCCTACAATAGCAAGAAACGGCGCCTTGGTGGTGTCGCACTTGCCCTTGCGGGTGTTGTCGTATCTGCAGCAACCATACCCAGCCCCATGGGCCCGTCTGCCATCCGTGGCAGCGATTTCCAGCCCCGCCCAAGCTTTGATGCAGTACGGCCTACCCGCCGCATGGAACATCCTGCACCGGGGCGTACCCCCATACACCACAACTACGACTACTTGGATCCTAATGATCCTGCTATGCCCCAACGGCACGAGCCAGGTCGGATACGTCGTAGAGGGCGGGTAATCATGAACCGTCTCCTAGGCCGACCGTAGTTAGGCAATTAAACTCGCCAGTATTCTCGTGTACAATATGTTTGTATGGCAACGTACAAGGTTATTCAGGATGTTGAGGCGGAAGACAAGCTAATTGGGCCGCTTTCACCGCGGCAATTTTTGTATGCCGGCATTTGTGCTGTCTGTATGTACCTCACGTACTACACGTCAGCTAAGGGTGCCGGATTTTTAGCAGTTATTTTTCTGCCCGTCATTATTGTTACGGGCTTCTTTGCGTTTCCATGGGGCAGGGATCAGCCAACCGAAATTTGGGCGCTCGCCAAAATACGTTTCTTGATTAAACCGCGGCGGCGCATTTGGGACCAGAGCGGTGCTCGGCAGTTAGTAACTATTACCGCGCCCAAACATGTACAGGCCATATATACCAACGGCCTCAGCGAAACCGAGGTACATTCCAGGCTACGGGCATTGGCCGACACTATCGACAGCCGCGGTTGGGCCATTAAAAACTCTAACATTAACATGGACGCCCAGACTCCGCTTACTATGGCAGAGCCAGTGTCAGACCGTTTAGTAGCCCCCTCGACATTGCCGCAAACAAAAGATGACGCCAATGTGTCAGCTGCCGACGATATATTAGACGAAAAAAACAATGCTACCGCCACCCGTGTAGATGGGCTTATTAATGCAGCTTCGTCAGCGCACCGCAAAAAAATCGTAGAATCACTCAAAAAAGAAGATGTCGACGGCGGTTTTCCAGACGCCATGGGCCCGGGTGGTGCCGATAAAACCGGCGCACCGCAGGGTAAAGCCGCTGGCAAGCCAAACAACTACTGGTTCTTGAACCAGCCAAACCAATCTGCGGTTATTCCAAATGACCAAGTCACATTTAATACACAAGTTGTCACGCCGCACATGGCAGACGAACAACCAGCCGCAACAAGGCAGAGCAGCCTTATGACGCCCGAGGAGGAAGAAGCGCGGTTAGTTGCCGAGCTAGAGGCCCGTAAGGCAACCATGCCAACGACTTCGTACTACGGGCACTTACACACCATAAAACCATTGAGCGAACAGCAGCGCGACGCCTTGCAACACGCCGAACAAACAACCACGCCCACTGCGCCTCCGGCGCCAGCACCGCAACAGGTAACATCGGGCACGCCCCCTACACCAACAACAGGGTCGTTTTGGAACTCATCGTCAAATTCACATTATCCGTCACAATCAGCGTCGCCAGGGCCAATGGCGCCCCCACTAGGCAGCCAAACCAGCACCCCAAGCGCTCCAACTGCAGAAGCGCCGCCAGTGACACCAGAACAGCAGGCTGCTATACTACAATTATCAACTCGAAACGACCTTAATGTGGCTACCATCGCCCGCGAAGCGCAGCGTTCAGGGCCGCAGGATGAGGTAGTTATCAAGCTGCACTAAAGGGACTGGTAGTTAACCAAACATGAATCCTAACGCACATCTTTCGCCGGGCCAGGGTGGGCCCATGCAACCGCAGGTGGGCAGCGTCCATCCGCCGCTCCCGAGCGATTTAGCGCACCAAGCGACTATGGCAATGCCTGGGGCCAGCCAGTACCAAGGCATGCCCCAGCAACAAGCAGCACCCACGCCGCCCATGACACAACCGCAAATGCAAATGCCCAGCGCAATCGGCCCAGATGGCAAACCAACGACCACTACCGTAACCCCACCAACCAACCCGAACAGTACCCAAAATACGTTGCTGATTGCCGAAATCAGGGATGGCATTGTCATCATGAGCGATGGCTCATTCCGGTCGGTCGTCATGGTAAAGTCGGTTAACTTCGACCTTATGAGCCCCCAGGAACAAGAAGCAGTCGAGTACGCCTACCAGGGCTTCTTAAACTCGCTGTATTTCCCGGTTCAAATTTTTATCAGGTCCCAAAAGGTCGACTTACAGCCGTACATCACCAAGCTCGATAAAATTCGCACCGAGCACGACAACATGCTGCTCGCCATGCTCATGGAAGATTACATTTCGTACATCGACCAATTAAGCCAGGCAACTAACATTATGGATAAAAAATTCTACTTGGTTATTCCATACTTTCCCCATGTTGATGTGCAAAAGGCGCTATCCCAAAGCAAAAACTTCTTTAGCGGCCTATTCGGGTTATTTAACACGAAAGAACAGCATGTCGTCGTAAACGAAACCGACTTAGAAAAAGCCAAGAACGAGCTGCGTAACCGGGTACAAGCCGTACTTTCCGGCCTCTTGCAGTGCAATATTCAGGGCTTGCCGCTCGATACCCAAGAACTTATCGAGCTCTACTACGACACCTACAACCCCGACACCGCCACCAGGCAA
Organism: Saccharimonadales bacterium (SeqCode); assembly: GCA_035480575.1. Taxonomy (GTDB): domain Bacteria; phylum Patescibacteriota; class Saccharimonadia; order Saccharimonadales; family UBA4665; genus PMNU01. The sequence continues at coordinate 76,600 of DATIHR010000023.1, read as the reverse complement.
CAACTAAAGGATTTCCGGCAAATGGACGCAGAAGTAATAACAAAAGGGCAGGGTAACGCCACCCAACCACACCTTAGACGGGAGCTTGAGTAATGGCCCGTAAACAAAAAATGGATCCAGTTGCACTCGCTCAAGCCCAGCAAATGCGCGAAGCCCAAGAAGTTGCAGCCGCATTCCAAAAGGGCATTACCGCCCTGCGCGACTTCATTGCGCCCAGTTCCATCGAACTGTTTAGCAATTATTTCCGGCTTGGGACCCGCGTTGCCCGCACGTACTACGTATATGGCTACCCGCGCCAACTGTATACCGGCTGGATGAGCAGCATGATTAACATCGACGAGATCATCGATATCTCGTTGTACATCTACCCGGTCGAAAGCCAAGTGGTGCTCGACAACCTACGCAAAAAAGTGACCCAGCTAGAAGCCGGCATCCAAATAGACGCAGACAAAGGCCGGGTTCGCGACCCGCAAAAGCAGGCCGCCATTTTGGACGCCGAGGAAATGCGTGACAAGCTACAAGTGGGCGAGGAGCGATTCTTTAGGTTCGGCTTTTACTTCACCTTATACGCCGGTTCTATGGAAGAGCTAGAATTCGTCAGCCACAAAATTGAATCCATGCTCGGCCAACAACTGGTATACAGTAAAGCTGCCTCGAGCCAGCAAGAGCAGGGCTTTAATAGTGTTATCCCACAATTTACTGACCAGCTGCAAATTAGGCGCAACATGTCCACTGGCGCCATTAGCACCAGTTTCCCGTTTACCTCAGCAGATTTATCGCAGGACAACGGTATTCTGTACGGCATTAACATGCACAACTCCGGCCTGGTTATTTTTGACCGTTTTACGCTAGAAAACGGCAACTCGGTTGTCTTTGCAAAGTCTGGTGCTGGTAAATCGTTTACGGTTAAGCTTGAAGCACTGCGTAGCATGATGATGGGTACCGAAATATTTATTATCGACCCCGAAAACGAATACGAACGCATGTGCGATGCTGTAGCTGGCGCTTACGTACGGCTGAGCCTTAATAGCGCGACACGCATAAACCCCTTCGACCTGCCGCGTGTTGTCGATAACGAGGAAGCCGATAATGCGCTTCGTTCCAACCTTATTACACTCCACGGGTTATTGCGCCTTATGATGGGCGGGGCACAAGCTCAGTTACTCGGCGGGGCGCAAGTAATGGCCCCTGCGCTTAACCCGGTCGAAGAATCGGACCTAGACGCGGCGCTTATAGAAACATACGCCAAAGCAGGCATCACCAACGATCCGCTCACGCACACCGGCACGCCACCAACCATTGCCGACTTATACGACACCCTACTGCACATGGGCGGCACCGGCCCGCAGCTTGCCCAGCGTTTGCGTAAGTATACGACGGGTACATTCGCCGGTATCTTTAGCCAGCAGTCCAATATCGACATCAATAACAACCTGGTCGTCTTTAACATCCGCGACCTAGAAGACGAACTACGACCTGTCGCCATGTACATTGTCCTCAATTACATATGGAACAAAACAAAAAGCGACCGCAAGAAGCGTATTCTTGTTGTCGACGAAGCCTGGCAGCTCATGAAATACGAAGACTCGGCCAACTTCTTGTTTAGCTTGGCGAAACGTGCCCGTAAATACAACCTTGGCATTACGACCATCACCCAAGACGTCGAGGACTTCATGGGCTCGCGTATGGGTCGGGCAGTGGTGGCCAACGCCAGTATGCAGTTCTTACTCAAACAGTCACCCTCGGCAGTCGACGTTTTAGCCGATGTCTTTAAGCTCACTACCGAGGAAAAGAAACGCCTCAGCCAATTCCCAGTTGGGCAAGGGTTGTTCTTTGCCGGGCAAAATCATGTGCACATTCAGGTCGTCGCAAGCCCTACCGAAACCAGCCTTATTACCACCAATCCAGCGCAATTACAGCAAATGCAGGCTGGCGAAATCAACCAGCCGCAAGGTACAATAGATTTAAACAACCAGCTATATCCGGGGGTATAGATACACATGGCAAAGGTCTATGACGACGAACAGACCGACCGCGACCGCCCTGCGCATAAAATAGCAGCCGACGACCAAGAAGGGGCTGCACAGCGCGACGAAACTCGCGATCTTGACAAAATTCGCGGCCTTGAAGAGCAGGCAAAACTGCCGTCTGCTTCGCAGGACGAGCGCGATGCGAATATCAAAAAGAAAGAAACTGCCGTCGGGTCAGCCGGTAAAGGCCAAGATGACCGTGACAACTTACTAAAAAAGGCCGGTAAAACATTTCAACAGATGAGCAACCGCAAAAAGGCCGCATTCGGCCTTGGCGGAGGCGGGCTTGTCGGCCTTCTGATATTTGCTTCGCTTATTTCGTCGACTTACCGTGTACCGTCACTACTGGGTGGCCTGGACGACAACGTAAACTCCAGCCGTATTGTGCGGCTTATTGTCGAGCGTCGGTTCGAACGCATGCTTGTTGAGTGGCAAATCCGCAAACAGTCTGGCACTATTCGAGACTTCGTTAAGGAAAACAGCTTTATGGATAGGCTGTATAAATCGTTTGATGCCGTTGGGCTCGAAAAACGACTCGAAAAAGAAAATGGCATACGATTCCGTCAGCAGCCAGACGGCACGGTACATGTTTTTCTACGGGACAGGGAGGGCAACTTCCAGGGCGTCGGCACGGCCGACAATTGGGATCAATATAAAGCCCTTAAAAATGGTAAAACCAAGACAAACAAAGATCTCGCCAAAGAATCGAAACGCATGGTAACGCGTACTATTCCTATTGCCAGATTTAGTATGAGTTCAACGATAAGACGTTGGATCCTAAAAAGAGTTGCCATACGAATGAACGTGCCCAAGTGGGACAAAGAAAAAACGCACGAAGAAAACATAGAAGCACTGCGCAAGTGGCAAATAGAAAACACTACAAAGGGTACGCTTGCGCTATTCCGCGGTGCGCTTATGTGCATGCTCGAGAATAAATGTGACCAATTTAAGGACGATAACCAGCCAGTTGACACAAAAACAGCAGACCCCAGAGAATTTGGCCCCAGTGCCGATCCGGAAGATAGAAATGCTAAAACGGTAGCCGACGAAGTAGACAAAGCGGGCAGCGCAGCAACCGAAACTGCAGCAAAAGAAGGTGGCAGCTGGACCGGCGAACTCATAAAAGAGCTTACGAAAACGTTCGCTAAAATCCTTACATCCAAAGTTACCGTTGACCTCATTCCCATTGTCGGACAAATAAATCTGATGGCAGAGCTCGACCATATAGGCTATGTCATACACAACAACAAGCTCGCACTGAGAATACCGGCAATGCTGAAAGAACAAGCCTATACCGCCATTACGGCAATATGGAAATCGTTTGCCGACAATGCAAAACTAGGCAAACTCGATATCAACCAAGTCAATTATATAAATGCCGCCGTTATTGGAGCGGGCGGGGCAGTAGCCTATAACTACGCATTTAAGGGAACGTCGAATAAAGGCGAGGGTATAGACCCCCGAGTAGACAGCAATGTCGACAGCCCCGCATGGGCCGCCGAGGACTTTATATATAATAAGTCACCCCGGCGTATTGGCCACGAAATGCTCAACATTTGGTACCAAATAATAACCCGGCCACTAAATGCTATTGAAGATTGGGGATTTGGCTTAATAGCTAGCTTTTTGAATCTGATAGGTCTTAATGCGCTATTCACCAACATAATGGAAGCAGCATTCGGTGATAACTGGAAGGAAGATCTTGCCAAATGGGCCGCCAACGCCGTATTGGAATTGTTTGGCATTATGATTGACCCGCTGGCTGTGGGGGCAAAACTGTTCAACTACTTGTACGTCGGTACCGATGTGCTTATGAACAAATACTGCCAAACTAATCTGGGGTGCATGGTACTCAGTGATCCCGTTAAGAGTGGCTTCTTCGATTCGCCGTTTAGTCTCCAAAAAACACTGGATGCCGACCGCGCGTTGTATATGTCGACACTATCCACGAAGGATCGACTATTCTCGCTCGACGAACCAAGTTCGCTCGTGAATACCATTATTCGTGAGATGCCAGCTCCGTTAAGTCCGGGCAGTACCGTGGCTTCGGTTGTATCGCAAATTAGTATGTTGCCAGCCCGGTTACTTGGCATAGCAAGCGGCAGGGCATTTGCTGCCGAAACGCCCAACCAAGATGCCGCACTCGACGGCGTACAGCAGCTCGGCGTGACCCCCGCACAGGTAGATGAACCTATCGCCAAAGAAGTCGAAACTGAAGCTGACCCCCAATGCCCCAAAAACCAAGATGATCGCTGGAACAAATGCCAAGCCGATAAAGAAGTCGGTGAAATCGCGTCGTGTTTCAGCACCGACTGCCCAGAGTTTGTCGATACAACAACGACAGCGGTAGATGCCCCCGCTAATACGTCCGGCCCAGTCAGTACAACCGGCGACATAAGAGCACTCGCCAAACAACTGCTCGACCTGCGGGCATCCGGCCAGGTTACTATGAACCCCGAGGTCGTCCAAGACCTTACGAACACCATGAACGGCAACCCCATAGGCAGTTGTGGTGTCCAAAACCTCGACCCAGCACTCCTGAACTTGCTTGTACGCATTACCCAGAAGTATAAAATCACCATATGGAACATCGTAACCGGACACGGCTGTAACTTTGCACCGCACCACTTCCATCCCAAGGGCCAGGCGACCGACATTGGTGCCGTAAACGGCGAGCAAGCTAACCTTGAAGCTCCTTTCAAGCCGCTTATGGATGCCACACTGGCCCGTAACTTCGCCCTGTACGTTGCCGGTAGTATGCCGACTGGCAGGGGAGGCATGGGCCAAAGCGACTGCTCGGTGCTGGTACCGGTTAATAACTGGCCCCCAGGCGTGGAAATGTTTACCGGCGACGGTTGTAACCACTTTCACGTAGATGTAGGAGACTATAGCTCATGACCAAAACTAGATTAGATTCCGGCTCGGGGGCCGGAATGACGCGGAGCACTTGGTGGCGCACCGTTCGCCGCGCCGCAACATCATCTGCATTACTGGCTCTGGCGCTCGTATTTACGGTGCAGGCTACAGTGCTGGCATACACACCCCAGGAACGCCGCGACATGTTGGAGCGGGGCATATCGTTTGTAGACGAAGAATGCACGCTTACCATACCCGGATCTGGCGAAGCGCCTGATGTACCTGGCTCAGCCGACCGCAATGCTATTGCCCAAACCATCATAGGCATTGCCAAAACACTCAACCTTGGTGAGCGGGGCGCTCTTATCGGTATTATGACGGCCATTACCGAAACCGGCCTTAAAAACTATGCAAACGATGGCTCAGACGGCTATCAAAACACCATCCTCGGCCCATACTCTACAAGTCTGCCGCACGATGCTGTCGGTAATGATCACGACTCGGTGGGCATCATGCAACAACGTGCCGTCGACGGACATTGGGGGCCGGTTGACCCCAAAACGAACCTGTCAGATAACATTAAATACCTAATGACACCTTCCTATGCTGCCGAAGCCTTCTTTGCCATGCCGGCAGGTAAAAAAGAAACGAAAGCGCTCGTAAACGTAAAGGGTTGGCAAACCATGGACCCAGGCGCTGCCGCTCAAGCAGTGCAGGGCTCTGCGTTCCCGGACCGCTACAGTAAAAATCAAAAAGCGGCCCAGGGGTATATCGACAGGTTATACGACGGTACAGAGCCTATTCCATTACTAATTGCGCTCGCCAATGGCAGTGTAACCGGTGGCGGTGGTGCAACTACAGGCTCCTCGGGCAACACCTGTGAAAAAGTAACAACCGCGGGCGGCACACAAGGAATTCTTGACTATATTAAGCTGTATGCCTGGCCTACGTATTGCAGCGCCAGTGGCCGGAACCGTGACGGCAAAGATTGTGGCCGCGACCCACTGACCGCGAAGGTAGAATACGCGAACGCCATTAAAGCAGCCGTCGCGCGCATGGACGCTGGCAAGGGAGATTACGTGGGCGACCCCTGCGGGTATAACCTGGGCCAAGAGTTCGACACCAAAAAATATCGCGTTGGTGTGGACTGCGGCGGCTTTGTAACCCGGGTTATGCGCGACAGCGGCGCCGACCCAACCTACAACAATAAATACTGTAATACCTCGTGTCAGCGAGACTATCTGCGTAATAACTCCGGCGCCGGCAAAAAATATACACGCGTTACATCGCAAAGCGGGCTTAAGCCGGGCGACATTGCCGTTAAGGACGGGCACACCTTCTTCTACATCGGTGATGCACTTAAAGATGCTGGCTTCGATGGCAACGCTGCATCGGCATCGCAATGTCAGCGGGCACCGGAATCTGGCGGCATGGACACCTTCAGCGATTACGAATGGTATCATTTAAATTAAGGAGAACGCTGTGCAGCAACCGTCTACGCTACGATATCTACCCTTCATACTTGCCGGCATTGTCGGTATCGGGGTACTGTGGGTCGTTATCGTATCGGTAAGCCGTATGGGCAAACAGCCGATTATTATTGTTGCCTCGCCGGCGGATTCGCGCATAACTATCGACGGCAAAGCCGGTAAAACCGGCACTGTATATGTAAGCACCGGCAAACACACGATAAAAGCTACCCGCCAATACTTTAGCGACACGAGCGTCACATTTAATACCGCAGACATAAAAAAATCTAACGACAAAAAAGTGTACGTCATACTACCTTCAAACAGCCCCGAAGGTGACAAATACATCCAAACGCACAGCGAAGAGGGTAGTATCCGTGGTTACGTAGGCGGCAAGCAATACAACGATACCGTAGATACCACTTTCCAAAAGTACCCGGTGCTCGCCCAACTACCCATCAACAACATCGACTACACCATAGACTATTCTGTAGACGAAAAAAAGAACGTCACGTTCGAAATTACCCTCCAGCCAGCAGGCACTAAGCCAGGGAGCGCCCTGTATATACAGCAACTAAAAGACTTTAAAGCAGAAGCGCTTGACTGGCTCAAGAAGCAAGGTGTAGACACTACCAAGGCAACTATCAGTATCACACCCGACCCCGACAATCAGTCGGGAGCAAGCACTACCGACACCACCGTTACTGGGCCGTCGGAATAATATTGCTCGACGTAAAGTGCTGTACCACCACATCGGCATCGGTGGTTGTTATAAATGCCTGATGGTCCGACACGAATGCCGTTAGCGCTTGACGTCGGCGACCATCGAGCTCGCTAAAGACATCGTCGAGCAACAGTATTGGTTTTTGTGCATGAACGTCTTCTAGCGTACGGGCTTCTAGAATCTTTAATGCCAGCACGAGCGTGCGCGTTTCACCACGTGAGGCCGCCTGAGCAGCAGGATGCCCGTCAATAAAGACGCATAGGTCGTCCCGATGCGGGCCATAGGCTGTAAAACCACGGAGCACGTCGAGCTCGGTGGAGGATTCAAGTTTTTTTAGTAGCTGCGTTTCGTATGCCTCGCTGGCAAACTGCGAGACATACTCGATGGCTATCTCGTGCCGTTGGTGACTCAAGCCTTCGTACAAAGCAGATATGTGCGTCGTGAAACCAGCCAGTAGCTCAAGCCGGCGGCGGGCAATCTGGCCGCCCAGCTCGCTTAAACGAACGTTCCATACAAATAACTGCTGCACAATATCGCGGGGTTTGTGTTTAAGGAGCGTGTTGCGCTGCGTCAACACACGCTTATAGTGGCGCCGTACCGCACCGAAGCGGGGGTCGATTTGTTCGATTAGTTCATCCATAAAAGTGCGCCGCAGCTCAGGAGATCCATGCAACAGTAGTAGATGATTCGGTTCGAATAGTACGACCGGTAGTTGACGGCCTGCCATCAGACGGCTCAGGCGCTGGTCGTCTATCTCGAACGTTTTAAGCCACTTGTCGCCGCTTTGTTGTTGCAATTTAACAGTACGGCCGCCTGCAAGTGTATCCGCGTCCAGACGCGCCCAGGACGCGCCAAACTGCACTAGCTCAGCATCATTCGCCCGGTACGAACTGCCACGGGCAATAACCAGCACCGCCTCCAGCAGGTTTGTTTTGCCGCTCGCGTTTGGGCCGACAATAATATTAACGCCGCCATCCAGTTCGTAAGCGGCGTCAGTATAACTGCGAAAATGCTGCAACCTAAGATCGGTTATCACACTGCTATTTCCTGCAGACCTGGTACATCTTCGTCAGGAGGCAATATAGTTTTGCGAACCTTAATGAGTGCCGAAAGCTGCCGCACCGCCTCAGCTTGCAAACGATCAAACCTATCCTGCTTGTTCATATCCTGAGTTATAAACATCGAGTTCATACTTTCCAAATTAGAAAGCACTGTCAGTTGCTCTATAGTTGCATAATCACGTATGTTGCCTTTTTTTGAAAGTGCCGGATTTTGTATTCTCCATTCTTTTGCAGTAGTACCAAAAAGAGCGAGGTTAATAATGTCCGCCTCCTCGGCAAAAAGCACACCAGCTTTACTCAAGGGCAAAGCAGACCGAGGAATGAGCATTTGTTGCACAGCATCAGTCTGTAGCACGTAATTGACTTTTGTTAGAAAACGTCGGTAATCCCACCGCTCCTGCTCCGCCTCTGTCTCCTTGAGACGCTGGAATTCCTTAATAAGGTACAGCTTGAATTCGGGACTTAGCCAAGTACCGAACTCAAAGGCAATATCTTTATGGGCATACGTACCTCCATTATGTCGGCCGGGCTTAGATACAATACCTATTGCGTCTGTCGCATCCGACCACTTCTTGGGTGTCAAATGGAACGCATTCAGCCCAGCCTGTTTTCTAAAGGTCTCGAATTCGCCACCTTTAAAATCCGGATTGTTTAGCGTCTCCCATATACCTAAAAATTCAACTGTATTACGATTGCGCATCCAACTATATATAGCCTGATCGCCACCGTAATTTTTAACCATGTCGGTTAGGCAAATATAATCACCACCCTGGTGCGCAATTACTTTTATTGACGCTTCACCGATAGTCAGTATTGCTGTTTTTCGCCCCATCAAAAATATAACCCTTTCTTATTTAAAGGTTATGTTATGAAAGGTTTAAACGCAAGGCTTAGCTCTTGAGGGGCATGATAATGTGGGTGTAATCGCTGGCGGCAGGGTCGCGCAGCACGGATGGCTCGAGCTTGCCGTTAAAGCTAAACGAGACCTCATCGCCCGACAGCACGTGCAGAGCATCAAGCAAATAGCGCGAATTAAGGGTTATAGCCCCGCTGCCCGTCACCTTGGCTGCTGCCGTGGCCGTGTTTTCGCCTAGCTGCGACGCGACTGAACGAATGCTAAGCTCCTGATTGGATTCATCTACATTCAGCGTAATACTCCCGGCGCTTTCGCGGGCAAACAGGCTCGATACCTTGGCGGCATTCAGTAGGTCGGCGCGCTTTAAAACGGCAGTCGTCCCGAATTTTTCCGGTATAAGTTTACGGTAGTCAGGGTATTTACCCTCAATAAGCCGTGCAACAAGCTCGACATCGCCAACCTTAAAGAGCACCTGCTGGTCATCACTCGTTACATGCACATCATCTTCGGCGTCACCAACAATACGCAGCAAGTCCTGCATGGCAGATACGGGCACCAGCAAATTAATTGTTTCTTTTGTCTGGACGAGCGCTTTTTCGGCCAGGCGATAGCTATCGGTTGCGGCCATATAGAGTGCGCCGTCTGACGTGTGCATATACACACCGGTAAGCACCGGCCGCGCTTCATCACCAGAGGCAGCAATAACGACTTGCTGCAAGCTCTTCTTAAGCACTGCTGCGGGTACCGTCCAGGTGTTGCCAGTGGTTATGGCAGGCATAACCGGAAACTCCTCAGCAGAGACTCCATTTATAACCGACTGATATTGTTCGGTGGATATATTAAGTTTGTAGTCATCAAGCTTTAGGTCAATCACGCCAGCAGGTAAACTGCTCACAAAATCTTGCATAAGACGAGCAGGGACGGTAATAGCTCCTTCATCACTTACTTTGGCGCCTATGTAATGGGTAATGGCAATATCTAGGTTAGTTGCTGCAATACTCAACCGGTTATTAACGGTTTTAATAAGTACGTTAGCCAATACGGGAAGTGTACCCCGTGTATTAGCAACACGAGCTACGGTACCAAGTGCTTTATTTAGGTTTTCCTGCGTTACCTGTAGGTTCATGAAGTTATCCTCTATTCTCTTACTAACTAATTAATTAGAAATAGTTGTTATAGTTATAGGCCCAGTGGATAGTGGGGAAAAGCGGCAAAATAACAGATATAAATTGGCAATAAATGCGTGTGCAAAACTAGGGGTAAACATGCGGCTAATGTGTGCGAAAAACCAGTCTTTTACACGTAGGCCGCGGGTGGTGGCATTGTACTGTGTGCAAATAATGTATGCACGCCGCGGGGTAGTCCGCAGTATTTCCGCAGGTTTTACACACGTTACGAACAAGTTATTACGCATACAGTTTGCCTTTAATGCTACTAATTGCGCTCCGTATGTCAGCGTCGTTAAGTGCCTCTCGTTCGATTTTTTCTATGGAGTGAATGGCGGTTGTGTGGTCTTTGCGCCCCAGTTCGCGGGCAATTTTAGGGAAACTAAGGTGTAGTTCGCTTCTGAGCATATACATGGCAATTTGCCTGGGTACCACAATGTCTTTGTCGCGTTTTGGCCCCATTATGTCCTCTAAGGGCACTTGAAAATGCCGCGCAGTACGCTCAATAATTTGCCTGGCGCTTAGGTGTTTAGGTCGGGTTTGGGCCGAGCCAAGGAGACTGCTGGCGATACTCATGCTTGGCTCTAAGCCCCGCATTTCGCAAAAGGCAAGCAGTTGGTTAAGTGCACCCTCTAGTTCGCGGATGTTGGTTTGTACATTTGTGGCAAGGTATTCGGTTATGTCGTGGGGCAGGCCAATGCCGTGGACGCTGGCTTTTGTTTGCAGAATGGCGCAGCGGGTTTCAAAGTCGGGAGTCTGCATGTCTATACTCATGCCCCAGACGAAGCGTGATCGCAGACGCTCCTCAAGTGTGGGGATATCCCGCGGTGGCTTATCGCTCGAGATAATAATTTGTTTATTAGCTTGGTGTAGCGCATTAAAAGTATGGAAGAACTCTTCCTGAATTTTTTCTTTGCCGGCAATAAACTGCACATCGTCAACAATAAGAACATCCGCGCCACGGTAAAAGTCGGCAAAGTCGGTGTTCTTTTTAAACCGTAGCGCATCGACAAACTCTTGCACGAACTGTTCGCTGCTAACGTATACGACACGTCCTTGGGGGTTGGCTGCGAGTACTGTATTGCCAACCGCTTGAATGAGGTGTGTTTTACCAATGCCGACACCCCCATATAAAAAGAGCGGATTATATTTGGTACCGGGTTGCGCGGCCACTGCCTGGCAGGCTGCATAGGCGAGTTCGTTGCCAGACCCAACAATAAAATTTTCAAATGTGTACCGTTCGTTAAGGCCTTGCCTGTATGTGTGGGTAAGGGCCGTAGTTTGCGGCTTGAGAGTTGCTACTGAGCGTCCGCCAGACGGCGAGGGCCGCAGTACCATGGGGTCTTCTTCGCGTTGGTTGGGGGTAAGAGAGGTGTGAATTTTGTATTCAACAGTTGTAGCGTTGGCCCCGTTCTTGCGTAGTGTCTCTATAATAAGGTCGTTATATTTGCGTTCCAGCTGCTGCTTAATAAAGACATTCGGCACGCCTATAATAATGCGCTCGCTGTCCTGCTTAACGAGTACCGTGTTTTTAAACCACGTTACAAAGTTGCCGCGTGAAATAGACAATTCTATTTCACCGAGCACTGCTTGCCACAAACCAGAATCCATACCCTCTCTCATCAAGTTATGTATATGACTATACCCCAGCAGTCTAGACTTTTCCACACGCTTCATAAGGGCTACGAATATACTATGCAACATGTGAAGTACGAGGGGTAAATTATACACAGGCAATATTCTCATCTGTTAATTTGTGGAAAAGGTTTGGAGAAGTGTGGAAAAAATGCTAAGATTAGTGGGTTAAACATTGTCAAAAAGACTGTGACGATGGTTCTGTGTAAGCCATAAACGTGGGACGCCACAGTATTTTGTGGAAGCAGACAAAGTAAGTTAAAGTGAGAGCATATGCCAAAACGAACCTATCAACCCAAAAAACGTAAGCGTGCTAGAGTACACGGTTTCATGAAGCGCATGGCCACCAGAGCTGGCCGCGCCATACTTGCGCGCCGCCGCTCCAAGGGTCGCACTGAGCTATCAAAGTAAATAAGGAGGCCGCATGATTGCCGGCACCCATCGCTTTCATGGGCGAAACTCCCTGCGATATGTATATCAGCAGGGTAAGACGGTTCGTGCCGGCGAGCTGGCACTTCGGTTTGCTTACAACAATCGCATTACGAGTTATCGAGTGGCGGTTGTTGTAAGCCGTAAGGTAAGTAAATCTGCTGTTATCCGTAATCGTATCCGCCGCCGCATATACGAAATTGTGCGTAGCGCCGCGGCCGATATAACTGATCCGTACGATCTTATATTTACGGTGTACGATGAAGCGTTAGCCGAAAAGCCGCACGTACTACTTAGAAAGAATATTGTTGGCTGCCTCGCGCGCGCCGGTGTGTTAAAATCGCCGTCCGACAGGGGAAGCCATGCTATCATAGAGCAAAAGGAGACGAAAAAGTAATACCTATGTTTGAACTGCTGATTGTACAGCCGATCTTTAACCTCCTGGTACTTATTTACGCGCTATTGCCAGGTCACAACTTCGGTTTGTCTATTATTATCTTTACCGTTATTGTCCGCTTCCTGATGTGGCCGCTTATTAAGAAGCAGTTGCACCAGGTAAAGGTTATGCGCCAAATCCAGCCGGAACTGAAGCGTATCAAAAAAGCCGCCAAAGGTAATAAACAACAAGAAACGCTTATGATGATGGAGCTGTATAAAGAGCGGGGCATTAGCCCGTTCGGTTCCATTGGTATTTTGTTACTGCAGATTCCTATTCTGATTGGCCTGTATATCGGGCTGCAAAAAGTACTAAAAGACCCCAGCGCATTGGTTACGTTTGCATATGCGCCGCTACAGCATCTGCCCTGGATGGAGCAGCTTGCCCATAATATTCATCAGTTCGACGCAACGCTACTTGGGTTTATTGATCTGACTAGGCCGGCATTAGGCCCCAAGGGTGTATACTGGCCAGCTTTGTGTATTGTGGCAGGCAGTGCAGTTGTGCAATTTTACCAGAGTAAGCAGCTCAGCCCGGATACAAAGGATTCCCGTTCATTACGTGCCATCTTAAAGGACGCCGGCAAGGGTAAACAGGCCGACCAGCAAGAGGTAAATGCGTCTATTGCCCGCAGTACGCGCTACTTGCTGCCGGCTATGGTGCTTATATTTACCGTTAACTTGCCGTCGGCGCTTGCATTGTATTGGTTTGTAAGTGGTATTGTGGCGATAATCCAACAGGGTATTATCCTTAAGGAAGATACCGCCGACATGGAGTCGGAAGTGGCGGATAGTGATGCAGCCACCAAAAAAGGTCAAGTCATCGAGGGCGAAGTCGTTGAAAAAAGCGCTGCCTCCACCCCTAAACCTTCATCAAATAGGCGGCGCAAAGGCAGTAAGGTTGGTAAACGGAGGAAGAAGTAATGGCCGAAGCAAATGAGTCAGGCGATATAGAAGCTGCAATTCGTTATGCCAAGAAGTACCTTGAAGATTTACTGTCGTTTTTTGGGCTGAATACTGAAGTACACGCAACCAGCGAAGACGACGTTATTGAGCTACAGGTACCCAGCACGCATTTAAATGGTTTTTTGATCGGCCAACGGGGCGAGAACATGCGTTCTATGCAGTTTTTAGTAAGCAATGCCCTTAAAAATCAGGGGTATGCATTTACCCGGGTCAATGTAGACGTTGCCGAATATAAAAAGCAGCGTGCTAACCGCCTCAGCGAACGCGCGGAAGAGTGGATGAAAAAGGTAAAAGACAGCGGTAAAGCCATGGAGCTGAAGCCCATGAATGCAGCCGACCGCCGCACCGTCCACAAGCTAGCCCAAGAATGGGGCATCGTGAGCGAGTCAGAAGGCGAAGGCCACGACCGCCGGATTATTCTTAAGCCCGCCGAATGAACGTTGACGGTAAAAATATTGAACAGCCTGGTGGGTTTACGAGTGCAGATAAGATTACGGCGCAACGAGCTTTGTGCACATATAGCCGCGAAATTCATCATTTGGGCTTAAGGTGGGAATTTGACCTTCGGCCAGAACAGGTTGTTACTTTCCTTAGGAGAGACAGTATTTTTTCACCACGCGGTCACCTCAGGGAAATTGATGAGTTTTTGGGCAGAGTGCGAGATGTTGGCGGGTTTGTGGCCGATCTCGCAACTTTTAAGGGCAGGCCCATTACACATCCGGTTTCCTGTACTATTGGCGACAGGGAACTCGTGACCTATGGAAGAATGCATAGCACTATGGTTGACTACATCGGTGCTTTATTGCAAAGCGGTCCAGATTCGCGCGAGGCTGCAGAAGCGACGATTGCAGTTGCACAAGTAGTGAACCCCAATGCATGGCGCGAGGCGGGGGTGCCAGGCCCTAGTGACGTTATTCCACATGCTGAGCTAGATACACAATGGTATCTACAAGCTGTTGTTCGCGCACCTGAGGTGCAGTAACCTTAATGAATACCAAGCACTTGCCGGTAAACGGTGTAGGTTTCGGCGGCTAATTTTTCCCAGGAGTATTTTTTGACCTGTTTGTAGCCGCTCGCAATCAGTTGTTTTTTTAGTGTGGGATTATCGAGTACCTCGATAATTTTGGCGGCTATGTCCTCGGGGCTTAAGGGGTCAAAGTAGTGGGCGCCAGGCCCGTATACCTCAGGCATAACACTCGCATTCGACGATACTACGGGGCAGCCGTACGCCATGGCCTCGAGTGCCGTCATACTAAAGCCTTCCATTAGCGACGGCATGACGTAGAGGGTTGCATGTTCGAAGGTCCAGCGCGACTCGTTGTCCGGTAAAAAGCCGGTTAAAATAATTTTACCTTTGGAGGGGTGCGTTTTAATGCGCTCGGCTAGCTCCTGCTGATTAACCTCTGCTTTGCCAACCATAACAAGCGAAAGGTCGGGCTTTTTTTGGTGGACGATATCGAACGCGGCAACTAGGCGGTCGAGGTTTTTGTGGGGAAAGAACGTCCCTTGGTACATCAGGTATGTGCCGTTTACGGTGGCTGGTTTTTTGGGCTTAATTTTCGGCAGTACGCCAATAGATTCGTAAATAACGGTTGTTTTGTGCTTGGTGAACGGCTGGTAAGCGGCAAGTTCGTTGGCAATGGTTTTAGCGGGCACTACAATGCGCCTAGATTTCCGATGACTCCACCACATTAAGAATGCGTAGAGCCGTTTTTTTAGCCAGTACACCGGCAGCGGCGTTGTGCCACGGCGTATAAAGTGCAGCATGGTTAGGTCGTGGGTCATGGTAACAATGTTGCCGAAGTAGAGAAGGGGCTGTTGGGTCATCGTAAAGTGTACGAGGTCGGGCTTAAGCCGGTAGAGTTGCAATGCAAAGCGAAGTTCGTTGAGGGGGTTAAACGAAAATTGCGGGAAAGGGGAGGGGGTGGTACGAAAGTTAGGGGAGTGCATACGCCAAGTATCGTCCGGTGCTACGAGTATGGTGTAACGGTTGTCGTGGTCAATATCTTGTAAGTGTTCAACAAGTTGGTCGGCGTAGCGTCCAGTGCTAGACCTACGGACTCGCGCATCAATAACTATATGTCGCGTATTCATAGAAGCAATTATACTAGAGTAGATGCAACTGTTACGTAAGTATCGCTTTACACTTCCACGTCGTCATACCGGGCTTGCCCCGGTATCCAACGTAAAAGCTGGATTAGATTCCGGCTCGGGGGCCGGAATGACAGAGGCGGGGAGTGGATATTTACGTAGAATACCGTACTATAGCGCGCTCGCGTTGCTCGTGTACATGCCGTTCCATGTGTTTTTAAGCCAGTCGTTGTCCCTGTTAACGGGGGGGTTAGAATACTGGAAGATAGGGAAGGACTTACTGCTGGCGTTGGCAACATTGTTTGCGATTTGTTTGGTTTTTTGGCAGCGCAGGGCAGAGCGGTGGTATATGGTTTTGGTGGGATTTATAGTTGTATACGCGGCAATACATGCGGTGGTATGGCTCGGTAATCCAGGCATATATGCGCAGTCCGCCGCGCTGGGCTCGGTCTATAATGTACGATTGTTCTGCTATGCCATCTTGGGCGCTTCAAGTGTAGTTTTGTGGCCGAAAGTGTTCGTATTTCGTACCATATTTATAATAATAACAGGGGTCGCCTCTGTTATCGCATTATTGGGTATTCTCCAGTACTTACTGCCGAAAGATACACTAACGCATGTCGGCTATTCCCTAGACCGCGGCGTTCGCCCAGCATTTTTTATAGACGACAACCCTGCTTTTCCGCGTATTATGTCTACGCTGCGCGATCCGAACTCACTTGGCGCCTATCTTATCGTGCCATTTACTGCACTGAGTTCGTGGTTACTACGTGTGCGTCCACGCCCATCGTCTCGTCAGCTTATAGTGCTTGGTCTATGGCTCTTGCATCTAACCGCCATATATCTAACATTTTCGCGCAGTGCTTGGCTGGCAGCGATGGTCGCGTTGGCCGGAGTTTTGTGGTGGCAATTTAGTTCGCAATTTGTGCGTGTCGCCAGAAGGTACTGGCCAATCGTGGTTGGCGTGGTGGTACTTGCTGCTGGTGGTTTGTTTGCCGTTAGGCATAATGCATTGGTGGATGGTGTCCTCACCCACTCTACCGAGGCTCAAGTTGGCAATGTAGACTCCAATGAATACCACTGGCTGTATGTACGGCGTGGCATTGACGGTATTATGCAAAAGCCGCTTGGCCATGGGCCGGGTACGGCGGGTATTGTATCTATTCATAACCCCGGCGGTGGTTTGTTAACAGAGAATTATTATGTGCAAATAGGGTATGAGGTAGGCGTGGTAGGCGTGGCGATCTTTATTGCGGGTACTGTCTGGATATACCTGCGTCTAATGCGGCGTGGCGACCAATGGGGAGCGATTTTGCTCAGTAGTTTTTGGGCATATGTTATTACGAATATGCTTTTGCACATATGGAGCAACGAGGCAGTAGCCGCCCAGTGGTGGATTCTCGCCGGCATGGCTTTAGTGGCAGCTACCTCTACCACCACCGACTCGTCATCCCGGCGAACGCTGGGACCCAATCAGAGAAAGAAAAAAGTAAGCCCGGCATGAAGTAAGAGCTAAGCTTTTCCTCGGATTTTCCACCAGAGGCTCCGCAAGCGCCTAAGTTTGTACGCATTTGGGGGTAGGTCGTGGATGAACAGACTCCAGAGATACTGGTTACTGACTGTGCGATTTTTTTGAATGTACCCACGTTCGATTAGTTTTTTAGGCAGGTGCAACCAAAACTGTGACACACCGGCAAGCGCCCCTCCCCCGCGGCCTTCTGGGAACGATTTTATAAAGAACAGGGTATAGGCAAGCACAAAGCGGGGTAGTACGCGTACTAAAAGCTTGAGCGGCATGTCTTTTACTAAAATATACGGCAGGTTTTTCATGTACTGCTTGGTAGTAAATTCGGTTGCTACCCGGCCGCTGGTTTGCCGTTTGGATAATTGGGCGCTCGTCTTCCCTTGCTCGTGGTACACGACTGCCTCGGGTACAAAACGGACTTTCCAACCAGCCAGCTGAGCTCGGAAGCTGAGGTCGATATCTTCGTAGTACGCAAAAAAATCTTGGTCGAACCCGCCAATTTCCTTAAGCATAGATACCCGATACATACTGGCGCCGCCCGATGCGCCAAAAATGTCGGCTGTTAGGCCGTAGCGGTTAGCGGCCGGCTCGTCGCGCCCGCGAGGGAAAGGAATACCCCATACCGTGTATTGGTCGGCGGTACTGTCTATGGTCTTGCCGTCGCTATGCAATATGCTGCACGCCGCAATGCCGTAGTCTTCGTGGGTGTCTAAAAAGTGTGCCAGGTGCTTTGCCCAATCTTTGTCGGCAATGGCGTCATTATTGAATGGTGCGGCGTATATGGCGCCTTGCGAAATTGCTGCGTCAATGCCAGGGTTAACGCCGCCGGTAAAGCCGTAGTTTTTCTCGCGGTAGATGCTAGAGACGCGCGAGTCTTTCTTTTTATAACGTTCGATGATGGCCCTGGAATCGTCCGTGGAAGCATTGTCCACGATAACCAGGCTGAGGTTGCGGTAGCTTTGGCCTAACACGGATTCTATAGCCGCAGCTAGCCGCGTCTCGCCGTTTAGGTTAGGAATTATTACAACGATATGATTTTTCATTAGGCAGTCAGTACCCTATAATCTGTTGATAGTATATGTCACTTGTTCTTGTTATTCGCAAAGTTTTTAGTAAGCAGAACCGTGCCTTGTTACGCGAATTGGTCATTACCGACTTTAAGCTTCGCTATCAAGGCTCGTTCCTTGGCTACGCATGGTCCTTGCTCAAGCCACTCTTTCTGTTCCTTATTATGTATGTTGTCTTTGTTAAGTTCTTGCGGCTGGGCGCGTCGGTTCCCCACTATCCGGTCTATCTATTACTTGGCATTGTCATGTGGAGTTTGTTTACAGAAACAACCAGCCAAAGCCTGACGTCCATTGTTGACCGCGGCGGCATTATCCGCAAAATCCGCATTCCCCGGTGGATTATTGTACTAACCAGCAGTACATCGGCGCTTATTAACTTTGCCCTGAACATGGTGGTTGTGGTGGTGTTTCTGGTCATTAACGGTGTGGATTTTTCGCCCGAAATCGTCTGGTTCCCCGTCGTACTTGTAGAGCTGTATATCCTGGCACTCGGCGTGTCCCTGCTACTGTCTGCATTGTTTGTGAAATATCGAGACGTTAGCCACATATGGGAAATTATTACGCAGGGCCTTTTTTACTTAACGCCGATATTGTATCCGCTCAGCCTTATAACGAATGAAACATTCCAAAAACTGATTCTACTGAACCCGGCAGCTCAAGCAATCCAGGACGGCAGGAATGTTCTGATTACTAAGGAAACGCTGACTATAGCCGAGGTTTTCCATAACCCCATGGCCCGCTTAATTCCTTTAGCTATAACATTTGTAATATTCATTCTTGGCGTTCTCTACTTTAAAAAAGAGGCAAAGGACTTCGCGGAGAACTTATGACGGACACAGAAGACAAGCCGGGCGCAATTGTCGTCGACAACGTTACTAAAATTTTTAAATTGCCGCACGAGAACTACAGCGGGATTAAGCAGCTGCTTCTGAACTTCTACAAGCGCGGCAACCGCGGATACGAACTGCAGAGCGCTCTTAAGGGTGTGTCGCTTGAGGTTAAAAAAGGTGATTTCTTTGCTATTGCCGGGCGCAACGGTAGCGGCAAGAGCACTATGCTGAAGCTACTGGCGGGTATCTACTCGCCGACCAAAGGGGCGATACATGTCAACGGCAAGCTAACGCCATTTATCGAGCTTGGCGTTGGATTCAATCCGGAACTAACTGGCCGGGAAAACGTGTACCTCAACGGCGCCCTGCTGGGCTTTAACCACAAAGAAATGAAAATCATGTATCAGGACATTGTGGAGTTTGCCGAACTAGAACGTTTTATGGACCAAAAACTCAAAAACTATTCGTCTGGTATGCAGGTGCGACTAGCGTTTTCTATTGCTATTCGCGCCAAGAGCGACATACTGCTATTAGACGAAGTTTTGGCCGTTGGCGACGCCGCCTTCCAACAAAAATGCTACGACTACTTCGAAGAACTCAAAAAGCGCGGTCAAACGGTAGTATTTGTGTCACACGATATGAACGCGGTGCGTCGGTTTTGCAACCGGGCGGTTTACATAAAAGATGGCGAACTTATACTCGACGGCACACCGGAAGACGTTGCAGAACTATATATGACCGAAAACATCGAATCTATGAAGCAGGCTGCCGATCCGGGTATCGAGCTGTCCAAGCAGCATACATTGGTTGCCTCTAAGGTTAGCCAGACAGAAGACAAAGTAAAAATGGCGTTTAAGTACACGTCAAAAACTACAGAAGAAACATACATTGCGTTTTCGCTTATAAAAGATGGCGTAACAATTGCCGAAATGACATCGTCGCTCGAGAAGCCGCTTATTGGTAGTGGTACAGCTCACTTTACCATTAATACGTCGGTACTTAATGTTGGCGTATACCAATTAAATTCAGTGCTTTCTAAAAAAGACAGTCGGGCACTGTTGAGCCTCAGCAAAAAACCGATTAGCTTTACTGTTAGCGGCCCAAAAGACGATACTCGCGGTGGCGCCTTGCGACTGGCTGATAACTGGGAGTATTAGTCCGAGAAATCGGTTACCGTATACGTTGCCGTTTGGGTGTGGTGCCAAGTTTCTTTAAAGGTTTTCTTTGACCTAAATTTTGTATAGGGGTGGTTTTTGTCGGCGTATAAGTCCCACGTTAGGTGATAGGCTTTTGATTTTTTGGTACGCGCCCATTTTTTGTGTTTTGTTTCGTAGCAATACTTGTGCATGATGCTGTCTATGTGGTCGGCACCGCTACTGTTTTTCCAGTCAATATAATCCGAAAAGTCGCGTCCCCGAAGCATCAGTAAATGGCCGCCAGTTACTGCCTCGTAATAATCCGGCTTTTCGCTAATGTCCGGAGGAATCCAGCCGGTAGATTCCGGGTACGTCTTAAGCGGCAGATTCGACATATCCAGACTTATGCCGCATGCCAGCACATCGGGGTTGTGCTTGAGTATACCAACCTCTTCATCCAGCCAGTCTGCATCGCTGGAAACAAGATCGCCGTCGGATATAATGGTGTAGGCGCTTTTTTTAACTAAGGCTTGCTCTTTATTAAGCACTGTCATCATGGCTATGCCGGTAATGTTTTCGTCAAACAAATAGTACCGTTTAACGTGCCCTTGTTTGCCCATGTTCTCTACAATATTTTTGATTACCGGTGTATTTTTGCTTGGATTTTCTAAAACAATAAGGTCAAGCCGGTCCGAATATTTCGAGAGAAACGTGAGGCATTTTTTTATTATATCCACTTGATCAAAGACCAATACATAGCAGAGGATTTTTTTCTTTTTAAACATCCTCACAATTATACAAGGTTTAGCATATAATTTAACAGAAGTGACAACTGGGCCCAGGGGCGTGATGAAGCAGGAGGATGGAGTTACATGAAGCGCGTAAACGTTACTAAATCGTTCTTGCCACCTATTGAGGAGTATCAGCAGTATCTGCAAAGAATTTGGAAGAATGACTGGCTGACGAATCAAGGGCCGCTCTTAAAAGAACTTGAGGCAGCGCTTGAGACTCGTCTGCGGGTAGAGGATCTTCATTTTGTCACCAACGGAACAATAGGTTTACAAATAGCATTACGGTCACTCGGGATAACCGAGGGTGAGATTATTACGACACCGTTTTCATATGTAGGAACAATTTCTCCTATTCTATGGGAGCGCTGCACGCCGATATTTATTGATATTGATCCTAAAACACTTTGTATTGATCCTAAAAAAATAGAAGCACTTATTACCGAGAACACAAAAGCAATCTTGCCTGTTCATGTGTTTGGCAACCCATGCGACATTGAAGCGATTGAAGCGATTGCCAAAAAACACGATATACCTGTAGTGTACGATGCGGCGCATGCGTTCGGTGCAGAGTATAAGGGTAAATCACTCTTAGACTATGGCGACGTTTCAATGTGTAGCCTCCATGCAACTAAGCCATTTCATACAGTAGAAGGCGGCTTGCTTATTGCCCGCGATAAAAAAGTAAGTGCCAAGATAGAGCTTGCCAAGCGCTTTGGGCATAACGGCGACGTTCAGCACCAGCTGGGTATAAATGCTAAAGCATCGGAATTCCAGGCGGCAATGGGGCTGTGCAATCTAAAATACATTGACGAAATTATTGCCGGGCGCAAGAAAGTATCGGCGCAATACGATGCCCTCCTTCCGCGCGCTAAATTCGAGCGGCCGGTTATCCGAAAGGGCACGACATATAACTATGCATACCATCCTGTAGTGTTACGGAGCGAGGATGAATTGCTGCAGAAAATGGAGCGACTCAAGGAGCGGAGTATATATCCCAGGAGGTATTTCTATCCCTCGCTCAACACTATCAAATATGTGGCGAGCGATCAGCGGTGCCCGGTATCAGAAGATATTTCGAAACGAATTTTATGCCTGCCACTGTATAGCGGCCTGGAAGAGGAAATAGTTAATGATATATGTAAGGTGTTAAATACATGAAAAAACGTATAAAAGCAGCTGCAAAAAAAATACTGGGGGGCGGCAAGGGCAAAGTTATGCTTAATGTCGGCTGCGGCACAGACTACAAAAAAGGCTGGGTAAATGTAGATAATAACTCAGACAATAACATTAAACAGCTCGACCTAAACTGGGACCTCCGGAACCCCCTGCCCTATAAAGACGGTAGCGTTGATTTTATTTTTAACGAGCACCTCATAGAGCACTTGACTGTCGAGGAAGGCCAAGCAGTGCTTAAGGATTTAATGCGCGTTCTAAAACCTGGCGGCGTGCTGCGGATTGCAACGCCAAACCTGACGGAGGTTGTTGAGCAGTACGCGAGCCTGCCAATCGACAAAGATCCGACTATTAAGCGATTTAAATTGACGTACATTAAGACCCCCGCCGAGCGTATTAATATTGCCTTTCGGGAATGGGGCCACAAGTGGCTGTACGATACCGAGGAACTAAAACGACGAATCGAAGAGGCAGGCTACACAAAGATCAAATTCTGTAAGCTCCGCGAAAGCGAATACCCAGAACTACGGAACCTAGAGATTCGAGAAGAGTCAAATTTAATCGCGGAAATAACCAAATGAAAACAGCCATAATGCAGCCATACTTTATGCCGTATATCGGCTACTGGCAGCTTATTGCTAGTGTCGATACGTTTGTTGTGTACGACAACATAGAATATACAAAAAAAGGATGGTTTAACCGCAATAGAATTTTAGACGGCGACCATGACCGCCTGTTTACCATACCTATTAAAAAGGACTCGGATTATTTGAACGTCGTCGATCGGTACCGTAGCGACGACAGCGAAAAAGAAATACGGCGCACCCTTGCTATTATTCAGCAGACATACCGCAAAGCGTCGCAGTATGCGGTTGCCTATCCACTTATTGAGGCCTGTTTTTTGCACGACGACAAAAATTTATTTGGCTATATTTATAACTCTATTAAGGCAATTTGCGAGTACCTGGACATCACTACCGACATAGTCGTCTCCTCTACTGTTGATGCCGACCACTCGCTAAAAGGGCAACAAAAAGTGCTGGCTATTGCCAAGGCTACTGGAGCGGATATGTATATTAACGCCAGCGGTGGTGTGGATTTATACGACAAAGACGTATTTAAAGCGGAGGGTATAGAGCTGAACTTTATTAAGTCGCGCCCTATCGAATACAAACAGTTCGATAATCCGTTTGTACCCTGGCTGTCTATTATTGACGTCTTGATGTTTAACGACAAAGAGAAGGTAAAACACATGCTAAACGAGTACGAATTAGTATGAGCACGGTGTTAGTTATAGGTGCAGGTTCGGCACTAGCGAGGGCTGCCCTGCCTGTATTTACTAAAGACAATACGATTATTACGGCCGGCAGAAAAGATTGCGATGTGTACTGTGATATCAATAAGTCGGTCGAAATTCCGAGCGGGGTGGATGTGGTTGTGAATTTTGCTGCCAACTTTGGTGGTACGAGCGATGAGGCGATTACAGCGGCGGTAGAAACAAATGTACTGGGCACGCTGCGCATATGCGAAGCGGTTAAAAAGGCGCAGTTAAAACAATTGGTACTGGTGTCATCTATTTTTGCGGCGCTCGATGAATCGTCCCCATCGTACTCTATATATGCCCTGACTAAAAAACATGCCGATGAGCTGGCTGTCTTTTACTGTAAGCTGCACGAAATTCCTTTGACGATTTTGCGACCATCGCGCATATACGGCGACGATGATAGCTTCGCCAAGAATCAACCGTTTTTGTATCAGATTGTAGACAAAGCCCAGCGTGGCGAAGACATTGTGTTGTATGGCAAGCACGATGCCCGCCGCAATTACATACACAGTGCCGACCTAGCAGAGATTATTAATCGTGTTATATCCCGCCAGGTTGCCGGTGTCTTTGCCTGTACGGCACCCGAGGACGCTACCTACTCGCATATTGCAAAGTCGGCGCAGCATAGCTTTGGTAGGGGGAGTACGGTAACATTTGCGCACGATAAGCCGGATATTCCTGATGACGTGTTCCCTGCGGATTACTCGCTATACGATAAAATAGATTATCGGCCCAGTGTCTCAATAGACGATGGTTTACGGCGAATAAAGGAATATAGAGAAAAGGGAACAGCATGACAACTATTCTTGTTTCGGGTGCCTCGGGAATTATTGGCTACGGCACGCTCAGGTCTTTACGTAAAGGCGATCCAAGTTACAAGCTAATCGGTACGACTATTTATGACGATTCGGTAGCCCCTGCGTTCTGCGATATTTTCGAGCAGGCCATACCAACGGTTGATGACGGCTATGTGGACTGGCTATGCGGGGTTATAGAAAAACACAAGGTCGACATGATCATCCCCTGTATTGATGTTGACATGTACGCCTGGAACGAGCACCGGGAGCGGATAGCACAAACAGGGACCAAACTACTGCTGAATAATCTTGATCTCATAGAATTGTGCGGTGATAAATGGGAGTTTTATAAAAAGATGCAGGCAGCCGGTTCCAAGTATTTGATCGATTCAAAAACCGAAGGAACATTTGCCGAACTGCGCGATGCCTTTGGCCTGCCCTTTTTAATGAAGCCAAAACGCGGCTTTGGGTCGAAGGGCATTGTTATTGTTGATTCAGAAGAGATATTCACGAAGCATAAAGATGACCTTGGCCCTGTGCTTATGGCACAGCAAATTGTTGGCGACGAGGAAACAGAATACACTGTGTCCGCCTTTTTTGATTCGAACAGCACGCTGTGTTGCCTGATGGGCATGCGCCGCAAACTGGGCGTAGAGGGGTTTACACAAAAAGCCGAGGTAGTGGACCTGCCCGAAGCGGAAACGGCCATAAAAGACATGGCAGCGTTGCTTAAGCCCGTAGGACCCACCAACTTTCAGTTTAGAATGCACGATGGCCAGCTGAAACTTCTGGAGGTAAATCCGCGCATATCTTCAGCAACGTCAATCCGGACCGCCTTTGGGTATAATGAAAGCGCAATGGCCGTTGCATATTTTTTGCATAATGTTACACCGACGCAGCCGTCTATTCGCCGAGGCTACGCGGTAAGATATGCGGAGGATCAGGTTTTTTATGATAGCGATACTGTCTGACATACACGGTAATTACATTGCCCTAGAGCAAGTGTTGAAGGCCATAGACGAACTGGGTATTACGGACATTTATTGCCTGGGCGACAATGTCGGATATTATCCGCAGGTGAATGAAGTATGCGATGCACTCCGCGAACGCAAAGCGAAGGCTGTTATAGGTAACCACGACTGGTACATGCTGGCAGACAGTTTTTGTCCGCGTTCCCAAACCGTCAACGATACGCTTACATACCAAAAGAAGATTATTAGCAAAGAAAATTTAGAGTGGCTTAAGGGCCTACCGGTGCATCTCGAGTACAAAGGGCTTAAGATGGTGCACGGCGGCTGGACCGACCCGCTCGACGAATACTTGCGAGAACCAACCAAAGAGTACTTTAGCAAGGTAGGCGGCAAGTACTTTGCGTCTGGCCATACCCATCTGCCGCGCGTAGAAGATTACGGCGACAAAATCTACTGTAATCCGGGTTCGGTGGGCCAGCCGCGCGACGGCGACAACCGGGCGTCGTTTGCTACCTGGGATGGTACTACGTTTGAACTGCACCGCGTTGCGTACGATTTCGACAAAGTAGGCGATGCTATGGAAGCGGCCGGGTTTAGTGGCTATTATTATCAACGTCTGTCCATTGGGGCTAAAGACAACGGTTGGTACGACGGGAAGGAGCATGTGTGGCATGGCAAAGTGGTCTAAGTTAGGTAGGATTTTTGACCCGCGGGATTACCACAGCCCGGAGCGGCCGTGGCTCGACGAATACGCCCAGGCGCCGGCAACACTGGTGTTTGACGATTTTGTGCGGGTGTACTTTTCGTGCCGGCCACCACGGGACGAAAATGGCATGTTCGTAAGCTACACGGCATTTGTGGACCTGGACCGCAAAGATTTGTTTAAGGTTGTGAATATTGCCAAGCAGCCGATTATGGAACTTGGTAAGCGCGGCTGTTTTGACGAATTCGGTACCTACCCTACCTCTGTTATTCGTATGAAGAATAACGAAGTATGGACGTATTATGCCGGCTGGACGCGCTGCGTGTCGGTACCGTTTAACGTTGGCGTGGGTATGGCTAAAAGCACCGACAATGGCGAGACGTTTACGCGCCTTGGCGACGGCCCTATCCTGCCCTATACCCCCGAGGAACCGTTTACTATCAGCGGGCCAAAAGTCCGCCGTTTTAACGACAAATATTACCTGTTTTACATTGCCGGTAACACGTGGCTAAAAATTGAGGGCCGGTCCGAGATTTCGCACCGTATTCGTGTTGCAGTATCCGACGACGGCATAAACTGGACGCGCGAAAACCGCGACCTCGTACCCAATGCTTGGGACGAGCACGAATCGCAAGCCAGCCCCGACGTGTTTTATGCGAACGGCAAGTACCACATGTTCTTTTGCGGTTGGGTACCAAAGAACTTCCGCGATACCAAAAACCGCAAGGTCGGCTACGCATATTCGGACGATTTACTGCACTGGACACGGGGTGATTCTAAAGCCGGCATTACGACATCCGACGACCCCGATGCCTTTGACAACGAAATGATTGCCTACCCCCACGTGTTTGAACTAGACGGCAAGACGTACATGATGTACTTAGGCAATGCGGTCGGCCGCTACGGCTTTGGTTTGGCCGAACTGGAAGGGGAACTGTAATGAAGTGGCAAAAACTAGGACAGATCTTTGATTTTAAAGCGTCGCCGTTCGCGGAGCGGTACGTTAGCCACGCGCAGTCGCCCCAGGCGTTGGTGTTGGACGACCGCGTTCGGGTGTATTTTTCGACACGACTTGTAGACAGCCCTGGGAATTTTTTGAGCCACGTACAGTACGTTGATTACGACAAGGATTTTAAAAAACAGCTCGGCTATTCGGACCACGAGGTAATCCCGCTCGGTAAATTGGGCACTTTTGACGAGCACGGCATATTCCCGCTCAGCCCGGTGCAAGTTGGCGATAAGGTGTATGGCTACACCAACGGCATTAACCGCCGTGTTTCGGTGGCCGTAGAAACGGGCGTTGGGTTTGCAGTTAGTACGGATAACGGCCGGACGTTTAAGAAACACGGCGACGGGCCGGTACTGAGCGCCAGCACCTACGAACCGTTTTTGGTTGGCGACCCGTTCGTGCGTTTTTTTGAAGGCAAATTCCACATGTTCTACCTGTTCGGTAAAAAGTGGAGCGAAGCGACCGACGAACATGCATCGGAACGGGTATACAAGATTGGCTACGCAACATCCGACGACGGTGTTACGTGGCAAAAAGCCAACAAATCGCTTATACCAGACAAAATAGACGAAAATGAATGCCAGGCCTTGCCTACTGTTATTAAAATAGGCAACCGCTATCATATGTATTTCTGCTACCGGCACATGGTTGGATTCAGGACCGAAAAAGGCAAGGGCTACCAGCTGGGCTATGCGTACTCGGACGACCTTGTTACCTGGACACGGGACGACAACAACGCAGGCATAGGCCTTTCCGTAGACAGCTGGGACTCCGACATGATGTGCTACCCGAATATTTTCGAATGCGATGGCAAGGTCTACCTGCTGTACAACGGCAACAACTTCGGCCGCGACGGCTTCGGTCTGGCGGTACTTACCGATAACGAATGATCTATAATCG
Organism: Saccharimonadales bacterium (SeqCode); assembly: GCA_035480575.1. GTDB lineage: Bacteria > Patescibacteriota > Saccharimonadia > Saccharimonadales > UBA4665 > PMNU01. The sequence goes on along the minus strand of DATIHR010000023.1, from coordinate 48,656 downwards.
TTTGCCTTATTGTATAATTTGAACAAGTTAACGAGAGCGAAGGGTATGGCAAAAAAGCGAGACTACAACAAAGAATTTGACGATACCGTAGGCCGCAAGTACGCATACGGGTTCGATTACGACGTCATGCATCCGTACATGATTAAGTCGTTCGAGCCCTTTTTTATAGACGGCAGTGTGCTGGAGCTCGGTTGTTTTAAGGGTGATGTTACTAAACGCTTGGCACCCTACTTTGATGACATTAGCGCCGTAGAGGCATCTGATGTTGCAGCTAAAGAGGCGGTCGAGAAGGTTGCCAAGGCAGGCAAAAAGCTGACCATGCATAATGCGCTATTCGAGGACGTGAAACTCCCTAAAAAATACGACAATATTGTTATGACTCATGCCCTGGAACACCTGGACGACCCGATTAGTGTGTTAAAGCGCATTAACGACGAATGGCTGTCGGACAAAGGGCGGTTCTTTTTGGTCGTGCCAAACGCCAACGCCCCTTCGCGCCAAATTGCCGTAAAAATGGGCCTTATTTCGCACAACACTGCTATAACCGAAGCTGAGAAGGCGCATGGGCACACCATTACCTACACGCTGGATACGCTGGAGCGTGACGCTCGTTTGGGCGGCCTTAAGGTCGTAAACCGGTCGGGAATCTTCTTTAAGGCGCTGGCTAACTTCCAGTGGGATAAAATTTTGCAGACAGACATCATAACGCCCGAATATCTGGAGGGCTGCTACCAGCTAGGTCAGCAGTATCCGGACCTTTGTTCGAGCCTGTTTCTACTTTGTGAAAAGGGGTAGTAATGCCAGCAAAAAAACCTGTACTAACGGTATGCGTCATAACGTACAATCATGCTCGGTATATTCGTGAAGCGTTAGATAGTATCTTAGCCCAGAAGACGAATTTTGAGTGGCAGGTGGTAGTGGCAGACGACCGCTCGACCGACGGTACACGGGACATATTGCTTGAGTACGAGAAGAAGTTTCCGAAGCGTGTGCATCTTATCTTGCAGAAGCATAACGTTGGGGCCGAGGAAAACTGGCTTGACCTGATTGCGTATCCGAAATCGAAGTATCTGCTGTATATGGAAGGTGATGATTATTTTGTTGATAACACCAAACTGCAGAAACAGGTTGATTTTTTGGAAGCGCATCCTGATTTTTCGCTGTGCTTCCACCCGGTACGGGTAGTGTATGAGGATGGCTCAAAAGAAGATGAACTTTTTCCAACTCCCGAGCAGCGAGCGCATAAAAAAGTACTGAAACTTAACGATTTACTTGCATATAACTTCATACAGACCGACTCTGTTATGTATAGGTGGCGATTTGCTGCCGAAGACGTAAAAGAAGCCTTCCCGAGAAACATTATTCCCGGCGACTGGATGTTGCACCTGATGCACGCCGAAAGTGGCAAGATTGGCTTTATAGATGCGGTAATGGCAGTGTACCGGCGTCATCCTGGTAGCATGTGGTGGCAGGCAGAACAAAACAAGCAGGAATTCTGGAAGAAGTACGCCGCACCGCACTTGCGTTTATACCGAGAAATGCTTAAGCGGTATGGCGATACCAAAAGCAGTCGGATTATTATTGCTAAAAAAATTAGCGAATTATTTGGCATATTCGCCGATATAGACATGCAGCAGGGCTCACATTTGGTTCGCGCGGCTATTACCGACGATACACAGACAGCAGAGCTATTTATGATCAGCATGCACGAAGCGCTGCAATATAGCGAACATGAGCTACACGATTTACAGCGAGTTGATGAGTATAGGCGTTGGGCGCTGGAAGAAAAAGACAAGCAGATAAGCCAGGAAGCCAAACAATCGAATGAGCAAATAGCGGCGTTACGTAACTCTAAGTCGTTTAGGGTTGGCTATAATCTGCTGCATCCCCAAGGGATTCCTAGACGTGTTGCCCATCGTTTGAAAAAGACAGGCGATAAGTAGGTAGTTTTATTACTTATACAGTTTGGCGATTTGATTAAGCGGTTCTTTAAGGGCGGCTGGCCAATCGCTATTGATAGTATTTCGTTTCGTACCCTGGGCACGCGCTTTGTCGTCGGTTAGCGCTGCGGCCACGATTTTTACTGCCATATCTTCTGCGGTTGGCTCGGCCATAAGAATGTTGGGCGAGTAGGTGCTGAGGTCTTGTTTGGTTTCCCACTTGGTCGATACGACCATGGCACCAAGGCTGGCAAGTTCTAATGTGGGGTAGTTGGGATGCGGAGCAAGCATGGGCGATACGGCCACATCTATGGTTTGCGCCCAATTGTAGTAATCGTCTAAGCTCATCTTGCCCTTGTTGGTAATAATATGTCCGGTACTTAGGCGGAGGTTTGGAATGTCCGGCGAGCCAGCACAGTATAGCTCCCACTGCTGGTTACGCAGCCGTTCATCGCTAAAGGCTATATCTAGGGCACGTAGGGCGTTGTAGTATAGATTTCGGTGCACGTGCGGGCGGCCGTACAAAAACAGGCGACGCGGGCTACTGGCGTGCCGAGGGGCTGGTTTTTCTACCTTTGGCGCAGGCGCAGGCTCAAACCAAACAGCATTGTCCTTAATGTACTGGTAGTTATTTTTGGCAAAATATTTGTACAGGATTTCGGTGTTACAAATGGGAATGAATTTTTTTGTGTGGTATGTTTGCTCGGCAAGCACGGAAGAATCGCTGTTGTTGTAGAAGATCGGCTCGTAATCCTGAATTAAGTATAGGAATTTCTTTTGGAGTGGCAATCGGGCTGCGACATGCGCATCCCACCAGGCGCTTACTAATACAACATCGTCTTTGTGGATTGGCAGGAACGCAATGTGGGTGCTGTCGCGCTTGGATAGGTCGACGGTCGAAAAACGTTCTTCGGGGATAACAATGCCGTTGCTTTCCAGGAATCGTAAAACATCGGTACTTTTAGAGAAGCCGGTCGTTTGGGCGACGCGGAAGTCATAGCCTAAGCGGTTGGCTAGTGCCGCGCCAACACACAAGAGCGTAGCGATGCCCCCGTAAAATCCTCGTGGATCCAAAAACGCAAACACCGTCACCGACGGTCGTTGGCCAAGTGCCGGCAGTACGGGGTAAATGGGGTTGAGCTGCGGAAATTCGCGGTGGAAGTACTCGTTAATAGCGATGCTATTGCCAGACCCTGGCCCGCCAGTTTTGTTGCGAATAATGCGGTTTGTTTTGTTTTCGACGCGGCCAAAAAAATGGCTGCTCTTTGCCATGAACCTATTAGCAAGGTGGCTGCTTTTGCGCAGCGCCCGCCAGGCTATAATATCGGGTTTTTTGCTCACCTTGGAATCTCCTGCCAATGCAAGTAGGGGTCGCCTACCTTGGTATCAAAATGACGCACATATATACGGTGCGATTCAACAAAGTCTTGATAGGGAATAGCGAGTAGGGAGCGCGATCGGCTTTCTTTGTGGATCATGTAGCCCGCGTCGCTGCCGACCAGCCAGTTCTCGTAGCCCTTTTCTTGCAGACGGAAACAGATATCGACGTCGCCGCCACATATAATAAAGTCTTCGTTAAAGCCGTTAATTTCGTCGAATTTGCGTTTTTCGATCATAACGGCAGCAGCAGTAACAGCGCCCATGTTAAGGTCTTTGGTAGTATCGTACTTGTACTCGCCGCTTTTAATATTGCGCACGACATCGGCCAGTTTTTTGCCAGTGTATAGGTGGTCGGCAGTGCCGCCTGGTATAAGGTAGACGCCCGCGTGCTGCACGGTAACACCGTCCTCGAATACTAGTACACAGCCAACACCCCCTACATCTTTTTGTAGGGCCTTGTGGTACATGGCAGTAAGCAGACTGCCGGTTTGGGCAATCAGTTCTATGTCGTTATTGAGCATAAACAGCACTTTGCCGGTTGCGTGGCGCGCCCCAAAGTTATTGATTTTATGGAAGTTAAACGGATGATCGTACACCAGCACTTTTGTATTTTTGTACCGCTTGGCTGCGGCCGTAACTTTGGCTAGTTCTTCCTTGGACGAATTATTGCTAATCAGAATAATCTCTTTGACAGGATCGGCATACTTGTGGAGTGAATCGAGGCAGGGGATAGTGAGGTCTGAATGGTCTTTAAAAGGTACAATAACAGACATGTCCAGTACAGATTCTTTTGGCATATATTACGATTATAACAAGAAGCCGATGGGGCTAAAACCCTCTTATCGGCTAAAGCCCATTCCTTCGCTCTGGTAACCATAGGTTGTTGCCGCGGCCGATGCCTCGTCCGTACTGGGGGTGTATAGGTGGTCTTCTGGGTTGGGGCGAGCCAGGCGGGACACCGGTTGGGTAGAGGCGTATCCAACGGGATAGCCATAGAACGCCACGCCCTGCGATTTGTAGCCGTACAGCAGGACGGCGGCGTCGCGTTCGCCCCGATTGATCGTGTAGAAATATTTTCCATCGCGTACGAGCCTATAGATTGGCAGACAATCGGCGGTTACGGCTGTCGGTGCATCAAATGTCGCACCTTCGTAGGAGTAGCCGCTGCGTTCTGCTAAAAGCTTTTCCGAACCGTTTTGAGTATAGAAATGTTGTCCATTCCTGCTAAGCCGGTACACCGGAAGTCGTGTGCCTTCTGAATATGCATAGAAGGGCACGCCCTCTAGCGTATAGCCCCTGTCTAGCATGTCCTGCTTTTCGAAGACGTTGACGGTATAAAAGTACTTGCCGTTTTTTGTCAGCCGGTAGACAGGGCGGCTACTAGCAGTTTGGGCTGGCTGGGCATAGAATTTGACGCCTTCGTTAATAAAGCCGTACTGCGTAACTGCATTGTCCAGTTCGTCAAGGCTGGTGGTATACAGGTGGGTATTGGCGCGGCTGAGCCGATACACGGGGACGGTACCGGATTCGTACGATGGAAAGCCTTGGAACACGACGCCGTCGTTCATCCAATAGTTATTGAATGTTGCCGCCATATCACGCTCAGTAGGGCTAAGGGTCAGTAACCAGTCGCCGGTTATGGGGTTATATACGCGGTACACGGCGCCGCTAATCGGGTCGCCAAAGGTAGATCCGAACCAGTCGCTAAACATTCGCCAGAAGTTACGGTTGCCGTAAGCGCCACAGCTGTCGCCCGTCCCGTACAAGTTAGCCAGCGCGGATGCATTGGGCTGGTAGGGCGTGTAGTTGTATAGGCTGGCAGTGGCTTGATTGTCTATGTATACGGCCGATTGCCCGCAGGCTGCATTGGGGTTGTAGCGGATATTGTTAATGGCCCCCGCAGCGTAGTTGAACGAGTTAGGGGTTTGGGCGTATTTGCGGAACTGCCAGGCGGCACTATCTACCTGGTTGTAGAAGCCATAGTATTTGGAGTCGCAGTCGGCAGTATCAGGGCAGGCGTAGCCGGTAGCTTTTTGGTATTGCACAGGCCACGGCCAATCGTCGGTAATAAGGCTTTGCTCTTTTTGCAGCAGCACAATAAGAACCTGCGGGTTTATGCCGTAAGTTTGCGATACATCCCAAATAATTTGCGCGGCGCTTTTGGCGCCGGCTGGTACGGGTTGGCCGCTGAGGTTATTGGCGTGCGTGGTGGTGTTTTCGTAATAGTCTTTTAGACATGTTAGTGGGAAGGTGACGCCCTTGGATTCTGAATATGTCCGCCGGGTGCTGCCGTTGTAGGGTTGGGTGCCCCCGTTGTCGCAGGTAGGTACCTTGGCATTTAGGAACTGCTGTATTTGATCGGCCGTCATAGAACTGCTGTTATAAAACACGCTGTCGTCTATAATGCGTCCGGCTTTCCAGTCGCCGCCGCTAACGGCATGTACCCGCGGGGCAGGCAGTATGAATGCACTGGCGGAGGCGGTAATGAATCCGGCTGCCACCAGGAGAATTGCAAGGCGTTTCATCACGGTGTTATTGTTACTGTTTGCGTTACGGCAGGGGATATAAGGTTGCCTATTTGTGCAGTTAGTTTAAGCTCCCACTGGCCTCCGGCGCTAAATGCGCTGGCCGGAATATCGGCACCTTGGCACGATGCAGAATTTACTTCGTATGCAATAGGGAAGCTTTTGGTAACGGTTGGCTGGCCGGACTTTGTAAGCGTGACATTGCACGTGCCGGTGTTTGTGCCGGTTACGAGCGCGCGAATGCTTAGTGGTTGGCCGCTGGCATTTTGGCCGGCGCGGATAATACTGATGCTAAGCTCGTTGGATTCGGTGGGGCCGCCCGTGTCGTCTTTGGTGGGGTTGGTAATTTGTTCTTTCATCCGTTCGGTTTCGGCCTTTTCTTCGGGGGTGGGTGGGCTGTAATCGACAGTGTTGGTGGGCTGTACGGGCTTGTTATTGGCGGCTTGGTTGGGGTGGTTAAAATAGTAGGCACTAGCGCCAGCCACAATAAGCACAGCAATCACGCTTGCTACGAGCGTGCTTTTTCGGCGTATAAAAGATGGTTTTGTGCGTTTCTTGCTGGTGCGCATATATAATCCGGTAGTGCTAGTGTACTCCGACGGATGCGCAACTTCAATATTACTTATGGTTTTAGGCAACTAAAGTGCCTTATTGTAAAACTAATGAAAGAGCTCAATAACTCGATAAGTGTTTTTCTTTTAGGTAGTTGATCATACCGCGTACTCTATCTTTGTTGGGATAGGCCGAAAGTAGGCAGATGTCGTAGGGGTTGGGCGCTTTGGTGCAGCGTTGGATGTCCTTTAGATACTGGCTTTGGTTGGCAAACGAATGAACGCCTTTGGGGTAGTTAATGGCCAGTATTAGCGTAAGGACGGCGACGCTGGCTAGTACGTACTGCTGCACGCGTGCTTGGGTCGCCTTTTTGGTTTTTTTGGCCGTGGGCCATAGGGTAATAACGAGCACCACAATACCTAGGGTAAGTAGCATGGATACGGTCATGTACCTGTTAGAAAACGCCTGCTGCCGCCCGTAGCCTAGGCGGGATATGCCCGTAGACAGTGCACTCATGGCGCCGAACATAACCAGTCCAACCCAGGGCAGGGCAATGATGGGTACGTTACGTTTTTGTATAATGCGCCACAGTGCCCAGCCGCAGGCCAGGGCAATAATACCGCCAAATATAAACGACGTATGGATGTCGAACGCCAACGGCCGCCCCATATAGATAAATACGTATTCGATGTACTGGAGGGGTTCGTGCAGCAGTAGGCTTTTGGGGGGTTGCCCGGCGCTGCCGCTGTAGTGGTAGTAGTGGCTTGCAAGCGTTACGGCGGCGGCCCCACCCCAAACGAGTAGCTTGCGCCTGCTACTGCCCATCAAAAAGAGCAATACCGCGCCGACAATCCAGGTAAAGGGTCCGTTGCCAAGCGAGTACGTCGCAAAAAAGGCGGTAGCTATGGCGACTGGCAGCGCCAGACGTTCCGGCCAGCTCTTTGGCCAGCTGGTAATGGCCCATACGGTAGCGATTGCCCCAAAAATAACCATGTACCACTCTATTTGCCAGCCCCATAGCCAGTTCTCCCATTGCATGGGCGAAAAGAACAATACAGCCGCAAAAATGCCCAAGGCGATCATGACCGGGCGCCGGGTTGCACCGAAGTTCCGGTACAGCATGTGCAGCACTAGTAGGAGGGAGGCGGCAGCAAACGCAAAGCTCACCAGCAGTTCGGCATTCAGATTCCAGTGGGTAAGGAACCCAAGGTACACCATTATTAACTGCGGGAACAACAGCCGGTGCTCGTTATGCTGCGCCCAAAAGTCGTAGAGCGATAATGTACCTGCATCATGCTTTTGCAGTAGCGTTACAATTTCCCACTCATCCCAAAATGGCACATTCACGCCATACTTAAGTAGTAGGTATAACAGGTACAAAACAGGTACGGCAATTGCTACTAGCCACCATTTGTAGGCCAAAACGAACCGTTTTATTTTTGCCATGCCACCCTTCCCTTACGCCTTAGTTGGTAACGCGCGGTTTGCCCTTTTGGTAGTCACCGCGTGACAGCCATTTCTCTATTAAACAGTACAAAATAACGTAAAAGTAGCGGCTGCCCATTTCTTTAATTTTGAGCTTAGACTCGCCGTCTTTGCGATTGACCCACCAGTTGGGCACAACGGTGTAGCTGTAGCCTCGTACGATGGCTTTGAGGGGTAGTTCTACGGTTAGATTAAAGTGATGGCTTAAGAATGGGCGTACACCATCGATAGTCTCGCGCTTATACAGCTTAAATGCATTAGTAACGTCGTTATATCGAATGCCGAATAGTATTTTTATAAGGGTGTTAGTAAACCGGTTCAGAAAAATCTTGTTTTTCGGGTAGTCAATGGTCTTGCCGCCTTTTATAAAGCGTGACCCGAACACGGCGTCGTAATCGCCGTCTTCCATAGTACGGAAATATGTAACGAGGTCTACAGGCCGGTCGGACATGTCGGCCATAACGATAGCTACGCAGTCGCCGGAGTACGATTCCAACCCTTTACGCACGGCAAAACCAAAGCCGTTGGGCGGCGTATTGTTTACGTACCGTACTTGGGGGATTTCTTTGTGCAGGCGACGCAGGATGTCTTCGGTGCTGTCGGTGCTGTTGTCGTTTACAACCACAATTTCGTGGTTAATGTTTTCTTTGTGCAGCTCGTCGTGGAACGCGCGTACTGTTTCTTCTATGGATGCTTCTTCGTTGTGCCCAGGTATAACTACTGATAATTTCATGAATATTACTTTACCCTAAAATTGGCCGTAAGTCATCTTCGTTTTCTTTAATCCATTTGTAGATGTCTTGTACGGTTTCTTTGGGGCCTTTCTCCCATTTTAGTTTAGACTTTTGTTTGAATTTGCGGCTGTCGGTAACAAAGCTTATTAGGTCTGCCTGGCGTTCGTCTATTACCGAGGCGATATCAATCTTGTTGCCGGTAACTTCTTCGCATAAGCGCGTTAGCTCTTGTAGTGACACGCTGTTTTCAAGCCCACCACCTACGTTGTAGACTTCGCCGCTATAATCGTTAAAATTATCTAGTTGATGTTTAACCGCGCGGTAGAGGTCATGGATATGTATAAAGTCGCGCACCTGCTTGCCGGTACCACCGTAGCCAATATAGCTAAGCGGTTTTTTAAAGTAGTGCCGGGCAACCCACAGCACAACCACGCCTTGGTCTACCTTGCCCATTTGCCAGGGGCCGGTAATGACGCCGCAGCGGTTGACGATGGCACGCAAATGGAAAGTGTCCGTATATTCACCAATCATAATTTCGGAAATAAGTTTAGTAGCGCCATACAGCGACCGCGGTTTGTCCAGCGGGAAGTGTTCCGCAATACCATGCTTGCTTGCGCCGGACGTTTCTTGTAGTTCTACCAGCTCGAATCGGGTGTCGGTTTCTTTGAACTTTAGGTTGTTTATATGCTGCATTGGGTACACGCGGCTTGTAGATAAGAAAACGACGTCGGCATCGTCTTTGCGAGCGAGTTCCAAGCAGTTTAGGGTGCCGACGAGGTTGGTATTAATAAGGTAATCAGGCGAAGATTCTATACCTGCCATAACCGACGGTTCTGCGGCGCATTCTATAAGCAAGTCAATACGTGGCATTACCAGGTCCTCGCGGCTTCGAATATCACCATGAATAAACTGCACGCCGGCGTTCGTTAACCGGCGAACCGCCAGTTCCGAGCCACGCCGCTTCAGGTTGTCTAAGCAAACTATTTCGGCCTTCGGCAGATCTTCCCGCAAGCGCATGGCTAAATTGGAGCCTACGAACCCCGCGCCACCGGTAATTAAAATACGTTTGTACTTTGCAATACTCATTGTTATTAGTCCTTTTGGACTGCTGCGCACATTTCTTTTAATATGGCGTCGATGTCGTAGGTAAAGTCCCACTTGGGGTAGTGCTTTTTAAATTTAGACACGTCCGATACATACCAAATGTGGTCACCAATACGGTTTTCGTCGGACAGCTCGTAGTTGGCTTTTTTGCCCAGTAGTTTCTCTATCTTCTCGATAGCTTCAAGCATAGAGATGTTAGAGTTGCGGGCACCACCCATGTTGTACACCTCGCCACTTCGTGGCTTTTGGTAGAAGTGCCAAAAGGCGTTTACGAGGTCGTGCGAGTGAATATTGTCGCGTACTTGTTTGCCCTTGTAGCCAAAGATGGTGTATTTTTTGCCGGAGTAAATGCACTTAATAAGGTAGGCCAAAAAGCCGTGCAGCTCGGCGCCACTGTGCGACGGGCCGGTTAAGCAGCCACCGCGGAACACAGCCGTTTTAAAATTAAAGTAGCGGCCGTACTCCTGCACCATAACATCTGCGGCAACTTTACTAGCGCCAAAAATAGAGTGCTTAGTTTGGTCGATGCTCATGGATTCGTCGATACCAATGTAGAAGGGGTGGTCTTTGGGTAGTTCCCAACGCTTCTCGAGCTCGATCAGCGGCAGGCGGTTGGGGGTATCGCCATATACTTTGTTGGTGCTGGTAAAAATAAACACAGCGTCGGGGGAGTGTTTGCGCATGTTTTCGAGCATTACGAGTGTGCCGGTGGCGTTTACACTAAAGTCGGTGTAAGGTTCGCGGGCAGCCCAGTCGTGCGAGGGTTGGGCGGCAGTGTGTACGATAATGTCGAACTTGCCATGCTTTTTAAAGACTTCTTCTATGGCTTTGTCTTCGCGGATGTCGGCTTTTACGTGAGTGTATTGCTCTTTTAGTTGTTTCTCGAGCTTTTGGCGGTTCCAGTCTGTGCTGGCTTCATCGCCAAAAAAGTAGCTGCGCATGTTGTTATCTATGCCGATAATTTCAAAGCCTTTTTCGGCCAAAAATTTAACGGCTTCCGACCCAATAAGTCCAGCCGAACCAGTAACTAATGCTCGCATAACCCCTCACTTGTCGTGTTTTATAGTTTACAGGCTAGTATAGATATCTTTGGGCTGGACAGTCAAGGAACGACAAGGTCCTACTATTCTGAGCTTGATTCAGCATCTACGTTTACCTTAGAGTGAAGTACATGAAGGTAACAATTATTGGAACAGGGTACGTTGGCTTAGTAACCGGGACGTGTTTGGCAGAGATTGGCCACGAGGTGGTTTGTGTCGATATAGATAAAGCTAAAATAGAACGCTTGCAGAAGGGTGACATCCCTATTTACGAGCCAGGGCTGGCGGAACTGGTGCATAAAAACCAGCAAGCGAAGCGGTTAATATTTGTAGATTCGGCAGAAAAAATGGGTGCGCCCCAGGTTGTGTTTTTTGCCCTACCCACGCCGCCAGGTGCCGATGGCGAGGCCGATTTACGGTTTGTGCTAGGTGCGGCTGCGGATACGGCCAAAATAATCAAAGACTACACGGTGTTTGTTAATAAAAGTACGGTACCCGTTGGCACCGCTGGCAAGGTACGCGAGGCCATAGCCAAACACACGAAGGTGCCGTTTGACGTGGTATCGAACCCGGAGTTTTTGCGCGAAGGTTTTGCCGTTACCGACTTTATGGACCCAGACCGTATTGTGGTGGGCGTGTCGTCCGACCGTGCCCGCAAAGTTATGGAAGAGGTCTACCAGCCATTTACCTCAGAGGAAGTGACAACCCTGTTAATTATGGATGAAGCCTCCAGCGAAATGACCAAGTACGCCGCTAATTCGTTCCTGGCCACCAAAATTAGCTTTATGAACGAGATTGCTAACTTGTGTGAAAAACTGGGTGCCAATGTAGACAGCGTGCGGCACGGCATTGGCCTAGACGAGCGCATTGGCATGCGTTTTTTGTACCCCGGCCTGGGTTACGGCGGCAGTTGTTTCCCTAAGGATGTGCTAGCCCTCGCAACTACCGCTAAACGCAGTGACTATGACTTTAAAATTTTACAGTCCGTAATGGACGTAAATGCTCGCCAAAAGGAACTATTTACCCAAAAGATTAAAAACCGTGTAGGCGATGTTAAAGGCAAAACATTTGCCGTATGGGGCTTGGCATTCAAGCCGGATACTGATGACATTCGTGAAGCACCAGCGCTGCACGTTATACAAGAACTGGTAAAAGCCGGCGCTAACGTGCGGGCGTACGACCCAGAAGCCATAGAAAACACGAAGCGTGCGCTGAGCGACACAGATGTTACCTACGCTGGTAGTGCGCACGAGGCGCTTGAAGGCGCCGACATATTGGTGGTAGTAACCGAATGGAAAGAATTCGCAAGCGTCGAACCCGGCGAACTGGCTAAAAAACTGCGGGACCGCACGGTATTTGACGGGCGTAATATTTTTGAGCCAGCAGCCATGAAACAGGCAGGACTAACCTACATAAGTATCGGCCGCGAAGAAGTCGTCCATGGCTAGGGTGCTCGTAGCTGGGGGCTCCGGCTTTTTGGGTTCGCATGTGTGCGCGGCGCTACTGGCCCGCGGCGACGAGGTAGTGTGTGTAGACGACCTATGCACCGGCCGCCGCCAAAATATTGCAGACCTAGAGGGCAAGCCCGGCTTTACGTTTGTACTGCACGATATTATCGAGCCCTTGCCAAAAAATATTACTGATAAAACATATGACGTTATCGCCAACCTGGCCTCGCCCGCCAGCCCTCCGCGTTACGCAGAAGAGCTGGCGGTAGAAACGCTGCTTGTTGGCGCAGTCGGCACCAAAAACTTGTTAGACCTAGCCGAGCGCGATAACGCCCGCTTTATGCAGGCAAGCACCAGCGAAGTCTACGGCGACCCGGCAATACATCCGCAGCCCGAAACATACTGGGGCAACGTAAACCCGTATGGCGCGCGCAGTATGTACGACGAAGCTAAACGGTTTGCCGAAGCGCTTATTTGGGTATACCGCACCCAGCACAAGGTAAACACCGCCGTGCTGCGCATCTTTAATACCTATGGCCCGCACATGGACCCCAAAGACGGCCGCGTGGTGTCTAACTTTATAATGCAGGCACTTAAAAATGAGCCCATTACCATTTACGGTAAGGGCGACCAAACCCGCAGCTTTTGCTACGTCAGTGATCAAATTGCCGGCATGCTGGCGCTGATAGACAGTAACGAAGAAGGCCCTATAAACGTCGGCAACCCGCATGAATTTACTATGCTGGAACTAGCTGAACAGGTACTAAAACTAACCGGCAGTAAATCAAAATTAGTCTACAAGCCCCTGCCTCCCGACGACCCTACCCAACGCAAGCCGGACATAACCAAAGCCAAAGAGCGCCTGCACTGGCAGCCAAAAGTAGAATTAACCGAAGGCCTAGAAAAGACAATTGCGTACTTTAAAACGCAGTCTTAAAACTATACTTCAGAGTGGGACGATGGCAGCTGATGTTGTTGTACTTGCTGCGTCAGTTGCAGGGCGATATTGCCCATAGTGGCTTCGGTTGCGCTGCGTTCGACAATTACAAAGGGTACTTCGTGTTCTGCGCATAGTTGGGCGATATCTTTTACAGGTGTGGGTATGGTCATATTACCATGCATCCCGTAGCCATTCGTGCGCATTTCTGGTAGGGCAATTACACCTTGCGGCAGCGTGCGCTCGGGAATTTCTTCGCCTTCTTTAGGGAGTTGGCCGAAAAAGGCCCTTTCAATATTTTCTCTGAAGCGAATGCCTACCATCTCGGTTTCTGAAATACCTTGATCAGTAAAGAATTTGGACAATTCTTCCTCAAGTATACGCAGGCCGCCCCAGTTAGTGCCGAAAATGACTACGCGGTTTGCGCGCATCATGGCTTCTGGACCTTTGGCAACATCTGCTGCAGCAGGACTAATCTCTTGTGAGGTGCTGCCAAATAGCCGCGAAATAATCTTTTTCATATTGATATTATAGCATATTTGTTAATCATATGCTACCTATGTCAGGGTGCTAGAGATTTGACGGGTACGGACTAATCTAGTAAAATAAGTCGATATTTTAGAGGAACATTCATGACCGGTCTTGAAGGGTTTAGCACACAGGAATTGCTAGGCGAGATACTTAAACGTCCGGATAGTGACATGATTAAACCGGGTGGGTTTGTTTATGGCAATGCATATCCGTTACTAGATAAACTCGGCACGCGTGTTTGCGTAGATGGCGCGCCCGTACGCTACAACGACCGTGGTGATGTAGAACTGATGGCTATTTTGCGTGGTACCGGCAAGTTTGCTGGCAAACTATGCCTTGTGGGCGGCGGCGTGCAACGCAAAGAGGAGAACGGAAACGAAGTGCCGGAAAGCCTTAAAGAAGCTCTGGAACGTCATTTTATGACCGATCTAGGTGTTGGTGTTGAGGCGGTTGGATCTTGGGACAGGCCGCATATGCTTGCGCAAGATATGCGTGAGGTAGACGGCGAAGTACGCCCTGGTTTCTTTAGGAATCCGGCTTCACGTCATCTTATCGCCGCGCGTTGGTTAGTAAAACTTAAAGGTGACACCGAAAATATGGTGTTTGGCAGTACCGAGGTTGGCGGACAAGAGGCATTAGATACCGTATGGTTTACCAAGGACGACATGCCAGAGTCCGATGCATTTGGCTACAACCACGATATCACCTACAGGCATATGTTTGACGTAGCTCACGACCTTGCCGCGCGACATGCCTTGCCGGCCTAACCGCTTCGAGCTGCTTGTATTTCGTGCACGCGCGGCCGGATTTCTTCAAGATGTTCGATTATCTGTTTACCGACATCGGCCATAAATTTCCTCGTCTTTTTCGGTGAATCTTCCTTCGTCCAGAATGCGCGGAGGCAGTCTATGACTTGTAGGTCACTGGTAAGGTTGCCGCTCAGTAGTTTCCTACTGTTTATGGTTTCCCAGGTAGTACAATTTTGGATTATGTCATTGTAAACTGCAGACATATCATCGAACTTCGCTACGAGCCGTTCGTCGCCACTTCCTGCACGCTGGATAACCTTTCGTACCACGCTGGGCGGTAGTAAAAAGTTGCCGGACCTATGGTTAGTTCTGTCGTGGTCAAACTCATCCGGACCGCTTGACTCGGCACAGACGCCGTGCGCCATATAGTCTACGTATGGACCGTCAGGAATCATGTCGAAAGGCACTGTTTCAAACTTCAGTGCATCCTCGCCCGGCTTTCGTCCAAGTTCTTCGCTCAAGTCGTTCATAGCGCGCGATGACAGAAACCAGCGCAACATGTAGCGTGTATCATTAGGTAATTCTGTATAGCCGATCGCTTTAAAATACAGGTCACCTAAGAATCTACAGACTGGCTTGATCGCGGTCCTGCCGTTTGGGTATCGTAAGAACGTAGGCTCAATGAGTACATCCAGATCGGGTGCGGTAATGACCTGGCTCACAATCTGCTGGCCGATCATAATCGATGGGTCGGCCTGTAAGAACGCAATAGGGTCTTTGATAGCTTCGTTGGTAGTAATCACGACAAGCAGTTAAAAGTAAACATACTTTAACATGATATTGTGAGTTTAGGAAGTTTACTGTGTTTTATAGTGGATGTACGCCAAAGGCTCACTTAAAAATAACTTTTTTGTAGGCTACGTACGTCCAGGTCATTTGTATGGCAACGGATATAATTTTGGCGATGGTGTAGTGCATGCCAAAGTGTGTTGCACCTGCAATAAAGGCAATCGTAAACAAGTAGTTAAATCCTAACAACATGCCGTAGGCTGCGGCATGTTTTGCTATGTGGGTTTCGGTGGCACCAAAGGTCCAGAAGCGGTTAGCTAAAAAGTTAAAGGCAATGGACGTCCAGTACGATATAGTGGCGGCAATAATAACGTTTACGTTAAGTATGCCGTGCAGGAGTACCAGCAAAAAGAAGTCTATGGCAAACGTAGTGCCGCCAATAACAACGTACCGTACAAACGAATGACGGTACAAGTACCCGCCGACTTGTTTTACTTTCTCCATAGGTCTCTGTCTTGTGCCCTAAAACGTATACGTTAATGGTACCACAATCTTTGGATTCCGGACCCAGGTCCAAAGTGACGGGCCGTTTAATTGTTTTTCTGGGCAAGTAGGTTAATCAGGTATTTGCCGTAGCCACTTTTTTGCAGGTCGTCGGCAAGCTGGACAAGTTGGCCGTCGTCTATGTAGCCTTCTTGCCAGGCAACTTCCTCGACACAGCCCACCTTAAGGCCGGTGCGTTTTTCGATGACTTCTACAAACTGCGAGGCGTCGTTCATAGAGCCAAAGGTGCCAGTGTCTAACCATGCAGTGCCGCGGTCCATGGTTTGTACATGCAATTTACCGCGTTTTAGGTATTCCTCGTTTACGGTGGTAATTTCCAACTCGCCGCGGTCGCTTGGCTTGATATTTTTGGCGATGTTTATGACCTCGTTGTCGTAAAAGTACAGGCCAACAACCGCGTAGTTGGATTTGGGGTCAGCTGGTTTTTCCTCGATGGAAATTGCCCGGTTGTCGTCGTCGAACTCGACCACACCGTAGCGCTGGGGGTCAGATACGGGGTAAGCAAAGACGACGCCACCGTCGGGGTCGGTGCAGTTTTTGAGGCTGTCGCCAAAGCCATGGCCGTAAAAGATGTTGTCGCCAAGTACCAGGGCTACTTTGTCATCCCCAATAAATTGTTCGCCAATAATAAAGGCTTGGGCTAGGCCTTCTGGTTTGGGCTGCGCGGCGTATTCGAAGCGGCAGCCAAGCTGCGAGCCATCACCTAGCAAGCGCTGGAACTGTGACTGATCTTCTGGAGTGGTAATAATAAGAATCTCCGATATCCCTGCCATCATAAGGGTGGCAAGGGGGTAATACACCATCGGCTTGTCGTAAATGGGCATTAATTGTTTTGAGATACCCTTAGTGATGGGATATAACCGTGTGCCGGATCCGCCTGCTAAAATGATGCCTTTCATTTGCTACTCCTTTGGTTTGGCCTGTTCGGCCGCTATGTAATCGTGTAGTTCGCTCTTCCAATCGCGCAAGACGAGGCCGGTGGCTTTAATTTTGCTTAGGTCTAGCTCGCTTTTAAGCGGGCGGGGCGCAACGTTTGGCTTGCTAGCAAAGTATTCTTTGGTGGTGGTGTCGGTTACGGTTAAATCGTCGCGACCTAGCTCTTTGAAGATAGTGCGGGTAATGTCGGCCCAGCTGGCGGCTTCGCCGTCGTTACTGAGGTTGTAGGTGCCGTAATCGGGTTTTTTAGTAAGCAAGTGGTCAATTGCCGCAACGAGCGCGCTCGTAAAAGTTAGGCGGCCTATTTGGTCGCCAACAACGGTTGGGGATATATCTTTGGCAGCCAGGCCCATCATGGTGCGTACAAAGTTGGGGCCGTCGCCAATAAGCCAGCTGACACGCACAATGTAGTGCTTAGGTGCGGTACTAACAGCAATGTCGCCAGCGGCTTTGGTTTGGCCATATACGCTAAGCGGCGTGTAATCTTCTGTTTCGGTGTGCGGGGCGGTTGTGCCGTCAAAGACGTAGTCGGTGGATACATGAACAAGGGTAAGATTATGCTGGGCTGTAAGCTTGCTCAGGTAGCCTGGTCCGGTGGCGTTGATTTTCCAGGCGGCAGCGCGGCCATCAGTTTCGGCACCGTCTACATTGGTGTAGGCGGCGGCATTTAAAATAACGTCGTACTTGCCCCAGTCGTAGCTAGACAGCATCTGCCAATCGGTCATGTCAAAGCTGTCGCGGTCTACTGCTGTGGCTTTGGGGTATGTGGCCTGCAATGCTTTACCAAGCTGGCCATACGCCCCAACAATTAAAATGCGTGATTCGTCCAATGATAGATTCATCATGATACCTCCAGCGGTTTTACGTCTTTAAGTAGCGGGTGATTACGGTCTTTTTCTGATATAAGCGCGTCATTCAATGGTATGGGCCACTTGATAGCAAGATCGGGGTCGCGCAAATTAACGAAAGTGTATTTTGCGTCAGGAGACCAGTGAGCATTTACGAGGTAAGTGTAGACTAAATTTGGCGTGAGTGTTTGATAAGAATTGCCACAACCCTGGGGCACAAATATGGCGTTATTTGGTGTGAGGTGAAATGTCTCTATTTTGCCGAATGTCTCACCCTGGCGTAAGTCAACTATAGCTGCGAATGCCTCGCCATTTGCTAGGGATATGTACTTATCCCATGGTTCTGAGTGGATGCCCCGGGCAACGCCTTTTTCTTCGTTGTACGAGAAATTATTTTGTATAGGATTAAACTTTAAAAAAATACTCTTTCGAGGATCATCGATATTTTCAAGAGCTGCGACTAATTTTTCTCGCTGGTAATTTTCTTTAAACCATCCGCGATTATCCCCGCGTACGTCGAGCTTAAATTCTATGAGGCCAGGTATGGACGTCGCACGTGCCTCTACGTTTTGACTGACCGGTTGCCAATTATTTGCTTGCATAGTGTTCATTCAGTCTAGCTCCTTTATCTAGGGTTTAAAAGTTCGCTTTGTCGTTGATATAAATCGAGCAGTTTCGTTTGCGGAATTTCTATATCGCCCCAGTACAACGGTTCATCCTTGGCAATTTTTCGTCTCGTCCTTGCATGCTCTGTGCTGCCCGACTCGCTTTCAAGTAGGCCTACGGGCAAACGGTCTGAGAGGTCGGAAGTATTCTCACTAACTAAGCCGTATGTTTGGTCGCCCCCAATGCCGTGTGTAATAAGTGCGCCGGTATTTAGATCTTGTTTGGCGTCATTTAGCTGACCATGGCGTGGTTGTAGTACAGCCTTTCCCCATAAAGCTGCTCTTGCTATAGCCCTAGGCGTTTCGATATGGCATAGATGGTAGGGGCGATAGAAAAGGTAACGGCCTTCCTTATTTTGCACCTTATAGTAGTCGAGATACTCAGCTTGGACAGGGTCATTGTTTGACCCGATAACATAGACACCGCCTCCGGGTTGAGCCCCCAGTAGGTAATCTATTTTTCCTTGATCTCCATAGGTGTCAAAATTAAACAGCGTTAGCGCTTCGCTTACATTTTCTGCTCGAGGCCCTTCCATGCCATCCTGAGTGGGGGTGAGGTTGGCGCCGTTGCCAATAAGAGCCATTTCTACATTCAGTTTTGTTCCGTCTGTGTAGGCGACGCACTGAGTTATGCTTAGGCCCAGTTGCTTTGCAATCTCGGCTTTAGACGCTGCCGTTGCGTAGCGATCTAAAAATCCTTTGATATTGCCTGCTTGAGTAATGTCAAACCCCCACAAAGCTATCTCGTCAATCATACGGGCTAGCACGCCGTGCTGATCACCCGCATCACTCGTTACTATTACATCTTGTTCGCTGGCCTTGTGTTGTAGTAGGGGGCCGACAACTAGATCCACCTCAGCATTCATTAGTACTACATGTGCTCCTCTGGCTATAGCCTCCAGGCTGTAGCCGGCTGCCGGTCCAATACTGTTAGTGGCTTCTACAAGTACGTCTAGGGGTATTTTTTCGTCGTCAAGTGCCCGAGAGGCATCGTTATAGGTAGCCACATCCTTGCCATAGGCACCTTTAGCAACATTTGCTGCCTGAGGATCAGTGTCGGCAATAAAACTCAGTTCCATCCCAGGAGTTTTACCTATTTGCAACGCGATCCCTTTGCCCATTGCCCCAGCACCAATGAGGCCGACTTGTATGGGTTGACCTGCCTGTTCGCGTTCGACTAGTTCTCCTAGAAGCATATGCAATCCTTGCGAATGTTATGGCTTATTGATAGTTTTTCGCCCGGGTTGTGATACTTGACCGCCTTTAGCGGCTTCCTCTAAAAAGATTTTTGCCATGTATAGTGCGCCCATAACGGAACTGTCTATTAGGTCACCGGACGCTATCATAACTTCGATAGTGTCAAAGCTTACGAATTGGTCGTTTTGTATGTCTTCTTCTTCGTCTAATGCTTTGCCTTTTTTGGTGACGTTTTGAGCTAAAAAGACATGCATGGGTACATTACCGGTGCCAGTAATCTGGTACGCACATCCTAGCGACTGCCAATCTGTGCTGACGAGGCCGCCTTCCTCCATAAGTTCCCGCTGGGCTGCTGCTAGCGGTTCCTCGCCTGCATCAATAAAGCCAGCTGGCACTTCCCACATGCGCCTGCGCAGCGTATACCGGTAGGACTCGTGCAATAGTATGTTGCCGTCTGTATTGACCGCTACAATGTATACAGATGGATTTTGCAACTCCATATAGCTATAGGTCAGCGGATTGCCGTTTTGGTTGAGTACTTCGTCGCGGTGGATTTTAATCCACGGCGTTTCGTACACGATTTTGGATGAGATTGTTTTCCAGTCTGACATATCTAAAAGCTACCGTACTTCATTATAAACCATACAGTTTGGCAAATGTGGCGGTGTTATTTTTGCGAGGCTTCGTAGGCGGCTAGTTCTTCGGGGGTGCCAAAGGATATGAAGTCGCCAATGGCGGCTTGGACTTTTTTGCCTTGCTCTAGCAGCGTGTTATAGAGGTACGAAATAAAGTATTCGGGGCGGCCGTCGCCCAAGGGTTTATTAAACTCGGCCGTCGCGCCATGAGTAAATGCGTCTGCGCGGGCAATAAAGTAGCCGCCGGCAATGGCATAGGGCGAGATTACTACCTTTTCGGCAGTACGCTGTACCATTTTGTTGTCGTCAAGCTCGGCGTAGCTAAACCGTGGGGCGTCGGCGCGGAAGACAAGCAGGCCGGCGTCTATATGGCTTTTGTCCTGCAGCGAATCCTCGATCATTTTGAAATACGCTGGGCTGCCCAGCCATATGTCGCAGTCCATAATAAGCACGCCCTCGTCTGGCTTTAGGTACTTGGCTGCACGGTGGGCGTCTACCAGTGCGCCGCGGGGCGGTTCGCTGGTAATAATAATGTTCGCTTCGGGTAGTAAGGCCTTAAGCTGTTTGGCTAGGCCGTACTGTTCGTCGTGCTCTTTGCGGATGATGATAAGTGTAATGTTTATTGGCTTTAATGGGCTCTAGGGCAGACAACGCCTTCATAAACATCGGTTTGCCGTCTACTTGTATAAGCGGCTTAGGGGTAGTAAAACCAGCTTTGGCAAACCGCGACCCAGCCCCAGCCATGGGCATAATAATATGTAAGTCGCGCATGTTACTTCCTCTTTCTTGTAGCTTTTTTAGGCTCTGGTTTGTAGGGTTTGGATTGGTACAGTGCGGCGTCGCGCGGTTCGAACTTGAGCGCACCAACACGCCACAGCAAAAGCTGCCGGGCGGCGCGCTTGGCAACTTGGACATTACGGGCGTTGGTTACTTGGTCGCTTTCGTGCCAAGTTATAGGGATGTTTACGAGTTTTGTGCCCTTGCTGTAGTAATCGAGTAGTAAGTCGAAGTTAAAGGTCATGCGGTCGTCGAAACCTAAGTAGCGGCGGTCGGCTAGGTCTTGTAGTCTAAATAAGTTAAGGCCAGAGCCCAAGTCGCGTGTTAGTTTAAACGACAGCACGGTGTAGGCCGCATTCAGTACGCGGTTGCCCCAAATGCGCTCTTTGGCATACCCCTCAAGGTCGGCGCCCTTCATGAATCGGCTGCCAAGCACGGCGCCGACACTGGGATCTTTTACGGCAACATCAAACAAATTGTTCAGCTCTTTGGCTTTGGCTTGGTCGTCGCCGTGCAAAATGGCTACGTAATCCGCGCCCATATTTTCGCCGTGCAAAATGGCCATTTTGTGGCTGCCGCCCAGGCCCAGGTTTTTGACGTTCTGGACGACTTTTACCTTATTGCCAATCTTCAGTTTGTCTATGGCAGCTTGGGCAACGCTAGCGGTGTTATCTCCGCCGCGGTCGTCTATAACTATCACACGTTCTATGCGGTCTAGCGTTTGCTTGTCAAACCCTTTCAGCACCCGCCCAATTTGTTTTTCGCAGTTATACGCTGGAATTGCCACCAAGATTTTTGGTTTATCCGCCACGTGTGTACCCTCTCTTTATGCTGCTAGTAGTATATCACCCCTGATACTTTCGCGATGCTTACAGCTCGTAGGCTTCGTATGGGGTGTACTGAAAGCCGTTTCTGGTGTCTACATTAAAGTGCCCGACTTCAAGCGTGCTTGGGATAGCTAAGCCAATGGGCGGCTGGTTGTCCAGAAATTCGGCTATCCGTTGTGTAATGATAGGTTCTTGAGGGTGTATGTTGCGACTAACCGTCATATGTGTGCCCCAGCCCCCTGCTAGCCCCATGTCGCCCTTGGAGTTGACTATTTTTAGGTCTGCGCTAGCTTGTATGACATTATTGCGAGCTATATAGAGGCCGTTAGTAGGCAGTCCTAGTGCAACGGTGGTCGTGGCGTTAGTGCGGTAGCCGTCGTAATATACAATGCCTATGCCTTGGCGATCGCGGCGACTGGTGGCGTTTAGCCCCTGCTTAACCGCTTTGGACAGCATTTCTAATACCTCTGGGTCGGGTTCTTGATTAGGGTCGCCAGTCTCTCTGTTTACTAGTAAATGATCGGACAGCGTGCTATGAGCATTCTCGGTACTATATGTTACGGCTTGGGCTATAGCATTCACGCCCAGCGATGCATCTTCTATGTCCATGCTGACTATTTCGGGAAATCGCCATGCAACTAGGTAAGCGCTTTTGTTAACGGCACCGCCATCGGGCTTAAGTGCAAGCTGGCCCGCTAGGGCTTGGGCATGAGGAGTGTCGAAAGCTTTTTCATAAATACCATACTGTTTATCTAGAAAATCACCGTAACTCATGGATACTCCTATAGTTTTGCCAATTAGTGTATCGAATGTTATTTAGTAATGCTGATTAGCATAGCATGGAATCGGTCTAGAGTCGCAGGGGTGTTGGCGATGGCCGCTAGGTCGTAGCCTGGCGATTCGACGTTGGTGGCCACGATGACGCCGCCAATAGCCGTATAGCGCTGTACGACTGTCTCTGGGTCGATGCCCTGCATGCGTGCTTGTTGTTCGCGCAAGAATACGCCGGCCGAGGTGTCTTCTGGCACGCCGCGGGCGGAGGTAAAGGCGACGCAGGCTCGTTCGCAGCCGCTGGCTACATACAGTTGGTGGGCGCCGTTGCTGGCGACTCCCATTTCGTTGCCAGCAGCGCTTATCTTTTGGATCTCGCTGCGTAGTGCCATATGCTGATCGGCAGTAAATACACCGCCTGTGGGGCGCGGATAGGGCTGATTATTGTCTATAAATATTTGCCCTCTGTCGGTAAGGTCGCCAGCCCATGGGCGGACATCGGGGTTATAATATTTGGTATCGATTAGCACAGGTACATTTTCATCTTCCATATACACTGGTACTAACGTGCGGCCCTCGACCGGGTTGCCGACCCCAACCGACGAAAACATGCGCCCAGTGCTAGGGTCGCCAATGGCGGCGCCGTGCACGCTGCCGTCACGGTTGTAGACGGTGCAAATTACCGTGGAGGTCGGCGCGCCAACGGCATCGGCGCGCGAACCGTCAAGGTCGTCGTAGCCGATATAGAATGGGCTGTCGCTGCTGCCTTCGTTTTGGGCGCCTTCTTCGCTGTCAAAAGGTATCTCGGGCAGCATATCGGCAAAAACTTTGCGGGCAATCATGCCACTGGTAATATCGCGGTTCGAAACCAAGGTACCATCGGCTTTGAGCCAAGAAGCACTTACAGGGACAACACCCTTTTGTATCTGCCCACCCCGTATAAATCTCATCGAGTTAGCCACGGCCGTAAGGCAGGCATCGCCTATACGGTTCTGCATTCCTGCTTCAGTTCTCCGCCATACTTCGGCAACGGGGGTAAAATATTCAGCCATCTCAGCCATCACTGTCTCCTCTTCTAAAAGCTACCTAAGCTTTATTATAAATGGCACATGACCCTTTCCATTTAGTTGTGTTATTGCAACTCGAAACGCGTATGTGCGGTGTACTGGAATCCGTTTTCGGTATCTATGTTGTAGTGTCCAACTTCGATTGCTGCCGGCTCGGCATAGCCGATAGGTTTTTGGCTTTCCAAAAATTCGGCTACTTGTTGGGCGACGGCAGGTTCTTGCGGATGCATGTTGTGGCTAACTGTCATATGGACGGTTTGGCTGCCAAGTAGTCCCGAGTATAATTTAGAGTTCAAAAGTCCTAGACCGGGCCGAGTGCTTGCGGCTCTGACGCTTGTGCAAACTTCGTATAGACCACGAGTAGGCAGCCCGAGTGCAACAGTATCCCTGTCGCTGGTACGGTAGCTATTGTACACAACACCCATGTCCTTACGACTGTGTCTGCCGGCGGTGTCTAGGCCTAGGTAGACCGCTTTGGATAGATTTTCTAATATTTCTTCGTCGGGTTCTTGGTTTGGATCGTCGGGCTGCCGAGCCATCAATAGGTGATTGGATAGTGTTGTGTGGGCATTCTCGGTACCATACACCACGGCTTTGGCTATAGCGTTAACACCCAGCGACGTATCTTCTATGTGTATGCTGACTTCTTTGGGAAAGCGCCATGCAACCAGGTAGGCACTTTTATTTACGGCGTCAGCATCTGGTATAAGATTAAGCCCGCCGACTAGGGCTTTGGCGTGGGGCGCTTCGAAGTCGTTCGCATATGTATAGTATTGTCGGTCTACATATTCACCGTAGGTCATAAGGTTTTTTCGCCAGCGTCGCGGTATTTGGCTTCGGTGGCTTGTTTTTCGCGCTTCCACCACGCCTCGTTGTTTTTATACCAGTCTATGGTTTGTTTTAGGCCTTCGTGCATACCGTTGTTGTCGGTGTACTGGGGTTGCCAGCCGAGTTCATTTTTAAGCTTGCTGGAATCCATGGCGTAGCGCATGTCGTGGCCCGGGCGGTCGGTAACGTGCACGTACCAGTCCTTTGGTTTGCCCATGAGTTCCAGAATCATCTCGATAACTTGTTTGTTATTGGTGTGGTCGTTATCGGCACCAATAATGTAGGTGTCGCCTATTTTACCTTTTTCGATAATGCAGTGCACGGCGTTGTTGTGATCGTCTACATGGATCCAGTCACGCACGTTCAGGCCTTCGCCGTACAGGCGTGGCTGTTCGTCTTGTAAGATGTTGGTAATTTGGCGGGGAATGAACTTTTCGATGTGCTGGTAGGGGCCGTAGTTGTTAGAGCAGTTCGAAATAGTCGCCTTAACGCCAAAGCTGCGAATCCAGGCGCGAACCAAGTGGTCGGAGCTTGCTTTACTGGCAGAATACGGGCTGGAGGGGTTGTAAGGCGTTGTTTCGCGGAAGCGTTCTGGGTCGTCGAGCTCTAGGTCGCCAAAGACTTCATCGGTGGATATATGGTGCAAACGCTTGTCGTGCTTGCGCACGGCCTCCAAAATTTGGTAGGTGCCAATGATGTTGGTGTTAATAAACGGCCACGGGTCTTTTAACGAGTTATCGTTGTGGCTTTCGGCGGCAAAGTGTACGACGATGTCGGTGTCTGCTACCAGCCGGTCTATGAGCTCTGGGTCGCAGATGTCGCCCGTAACAAATTCTATTTTGTCGAGCACCGAGGCGACGTTGTCCGGGTTGCCGGCATAGGTTAACTTATCAACAACAGTTACCTGGTATTCGGGGTGGTTTTTGACGGTGTAGTGCACAAAGTTTGCCCCAATAAACCCTGCGCCACCGGTAACTAGCATCTTTTTCATGTGATTATATTGTATGCCTGAAGTCTCGCAATGTCTGCTGTGCTTTCGGCAAAAGTAACCAGATGGATTTTATACAACAATTAGTCAACTGTTGATAATGCTCACTACTTTCTTAACGAGCTCATCTAGTTCGCCCTGTGTGCGGGCTTCTGCGTTTAGACGCAGGAGCGGTTCGGTATTGCTGGGCCGTATGTTTAGCCAGCTGTCGTTATCTAACCATACGGTTAGGCCGTCTAGGGTATCCTGTTTGGCATCTGTAAACTGCGCGGCAACGGCATCTATGGCAGCTTGCTTATCGTCTACAGTAAAGTTAGTTTCGGGTATGGCGGCATAGCGGGTGTACTGCTTGCGTAGCTCGGACAGTTTTTTACCGCTGAGGGTAGCAACGTACAGACCAATAACCGCGGCAATCATGCCGGAGTCGGCGTACCAGTTGTCTCTAAAGTAAAAGTGGCCCGAGGCTTCGCCACCAAAGGGCGCGTCTACGTCGCGCATTTTTTCTTTTATAAGCGAGTGCCCGACCCGCGAACGCACCGGTGTGCCGCCGTGTTCGGTAATGACATCAATAACGCCCCGGCTGTTACGGACATCGTACACAATGTGGCTCGCGGGGTATTCGCCCAAAAAGTATTCGCTCAGCATAGCCGACATAACGCCGCCAGCCAGCACGGTACCGGTTTCGTCAATTAAGAACGCACGGTCGCCATCGCCATCAAAGGCCATACCACCGTCCAAGCCGTTATCTTTAATGGTTTTGATGAGTTCGGCTAGTGTCTCAAATTTGAGTGGGTTTGCCTCGTGGTTGGGGAACGTGCCGTCGAGTTCGTAGTAGAGCTCGGTCACCTGCCACGGTACGTGTTTTTGCAGGTGGGGCAGGATAGCACCGGCCATGCCATTGCCGGCATCGGCTGCTAGCTTGAGGGGGGTCAGTTTTGCGGGATCAATAAAGCTAAGGACGTGCTCGATCCAGCCTTCTGTAACGTCCAAAGTGCGGCGGCTGCCTGGTTGATCGGCATCGGTAAAGGTGTTGGTTTTTACAAGCTCCCGTATGTCGGCCAGGCCAGTGTCTATACTGACTGGCTTTGCTTCCTCGCGGCAGATTTTAATGCCGTTGTCTTTGCCAGGGTTATGGCTGGCGGTAATCATGGCACCGCCCGCCAAGCCTTCTTTGCCTACGGCAAAATAGATCATGTCGCTGGTTACCATACCAATATCTACGACGTCGCGGCCACCGGCCTGTAAACCCTGCATCATGCCTTCTGCAAGTGCTTTGGAATCGGGGCGCATATCGTGGCCTACGGCAACCGCGCCTTTGGCGGGTAGCCACTGAGCCAGCGACCGGCCGACTTTTTCGGTAAATTCCGGAGTAAGTTCGCTGTCAACTTTGCCCCGAATATCGTATGCCTTAAATATATGGTCAATAGAATCCATAAACTACTCCTTACAGTACTGACAGCATAGCTTGCGTGCCGGCGCATTGTCTACCGCGGTAGATGTAGCGGCGGATCTGTTATGATGGGTAGTATGAAAATTCTTGTTACAGCTGGAGGGCAGGGCACGAAGCTGTGGCCGTACTCGCGAGAAGACAAGCCAAAACAGTTTCAGCCAATTGTTGGCGATGTATCCTCGTATACCGAAAACATTCAAACACTGCTCAAAAAGTTTGCCCCTGAAGACATTTATATCTCGTCTAAGCGCAGGTTTATTAAGTATATTTCCGAGCAATCGCCGCAGATTCCGCTTAAGAATTACATTATCGAGCCGGACATAGCCAAGGACCGCGGCCCGGGCGAAGGCCTGGCATTTTTGCGTTTGAGCGTATTACACCCGGACGAGCCGGTGTTTTTGGTGCAGGCAGACGATATTCGTTTGCCCGAAGACGCTTTTTTGAAGATGGTCGAGGATGCCGGCAAAATTGTTGCCAAAGAAAAATCGTTCGTTACTGGCGGTATTAAGGCGACCGAACCGAACATGGGTATTGATTACCTAAAGCTGGGCGAGCGGCTGCACCAAGACACTGGCCAGGAGGTCTATGCCGTTGGCGAGTTTATAACCAGGCTTAAAAGCTACAAAGAAACCAAAGAACTTATTGAGAACTTTCGGGTTGTTGCCCACTGTAACCACCTGTGTTGGTACCCGGGCATGCTGCTTGACGCGTACAAAAAGCACCGGCCAGATTGGTACGACGCGCTTATGCGCATGAAGGCCTGTTTTGACAAGCCGGGCGAGGACGCCGCCATAGAAGAAATTTACGCCAGCATGGAGAAGGGGCCAACCGAGGACGTTACCAAGCATGTTATGAACTCGCCCGAATCCCGGGTTATTTTGCTGCCATTTAAGTGGATTGATATTGGCACCTGGGGGTCGGTGTACGATTACCTGGAAGGCGGCGACGGCACTACTAACTACGCTGACGGCAAAGGGGTGTTTGTAGATACGCGCGGCACGTTTGTTAAAACAAGCAACGACAAAAAGGTTGTAGCCGTAGCCGGTGTTGATGACTTAATTATTGTCGACACCGACGACGTCTTGTTGGTTATCCCTAAATACAAAATCGAGCAAATTAAGGACATTCAGAAACTACTGAAAGACCAGGGCGATACCGAGTACTTGTAGGTTACCGTTTTATTCGACGGTAACCGATTTTGCCAGGTTGCGCGGCCGGTCGACATTGTACCCCTTGGCGACAGCCACGTAGTATGAGAACAGCTGCATAACAATTGCTTCTAAAATGGGGCTGGTTTGCTCAAGTGTTTTGGGGATGTAGATAATGTCGTCAGCATGCTTGCTTACGAGCGTATCGCCCTCGGTAGCAACGGCGACTACTTTGCCGCTGCGGGCTTTGATCTCTTGGATATTACTGCAGGTTTTTTCAAGCAGTGGCGATTCGGTAGCTAGGGCAAACGTAGGGAAGGATTCGTCAATCATGGCCAGCGGGCCATGTTTCATTTCGCCGGCAGCGTAACCTTCGGCGTGGATGTAGCTGATTTCCTTGAGCTTTAATGCGCCTTCCAGGGCACCGGGGTATGAATACCGGCGGCCAATGTATAGGAAATCTTTGTAGTCTTTGTATTTTTCGGCAAGCAATTTGATACTTTCGGCTTGCTGTAGTATTGCCTCGGCTTTAGCGGGTAATGCTTCGATCTCTTCTAGTAGTGGTTTGTATAGTTTGTTGCGTTCTTTGGCCAGGTTGAGGGCAATTTGTAACAGTACGGTTACTTGGGCAATGAATGCCTTGGTGCTGGCGACTGCTAGCTCGGGCCCTGCGTGGCAGTACACGCCGGCATCGGTCATGCGGGCAATGGTGCTGCCTACGGCGTTTACAATGCCCAGGCGTAGTACGCCGTAGTTTTCTACTTTTTTGAGTGCAGCAATGGTGTCGGCGGTTTCGCCGGATTGTGACACGGCCAGTATGGCAGTGCTGCGCGAGAGCGGCTCATTGCGGTATTTAAACTCGCTGGCTAGTTGCACTTCTACCGGGATACCGGCAATTTCTTCTATAAGATATTCGCCGACAAGGCTGGCGTAGTACGATGTGCCGCACGACACGATAAGTATGCGGTCTATGTAATCGAGCTGGGCGCGAACGCTTTCTAAGCCACCAAGTTTAACGGTGCTAGTCTCGGCATTGGTGCGGCCCAACGATGCTAGGCGAATCGTTTGCGGTGCTTCAAAGATTTCTTTAAGCATAAAGTGGGGGTAGTCGCCGAGCTCTGCGAGGTCGGCATCGAAATCTAGGTGTTCGGTTTCGCGCTGTACGGTTTTGTCGTGTTTTAAGTCGGTAATCGTGTAGCTACCGCCGGTTACTACTACCATTTCGTTGTCATGTACATAAATGACTTCTTTGGTGTGCTGCAAAATAGCCGAGGGGTCACTGGCGACAATGCACTCGTCTTTGCCAACGCCAATAACCATGGGGCTACTTAGGCGGGCGGCATAGAGTTTGTCGGGCTCGCTGGCACTCATGGCCAAAATAGCGTAGGCGCCGCGTACTTCGGCTAGTGTTTTTACAAACGCTTCTTCGAACGAACCGGATTTTTTGAAGTAGTAGTCAATCAGCTGGGGTAATACCTCGGTATCGGTTTCTGACTTAAATTCGTAACCTTCTTCTTGTAACTGCTTGCGTAGCTCCATGTAGTTTTCGATGATGCCGTTGTGCACTACAAATATGGTTTCGTCGGTATTGGTGTGTGGATGCGCGTTTAAAACAGATGGCTTGCCATGGGTTGCCCAGCGGGTATGGCCAATGGCGGCAGGCGTGTTGGTGACATGTTCATCACGTACCAGGCGTTCCAAACCATCAACGCGGCCTACTTGCCGCAGTAGCTTCGGCTTATTGTCTTTGCCTAGGACGGCAATACCGGCGGAATCGTAGCCGCGGTATTCCAATCCTTTGAGTCCACTCAATACAATCTCGCTGCCATCGCGATTACCAATATAGCCGACAATACCACACATATACTCTCCCTGCTTCTCCCAGCTCTGCTATTATTTGCTACGCGTATGCCGTGCGATGAGACGTTCCATCTTACGGGTAAAGACTTGCGGCGAGAACTGTTCGGCCTCGGCGCGAATAACAGCCGGCTTGAACGATTGCGGGTCAAACGAGCGGAGCGCTTTTATAAGCGATTCGGACGTTTGTTCCTCAAAAAACAAGCCAGTCTTACCCGGTACGACGTAGTCTAGCGCACCACCGGCCTTATATGCAATAACTGGGGTGCCGGCGGCCATGGCTTCGACGGGTACAATGCCGAAGTCGTCGAAGCTGGCAAACACGAAGCCTATCGCGTGGGCCACGCGCTGGGCAAGGTCTTCGTCGGATATTTTACCGGTAAATGTAACGCTCTCGCCGGCAATACTCTTAAGATGTTGCAACTCGGGGCCGGTGCTGACGACGGTGAGCGGCAGGTCTAGGGCATTCGCTGCCTCTACAATTATGTCGACATGCTTAGCCGGCACGAGCCGGCTGGTGCTAATAAGCCCGGTGCGTTCTTTTTGTGGGGCGGGCGTAAACCGCTCAATATGAACCGGCGGATGAATAACCACTGCATCACGCCCATAGTAGGTTTTGATGTCGTTCTTAATGTGCGATGAGTTAGCTACAAAGTAGTCCGGGCGCTGGGCTGCGTTATAGTCCCACCGCCGCAGCGGACCTACAAGAAGGCGCAAGGCAACGCGCACCAGCGGGCTAAACATGCCAAAGCCGGGCCGCTTAAGGTATTGGTTGTAATGCCGCCAATAAAAATGGGTGGGGCTATGGCAGTAGCAAATGTGCGTGCCATTTGGTACGTGTATGCCTTTTGCCTCGCCATTACCGGTGCTGCTAATAACTAAGTCGTATTGGCTAAGGTCTAGGTGCGTGAACCACCATATGCGTACAACTGGTAAGAATTTGCGCAGTTTAGAAAACGGCCAGTGCTGCAAAAAACCGGTAACAACTTTGTTATCTAGGCGCTCCCGCCATTCGTCGGTTGCATACGATGTGTATATGGACGCGTCCGGATACATTTTATGTAGTTCGTATACCACCCATTCGGCGCCACCGCCTACCAGCCAATCATGAACAATCGCTACTTTCATTGAGGTATGGGGTGAGTTCATTAGTCGTTGCCACGGCGCGTTATGGCGCGGAGTGTTTTAATCAGGATGACAAGGTCAAGCCAGATACTCCAGTGCTGGACATAGTATAGGTCAAGCTTGCGCCGTTCCTCGAAGCTAATATCGCGCAGGCCGGATACTTGCGCGAGCCCAGTAAGGCCGGTTTTGACAGCTAGGATTAGGTTTTTTTTGGGATGCTTCTCGAGTTCGAACGGGTCGAGTGCGCGTGGGCCTACCAGGCTAATATCGCCGCGTACAATGTTAATAAGCTGGGGTAGTTCGTCTAGGCTGGTGCGTCTTAGGAACCTGCCGAACGCGGTAATGCGGGGGTCGTTCTCCATTTTGTCACCGTTTTCGCGGTACGGCTTAATAAGGTCCGGGCGCCCCATTTTTATAAAGCCTTCTTCGGGGCTCATGCTGCTATACTGTGGATCCATGCTGCGGAATTTATAGATTTTTATTTTGCCGCCAAACCGCCCGAGCCGCAGAGGTTTGTACAAAATGGGCGCCCGCGGGTCATTCATTTTTTGCGCCATCGCAATAAGCAACATAAGTGGCGAGGCAATAAGTAGGGCAATGCTTCCCAGGGTGACGTCGGACAGCCGTTTGACAATCCGTCCCCATCCAAAAAGCGCGGTCTGGTGCACGGTAATAACAGGCACGCTTGATCGGAATAATTCTACCTCTATATTGCCGACAAACAATTCGGTATTGCCGGGGACAAACCGGTAGCTTACGTGGTTTTCTTGGGCGGCTGCAAGGATTTTTGCGTTCTTGGTTTCGTCGGCGTACAGCTCGGTCTGAATAATGCCGTGCAGCTCGCCGTTGTATGCTGCTGCGAACTCGTCGAACGTGCGGTATAACGGAATAGCGCTGTGGTCGCCCATGGCCTGCTTGCCTCCAACGACGCCGACCACGCGGTAGCCAGAATGACGGCTATCGGCTAACCAATTAAGGAGTTCCAGTGTCATGGCGGTGTTGCCTACTAAAAGCACGCGGGTTAGGCCCGCATTGTGGCGAAATAGCTGGATACGCATAAACCGTGCAACAGTACGGAAGATAACCAAGAACACAAAGGCAAATACAAAGCCATAAATAGGTACTAAGCGAGCCGGAAAAATGGACTTAGAAGATAGAAAGTCCCAAAATATGACCAACAAAAGCCCAAAGAACGACCCTACGAAAAGCCGCCCTAACTCTTTAAAGCGTTTTTCGTAGATATTGTGGTTATAGAGCCCCAGGAAGGCAAAAATGATAATCCAAAATGGCAATACCGCCAAAAAGACGTTTAAAAACAGCCGGCCGTTTGAAACGATGGGGGCGGGGTCTATGCCGACTGCGAATTTAACGCGTACTACGTAAGCCACTACAAATGCTGCGATGAGCGTTACGAAATCTCCAAGTACAAGCAAAATGCTGTAAATAAACGAAGAGTTACTTTTCATTACTGTCTAGATTGTATCATCTGCCATCGTTTGAACCGCCTTACCTTGGTATACTGGAATTGAATGAAACTTGCGGATTTTCGCCCGACGCGTCACAACGTTATTCAGTTTCTTGAATATATGGTTGGCGGTGGCGTTTATTTTTGGTCTGGCTACGCGACATTTGCCGGACTATACACGGGCCTTGGGTGGCGCTGGTTTCCGGCTAAGATTATTTCGGATATCGTTGGTGTCAGTTTGTCGTATACTGTGCAGCGGTACTGGGCATTTGCGAGCCGGCGACTTAATGGGCATGAAACCCGTGTGATTAAAAGATATGGTTTTCTCACAGTTGTTACGTACCTTATCGATTACGCTATTATTTGGGGATTGGTTGCCTTAGGTATTAGTCCGTATATCGGCTTTTTTGTAGCAGCAGGCTTCTTTACTATATGGAATTACTTTTGGTACCGGTTCTGGGTATTTAATACTAAAACAAATGTTTCTCGGGAGGTGGTATGAACGAGACGGTCCGGCCAACAAAAAAACAACGCGAACTACTAACATACATAGAGCAGTTTATTGGCGAGCATGGTTATAGCCCTAGTTACCGCGAGATTATGGCTGGCCTGAACTATACGTCGGTAGCTACGGTCGCACTGCACATTAACAATTTAATTCGCCGCGGGCATATTAGAAAACGCGACCATTCTGCACGCTCGCTAGAGGTAGTGGCGCAAAGCGAGCAAGTGAAAGTCCCAATTAGCGAAATCAAGCCCAGTGAAGAGAAGTGGCTTGTAGACAAGGTAGAATATTTGTTTGGCGAGCTGGAGCGATCAGCAGAGATAGTAGCCGACCAGCTTGATCAGCTATACGTGCTTGTAGGTGCGTTGAAGGTACTTGGCTTAGATGGGGCTGCCCAAAGTTTTGTGCCCCGGCTAAGCGCGCTGAAACAGCGCACGGTTGAGCTCGTTAAGTAGTGTTTTGTTGCCTAAACTACACCACGTATATAGTGCTTGTGATTGGTATACTGGTTGTAGTTAACAATCAAAAAGCTGGAAGTAGGTGTGATTCCTACACTGTGCCGCAACGGTAAAAGTCCGATACAGCTATAAACCAAAATTTCCCGAGCAGGAAGTGGTATCGTCTGTACCTCCACCCTCGCCCGCTCGGCCGAGGGTATTTTTTATGGCCGAAACCGCACCAGTCTATGCGCCACCACCACGTCGATTGCATGCCGTACCAGAAGCGCCTATAGCGCCGATAGCGTTGGAAGCTGCCAGTTTACCTATGGAGGAATGGGTACAGGCGCAGTTTAAGCGGCGATTTTTGGGTGCAATTGGGCTGCGACAAACGGTGGAAACTGTTGAGTCGCCGGATAATCCCACATTGGCGCACTCCATTGGTTTGGCGGTAGAAGGGAATGCCGAGGCAGCGAAGCTCGTGGACATAAATATTGCCACTGCCACTGCCGAGGTGTGCTTCAAAGACGATTACGCCACCCGAGTCACGAAACAAGTTGACGAGGCAGGCGAGATTACACAATTTGGATTGACAGGCCACCAGATGCATTTGAACTCATATGCTCTTCGACCCAACCGTCCGGCTAAACTGAAGGAATTTACGCTTGCCGAAGCCCTGAACGGCTACCGCGAACAAGCGTGTATGCAAAGCGGTTTGCTTGACGATCATATATTGCTAGTGGCATCGTGCGTGCCCGAGGACATGTCCGAGGAAGACTTAGACTACCGTGGCGACGGCTATTTTACACGCACCATGAGCTACAGCCTGCAGGCGACTACGTCTACAGGTGGCGAGGTAGTGACTGAAACAGGGTTCCAGCGGGGTACGGCAGCCGAAGAAACTGCCTCGTACGAGGAGCGCCAAGCGCAACGCTATGACCTCGAAGCTATCGGTATGATCTACGAATCTTTGGGGTTCGACGCGCCAAAGACTGCCCTGGAATTTTTACAGCGCCCCTTACTCCTTAAAAAGAGTGAGTTCCCGAACGGACTGCTCGATGTACTACGCCGCTGTGACATTGCTGCCGATGTACTGCAAGATGTTGTGCGCGAGAGGGATATAAGCGAATACCTCGATTTATTTGACCGGTCGGCAGCGCGTGAAGCAACGCTCGGGGAAGTGCGTTCGCGAGCGCGGAGTGATTTGTTTGCGGCGGCCGGGACATTTAAGGAGGCAGAAGACGCTACTAGATTGCTTTGGGATTCGGTACGTGACCACGCGGTGCAAGACGCCGGCCACAATGAGGCCATTGACGCCATAGCGTTTGGGCCGTTGGCGGCGGGGCATATCGCTAAGGCCCGCAAGGCTCATGCTGCTGGCGACGAACGCAGTCGGGATCTGTGGGTTGCGGGGGCTTTAGAAGTGGCCACGGCAAGTGGTTGCGGTGGCGGATCGTGCGGTATACGCGAGATGAATCCATCTAGCGAGATCGGCTCGACAATGGGCGTAAAACTAGATTGGGAACCAGGCGACCGTATGGAGATCGACGACGTACGCTGTTGCGTAAAATGCAACGTAGGTAAGGTGGTGTATGTATATAATCAACGCGGCAAGCTCAACAAGGGGTGTACACGCTGCCCGGCCGTAGAGATAAACGGGCAGCAGCAAAAATAACACGGTTATGCAGTAGCTGCTTGACAAGCATAACCAACGTTTGGTATGTTTGCTAAGTAACTTCGGTGGCAAAATGCCGCTGTGAGATAAAAATGTGTGAATAAATAAAAATTGAGGTACTATGTTCTACCATGTGGAGCAACGTACCTCAGGAGTCAAAAATTAAAATGGGTGTCAAAATAAAAATTAGAAATTCGCGGCCTTCGCGCGTACCAGTTGTGGTACGCAAACCAACATGGCGCGAATTTTTAAACTATTAACTCAGGTCTGGCCAAACCCGGCCGGCTCGGGGGGTTAGCGTGTCAATTTTTTCCAATAGCTTATCCAGTACGACGTCGCTAACCGGGTAGTTACCGCTAAAACCACCTGTTTCTTTAACGGTAGTTTTTGCAAGCCTCCAGCGGTTCTCTGGTTTTACTTTGACTTGAACATCTTGTGAGGCGGCAGTACAGCCTGCAGCTGTTAGCGTGTATCTTACGTACATATCCCTAGGCGCACCGAGCGTTGGTATTGGGCTATTCCATGTTCCCCAATGTTCAAGCCGGGTGATTTGAATGACGGGCAGGAGAGAGTCTGCCTCATGCAGGCTTCGTATCTGTGTGTCCCAATGGGTACTGGAATTGCCATCCCACAAATCTACTGCGCTAGTAGCACCTTCATTAATAAGCGTTGCCTTATCGTCGCTACCCCAAGGCTCAACCTTACGCCGCGGATCGCTGGAAGGCGTAGCTCTCATTTTTTCGTCTACAAGTTCCTGGGCCCGCATAAATGTCGCTACTCCTGGATCAACTTCGTTCGTGGCTGCGACAACGGCTAAGTCGCCAAGAGCGGCGTGTCCGCCTGCTTGGCTGGCCAAGTTCTCTTTGAACGCGGCCTCTTCCTCTAGCCGTTGCAGGTCCTCGGGGTTCAATGTAATACGCCCTTGTGTGTGCATCCACAGGGTATTGCGATCGTCATACGATGCGTAACCGGCGCCTAGAGCGCTCTGGAAGTCCAAGAACTCACCTGACATAGTAGGTATATTATATCACTTATATGCTTATAAAGCAATACCGTTATGATTGGCAGGCTTGCTAGCGAATACGACTAATTCTTTTTCTGTTTGGCTATTTCGGCGTCAATAATTTTACTGAATGAATCGGCGGTGTTGTCGGGTTGTATTTTTTTGCCGTTTACGAAGAATGTGGGTGTGGATGTTTGCACCTTGAACTTATTGAATTCGGCTACATCGGCGTTAATGGTTTCGTTTACCTTGTCGGAATCGGCATCTTTTTTAAACTGGGCAGTGTTTAGGCCAAGCTGAGCAGCGTACTGTTCGAATATGGGACTGGGGTTGGAACTTTGGGCCCATGTGTTTTGGTTCTCGTAGAGTAGGTCGTGCATTTCCCAAAACTTGTTTTGCAGGGCTGCGGCTTCGGCTGCCCGGGCTGCGGCAAAGGCATTTTGGTGTACCTGTAACAGCGGCAGGTTACGGAACTGGAAGGCGATTTTATCTTTGTACTTGTCCTGCACCTGCTTAACGGTCGGGTAGTACAAGCCGCAGTACGGACATTGGTAATCGCCGTATTCTACGAGCGTAACACCAGTGGTATTGGTGCCAATAACGTGGTTGGTTGGTTTGGCGGTGCTGTTGGTGCTAGTAGGGGATTGTTTGTCGTCTTTGAAGATTAAAATGCCACCGAAGACAATAACAATAATGCCGACGATCGCCCAAAATGTTTTATTCATAAAAACTAGTATACCATCGGAGCTACGTACCGTACCTGGAAAATCCTAGCTTGTCCGGGTTTTATTAAGCTACGCTTGTCCCTGACTCCTCCACAGTGGTAGGGAGGTATGATAAGATAATCGTAAGTAGTAATAAAACCAAAACTATGAAAAATAAAAAGCGACGGGTACCAAAGCGGGCTAGCCAAAAGAAGCCTGGTTTGCTGCACGCGTGGCTTAAAAAGAGTGCTAAAAAACGTGCTAAGCGTCCGGT
This sequence comes from Saccharimonadales bacterium (SeqCode), assembly GCA_035480575.1. Lineage (GTDB taxonomy): Bacteria > Patescibacteriota > Saccharimonadia > Saccharimonadales > UBA4665 > PMNU01. The sequence goes on along the minus strand of DATIHR010000023.1, from coordinate 11,696 downwards.
GCACAAGCAAGTATTGCTCCACCCGGTTACGGTTATGGTGCTGCTGTGTGTGGGCGTGCTGCTTGCCGGCTCTACATTTAAGGGGCTTGCCGCCGATCTTGACGTAACAGCGATTGTGCCTGCCGAACTGCCAACTGATCCGGCTGTTATTACTGACCCTGTGGACGGGCAGCACTTTACGAGCGAGCCCGTTATTGTAAGTGGCACCTGCCCAAGCGGGTCGTATGTGAAGCTATATCGCAATAACGCATTTAGTGGTGTCGTACAGTGCGACGTGAGCTTAACGTTCCAAATAACCACTAACCTATCCGTTGGCGCGAATATACTCGATCCGAAGGTGTATAACTTTACAGGCCAAGAAGGGCCTGCTGGTACGCCGATTACCGTGTACTACGATGTGACGTCAATGCCGCCACCGGCGCCCGAGGACTTTCCGGCCGGGTCATCGGCAAGTATTCCCCCGGAGGGCCTGAGTGTCGATAATGTCGAGCTGTACGATTACACTCGTAGCGATGTTATGCCCACAAGCAATAGCCCAACAATCACCGGCTTCGCTCCGCCATTTTCGGATATCACGCTTACGTATCATTCAGAGGTTAGGACGTGCCTTACCAAAGCCGACAATGTTGGCTACTGGAGCTGTACGCTTGATGGCGAGCTAGAGGTGGGGGTACATACGGTAGACATCCTAGCGGTGACGCCGGATGGCAGACACTTGCGTTTCCCGCAATTTAAAATTCGCGTTATCCGTGGCATGGCCAGCCTAAAAAAGCCGGCACCCAAAAATCCATTCGTTATAACGGGTGAATATTTGTATACCGTTAAACTGACCAACCAATCGTTTGCGTTTAGTCTAGGTATTACTGGCGGTACCGCGCCGTATCATCTAACGGTCGACTGGGGCGATGGTGATGAAACCGGGTTGACGCAAGGCGAAGCAAACGGCTTTAAGATTGCCCATGCCTATAAAAAGGCTGGCACGTACGTGGTCGTTGTGCGCGGGTCTGATTCGGACAAACAAACTGCCTTACTACAGCTAAGCGCGGTAGTTAAGGGCACGACCCCGGTGGCGGTGGCAGGTGGTATATCCGGCATACTAACCGGGATCAGGCAATGGTTGTGGGTTATATGGCCGGTGTATATTCTTGTCGTACTTATGGTACTGAGTTTTTGGATTGGCGAACAAGAAGGCTATAGGCGGCTTGTAGTGCGGAGGCGTAAGATACACTCATGATTGCGAGTATTTCCGGATTAGTACTTATTATGTTGGGGCTGCTAGCCTTGGTGTTGCAACGGTTTTATAGTTCGGTACCCGCCAAGGAGTTAAAACGCCTGGCTGTCCGCCAAGATCCGTTGGCTGAGGCTTTGTACCGGCCGGTTGCGTATGGCGCTAGTATGCGCCTGCTGCTGTGGACCGTGTTTTGTTTGGGTCTCGCGGGCGGTTTCTTTTTGGTTATTAGTAGCTTTATGCCTGTGGCGGCATTTGTTGTTGTAAGTCTAAGCGTGGCGGCAGTTGTACTGCTGCAATCGTTACGGCTTACGGTGCGCAGCGCGCATTTTGCGGTAAAGGCGGCGCCAGCACTGAACTGGCTGCTTAATTATATGCACCGGCCATTCGATGCACTCGCGCGCAGCATTAACCGGTTCCGTACCCAAACGACGCACAGCGGCCTGTACGAAAAAGAAGACGTGCTAAACTTGCTTGCGCAACAGCGTGCACAGCCTGATAACCGGATTGCGCCGCAAGACCTCGACCTTATGATGCATGCCGTGCAGTTTGACGACCGAAAGGCAGCGGACATTGTCTTGCCAATGTCTCGCAGCCGCAGCGTGAGTATGCATGATCACATTGGCCCGATACTGCTGGGCGAGTTGCACGAGAGCGGACAAACGAACTTTTTAGTGTACGATGGACAGCCCGACAAAGTAGTGGGTACATTGTTTTTGCGCGATGCGATGAGTGCTCGCGAAGGCGGCCGGGTAGAGGACGTGATGCACGCCAAAGTATGCTACGTGCACGAAGATTTTGGCCTGCGCCAAGTACTGCATGCGTTTATACAGACCGGACAGTTTATGGTGGTTGTTATTAATGCATTTGAAGAACCGGTAGGTGTTATTAGTTTGCAACATCTTCTGGCTCAATTGGTGGGCGAACAACTAGACGATGAGTTTGACGCTTACGAAAATCGCGCAGCCGTGGCGGCTTGGCGTCCGGCTTTAGAGCCAGTGCCAGTGCAAGGCAGCACCGACGAAGGCGAACCGGTCGAACAGCCAGCTACCGAAAGTATTGACTAGTACCGTCGCTTTGGCTTTAATGCTCGAATGGCTGAATATGTGTCGTCGGCATACCAAGAGGCAAATCGTGATCCCCGTGTGGGGCGAGCGGGTGATTTATATGCGCATGCCCGCCCTAATTTACCACCACTGTATCCAGGCTTTGTAACCCCCGAAACGACGCCGGATGTAACTGGCTACCAAGATACGATCAAACGGTTATACGGCGAATGTACCGAACCTATGCGTCAGGCTTTTGACCGGTCAAGCCTCCAACTTACTAATTCTGAACAAGAGCAGTTGAGGGATGATGCGTGGTCTTTTATGGGTAGCGAGGATGTGTACGTACGTTTTAGCGAGCAATATGCGCGTCGTTTTCCTAATAGGCCAGTATCGGCGACGCAAGTTGGACGGGAAGCGCAGAGCGAGGCATCTTTTATGCTACAAGCACTCCTAAGCGAGGCTACGCGTTTGCCTCGAATCGCTGGGATCGGTGCGTTCGAACAACGCCGCGATAGTATCTTTGCGGATACCATTGGCCCCCATTGGCGGAATTTCTTGACCCCAAATGCTATTACGTCGTCCAATCTGCTGCGTGACTTAGAGATTAGGCTGCATAACGAGTTGTTTTATGAGTTACCGGTAGCCGATTATGTGCGTCTGCCTGTTTCGTGGCGTACGGCTATCGCCGGCGCATACGCTGCGGAAGTTATTGATATGTGCGATGTATTGGTTGGGCACTCGATTGGCTTCCTACGAAAGCCGACTTCGTGGCCGTATGGGGGCGCGGGGATTGCGCCATCTTTATTGCGGGGGTCAGTGGCAGGGCTGCGTGAAGATTTACAAAGCGAGCCTCGTGTGCCTGCAGCAACCGTTATTGACCCCTTTATTAGGTTCGGTGGCGAGGCGGCAACCGAGGCACGGAAAGCGTGGCAAGAACAGCTTACGAAAGAAGCTGCCCAGCATGCGGCGGCTCTGGCTACTGCCCAGTTAGTTAAGCCTAAGGCCGAAAAACCGGACCCCGCCAAAATTGCGTACGAGGCACTGCAAGCTGATCCAGAGGTTAAAACCGAACTCGCTGCACTACAACCGGGAAGTTTCGTACGCATCGGCCCCGAAAACGAGATAATACCAAAAGAAGACTTTGAACGAATAATAAGAAAACACCTGGAGCTTGTTGCCTACGCCCTCCGCGAACGAGCCATCAACGACCCGGAGGCACCAGTGGAGAGTATTGCATTCGATGGCTTTACGGAGGACAGGGTTAATGCCGCAGCAATGCTCACCGAGAAATCCCATGCCACCCGCGAAAACGCATGGATCGCCATACTACCACCACCGGATAAAGAAACGATACGAAAGCAGTTTAAGCTAAGCAAGAATTTGGTGGACCGACTGGACGACCGTTACATAGTGCGCCTGTGTGTGGCGGCCGATTTGCGTAGCAGTGGCAAGCCTCCGGCAGCCAATATGGTGGATGTGGTCATAGGCCTCCGCGCACCAAGGGCGGTTTCGACGAAGCCAACATCACAGGTAGTGATGATGCTCCGTAAGCCGAAAGGCGCACAGGGCACTGACTACGCGAATCTCGCATCGCGTTTAACGGGTCTGAGTGACCAGCAGTACCAGTTAAAGCATACAAAACCGGGTGGCATACCGGGCACTGGCCATAGTCGAAAGCACATGTAGCGCATTTTACTATCAGGGGTGGTATACTATCACCAATGTATATGGTCAAGCATAATATGAATCTCCGGGTCGGCAACCGCAGCCACTAGACGAGCGCGGTTGTATTCGGCCCTGTCAGTCGCTTAATTATTCACAGGAGATCATTCTAATGCGTACGCTACACAAAGAGCTAAAAGAACATATTGGTAAAGAACCAGTTAGTATTCAGGGCTGGTTACATAAAAAACGCTTGTTGGGCGGTTTGACGTTTATTAACGTTCGTGACCGCAGCGGCGTGACCCAGGTGGTTATTAAGGACAAAGACGAAGTCGAAAAACTGCGCGGTATGCAAATAGGCACGGTTTTGGAAGTGCAGGGTAACGCCATCGATGAGCCGCGTGCTCCCGGCGGCATAGAACTGCACGATGCCAAGATAACCGTTATGGTGCCAGTTACCGACGAACCGCCCGTAGAGATCGACAAACCCCTCAGCCACAAACCGGACAACCTGGACACTTTGTTCGACAACCGCGTTATTGGCTTGCGCAACTTGCAGGAAACCTCTATTTTTAAAATCCGTTCCGAGCTGACCCGCTCTATTCGCGAGTTTTTGTACCAACACGATTTTGTAGAGATCAACACTCCCAAGCTTGTTGCAGGCGCAGCAGAGGGCGGTGCGGAAGTGTTCAAGCTGGATTATTTTGGCAAAGAAGCAACGCTCGCCCAGAGCCCGCAGCTATATAAGCAAATTATGGTAGGCGTGTTCGAGCGCGTGTTCGAAATTGCCCCTGCCTTCCGTGCGGAGCTAAGCGCTACGACCCGCCACGTATCCGAAGTGACTATGCTCGACATAGAAATGGGTTTTATTGATGACCATAACGAAGTACTGAACATGGTCCAGGACATGGTATACAGCGTGCTTACGCGTATGTACGACGAACAAGGTGACACGCTCAAAAGCCTTCGCGCACCAGAGCTTGTTATTAAGCCGGAGTTTCCCCGCTACAGTATGGCCGAGATACATCAGCTGTTTAGCAAAGAAACCGGCAAGGACACGACCAAAGAGGTCGATCTTACCCCCGAAGAAGAAAAGTGGATTTGCGAATACAGCAAACAGCACGATGGGTGCGAAGCGGTGTTCGCCACCGGGCTGCCTAAATCTAAAATGAAGTTTTACCATATGGCCAACGACGACGACACGGCAAAGTCTGCTGACCTGCTGTTTCGAGGTGTCGAAATCTCTACCGTGCCGCAACGCGAACATCGCTACGACAAACTGGTAGAGCAAATGAAGGCGGCGGGTATTGACCCTGCCCATCCAGGCTTTAGCCATTATTTGTTAGCATTCAAGCACGGTTTGCCTAAGCACGGTGGCTGCGGCTTTGGTATTGACCGTTTTGCCGAAAAGATAATTGGCCTTGGCAACATCAAGGAAGCCATACTATTCCCACGCGACATTAACCGCCTGGCCCCATAGATAACTTGGTATACTATGCCATATGAGCGAACAGGCGCTGTACGATAGGTTGCAAGCGACAGGTGCGGCTACGCGTGCGCACACATTGCGTTTATTGGGCGGTGCAAGCCGGGTTGAGCCGGCTCGATTTCCTATGGAAGACGAGGGTTTGGCATTAGATATTGGGATTCTTGCTTTGGCCGGCCGTTCGTTTCTTACGACAAGTCCTACAGTACGCCTAGGTGTTGGCGCGTGCGTTAAGCGTTGGGCAGAGAAAAATGGTAACATAGCCGAAATACGAGCAGACCGCTCGAGTAATATGCGGCGGCTAGTTGCTACGTTTATAGCCTACGGAGCAAACGCGGCAGCCGTGCGCATAAGCGTGCCGGAGGACCCGACAGCTACTATACTGTCCGGTACGACTGTCGGCTTTGGCTACCTGAAAACGCTTCCTGGGTCGTCAAGTGACGTCCCGCCTACATTTTTTTCGATCGGCGAGCGACCCCTCGATACACTAAGAACACAAGAAGCATTGCGCGCGTATACTGACCTTATAGCTTCGGGCAATCCAGCTTTACAACGAGCCCAGAGCGTTACTGCTCTATAGCTTTGTTCGAGCGAGGCTATGGACAGTTTATTATAATATTGTTATAATGCTTCGTATGATTCAAAGCATTCAGAAGGTTATAAAAATCGGTTCTAGCGGCGGCGTAACGATCCCCGCCAAAGAAATGCGGCGTGAAGATATCGCCTACGGGGACGAGGTAAAAGTTACTATCGAACCTGCCTATAAACCACACGACAAACTTATGGACGAGTACCAGGAGTTCGTGCAAGAATACGGCACGACACTAAAAAATCTTGCCGATAGATGACACAATATCTGAACATCGAGGAAATCCTGCGCCTGCATTTCCAGGTTATTAAAGATTTTGGCGGTTCCCACGGAGTCCGCGATGAAGGACGGTTGTTATCTGTAGAGGCTGCGCCGCAACAGCCGGCTTTTGGCCAGGAGCAGTATGTGTCCATCTTCGAAAAGGCGGCGGTATACATGCGTAATATTATTGCCGACCACCCGTTTGTAGATGGTAATAAGCGGACGGCTGTGACAGCGTGCGGCGTGTTTTTACTGCGCAACGGCTACCGGCTGACTGCGGCCCCAAAGGAGCTGGAAGATTTTGCGGTGCAGATTGCGACTGACCATTTGGACGTGCCGGTGATTACTAAGTGGCTAGAGACACACAGTAAACGAAAATAGTAATTGTCGTAGTTTTATTTTGCTATACTGCTCGAATGAGTAACTTACAAGAACGTATTACCGAAACCCGGGAGCACGTACTGCGCCTCCTGGATGGTACCCTTGGGGTTGAGCCTGCTTGTTTTGCGGTCGAAGACCTCAATTTGCGCCTTGATGCTAATGCAATCACTGCCGTCGGCGAGGAAACGGGCACCTGGGACGACGGAGAGTTCGGCGACGAAGTTAGGTCGTGTGTCGACCACTGGACAGAAACTAACGGCAGCGTAACGGAAGTTCGGGCTGCTCGCCCCCGTGAAGGGTCTGTGCTTGCCGCGTATTTCATTGCCGCTCCGCCTATGGTAGGCGGCAGAAGTGCAGCGCTACGTATTAAGGTGCCAGAGCATCCGGTAGATAATGTGTTAACGCATACAAGTGTGGGGTTTGGCAGGATGGAGTTACCCACGTATGAAGGGGTGGATAGGCCGACTCTCTTTGTTGCTTTTGGTAAGCAGCGATATTTACACGAAGCACATAGACTTAGGGCGTTCAGCGCTCTTATTGATTGTGCTAACCTTGCACTCCGGGCTGTCGTCGTCTAACTCTCCTTAGGGGTTAGCTTTTGTGTCTAGGGCATGCCAAATATACCAACAGGCGACGGTCTCGTAGGGGTGCCAGTTATTGGTTGTGGCAATGCCCTCTATGTCTGACTGATTTGGCGTATGGCCTAGGTTGTACAGCTTTTGTATGCCGTTCCTAATACCCAAGTCGCCGTACGCTAGTACATCCAGCCGCCCCATGCAAAACATTAAAAACATATGGGCGGTCCATTCGCCAATGCCTTTTACGGCGGTAAGTTCGTGAGCAACCTGGTCGTTTGTCAGGTTGTCCAGGTGGTCAAAGCGTACCTTGCCGTCTACCACATGCTGGGCTAGGTCGCGGACGTAGGCGGCCTTGCCGCGGCTGAGGCCGGTACTGCGCAGCTCGTCTATTGTTTTGGTAAGAATAGCTTGTGGCGGCGGAAAATCGTTGCCGGTGCCAAATAACTCACGGAACCGGCGTTCAATGGTGGCTGCCGCTTTGATACTGAGCTGCTGGCTGATAATGCTATCCACAAGCTCCTGGTAGTAGTTTTTATGCGGACGGATCGTGCACGGCCCGGCGGCAGTAATAACCGGCGCAAGTACGGGGTCGTGTGCGGCCAGATGTTTGGCTGCTTCCAGCAGTGTCGTCTCTGATGCAATCATGTTGGTATTGTAACGCAGTCTAGGGCAAGGGTCTGGTACACTAGCTGTGTAGGGTAAAGGGCTACTATGGCAACAGAAGAAAAACAACAAGACAAAAAGGTAGAAGAAGCTGATGAATCGGCCAATCACGAGACGCCTAAAGAATCAAAAAGCGAGCCGTCAAAGGCGAACCATGGGACTCCATGGCACTGTGCACTCAACCACAAAAAGATAAGCCTACCGCTTGCGGTATTGGTAATAGTTGGGTTGATCCTGGCTGCGCCGGTGACGCGCTATGCTGTACTGAGCCTTGTTATAAAGCAATCACTGCCAGTTATCGTGTTGGACGAGCAAACCAAGGCGCCGGTATCAAGTGCGCAGGTGCTTATAAAGGGTGTGGTTGCAACAACCGATAGCAAGGGACGTGCCACTGTAAAAGTGCCCGTTGGTCCGACTGAATTGAAAGCCTCGAAACAGTACTATAAAAGCAATGCGAAAACGTTGACCGTGCCCATAGGCAAGCCAAAAAGTCCGGTCCACATAACATTACATGCAACCGGCCGTCAGGTACCGATTAGTGTCCTGAACTCTGTCGGTGGTGGCCCCGTTAGTAATGCCGTATTGAGCGCGCTTAACACCAAGGTCCGTACCGACGAAAAAGGTAAGGCAACCCTGGTAGTGCCGGCAGACGCGACGCAGCTAGCGGCAACCCTCAAAGCATCGGGTTATAACGATGCGAGCGTAACTATTAAAGTTACAACCGCAACCGACCCGGCGAACAACTTTAAGGTAACACCTGTAGGCAAGCTTTACTTTTTGTCCGACCGCAGCGGCAAGCTTGATGTTGTAAAGTCGAACCTTGATGGGAGCGAGCGAAAGGTAGTGTTGCCGGGAACCGGTAAAGAGATTAAGCAGAGCACAGTGCTGCTAGCGTCGCGCGATTGGAAATACATTGCCTTACTCTCGCAGCGCGATGGCGGCGAAAACCCTAAGCTGTTCTTGATAGAAACAGATACCGACAAACTGACAACTATGGACGAGGGCAAAGCGCAGTTTACGCCATATGGCTGGAGTGGTGACAGGTTTGTGTACCTAGTAAGCCGTACTAATGTTGAGTATTACCAGCCAAAGAAATATGCCCTTAAAAGTTACCAGGCTTCTACTAAAAAGATAGTGCTGCTAGACGAAAGCGCAGGCGGTGGTAGCCCGGCACAGTACCAAACGGAACGCCTGGCAGACGCGTATATTTTTGATAAAGAGGTGGTATATACGAAGCAGTGGGATTCGCTGTATATTTACGGCTTACCAGCATCACTTAATACCATTCAGGCCGACGGCTCGCAAAAAAAGAAGGTTAAAACCTACACCCCAGCGGCCCCAAACGGTTTTACCTACTTAAATACCAAGCCCGGCGAGTTTAACGAGCTATATATACAGTGTTTGGGATGTGCTCCAGATAAGTCGACGTTTGATGAATATGCGGACGGCAAAATTACGGCCGCTGCCAGTAGCTACGGTGATGCTCAGTTTGCTAACGATGTGTACAATCGGTACATTGTTTCACCGTCTGGCAAAAAGACCCTCTGGACGGAAACTCGCGATGGCAGAAATGTGTTCTTTGTGGGCGATAGCAAGGGCGAGCACGGCAAACAGCTAGGCGAGGCTTCGGACGAGTTTGTTGCATACGGCTGGTATAGTGATGACTATCTTTTAGTAACAAGAAAGAGCAGTGAAATGTTAATTGTGCCGGCAGACGGCTTGAAGGGTGGGATAGAATCCGCGGCTAAGGTGAGCGACTACTACAAGCCTAATTACCTGATCCGTGGCTATGGTTACGGGTATGGCGGATAGTACAGCATCATCGCCGACGCCTGATGACGACACTACGGCCTACGACGACGCCGTAACGTCTAAAGTAATAGATGAGATTGTTGCCAAAGAGGGCGACACCGTACTAGCTGCCGAGGATGAAAAGAGTGCTCATAGCGCGCCCGTTGCCGGGCAGCGGGCAAAGGGTGGCCGTTTACGGGTGCTGCTGCACAGTAAGGCATTTTGGTGGAGTCTCGTGCTGTTATTGTTTGCGGGTGCCGGGGTTGCTGCCGCGCTGCCTGTCGGTAGGTACTGGATATTAAATATGGCCGGTGTGCAGTCCGGGGCGTCGGTAATAACAACAGACGACGTTACGGGTTTGCCGGTTAAGGGTGTTACGTTTACCATTGGCGGCAAAAGCGCCGAAACAGACGAGTCCGGGAACGCCAGTGTGGCCGGCCTGCGGCTTGGCAAAACCCGCATGAGCATTGAGCAACCAGGCTATGCGACCATTACTCAAGAAGTTACGGTCGGTTGGGGTAGTAATCCGCTCGGTTCGTACAAATTAAAGGCAGCAGGCGTTAGCTACACCATACAGGTTAAAGATTATATATCCGAAAAACCACTACAGGGCGTGCAAGCCGCCAGCGGCGATTCAAATGCCGTGTCCGATAAAAATGGCAAGATTACACTTAATTTGCCTGGGGTTGCCAGCCCGACCGACACAGTGCAACTCAGTAAAGATGGCTACCGGAGCGACGAAATTACCTTGCAACCCGACCCCAAGCAGCCAACACAGGCGTTATTAGTGCTCAATAAAAAGGTAGTTTATGCTAGTAAACAAAACGGCACGTACGACATATATAAAAGTGATCTTGATGGCAAAAATGCCCAGGTTTTGTTAAAAGGTACGGGCAGTGAAACTAGTAACATTAGCCTGGCAACAAGCCCAGATGGTACAAAAGCTGCCGTGGTGGCTGCACGCGACAACAAACGCGACAGCGAAGGTGCGCTACTTAATACGCTCGTCGTCGTTGCTGTCGATAGCGGTGATGTAACAGTGGTGACCCGGGCCGCTCAAATACAGCTTGTAGATTGGATTGGTTCCCGGCTTATATTCGAGCAAGTGTCGTCCGATCCGGCCACGCCCCCGGCCAACCGGTACACTGTTGTTGGCTACAATACGGGGGACAATACCCGCGTGCAGCTTGCGGCGGCAACGCGTCTCAATGCAGTATTTAGCGCTCAGGGTGCAGTGTATTATGCCGCCGCCGCTAACCCATCCGACGCGGCACATCCGCCAGCATTTTATAAAATTAATCCGGATGGTACGGGGCGGCAAACACTTATAGAAGCCGAAGTTTGGAGTGGCCAGCGTGTAGCCTACGACACGCTGAACTTGCAAACTGCAGATGGCAACTGGTTAGACTTTACTATTTCCAGCGATAAAACTACGAACGCCGCTGGCCCGTCCAGTTTTGTAAATCGACTGTATGTTGACAATATAGAGGGCAGTAAAAGCCTGTGGGTTGATACGCAGGACGGGCAGGGCAAATTGCAGGCACGCATTGTACAAAGTGGCAAAGAAAAGACAATCGTTGCCCAAGGTGGTTTGACGTATCCTGTATATTGGTTGACCGATACGCTTGTAGTCTATCGGGTGGTGCTGGGTACTGGTGTTGCAGATTATGCAGTTAGCCTGGACGGCGGTTCGCCGCACAAAATTACAGATGTAGTCAACACATACGGCTTTTCCTCTGGCCAATAACTAATTTAGCTATTTTTTCGTCATTCCGGGCTTGACCCGGAATCCAGTAAGAAAATAAAAAAGTCCTTATATTATTTATAGTTACAAGCCTGATGTATTTTCTTTCATCACCCAAACTATTGCTTTCGTCAGCAGTATAAATGTTACTTTTTTGTACCGACAAAAAAGTAACCAAAAAAGCTCTCGGTACGCATCACCAACTCGACTGCTTCCACTAACTCATTCCGGCGCGACAAGAACTCCTTCCACTGCGTTCCAGTC
>DATIHR010000022.1:0-70938 GCA_035480575.1 Saccharimonadales bacterium (SeqCode) | reverse complement strand
GGGGTGAAAGGACTCGAACCTTCAAGCACATCATGTCGCCCGTCAGCGGACGACATCAAGCCCTCATTCGCGGCAAGCCGCTCCATTTGGGGCCAAGCAAGGAAAACATGACTGTCCACTGGACAGTCATGCCTACGGTCGAAGGTTCGAGCCTAAACTCAGATAAAAGTAAAGAGCCTAGACCTACGGCCTAGACTCTTTACTTTGGTCGGGGTGAAAGGACTCGAACCTTCGACCTCCGCGTCCCAAACGCGGCGCGCTAGCCAACTGCGCCACACCCCGAAGTAAGCTCTATTTTAACAGATTACAGGCATAATGAACAGCCACATCATAAACTACTAAATATGTGGTGGATGGGTTCTATGGTGCCTGCCCTGCCGGCATCGTTTGTTTCAATAAGTACTGCGTTAAATTGCATGCGGCCTTCGGTTTCGAGAATGTTTTTCGTTACCACACCATCGCGCCAGCGGGGTATGAGTGTGCTAAGCTTAACGCCCAAGCTACTGTCCAGCGAGCCGCACATGCCAACGTCTGTCATGTGCGCCGTGCCCTTGGGTAATACATCGGCGTCGGCGGTCGGCACGTGCCAGTGGTCGCCAATGACGGCGGTTACGCGGCCATCTAGGTAATAACCGATAATACGCTTTTCGCTGCTGTAATCGCCGTGGTAGTTAACGACCGTGGCCACACGATCGGTGTCTACCTCTTTGGCTAAAATCTCATCAATAATTTTTAGTGGGTTATCTACCGGCACGTCGGCGTCTTTGCCGACAATTTTGCCCAAGAGGCTGATAACGAGCACCTTGCCCTTGGCGGTCGTAACGTATTTATGTCCTAAGCCGGGCGTACCGGTGGGGTAGTTTGCAGGGCGGATAATAGGCTGACCAGGGTCGTTTAACGCGTCAAATATCTCTTCGCGGAAAAAACTATGGTTACCGCCCGTGCAAAAATCTACACCGGCAGCTTGCAGGCGCTTTAGGTCGTCTGGGCGTACACCCTTGCCGTCGCTGAGGTTTTCGGCCTGGGCAATAACAAGGTCGATGGCTTTATCTTTTTTAAGGCCTGGCAACACGCGCTCGACAATCCGAATGCCGGATTCGCCCATTACATCGCCAACATACAAAATGGTCATACAGCTATCATACTAAAGATTAAGGCCGTTCTGGGCTTTGATGAGTTTTTTGGTGTCGGTTACAATTTGCTCCGGCGAAATAGCAAGGATAGTGTACATACCCATGGCTACGGCTGGATCGAGAGCATATTGTTGGTCGTCTATAAATAAAATCTCTTGGGGGGCGCACCCCAACTTGCTCATAGCTAGCTGGTAAAACGCAGGGTCGGGCTTTGCCAGGCCGGTGTCGCTCGATAGTACTACCGGATCAAAATCGTCGTAAAACCCACCTGCCCGCAGTGGCTCGGCGCCCATGCCAAATACATTGGACAAAATACCAGTTTTAATGCCATAGGCTCGCAGTTGCTCGGCAAGGGCGTATACCGGCCGGCAACGATGGAACTGCTGCATATGCTTCATAAAGTCAGCCTTGGTTACAACTGGTACTTCGGGGTACCGGCGGCTCATTTCGGCTAAAAAGTCGTCGTCGCTGATTTGGCCGCGCCACATCCTATAAAACACATCCTCTGCTTTTTGGACGTCAAGGTCCAAACCATATACCTTACCAAGCCAGTTGCGCACCGTGCCACGCGCGCCCGCTTCGCTAAGTACACCGCCAAAATCAAACAGTACAGCTTTAATCATACAAATCCCCCAAGCGCTCGCGCAGGTGCGGCTCTAGCTGGTTTGCAATCCACTGGTGGCCGGCATCGTTTGGGTGCACGCCATCGATATATAGGTAGCGATCGGTCCACGTTTCGGGCACGGTGTCGTACAGGGGAATAAACAGCACATCGGCGGATTGGCACGCTTGCTTCCAAACATCTTCGAACGCTTTAAGGCGAGCATTGCTGAAATACGAGTCTTTGCCGGTTATAGGGTTGTGTTTGGGGCGCACCTTGCGCTCGTCAAATGGTGGCAAGCCTAGCACAATAACGTGTGCGGCGTATTTTTGCGCTATCGCAAGCATGGCTTGTACGTTTTTAGCAAATGCTTCGGGAGTACTTACATAGGCTTCGGGGCTGTCCACGGCCTTGGAATCGTTAGCACCATTTTGCAGCACAATAATAGTATCGTCACGAGAACTATTCGCCGTCAGGCGAGCCTGCAGCTCGGGCTCGAACCGTTTAATAGACTCCTCTGTACTTGCCCCGGGTACGCCTAGTTCGTACACCTCGCACGTTTCGCCAGTGGCATCCTCGCCGTACATATCGCGGTGCAGCGACACCTTTATTTTATCTGCCCAGCCACCCTGCGGGCCGCCCACGCCGTGCACATAACTAGCCCCAAACAGAAATACGTGCTTCATACTACTTAGCGAATTCTATAGCTCGGGTTTCGCGGATAACGTTTACCTTAATGGTGCCGGGGTACTGCATAGTACTTTCAATTTTGGTAGCGATGTCGCGGGCCAGCTTAATGGCTGCCAGGTCGTCGATGCTTTGTGGCCGTACAAATACCCGTACTTCGCGCCCGGCGCTAATGGCGTACGATTTTTCAATACCATTAAAGCTGTTTGCTACGTTCTCTAGCTCCTTCATGCGCTCCACAAAATTCTCGGCCGATATATTGCGGGCACCTGGACGGGCAGCGCTAATGGCGTCTACGACGCGGACAATAAGGGCTTCGGTACTCGTTGCTTCGACGTCATCGTGGTGTTGTTCGGCGGCCAGGGCAACTGCTTCGGGCGCGCCATACTTGCGCAAAATTTCGCCAGATATATGGTGGTGCTTGCCCTCCATTTTGTGCGTCAGTGCCTTGCCTAGGTCGTGCACGAGTGCGGCGTACTTCGTCGTCTTAACGTTGGCGCCAACTTCCTCGGCAATAATGCCGGCAATGTGGGCCATTTCGGTAGAGTGTTTCAGGACGTTTTGGCCGTAGCTAGTACGGTATTTGAGTTCGCCCAAGAGATGCAATATCTCCTTAGGCATGCCAATAACACCGACTTCACGGGCGGCGTCTTCGCCGGCACGGATAACGTCTTTCTCGACATTCTTTTGGGCTTTCTCTACAACCTCTTCGATACGGCCAGGGTGTATGCGGCCGTCCTTCATGAGCATTTCCAACGCCTGGCGGGCAACCTCACGACGCACTGGGTCAAAGCTAGATAACACAATGTAGCCGGGAGTGTCGTCTACCATAATATCTACGCCGGTTGCACGCTGCAGCGCCTGGATATTACGGCCCTCTTTGCCGATAATCCGGCCCTTCATTTCTTCGTCTTCTAGTTTAACCGAGGTAACGGTACGCTCGGCAGTTACCTCGCTGGCCATGCGCTCCATGGCGGTGGTAATAATAAGCGCTGCTTGCTCTTCGGCGTTGTCTTTAGCCTCGTTTTGGAGTTTGCTGACAAGCCCGGTCAGGTCGTTCTTAATGTCGCGCTCGGTCATTTGCATGAGTTTATCGGCGGCTTCTTCTTTAGTAAGCTTGGCAACTTTCTCGAGTTTCTCTTGCTGACGAGTACGGATAGCTCGAATTTCTTCTTTTAGTTCCTCTACCTCGCCTTCGGCGGTGCGCAACTTTTCGGTGCGTTTATCTAGCTCGTCCAGTTTTTTGTCGAGCGTTTCCTCGCGCGAGACCAGCCGTTGTTCGATGTCTTTAAATTCCCGCCTGCGGGTTTGGTCCTCGCGGCGGGCCTCGTCGGCTACTTTGAGGGCATCGGCACGGGCCGTCTCTAGCATTTTAGAGGCCTCGCGTTTAGCCTTAGAAACCTCTTTTTCGGCCTGTTCTTGCGCCGAACCAATGCGTCGTTTCGTTACTACTGTATTTGCACCAAAACCAGCAGCAATACCAAGTGCTACGAGCACCACGGTAATCGGTTCCATAGATGTCCTTTCTATCTAGATACTATCGCCATAGCAATCGCTATCACTTCTCTAGCCAGGCAACAGTATCTGAATGTCGAATATAGTTAGAAATTTTTGATATCGGACCGCTAGACAGATCAGGCAAATCCTTACTTAAAAGTATACGCCGGCGCAAGCGAAATGGTCAATATCATGCCATGCGGGACATGGCAGCTTGTACATCTGCCAGAGGGATCTTTTGGTTGAGCGCGTCACTCAGTGTTGCCTGGTCGTTTATGCGCTGCATATCAGCTGCCAGTGCTGGATTTTGCTCCGGATGCTCCATGATATTTTGCAGCCCGCCAGCAACCTTTAGAGTGGGCGTTTGGACGCAGCCAGGGTCGATGATATTAGGGTTTGAACCCTCAGGAAGACGCTTCGCCATAACTACCTGCAAAATATTCGTTAGGCCGCGGCGTGGTTTACCGGGCAGTTCCCCGGCCCGTTGCTCGGCAGCACTCCATAGCGAACCGCCTTGCTTAACGTCTACACATTCAGTACTTGTAGGATGCCAACCATGCCGCTCGGGTACTGTAGGCTGTACGTACTGATCGGGCATGCCAGCGACCCACACCCCACCGCGCGCCGATTCTTCCGGCCTAGTGCCGCTGGCACCCAAACTTACTAGTGGCAGCAAGGCCATCGCCGCAATCCCTAGGCGTACGCGCCAATTGCGCTTGGGCGGCGTCTCGCCCGCCACGCTGTGGCGGGGCTTTTGACGAATCTCTGGTTTGTAATCTAACTCCGGTACACCCTGGTCTACAGACCTGAGCGCCCATGGCTGACCTGCCCGGGCTTGTCTAGCAACAAACAGACGAAAATGAGCATCAATCGCTTTGGAGGTATGTAGGGCGCGTATTCTGCGCGGGCTCAACAGCATAGGGTGACATTAAACCACAAGCAACCCTTACACGCAAAAGTTATTTCTTTTGCTTAGTAATGTGGGGTGCTGCGCCGTAATGGGGCAGCGCAATACGATCGTTTTGTCCTGCCTGCAAGCGCTCAGTGCCAGTTTGTACCCAGTCGTCACCCATAGTAGCGACAATAGGTATATCCATGCCGTACGCCAGGGCGTCGGCAACCGTTAATCCAATACGCAGGCCAGTAAAGCTACCGGGCCCCTGAAAGCACACGATACCGTTTACATCTTTTAGTTCCTTGCCCTGCCCGCGCACTAGTTCATCTATTTTACGGTGAATCGTTACCGATAACTCGCGGTGCGCGTGCCAGGTTTCGTAGGCCAGCTGGTGGTTGCCGTCAAACAAGCCTATCTCGGCCTCTGGGTTGTCGGTACGTACGGTTAATATATACATTATGCTTGCAATGCCTCTAGTAAATACTGTAATGCGGGCGGGGCAGTTACCACAATATTGCGGTCGCCTTCCGGGGTCTGCTTAAAAACAATCGTCAAGCGCTGATCTGGCAGGACATGCTGCACAATATCTGCCCACTCTACTACCACGACCTCTAGCGGGTCGCCCACAAATTCGGCTAGCTCGTTGGCAACAATCCCCGGCTCGTCCAGACGGTAAAAATCGAAATGCTGTATTTCGAACGAGGGGGTTTTGTACATCTTACTGATAGTAAACGTAGGGCTCGCTACCTTGTCGGCGCTGCCAGCCCCGCGCGCCAGGCCGCGTACAAACGTTGTTTTACCACCGCCGAGATCGCTTACTAGCTCAATGATCTCACCGCCCTTTAGTGCTTTGCCCAGCCGCTGCCCGAGCTGCTCGGTTTGCTCGGAACTGCTGGATCTTGTTTGCCACGTCGTGCCGGTACTCATACGCCCCGTATAGTACCGCGAGTATAGCAAAGACGGCAAGTATGGCAGGGTGGATCGTGCCGCCACTTGGGCTCGCGGCGGCCGTGGCGGTTGTTTTAATAGGCAAACCGCCTACGTCCGAGGGCTGCGCCTTCGTCTTTTTTGTTGCGCGCGCACTTGTCTTGGCTGCCTTGACTGCTTTAGACGGTTTGGTAGCCCCTGCGCTTGCAGACTTCTTAGTACTAGTAGTTTTAGCCACACTTGTCTGTATGGGAACCGCCGGGGTCGCCACGATGTTTGGCCGGCCAAATGTGGGCTCGCTTGTCCATTGCCAGACATTATTCGCAAATACCCACGTCTGGCCCGCGGCCGCCTTACCGTAGGCGTCAGTTTCTGCTAGTACGGCGCCGAGCGGGTCTAATAATATCGCTTTGCCGGCAGTATTAGATAACACAAGTTTTGTATCCTTGGCTAAAAACCCGCTAAAACCATGGGGCGCAAGCACCGTACCCTGCGAAAACGTAAACGAATAGGTACCCTTTAGGCCAGTCTTAAGCACAAAGCCGCTCAGCTCGAACGGCGCGTCGTTTGGATTATATACCTCTACGTATTCGTCGGCTGTATCGGTTGCTGGTGCAGCAGGGTTAGGGAATAGCTCGCTTATTTGCGGTGCCAGCAACCCTGTATCCATTGCCGGAATACTCGGCGGTTGCTTTGGCGTACTCGCGCCGGTAGGCGGAGGGGAGGCCGGTGCGGACGGGGGCGTACAGGTAGCGTCCGGCAGTACACCCACGCCCGGCGACACATGAGTAAGTTGGACATTAGGGCCAGGCGGCATGTTTGTCCAAGTTACTTCGTCTATCACCGTAACTATGGGCGCGCAGCCGCCATCTGCTTGCAGCATATTGGCCGTATAGGTCAGCCTTGCCCGGCCACCTTTTGCGGCTACACCCGCACTAAACCAAGTACTAGCTACGTCTGCCTTGTAGCGAATTTCTGTGCCATTTTGCAGATATTTACTAGCAATGAGTACCGAAGCGCCAGGTGCAACGGTACCCGTAAGAGGTACGGTACGCGATGGCGCCGTCCAATCCACGGCGCTAGAACTTGCAAACTGCACGCGATATGCGCTCAGATCTATCGGCCCTGCGGCCATGCTACGCAACTCTATATACTCTTCGGCCGCGCTCGTACTACTGCCGGTTTGCAAGGCGCTAATGCGCAACCCTACCGGCGCGGCAGTTACTAACGGAACAGTCGACGAACCCAGGCACAATAGCAACAGGGTGACAAAATAGAGACTAGGCTTATACACAGCGGTGAGCGTAGCGAATGTTCCCCGAAACCTCAAGTAGCTTTACGATTATATATAGCTGCTTTGTATGCCCCCGTTGTATACTAAGTGATATGTTGCAGTTGAGTGGCATGATTATTAACCACCCTTTGCTTAGTTTGCGCACAGGTACTCAGGTAGGTGTTGTGGAAACGCCTATTATTAACCCGAATAATCTTAAAATAGAAGGCTTTTTTTGCCGCGAAGACAGTTCTAAGCGCGAGCTTATTTTAGTGTCGCAAGATATCCGCGATGTGCTGCCTCAAGGAGTTGTCGTAAACGACCAAGACGTCCTGACCGAACCCGAAGAACTTGTACGCATGAAAGATGTGCTTGCTGCTAATTTCGAGCTCATCGGCAAGCATGTCGAAACCACCGATAAAACAAAACTAGGCAAGGTGAGCGACTATGCCGTCGAAACCGGCAGTATGTATGTGCAAAAAATGTACGTCACGCAATCTATTTTTAAGAACTTCAGTGGCGGCAACTTAGGTATAGACCGCACGCAAATTGTAGAAATTACCGACAAAAAGATTGTCGTGCAAGACCTGCGCCAAAAAGTACACGCGCACGCCGGTGTAGTACCAGCATAATTCGCCAACTAGGAGTTAGCGCTGACAAGTTCGCGAGCAGGTTCAACCGCGACAAGAGGCAATTCAGGGCGTCCCATAGGACTAAGTGGGGTAAGTTCGCTACAGTCGTTAGGCGCAACCGGCAACTCAAGGTGCCCTGCTGAAGCGACAGCCCCCAATGCGTCCGTGCAAATAACAGGTTTTGTTGGATCGACAGCATGTTGCTGTATTCTCAGATTTTTGGCCCACATCCGTCCCTTCCAGTAAGGATTATCATGCACAGACACTACTGATGTGTCAGTATCTTTCCAATCATTGTCCTCTACTAAGCTATTGCCACTATCAGCACTATACTCTTGCATTGCCCTGCCCTTGTGTCGATTAGTTAAAAAATGATCATATTCCTAATCGGAACATACGTCAAGATCGAACTAGTTATCGTTATACAAGACGGATTTAATGTCATCGTAGCTAAATCCTTGTCTTGCTAAGTATTGTAGCAGCTTTTGCGGGTCTGTATAGCTTTTACGCTTTTTTTCTATAAGCTTTTTTATTGCATTTCGCTCATCTTTACTATCTTGCGTAACCGCCGATGTTATAATGTCTTCTGCTACGTGTTTTTGCTTGAGTTCTAGCACCAACCGACGCTTACTGATTGGCTTAAGGGCTTGCCGGTTGGCAACCCATGCCTTTGCAAATGCGGCGTCGTTTAGCAGGTCAAGACCCCGTAACCGGTTAATAATTACCGCGGTGGCCTCGCCATCTATGCCTTTACGCCTGAAATATTCCGTTAACTCCCATTCGCTGCGTGGGCGCATGGCAACGTAGCGCAGCGCATTGCCATAGGCTTTATCTAAGCCGGCGGCTTTTTTGTGTGCAGCTAGCTCTGTAGTGGTCAGCTCCTGCCCACTGGCAAGGCCGCTCTGTAGCAACCCCGACTCGCTAAGCCCAAAAGCAAACTTGCCGTCTACATATACCGAATACCGTCCCGGCTGTTTAACCTGTTGCAATATGTTGGTAACTTTCATGACGCTCCACTGCCCAATATATATGGCAAGCTACGGTAGAGGCACTCGCTGACTAGTTCCGGGTGCTCGCCAGCGAGCTTGGCGATTTCATCGTGTGTGAACCAGCCGGTTTCGGTTACTTCGCCCGCGCCAGGTGTTACCGCTTGGCCATCGTAGCGTGCCCAATATATTTTAATAAACCGCTTGGCGCGCACCCCATTGTCGTACGGGTCTTCGGTGTACACATAACCAACCTGCTTAAGGGGCAGGTCGCGAACACCTACCTCTTCCCAAAGTTCTAGGCGCGCAGATCGTAAGTACGCTGGCGTTACATCCACGTGCCCGCCGGCGGTATCCCACCGCCCCGGAAATAACTGCATGTCTGGTGCGCGGCGGTGCAGTAAAATACGGCCGTCGTAATCCTCGACAATAACAATCACAATCCGATGCCGCAGGCTCTTAGCCCAAGCGTCGGCCAATGTAGCCGCACCAATTATCTGATCTTCGCCATCAACAATAACAACCGGGGGGTACTGGTTTGCCATGGGTATATATTGTACTAGTCTTTGCTGGCGGTTTCGCGTACCTTGACGGCAATTTCTTCCATGACGCTGGGGTTTTCTTGCAGATAGGCTTTGGCTGCTTCGCGGCCTTGGCCTATTTTCTGTTCGTTATACGCATACCAGGCGCCGGATTTTTCGACAATGTTGTTTTGCGTGGCAAGGTCCAGGATGTCGCCGCTTTTACTAATGCCCTGGTTGTACATAATGTCGAATTCGGCTTCCCTAAAGGGTGGCGCAATCTTGTTCTTTACTACCTTAACGCGCGTACGGTTGCCAATGACACTTTCGGCCTGCTTAATTTGGCCAATGCGCCGAATATCCATACGCACGCTGGCATAAAACTTGAGCGCATTACCGCCGGTGGTGGTTTCGGGGTTACCAAACATAACGCCAATCTTCATGCGTATTTGGTTAATAAACACGACGGTAGCTTTACTACGGTTAATGACACCTGTCAGCTTGCGTAATGCTTGGCTCATGAGCCGCGCTTGCAGACCGGGCAGGCTGTCGCCCATGTCGCCTTCTATTTCGGCACGAGGTACGAGTGCTGCCACGGAGTCGACAACGATAATGTCGACTGCGTTGCTGCGCACCAGTGTTTCGGTAATTTCGAGTGCTTGCTCGCCGTTATCGGGTTGGCTAAGCAGCAGGTTATCGACATCGACACCAATGCGCTTGGCATAAGCCGGGTCTAGGGCGTGCTCGGCATCAATAAACGCTGCGGTGCCGCCCAGTCTTTGGACTTCGGCAATAGCATGGAGCATTAGGGTCGTCTTGCCCGAGCTCTCCGGGCCATAAATTTCTACAATCCGTCCTTTTGGAATACCGCCGCCAAGGGCAAGGTCGAGCGAAATACTGCCGGTAGATGTTGTCTCTACCTTTTGGGCGTAGCCTTCGCCCAGTTTCATTATGGAGCCTTTACCAAACTGCTTTTCGATTTGCTCCAGCGCCATCCCCAGCGCTTTGGTTTTACCGTCACTGCCGCCTGCCATTTCCGCGGCCTTGGCCTCTTTGGTTGCTTTAGAGTCTTTAGTTTTATCAGCTGCCATAGCGTACCCTCCAATCGTCTTTCGTCCCACTGATTTATCCGTATCAATATAGTATACCAGAAACTTAAGTGTTATGCGATATATGTTATACCAAAGTCTCGGATAATAAGTAAACCTAAAAAAACCGCTTACGGTTTCGTATATAATAAAGGGAAATGAGGAAGGATAAGCAAGTTGCGGAAACGCTCGCCATGCTTGTTGCAATGGGCGTTAAGCGCGGTGCCAGCGATATACACATTGAACCGCACGAACGGTTCGTGCTGGTGCGCTACCGCATAGATGGCAGTTTACGGGGTATCCATAAACTGCCCCGCGACTCATTAAGCGGCGTAATGGCCCAGCTTAAAACACTTGCCGACCTGAACGTTAATGAAACGCGCGCACCCCAAGAGGGTACCTATGTCGCCGACGCCGAGGGCGGACACGTGACGGTACGCGTGGCCACTATGCCTGTATTTGGCGGCGAGAAAGCAGTGCTGCACCTAAGCATTAGGCGGGGCGCCCCACCCGCGCTGGCGGACCTTGGGTTTTGGGGCAAAGGCCTGCAAACATTGCAGCACGTGCTTACCAGTCCTGCCGGGCTAGTGCTAGTCGCAGGGCCACGGCACGGCGGGACCGCCACGACGCTGTTTAGCATGGTGCACGCCTTAAACAGCCCGCTCGTCAGCATTGCCACCGTCGAGACGCAGCGCAAACATCGTTTGCCCGGTGTCAACCAAACCTACCTGGGCGACAGTAGCGCCATGACCATGAGTACAGGCCTACGGGCTGCATTAAAACAAGACCCAAACATCATTATGCTGGGCGATGTACCGGACAGCGACACCGCCGCCCAGGCCGTCCATGCCGCAACGAGCGGCCACCTACTGCTGAGTGGCATGCACGCCGACAACAGCGTTCGAGCCGTCTTACGCGTACGGGCAGCAGGTATAGAACCGTTTTTACTCATAACCTGCCTCCGCGCAAGCGTCGGGCAACGCTTAGTGCGAACGCTCTGCCCCGATTGTCGTGAGCGCTACGCCCTCAGTCGCGACGAACAACGTGAGCTTGCCGAAAGTTTTGGTATTACAGGTGCCAATGCCTACAAAAGAATCTACGAGCTAGAAAGCCAGGCCGCACCAGCTATTTTTGGTGATGTAAAACAATTAAACAGCACACCAACAAGCATTACCCACCTATGGCGGCCAAGCGAAGCAGGCTGCGATACCTGCGATCGCAGCAGCTATGTCGGCCGTACCGCCATTACCGAGGTACTAGAAAACACCAGCGCCTTACACAAACTCCTTATGGACCGCGACATGCACGCTGTGCCAACCATACAAACAGCCGCTATTAAAGAAGGGTTTATCCCCATGGGTCTAGATGGCCTTATTAAAGCACTGCGCGGGCAAACCACCATTACTGAGGTATTACGGGCAGTACATACCGTGGCTTGATTATAGGTACGTTCTAGCCGTAAAATTACATAAGTTATGAAAATTCCTCACAAATCCTCCGGTTTTACCATTATCGAACTACTTGTGGTGCTTATTGTACTGTTCATTTTAGCCAGCCTGATTGCCTTTACGTACAGCGGCGTACAGGCTAAAAACCGTAATGCCGAGCGCAAAGCAGATATAGACACCATAAAAGGCCAACTAGAGGCATACTACGCGCAGACTAATACCTACCCCACATTTGCCAACCTAGCAAGCAACAACTGGCGTAGCACGAACCTTAAACGACTTAAGGACGATGCTATACAAGACCCAAGCTGGAAAATTGCCAATACCGCCTGCAAAGAAAAAGACCAAGCCAGCTTTGCCGTCAAAGCCACCAACGAATGCTACAGTTACCAAGTGACCGGCACCGACGGCTCGGCCTGTGACAACAAAAAGAACCCCTGCGCACATTACACTCTCGTCGCCATGCTTGAGGGCGGCGAAAAATACACCCGCTCCAGCCTAAACTAATTCAATTACTATCGTTAAACCGGTTAAAATAAGCATATTATTTTTTCATTGACAATATAGTTTCCTAATAATACAATCTGGCTAAATACTGCTGTGCGGGGATAGCACCAAGGAATAAAAACCGCGATGTGGGAGAAAAGAGGGTCAAGTGTCAGAATTCGAGGCACTAATAAAAGAAGGTAACGAGCTTCGAGGCACCAAAATGGGGTCAGCAAAATTTGCCGTGTGGGCCAACGATGTAAGGGCAGCCGTGAAACCCTACGGAGATGGTAATATGTCTATACTTGAACGTGCGCTAGAGTCGGGCATTGTAATAATGGATGGACCTAACTATAACGACGACGCAATCGATGCCGTCAATGAACTCTTAGTTGTCCTGAATGAACGCATGCCAGAAGACGCCCGGGCACAGGATGCTTTAATAAATCAGAAACAAGCCGAAGCCCGCGCCACTCTACAATCAAAATTTAGTCAAGTTACCGTCCACGGCGACGCCACATTTGGTGATAACAGCTCCATTGCCAAATTACGGTTGGCGAGTTCATGGCCGGCCTACTTAAGGAAGTTGAGGCTATGCCCGAGGGTACGGATAAACATGGAATCTTGGACAGTTTAAAGGATATCCTTGCCAATCCAACATTCGCTACAGTATCAGGATCTGTGTTATCTGAAGTTCTAAAAAAATTCATGGGTGGACAGTAGTTAAGAGTGAGTGAGCTAACAGATTCTATAGCAGAAGCGATTCGGAAAAGAGTAGTCTCGGCCGCGTTGGGTACCTATTTTTTCTTTTGGGCAGCCTTTCATTGGCAAGGCATCTATACTACGCTTTTTACTGGCGAGGACAAAATCTATGATAAGTTCGGTCTCTTAAAAAACGAGTACGTAAACACATACTTTTTTGGTTGGCACGGCTGGTCATCAGTACCCGCATATCTTTTGCCACTGTTATTGACCATCGTATTTATATGGCCTGTCCCAAAATATGTTCTTATACATGCCTATCGGCAAGAACAAAGGCATAAGGTTGATAAACGTCGTGTAAAGATTGAGGAAGAAGAGAAAATTGAAATCAAAAAGGAGCGCCTAGCGCTCCAGGCGCAAAGAACGCTTGAAGCAGAGATTAACACGGCAAAAAAGGAACAACAAGCCGCCAAACAGGACCCGAGGATCGTGTGGCAAAAAGAATACAATGCCTTTGCTAAAAACGGATTAGTCCATTTTTTGGGCGAAATTGCCGAATCGGTCTATAAACACGGCGGCAGGGTTACCACTTACTATGACAAAGATCTCGGAAGGCGCGTCGGTATTGACCTCCCTAAAGACGGGATTGCAGTGGCGCACACAAACGATCTGGTACAGGTAGAGGGCGAAAGAATTGGCTTAACAGAAAAGGGTAAGTTCTTCTTGGGTCAGAGTTATTTAGGCAACTCATCAAACTAGAGGGCTAGTCCTGGATTCCGGATCAAGTCCGGAATGACGCAGGGTTTGCGCCTGCAATAAGCGGGTGCCTAGGGTGCTGCGTGCGTATTTTCGCGAGGAACGGAGGGAGCGGTACAAGTCGTCATGATTGAGGGCGGCGAAAAATACACCCGCTCCAGCCTAAACTAACCAACAGGTTACACTCGCAACGAAAGGATGCTATAGTCAGTTCTTATGGCTGATTTTGACTTTTCGCAAAAACATATCAATTTACATATTCCCACCCGCTCAGGCCGCGAACGCCTAGCGCATGCCCCAGAGACATGGGCAAACACAGTTGTTGCCGCTGCCATCGAGACAAAAATCTATCCGGACATACAGGCCAAACTACACGCCGGCAACCTGGCAATAGGCGTTATCTTTGGCCCGGACGATCTACAGCAAGCCGCTGGCAGCGCAACGATCCATGCCATATGCGGCGACCTTCGCGTTTCCGCCGGCGAACTAAAAATTAGTCAGAGCTCATTAGGCAGGAACCCGGTGTACGATACATTTACCTTCCGTCGAGCTTCTGCCGAACAACCATACATTCCAGCCAGCCACCAGCGCAACAATAACAGGCCGACAAACTTTCCAGAGGACCCCAGTGAAGATTTTCCAGCAGCCATGGCTACCGGCCTAGAAATTATGCGGGCAGGCGCACAAACCGTGCAGCACAGACTTGTCCTACCCAAAGGCCACCGCAACAGATACGCACCCTTTGTACGCATCATAAACTAACGCCTTTTTGCCCCTACGGTAAGACGTGGGCCTGGGGTCAATCCTCCTCGTTGGGGTCTACTGGCCGGCCGTTCTTAAACGCCTCGACCGCATTATTAAGAACAGCGATGTGCTTTTTAGGGTCGGCAACATAGTTAAAACGATATGTCGTCTCGTCGCCCTCGGTACTAAGCCGGATACGTCCATAATTAAGCAATGTCGGGATAATGCCACTCTGCTCAAAACTAGCGTCTTCTATGTTTGCCAGGCTAACTGTTTGCTCGTGCTTGGAAAATAACGAATTTTGTATTTCCTGGATAACGCTTTCGTTAGTTAGATAAAACCGGTTGTTATTGTACACGTAGGTGCCAATGAGCGCGCCTATAGCGGCTAAAATCATCATAATGGCAATAACACCAATGCCTATGGCGTTAAAAGAGCTGACATCGGTACCAAATGCTGTGTCCACCGAAGATCCAGTATTTTGTGTAAATAATACCGAGAACAAACCAATAAGCGCCAAAATAACCAAAAAAGCAGCCGCCCAAATGCGCAGAATACCAATGGGGTGGCGACTGACGGCACTAATAATGTACTCGCCATTACTTAAATTAAGGGAAGGGAAGTTCTTGACTGATTCTGCATGGCGACGCTGTATGTACTCACTTAAGGGCTGTGGCTTGGCGTCGAGGGGCCGGGCAAAGTACATCATTTGCGGTTGATTCGACGGGTGAGCGTACAAAGGACGGCCTTGGTTGTCGTATGCAACTGGCTGATACGGATTCTGCGGGTGCTGTTGCTGGGCGCCATACTGGGGAGCCTTGCTTGGCTGGCCAGGGTGCGGTGGGAACTGGTATGGTGGCTGCGGACGGCCGAAATTATCAGCGCCTGCGTCTGGTGTATTGTAGTCCATATCACTGCATTATAGCAGTTTTGATTGGTCTGCATCCCTAGGAGCCGGCTTGCCGAGATGTTTGTACGTTTTTGGCGTTACCTTGCGGCCGCGCGGGGTTCGCTCCAGCAGCCCGATTTGCATTAAATACGGTTCGTAAAAATCTTCTATAGTGCTCCGCTCTTCGGCCGTAAGGGCGGCGATGGTTTCTATGCCTACCGGACCACCATTGTAGTTTTCAATAATCGCTGCCAGCAGCATGCGATCGGCCGGGTCAAGGCCCAGTGCGTCTACTTCTAGCAGGTCCAGCGCTTGGCGGCTAATGGACGTGTCAATAATACCGTCACCGTTTACATCGGCATAATCGCGCACCCGTTTTAAGAGTCGGTTGGCTATACGCGGTGTAAGGCGCGACCTATGCGACAGCTCGCCTGCCGCCTCGGGGTGGATCGTGACACGCAAAATGCCGGCCGCGCGCTCGATGATCTGGCGGATCTCTTCGGGCGTGTAAAACTCCAGCCGGTGTATCATGCCAAACCGGTCCCTTAGGGGCGCCGCCAAACTGCCCGCCCGAGTGGTTGCGCCTATAAGCGTAAACTTCGGCACATCCAGCCGTAGGGCGCGAGCGCTCGGCCCCTTACCAATGACAATATCAAGGGCAAAATCCTCCATGGCCGAATATAACTTTTCTTCGACCGTTGGGTTCAAGCGGTGAATTTCATCGATAAACAATACGTCGCCGTCTTCGAGGTTGGTCAGTAAACTAGCCAAGTCGCCCGCCCGCTCGATGGCCGGCCCAGACGTAATGCATATGTGGGCACCCATTTCGTTAGCAATCACACTCGCAAGCGTCGTCTTGCCCAGGCCCGGCGGGCCGTACAACAGCACATGATCCAACGATTCCCCACGCTTTTTGGCGGCCTCTATGGCAAGCCGCAGATTACGCTTAATGCGCCCCTGGCCAATGTAACTCGCGAAGTCCTTGGGGCGCAGTGTATTCTCCAGCTCTTGCTCTTGCTGGTCATCACCAGAAACACTCGTAGTAACTATCCGCTCCACTGCCATATGTATACCTATCTTATCACCCTCGCAGAAAGTACCTTAGCGGCGAGGTATTGGTAGCGCATCGGAAACACTGACATCATGCTCCCTGTATCCAGTGCCACAGGGCAATACCGGATAACCCGTATCCGTCCTTAACAAGTCTAGGTTGCGTTCTCTTTCCCAACGGGCGGCCGCTAACCACAAACCACGGTTCGACGTATCGTTGCCTATTGTTATATTCAACCAATGCCCTCGTGGTTCACTAGTTACGATATCCCGGCATTCAATGACGTTTGGCGGCTTCCATTGTTCCGTCCGGAACGGTACGGCAGTTAGCTGCATTATTTTTTCTTCTTCGTCTAGATACTGTTGTAACACGGCAAAGTCTGGCAATGAACCTGTACGCACGAGGTCTTTAATTATCGTAGTAGCGGCGCCCATGGCAACGTCATGTGCGATTCTCCTACGTTCAATACTAGAAGTAAGATTATCGATGTGGGGCTTCCATAATGTTTCCGATGTTGCTGCCATGCCATGCTACCTTTTTAGTGCCTGTTTAATACGCTCTGGGGTAGGCAATGTTTCGTCTACTTTTAGTAACGCAGCAGCGGCATCCTGGGGCGTATAACCAAGTGCTACGAGTGCTTCTACGGCTTCGTCGGCAATAAGCATACTTTCGGATTGCAGCATGCCGGTCGTGCTGAGATCTACGCCGGCCAACCCCACCTTATCCTTAAGGTCTACCACAATCCGTTCTGCAACCCGCTTGCCAACACCGCTGGCTTTCTGGATGGATTTTGTGTCGCCACCAGCAATAGCCGTCCGTACCGCGCCAGCAGAACCCGTATTCAAGACGCTGAGCGCCATTTTTGGCCCCACACCATTGACGCCCAATAACTGCTCGAATAACTGCTTTGTATCTTGCGTCAAAAAACCAAATAAGTCGTGTGCATTTTCACGAATATGCTCGTAAATATACAGCTTGGATGTATTACCTATTGCTAAACTGCCATAATCCTCGACAGGCACGAGTAGCCCATAACCGACCCCCCCGACATCCAGCACAATCTGGTCAAGCGTTTTTTCGGCAACCGTGCCTGTAAGTGTCGCAATCATAGGGGCTTATTGTACATCATCTTCCGACACAGATGTCAGGATGCCGCGAGCGACAGTTACCAATGCGTTAACAGCTAAGGCCTGCTCGGCAGTGGGCGTACTTGTTCCCTGCTCGGGATTGGGATCGCCGACCACCTGTGCGTCCAGAAGCAGTATTTCTTGGCTGCGCAACTCGCCATCTACACGACTAAACATCTCCGCGAATAACCGTACCGAAACGTCTGGCTCGTCCGCTGAATCGCACCTGCGCTCTTCGATAATTAAACCCCGGTTCAAACCGAGTGCAGCAGCTATGGTTTCGTCGTATTTGGCGTACAAACCCACCCAATGCGTATCAGACGGCTTTTCTTCTGATACCCCGACCCTCCAGGTGGCAATGCTACCCATTGCTTCCAAGTAGGCGTCCCGTTCTGCCTCCTCAATTTTTTCATCCAGTAAAAAGGCCAGGGGTTCGGTATCGAACGGGACGCACTGCGACAGCTCTCGAAGGGGATAATCTTGCGCATTGTGCAATGCCAGTTGCTGGCTGAGCCCGGCTAAATTGTGACTCAATTCTTCGCAAACTTCTTGTGGCAACATACTATCAGACTAGCGTACCTGGCGCATATTGCAAACTACGCCTAGCTACCGATACATGCCATAGGTAAGGGCTGCCGCCAGAGCATCCGCGCAATCGTCCGGCTTGGGCACTTCGCTAAGACCCAACAGTACTCGGACCATCTCTTGCATTTGTTTTTTGTCGGCCTTGCCATAGCCGGTAATGGCCTGCTTGATCTGTAAGGGGGTGTATTCAAAAATCTCCAGCCCCGCCTGACGAGCACACAAGAGCACCACGCCACGAGCCTGCGCAACAGTCATAGCGGTAGTAACATTACGGGCAAAAAACAGTTTTTCTACCGACATAATGGCGGGTTTGGTGGCGGCAATAATATCGGTTAGCTCGTCGTAAATAGTTTGCAGGCGTACAGCATCGTCTTCCTTAACGGGCGTACGGATCACGCCAGCATCTACCAGCTGCGATTTTGTGCCCTGTATGTCTACAACGCCAAAACCCAAAATGCCAGTGCCGGGGTCAATGCCTAGAATGCGCATACGTGCATGTGAACACCGGGGTTCAGTTGTAGTGTTTTGGATTGACTCATGTCTACCCTAATAACGATTCGTCAATATCGAAATTGACGTGCGTGTTGGTTACGTCGTCTATAGCATCAAGCGCGTCCATGAGGCGCATGATCTTGCCAGCGGTTGCTGCATCAGTAACTTCCACTGTTGTATTAGGCACGTAGGTGAGCTCTGCTTCTTTGACCTCTATGCCTTGCTCACGCAGGGTGTCGCGTACTTTAGCAAGGTCGGTGGGCTCGGTATATACGACCGATTCAGCGCCTTCCTCTTGCACGTCTTCGGCACCCGCGTCCAGGGCTTGGAGCATAAGGTCATCGCCGCTGCCGGTTACCCGAATCATGCCTTTGTGGTCAAACTGGAAGGCAACGGCGCCCTTTTCGGCAATATTGCCGCCATGCTTACTGAACGCCAGTTTTACCTCGGGATATGTGCGGTTAATATTGTCCGTGGCTACTTCTACCAAAATGGCGACACCACCGGGGCCGTAGCCTTCGTACAAAACCTCTTGTAGTTGTGCGGCGTTTTTATCGGCCACCCGTTGAATAGCGCGGTCAATGTTAGCCAGAGGCATGTTTGCAGCCTTGGCTTTATCGATTGCCAGGCGAAGGGCAAAGTTAGTAGTTGGGTCGGTGCCGCTGCGTGCGGCAATGGCAATAGCATTGCCAAGTTTAGTAAAAACTGCCCCACGAGCCGCGTCTTTGGCGCCCTTTTCCCGCTTAATGGTCGACCACTTTGAATGTCCGCTCACGTGTGCCTCTACTCCTTTACACCTGTTGTACTAGCTATAATTATACCATTTACAATCTGTTGTAGCCAACAACAGCCAAGTGTGGTATATTCGGCTACATGTCCGATCTGTCTCCTAATCTTGTCGTCTTTAACGTCAGCTCCTCTCGCCTGAAGCCGACGTGGTCGGCAGGCTTCAGGCCGACCTTATCCAAGTTGTCAAAGGCTATATGTCGATACATTCGAATTCGGCACTCTTTAGCAACCCGAACAACTGTGCCATAAGTATTGTAGGCGGCAATGTCATTGAACATGCCGTTAAAACCGCAGACCCCGATTCGGCACTCGCAAACATAACCCCGCACCAGATCGCCGATGCCATAGAAGAAAAGGTGTCAATCCTTCCCACCTACACCAAACCACTAGCTACGCACGCTTTTGCCCACAGCATGGTAGGCGGACGGCCCGACCGCAGAGTGTTCGGCACACAGCTAGCTGAATCGCCCATACTAGACGAGCGCTTTATAGGCCAAGCAGCACTCAGAATGCTTGGCAATATTCCATTGCCACGTAGGCGCGTTCCCTGGCATGCCGTATCCTGGATACAGTTTGCAGTTGACTGCCCCGAACCTCTAGTGAACGAATTAATAACAGTCACTAATGATCACATTCCACCAGGGACGCCAATGGTATTTGACCGCGTTAGATCAATGAGGCAGGGCGACGAAAAAAATCGGTACTTAGAAATAACGTAACGTATAGCCCTGTAGTGGCGGTATGTGGTATATTCGGCTGCATGCCCGAACTGTCGCCTGACATTATTACCTTTAAGCGGCCGCTTGTTTGGCCCGAGCCACAGGTTATTGGTGAACTCCAAGCCAACCTTATTGGGGTCGTGGGGCAGTACATGCCTATCGACAAAAACTCGGTGCGTTTTAGCCATCCGGCAAAGTGCGCCATAAGTATAGTTGGCGGTAATGCCATAGCATATGCCATGAGGACCGCCCACCCCGATTCAGAACTCGTACATCTTACGTACGATCAAATAGCCGATGCCATAGAAGAAGAAATATCAGCCACGCCCATGTACGCCGACCCAACAACTATTTCTGTTTTGGCTCATAAGCTACAAGGCAGAAAACCCGATCGTAAAATGTACGGCACACAATTGGCCGAGTCCAGCATCCTAGAAGAGCGCCATCTAGGCAAGGCAGCGTTGACGGCACTCGGGGGTGTCCTAACGCCACCTCCATACTCTCGACGGCACGCCTTGCGTTGGATAAAGTTCCTTACGCAATGCCCCAAATCATTGGAAGAGGATTTAATAAAGGTAACGAACGAACATATTCCGCCGAACAGCCAACTCATATTTGACCCCGTCAAACGCATACGGCAAGGTAGCGAACAAGATAAGTATCTGAGACTTTAAGACTGAGGCCCCGTATAGCCAGTAGCGGCAATGTATGCTATATTCGGCTGCATGCCTAACCACTCGCCGGACATTGTTGTTTTTAAACGAGACCTTTCATTGCCCAAGCCAGAGGTAATTAGTGCACTCAGCGTAGCCCTTATGCATACCGTCACCAAATATATGCCCATTAGCGACAACACGGTACGCTTTATGGATCCTAACAAAATTTCCATACCAATCGTTGGTGGCAATTTTATCGAGCACTCCGTCCAGAATGCAGCGCCAGACTCAGAGCTGACATATCTGGGCTATGACGAGATAGCAGATCGTATACACGAACAACTTGCTTCACTGCCATCGTTCAGCAAAAAAGTGGGGACAGCCTGTCTCAACCACTCACTGCAGGGCGGCCAGCCAGATCGCAAAATATTCTGCGGGCAGCTTGCACGCTCAAGTATGCACCAAGAGCGTCAGGTCAGCCAAGAAACAGTCAAAAGACTCGGCAATAAATCAAAATCGAATAAACATCCTCAGATACATGTGGGTTGGCTCAAATTTTACACCGAATGCCCTCCAAGCCTTGAAGTCGCGCTACAAGCAGTAGCCAACCAGCATATTCCGCCGGATACCGTGCTAACGTTTGGCTACATTCGCCGGGCACGACAAGGTGACGAAATAGACTACCTAACTGGCCGACCCAGCCCGCCGCCACAGTAGCACTGCCACAAACCCGATAACGCCATAAGCACACGCCATGGCAGTAGCAGTACTGTAGGTGTTATTCCTAGCGGCAAATGGCAACTCGGCAAGTAAGCTGGAAACATCCAGCATATACAACAGTACGCAGGCTGCCGGCCAAGCAAGCCAGCCGGCCACAATTGGCATGAACATACCTGCGAGGCCTGCAATAAGGGACAGTAGCATTGCCAGCGGCACAGCAGCCACCACCAACACATTTGCCGGCAATGCTACAAATGAAATATGCCCAAATATATACAGCACGTAGGGCACGGTCATTATTTGCGCACACGAGCTTTCTATAACGATCTGCCCAATTATTTTTGGAGTGCGCCTGCCATACAGCCGCTTTGTCACCAATGGGGCTAACACCAGCACACCAAAAAATGCCAAAAAAGATAAATACCAGCTAACGTTACCCCACAAGTATAGTGGCGTTAGCAGCACACTTATCGCGCCTGCTGTTAGCAGCAATACCAATGGCTTAATGGTCCGCCCGTAATACCAAACACCTAAACTTAACATGCTAATTATGCTAGCGCGTACAATTGAGGGGCTACTGCCTGTAATCAACAAAAACGTACCCATTAATAGCAAGCACACCGCCATAGTTTGAAACTTAGAACGCTTGCCCATAAGACGCCGCACTGCCTGGATAATAATCGTCAGGTTGTATCCCGACACCGCAATTATGTGCGTTAGGCCAACAGTTAGCAGCACGCTCGTTACTTCCGCCGGCAACGTGCTGCGCTGCCCAATAAGGAGGCCCAAGCCCAGTGATGCCAAAGGTTCGGGCAATGCCGACTGCAACCCCGCTGCAAAGTTACGCCGGAACGCATCAATGCCAGAACTCCCCCGCTCCACAATCTTTAGCTCGGCAAAACTGATACTCGCCTGGTTACTCCCACGAGTTGGGTATAACTTGCCGGACACCACCACTCTGTCACCCCGATATACACCACCAACCCCATAACCGGATACTTTAAGTGTCCCCGGCAAGGCAGTCTGCACTGGCTGTACTACATGCACGACACTTAACCCAAATGTCAACTGCGATTGCTCGCCGTACACCGCATCGTCCGTTGCCCTACCCACGACTGTCACCTTGGTTAGTGCCAGCTGGCTATAAGGCGCCATACGGTACATAACCACCGAACCCCGCCACCAGCCAATACCAAAGCCAAGCAGCGCTAAACAAAGCAACGTAGCCACATTGTGCTTGCGCAGCGTTACCGCCACCAAAACGCCAACAGGCCAAAGCCAACCAAAAGACACGCCGGGGTAATATCGAGCCAGTCCAATACCGGCAAATAGAGCCAAACAAACCGAGATAACAATTGGCGCCCGTTTTAGGCGCCTGGCATATATTTTTTGCAGCACGCGAGCATTGTAGCAACAGCTCGCCGTGTTTAAACCAAAAACACCCTATCACGAATAGGTTGCAAGTGGTGTCAGCGTACCCGTTAGCCGTATCGCCTTACCGACACTATCGCGGTGTATCGTTGCCTGGTCTTCGACTACTACATAGCTGTTATCTGCTTTTCTAAACCGGTACTCGACAAGCCAGTTTTGCGCATACGGATCAAGCAACTTGTCCATGGCATAATTTAATATCATGGCATCGTTAGGATGTATGTGGTCGGTCCACCAATCAACGCTGTTAGTGGGGGCCGATTTGTCATACCCAAATTCTGTGTATAACCCCTCGCCCCAGGTAAGGCTGCTGGTTACAAAGTCTAGGTCGTATGAGGCACCACCCATATATCGCCCATCATACCAAAATGTTTCCGACTAGACGACCCACTGCAATGACTTTTACTATATGGGTATGCTGCAAAATAAAGTAATCCTAAACGAAGATGGAATTATAGAAATCGTAACCTCCGGACCGCAAACCGCAACCTCTATTGAACTCATGGGCCGCGAGGTCGACGCACTCATAACCAGCCAAAGGGCAACGGGCAAACCCGCCCTTATATTAGACAATCTGCTGGGGCTTGGTGCCGTTGGTGCCGACGGGCGCAACCTAGTTGTGGAGCTAGCCAAACGGCTGGACTACGACCGCGCGGCCATGCTTGGCAAAGGCCTTATCATGCGCTTTGGCACCAACCTCATGCTACGGGCAGTCGGCCAAAGTTACCGAGTACGGTATTTCGAAGACCGCGACGCCGCCACTGCGTGGCTGCTAGAGAAAATTAAGAAGTCATAAAAAAACCAACACGGATTGACTTTTGCCTCTGTTTTTAGGATAATGTACCCTGTTATTTGCTCGCCATTTTTGGCTTCGTCAAGAATGGGCCCATAGCTCAGCAGGTTAGAGCAGCGGCCTTTTAAGCCGCGTGTCGTGGGTTCGAATCCCACTGGGCCCTCCAATAAAAACGCCTCAGCAAAGCTGGGGCTTTTTTATTGGTCGCGCCAGTGGGATTCGAACCGTAGGTCGAACCATGCCAGTGGCATGGTGAGTTTTCTTAGCTTGGCCAAGCGGTAGGCTTTAGCCGTGAGCGAGCTATCCGAGCAAAGCGAGGTAAGAATGCTTGTCTACGATCAGTGCTAAATTGCTGCACCGAGCACGCCACAACGGAAAAGGCCAAAGGCCACTATTCCACTTCTACGACCATTGACACAACGTACGCCCTAAAGTACTATATAAAGTACTATGAACGTCACATCTATTTCTAAATTTCGCAAAGACACTAAGGGTTATTTCGATAAAGTTATCGAGGACCGAGACGTATTACTTATTACCCGCAACGACGGCCAAACAGTGGTGGTCATGACTCTGGATGAATACAATTCCAAAGCAGAAACCGATTATTTAAACAGCAGTCCCGCTAACCGCAAACACCTAGAACATTCCATCGCTGCACTACGTAAAGGCGAACTGGAAAAGCACAACCTTGTAGAAAACTAAGATGGCACAGCGAAATATATTGTTTACACCCCAAGGGTGGGATGATTACCAATTCTGGGCCAACCAAGATAAAAAGACACTTAAAAAAATCAACAAGCTCATCGCCGATACTGGGCGGGATCCATTTAATGGAATAGGCAAGCCGGAGCCCCTCAAGGAAAACTATTCCGGATTTTGGTCAAGACGCGTAGACGAAAAGAACAGGCTCGTGTATGCGGTTACCGATACCGAAATCCAGGTTATCGGCTGCCGGTTTCATTACTAACTTTCCTGCAACAACCCGCCTGGCAATCCCCAGGTGCCATATTAATGTTTTTTGTGTTTCTCTGGCGATTTTAAATGGCGGCGCATACTCCACAAAAACATCAGGCTTACTAAACCGCCCACACCGACAACAAGCGCCTCAGCATTCGCTAATATATCCCATGCCGGTTCGGACTGGACTGCCAGGCGAACCGTAGTCGGCAAGAGCGGCACTGCCAGCAAGACGGCAAGCGCACTTGCCCCCACGGCCGGGAAAAAATTGCCAATATTTTTAAGCTTGCCATGTACACTGAGCGCGCCAAGAATGGCCGTAACTGCCGCAGGCGCCAATAGCACTGCAAGTTGCATAGTACTGGTACTCGCCTGGCTAATACCGTGAATTGACCCCTTTAGTATGTCAGTAGCTGCAGTGGCCACATACAGCACCATCACTTGCCCAAGACACAAGCTCAAAAACACCATGGCGGCGTTTATACGAAGCGCTAGAAGTAAAACAGCAGGCACGGCAAGCGCAACAATCAGGCTGATGTTAGCATCCATCTTATGCTTATAATATCACGCGTCTCTACCGCGATAACTAGAAGGAGAGGGTCTGGCCAATGCCAATATGGCTACGGTGTACTTCGCCTGCGTTGAGCTCTATGACGTATTGTGATGTTTGGGGTGCACAGAATTCTTTCGGGTAGGTTTTTGGCGACAAGCCTTGCTCGACGTGCACCACGCGCTTATACGTATCCAGCCACATAATGTCGAGCGGGAAACGCATACCGCGCATCCAGAAACAGCGGTTTGGTGCCGATTGATCGTACGCGAACAACATACCTGCATTTCTAGCCAAACTGGTTCTACCACCCAAACCTTTAATCATTGCCTGGGGAGTAGTGATGGTTTCGAGTTTGTACCGCTGGGTGCCCACTGCCAGCACCGTTGTCGCCTGGCGTGGCCAAGCCTCCCAAACCACTACTGCTACAACAATCCAGGCAACCAGTAAGGGTCGCCAGTTAAACGTGGACACCTAATTATTCCTCCGTGCAACGGATGTTATGCGCCAACGCGATCTTTGCGGTTGCGTTGTTTCGCGTTCTGCTCTATATACTCAATAATTTTACCAGCTAAGTTGCGTTTTGTAAGTAGTTCTGGCGTCTTAATACTACCTGACGAGTTAACCTCTAAAACGAGTGGCCCGCGAGCCGAACGCATCATATCAACAGCACATACCGGCAGGCCCATAGCCTTGGCCGCCTTAATTGCCGTGCGCTCTTCCTCAGGCGTTAGCTTAACTGTTTTACCTACGCCGCCTTGGTGGGTATTGGAACGGAAATCGTCGTCCAGGCTTTGACGTTTAATGCTTGCTACGACCTGGCTGCCAACGACAATGGCACGGATATCGGTACCGGCAGATTCTTTAATGAATTCCTGCACCAAGAACGTCACGCCCTCGACGTAAAATGCCTGCATTACAGCCTTGGCGGCCTTATGCGTTTCAGCGAGCACCACACCATTGCCATGCGTGCCACGGGCGACTTTAACAATTAAGGGGGCACCACCAGCCTTGGCAATAACGTCCTCTAGGTCGGCGGTTTCACGAGCGAACACCGTCTTAGGTACACCAACACCGGCTTTTGCAAGTATTTGGTAAGCGCGCAACTTGTTGCGGGAGCGGTCGATAGCAATAGACTTAGCAGTGGTGTAGACGTCCTGCACTTCGAACTGCCGGACAACTGCGCCACCATACTTGGTGTAACTTTGGGCAATGCGCGGAATAATAGCATCGAAGCCCTCAAGAACTTTCCCCTTGTAGTACACCTTGGGGTGGCCCTTTTCGATAATCATGTAGCACTTGGCGTAGTTAATAACCTTAACGTCGTGCCCACGCTTAATCGCCTCTTCCTTGAGTCGCTTCGTGGTGTAGTTAGCGGCACCTTTAGATAAAATTGCTATCTTCATGAATCTATTTCTTTCACCGGCCGCTCAAGGCGGGACTGGAGGGCTGCAGAATGTATACGCTCTGCGGTTTTCAGTGCTGTACCTTGCTTGACATCAACAACAAACTTGCCACGCAAGATATTACGGCCGATAAGCACAGGGTACACTTGGGTGCTGCGATCGGCAAGCGTAAATCTTGCGCGGATACGCTTGCCGCCCAGCTTAATAGACAGCCGTATTTTGTACCGTGGCTCGGCCTGGCCATTAGAACTTGTCACCATGCCGTACGTAAAATCATCAAAATAATGCACGACTCCGTCGTACAGCGGGTGCCCCTTGCCAAAAAAGACGACGCCCAGCCGTCCATCTTG
This sequence comes from Saccharimonadales bacterium (SeqCode), assembly GCA_035480575.1. GTDB lineage: Bacteria > Patescibacteriota > Saccharimonadia > Saccharimonadales > UBA4665 > PMNU01. The sequence continues at coordinate 44,044 of DATIHR010000022.1, read as the reverse complement.
CTGCGTGATAACCGACGCCCAGATAGCCGATGTCTGCGCGCCCGTATCAATGCGTGCGTGCACCGGCTGCTGCCCTATAAAAGGGAAAATGACTTGTTCAACGCGGCCGATAATTTTTTTCTTTGGAATGCTACTTGGCATAGACTGTTAACTATAACATAAAAACCGTTATGCTTCAATACCCATAGTACTTCTCATGCTATTATACCGATATGGATCTAGCCGGTCGTATTCGCGATTATTACTTCGGTTATCTGACGCAGTTGCCCACAGAAAAACAGTTTCATTATGCGGCCCGCCTGCACGCCTGGTATCAAGACGAGCGCGCCACGGCAGTACTGCACAGCCTGCGTCCACAGTACGTTCCCGAATTTCCCGCCGACGGCGTACTGCGCGAGGCGCTAGAAAATATCGTACACAATGCGCCCACTACCGCCGTTAACGGGCACGAGCTGCGTGCGCCGTACTTTACACGTTACCCCAGCCTGCGCGGCATAGAACTTGCCTTGTTCCGGGTACGGCACTGGCTGGCAATTTACGACATCGACGCCCGCGACGCGCTGTTTAATGCAGTCGACGAAGACAAACTGACTGCGCTAGAGAAAAAGCTACTGCGCGATGCCGATGCCTTGCGCATGCTGTCCACGTATGCCATCAACTTTATATACCTGTACGAACGCGTTATGTTGCGTCAGGACGGCAAAGATGCCATCAAGCTTAAGCGTTTGTACAAAATAGGCAAAGGCTACAACTTAAAAGACGACGAAGAACTGCGACTGTGTCTATACTTTTACACCCACTGCATTATTGCCGAGTCTAATTTTTACGAACATAAACTGCCCGAGTTCGCCTTGCCAACATACGTCAAAATGCTGAAACGTATGCAGAAGATAATAACCAAGCACTACGACCGCATTAGCCTAGACAACAAGCTGGAGTTTTTAGTCTGCTGCCGGCTGGCCGACTTTGCCGATAAACTAACCGGTCGCATAGAAGATGAGTGCCAACAATCAGTAAGCGAGGAAGGCACGTTCTTAATAGACCGCCACAACGCGCACGCCAAAACAGCTACCAAAATGTCCTTTGCAGCGTCCGAGCACCGTAATGTGCTGTACATCATGAGCCAGACACCGTTTAAACCTATTGGCCAAGATGACGAGCAATAAAGCGCTCAAATAACGCTGCTTTTTCGGGCAAGAGCGTACCGGTAAAAATCTGCGGCTGAGAGTTGATCTCTAAAAAGTAAAACGCTGCGCCATGTTCACGTGATCCCGGTATGACATCGATACCAGCGGTACTCAGGCCCAAACGCCGAGCCAGCTTGCGGGCGTCCGCAATAACCGATTCCGGCAGTTCGTCGGTGGCAACCCGTGCCGATGCGCCCTGTGAGGTGTTATGCAAATGCGTATCTAGATTACCCTGTCTGCTAAACACCATATTTGCACCCCCGGCAATAAGCACGCGGTAGTCACGGTCGGTGGGGCAATATTCCTGGGCCAAAAATTGCATGTCTGGTCCGCTAGCAAGTATGCTGCGCGCTTCGTCCAGGGAATGCACCAGATAGTTCGCCTTGCCCTGCGCACCACGGCTATCTTTTAAGATAAACGGCAGTCCCAGTTCTTGCTCGGCTGCCGCCACCAAAAGGTCCGGATGCAGCGAATAAACCGTTTTTAAGAATGGCACCCGCTGCTCGTAGAACAATACCGTCTGCCCCAGTTTAGTGCCGGTAAAGTACGTGCTGTAATCATTAAAGAACGGGATGCCGGCATTTGTTAGGTAGCGGCTCAGGCAATAGGCAAGCGTCGCATAGGTCCGCATTTTGCTACGTAGGATAACCAGGTTGTAGTCGCTGAGCGGGCAATTATTGTTAGCATCAAACACTCTAAAATCGCCTGGCGCAAACACAAATTGCAGCTGGTCGAGATGCGCAAACTGCACGGCCGCATCGCCAGCATGCGAGTGGACTCCAGCCGTAAATGCAGTTATTTCATCGACGTCGGCCGGATCGGTACTAACACCGCCAATAACGAGCACTTGTTTCATACACCTAGCGTACCAGAACTATGCCGTTTCTACGTCTATACGCTCTCAAGATAGGCAAATAATGCCTGCATTTTGGCGGCCACTGCAGCGGGTTCGCCGAGCGACATATGCGGCGTACGATTAACCTCAAGTACATATGGCTTATTCGTTTGCTCGTCTAGCAGCAAGTCCACACCCGCAATATCCTCACGGCCCAATGCTTTAGCAGCCTGTTCGGCAACGGCAATTGCCTCGGCTGGAAAATCTGCTAGGTCGACCAAAGTTGCATCTGCGCCCTGAGAAATATTATTCAAGTGCGTGTCGTCACTCAGGCGCGTGCGTCTAATAATTATCTTCGTTTTGCCGCCTAGTACGACTAACCGATAGTCGCATTTATTCGGTATACATTCCTGAATCAGGTAGCGATGGCCTGCATCGAGTGGCAAGGCCGCCAGCTCATCGCGGGAGCGCACCAAGTAGTTGTGCTCCCCGCGCGATGCAAGCGTACTTTTGACCACCACAGGCAGTTGCAAACCGCACCGCACTACGGCCCAATCGTATAGTTGTAACAAGCGAGTATTATCGTCAGCGTAAAAACTACGCGGGTGTGGCAGGCCAGCGGTCGTTAACCGGACAAGCTCGCCCAATTTAGAGTCCGCGTACCAGTCCAGCAGCGTATGCCCCACGAATGGTACCTGTTGGTGCTCTAACCATGTAGCTAGAGCAAAAGCAATGTCGGCATGACTTTTCCAGCCCGCAATATGCACAACGTCGTAGCCGGTAGGCTCTTCGCCAGTAATAGCATCGATTACCCGCAGTGCCTGGCCGTCCCATATTGCAAAGAAATCAGACAGCCAGCGCACAGTAATTTCGGAATCTTTGGGGGCAAACTCGTGGTAACGCTGGACGGCTGGCGAATCTTTAGGTGCATTGGAAGCAATGATAAGAATCTTTTTCATAGATACCCTACCAAAAACGGCGTTTGCCAGTGTCTTTTGTGAACTGTTCAAGCAGTTCACGCTGCTGCTTCGTGAGCTTAGTGGGCGTATCCACAATAATCGTTACAATATGTGCACCGCGCGCCTCGGAACGCAAATGCGGTACGCCATGGCCGGATAGTTTAAAATCGGTGCCGCTTTGTGTACCAGTGGGCACCTTCATGCGTACGGGGCCGTCTACAGTATCGACATCAATTTCAGTGCCCAGGGCCGCCTCGACCATGCCTATATGTTCTTCACTTAAAATTAAATCGCCTTCACGCGTAAACTTTTTGTGGGCTTTAACCCGAACATTAACGTACAAATCGCCCTTGGGGCCATCTGCAACCGCCTCGCCGCGCTCACGCAAGCGTATAACCGCACCGTCGTCTATGCCGGCCGGCACCTTAATGGTCAACTCTTGCACTTTGCGCTGCGTGCCCGAGCCGTGGCACACCGTGCATACCTTTTCGGGTATCTTGCCCCGGCCCTTACAGGTAGGGCAAATAGAGGCCTGCTGAATGTTGCCAAATATGGTGCGCATTACCTGCACCACTTGCCCGCTGCCTTTACAGGTTTCGCAAGTTTTGAGTTCGTGTCCTGGCTCCGCAGTCGTGCCCTTGCAGTGTTCGCACGTGTCGTCAATATTGAGTGCTATGTTTTTTTCGGTGCCAAATACTGCCTGTTCGAAGGTTAGCTCAATGCGCACCTCAACATCGCGCCCGCGATTCTGGCGGGTACTGCGCTGTTGTTGGCCGCCACCAAAAAAGTTGCTGAATATATCGCCCAGGTCGCCAAAATCGAAGTTTACGTTTTGGCCATTAAAGCCACCGCCGAACGGATTACCATCGCTTGCGGCACTACCTCCGACGCCGGCATGGCCGAACTGATCGTAGCGCTGGCGCTTAGATTGGTCCTTTAATACCTCGTAGGCTTCGTTAATTTCCTTGAACTTGGTTTCGTCACCACCCTCTTTGTCGGGGTGATGCTGCACGGCTAAACGGCGAAACGCTTTTTTAATCTCGTCTGCGCTCGCGTTTTTACCAACACCTAGTACTTCGTAATAATCTCGTTTTGCCATAAGTGTAAATTAGAGCCTTTTAGGTCAATACCACCGAAGGGGTAATGAGCATACTGTTTAATACGGCCTTGGCCCTTGTGTCGTCGCCCACTGGCTGGGCGTCGCCGGCAATAATAACATATACCTCGTGCGTACCAGTGCTTTGCCAGTTTACGATAAGCTCGTAAATGTCGTTCCGCCCCTTATCGTGCTGCAGCCAAACCACGCACTTTGGGTTAGCGTAGCCGAAATGCAGGAATTCCTTGCCAGATTCCGGGTCTACGCGCAGCGAGCGAACATTTTCGCCCCAGATTTTTTGGGCCAACCCAAACACTTCACTACCGGCTATGGTATGCACCTGCACGGTTAGCTTATCTGCATTTGCGTCTTTATGGGTTAGTCCTAACATAGTACTCCTATTGTCGCCTGCCACTTTTGGTTTGTCAAAGCGCGCTTCCCCCTTGCCGCTCTTGCTGCCTGGCAGCAGCGCCGCGGGCAAGGGCATCGTACATTAAATCGTAATGTTCCTGACCTAACTGCCGCCAGCCCCGAGGAGCGTGCCATCCCTTCCAAGGAAGTGCATCGTACACTCGTTCCTCGTCTGGATTAAAACGCATGACACGCGGATACGGATAATCCGGAATTGTCAGTTCGTGTGTAAGCGTGGTCCACCCGAGCAGCAAGAGCTGATCTTTATACAGCCCTAGCTGCTCGTCGTGTGGTGGGGTAGGCTGGTCAGCTCGCCAACTGTATTTGATACATACAGTGCGGGCAACAGGCCACAACACCCATTGCCGCTTTGCCTGTATTCCATCAAGAATAGTGGCACAGTACTGTTGTACATCCGGCCAATATTCCTTATGGAGTTCCATGGTAAAGAACTTACTTTTTTATTTTTCGTCGACGACTTCGCCCTCTACGGCATCGTCATCTTTGTCTTTCTTTTTGTCAGCCGCAGCTTCAGCGTCTTCGGCCGGAGCTTCGTCCTTGGCGGATTCGTACATTTTGGCGCCAATGGGCATAATCTTGTCGTTCAGCGCCTTAGCGGCTGCTTCTAGCGCATCTTTATCGGCCTTTTCGTCTTTAGCTACCTTTTTGGCTGCTTCGATGGCTTCGTCTAAGCCTTTTACGTCTTCTTCGGCCAGCTTGTCCTTGTAGTCGCTCTTGAGCTTCTCGGCCTGATAGATAGAATTTTCGAGCACGTTGCGGGCTTCTACGGCGTCGCGCTTCTTGCGGTCTTCCTCTGCGTTGGCTTCGGCCTCTTTGGCCATTTTTTCCACCTCGGTCTTATCCAGGTTGCCACTGCCACTGATGGTAATGCTCTGCTCTTTGCTAGTACCTTTATCCTTGGCAGTGACGTTCAAAATACCGTTGGCGTCGATGTTAAAGGTAACTTCAATTTGTGGAATGCCACGTGGCGCGGGGGGAATGCCATCTAAGATAAACCGGCCCAAGCTCTTATTGTCGCCGGCCATGCCGCGTTCGCCCTGCAGTACGTGTACCTCTACCTGGGGTTGATTGTCGGCAGCCGTGCTGAAGACTTCGCTCTTGCTGGTAGGAATGGTTGTGTTGCGGTCAATAAGCTTGGTCATAACACCGCCCATGGTCTCAATACCCAAAGACAGCGGGGTAACGTCCAGCAGCAACACATCCTTAACATCGCCCTGCAGTACGCCACCTTGGATAGCTGCGCCAATGGCGACGACTTCGTCCGGGTTAACGCCCTTCATAGGGTCTTTGCCAAAGATCTGCTTTACCTTCTCTTGTACGGCTGGCATGCGGGTCATACCACCAACCAATACCACAGCGTTAATGTCGCTGGCGCTCAGCCCCGCGTCTTTAAGTGCCTTCTCGCAAGGATCGGCAGTCTTACTAATAAGCTCTGCAACCAGGCTCTCAAGTTTGGCGCGGCTCAACTTGTGCTCGAAGTGCTTCGGCCCGTCGGCGTCGGCGGTTAAGAATGGCAGGTTAATGTCTACTTCTTGTGCGGTAGACAACTCAATCTTAGCTTTTTCGGCTTCGTCGCGTAGGCGCTGCATGGCGGCTTTGTCGTCGCTAATATCTATACCATGCTCTTTCTTAAATTCGTCAGCAAAGTAGTTGACAAGCACGCGGTCGAAGTCGGCGCCACCAAGATGCGTATCGCCATTAGTGCTTTTTACTTCAAACACACCCTCGCCTAGCTCTAGAATCGAAACGTCAAATGTGCCACCGCCAAGGTCGTATACGGCAATCTTTTCGTCTTTCTTATTGCCCTTGTCCAGGCCGTAGGCTAGGGCTGCGGCAGTCGGCTCGTTAATAATGCGCTTCACTTCCAAGCCAGCAATTTTACCGGCGTCTTTGGTGGCCTGGCGTTGGCTGTCATCAAAGTACGCTGGCACGGTAATAACCGCTTCGCTTACCGGCTGGCCAAGGAATGCCTCGGCGTCGGCCTTTAGCTTGCCAAGTACCATGGCGCTAATTTCCTCGGGGCTGTACTCTTTATCGCCCATTTTAACCTTTACAGCATTGCCACTCTTAACGATCTCGTAGCCCATAAGTTTAAGGTCGCGCTGGACTTCTTTGTCTTCCCAGCGACGGCCAATAAGACGCTTCACTTCGTAAATAGTGTTCTTAGAGTTCGTAACCTGCTGGCGGCGGGCAACCTGGCCCACTAAACGTTCGCCGTTTTTGTTAATAGCCACGACACTTGGCGTGGTGCGTGCGCCTTCGCTGTTGGCAATAATATCCGGCTTGCCGCTTTGCATAACAGCCATAGCCGAGTTGGTTGTCCCTAAGTCGATACCTATAATCTTTCCCATAATTCATCGCTCCTTTTTAGCAGTATAGTTGGTTGAGTGCTAAGACCATTCTAGCATAATTTTTTAGCACTCGGCTGTCAAGAGTGCTAATAAACTTCCGACTTGCTTTCTGCGCCTATAATAGTCCTATGCCCGAACAATCACCAAACACACTAACTGTAGCAGCCAGTCCGAGCATCGAGTGGTTAATAGCGGCACGCAATGTAACCCTAGAACCCGAGGCCCTTGCCCTGGCTGCATTAGCCGAACAACTCAAGGTACCGCTTCCCAGACAACCCCGGATCGTTATTGTCAATACAGGGGAAGCATTGCATGTGGGCGCAGACGATCACCGGCTGGTCATAAATCTCGCCCGCGAGACTGGCATAGACTTCCAATACAAGGATGACCTGGTAGTAACTCTGCCACATTCTGACGTTGTCCAAAATGACGTAACGAAAGGTGTCGCACTCGAGCTATTACTCCGGCGCCGCGCCAAACAGCAGCGAACCGTAAACCGCATAGGCGGCGGGTTGCTTGTTATCGGTACCGGTGTGGTTGGTACCTCTCCCCTAACCGCAGAAGCCTTCGGATATATAGGCCTAGGCCTCGCGGCTACCAGTCTTGCGGTCTTAACGTTTACGCACAGCCGCGGTATGCCTGCCGTGCCCGACAGCCAAGAACTACCAGCGCCGGTAGTATTCCGGGAACGTACCTAAGTGTATTTGATATTACTGGAGCGTTACCCGCACCATGGCGTGGCGTATAACTTCGTCGCCCATGGTGTAGCCGGATTGTAGCTCTTCGCTTACAACCTCTTGGTCGCCACCATCGCCCTCGTCCATGCTGACTGCTTCGTGGTAGCGTGGGTCAAACGGCTCGCCCACGGTTTTAATCTTTTGCACGCCCATACCGGCAAGCGTTGCGTCAAATTGCTTTACAACGCCCTGCACGCCTTTTACGAAATCGTTGCCTTCTAGATCTTTCGGAACGTGCTTTAAGGCGCGCTCAAAATTATCAATAACCGGCAAAAGATCGCGTACTACACCAACCTTGGCAAGTGTACGTACGCTCGCAAACTGCTGTTCGTGGTGGCGGCGGATATTTGTTGCATCAGCGCGTTCGCGCTGCAGCGCATCGGTTAAATCGGTCACCTGTTGCTGGAGGTGTAATAGTTCGTCTTCGAGTGGTTCGTCGGGTTGTTTCTTTGCCATCGTCTTTTCGTACTTTCGCGCTTTTTAAATCAATTAAGGAGTCCTTGGGGAGCGACAGGTCCATCATACAATACTTCTTCGAGCGTTTTACCGGCACGCCCTACCAGCGTCATAACATCGCGGTAATTTTGGCGAGTCGGCCCGAGCACGCCTATATAACTGCGGTCGCTATATGGGCTAACGAATCGGCTGATAATAAGCGAACAGCCCGCGCTACGGCCAATGGGATTCTCGCGACCTATGTATACACTCAGCGGCTGGTTGGGTGCAGCTTCGCGGAGCCATGGCTCTAAGTTATCAAGTAATTCGGCTACCTGGCGCACCTGCCCCGCCTGCATAAACTCCGGCTGGCCAAACAAATTAGACAGGCCGCTCATGTACAGCTGGTTGCCAATGGTTGCAAGGCCAAGGTTATGGGTTAGTTCTACGAGCGTATCGACGGCGTTGCGAATGGTACGCTCCGGCATACCGGCATCGTGCACCCGGGCACTCAGGGCACGCTGGGCGTTGGCGTTGGGCACACTACCCTTTTCTTCGGCTAGTGTATTGACGTAAAACCGGTAGCCTTTATCGGTTGGCACGCGGCCGGCGCTGGTGTGCGGTTGTGCAATATACCCCATACGCTCTAGTTCAGCCATTTCGGCACGAATGGTGGCACTACTAACCCCAAACGCTTTAGCAAGCAGGTTAGAACCAACCGGGCTGGCCACTTCGGCATACTGCTCGACAATCGAACATAAAATCTGCTTCTGACGCTCCGTCATATTGCTCTTATAGTAAAAGATTAGCAGTCCAGCGTCAAGAGTGCTAGCAAACCTCAAGATAGCCAACATAGAGCACTGCGAGTCAAGAGTGCTAGAACCTTCTCGCTTAGCACTACATCAAACGTGCGAGCTAGGCAGCACAACCGGGTCGACCACCGAAAACGGTACACCGCCAAGATTCCATCTCGGTTCTCGGAACTGTGTAGACAGTATAAGTCGTGTGCCCCGCGGCAACGCACCCACTATCGTTCGAGGCCGTGCGCCTTCTGCACACGTTGGTCTAATCATGCGCCCATCAGGACCAATATATTCAAACTCTGCCAGCATCTGGGCTGGTGCAACTGGTGCCAAGTCTTGGTTTACGGGAATCTGGGCTTTGTACTGCGAACTGCCTTGATAATCATATTTTGCTGGCACGCCTTCATAGACGGCTAGCCTGTCGTTGGAAAGCGTATCTGACAACAAAATATGGGCCCTCATTTTGCGCGGTTCTTTTTGGATATACCAAAACGCACCAATGCGCAGCCCTCTCTCGTGACCAGAGTTAATGTAGCCACTTACATGGTGCACGTGGTCAAACTCCTTCAACTTATCTTGAAACGCGGTCCTAAAATCTTGCTCTTTCATACGCGTAGTGTACTACATACGTTTTAGCAATGTTTGCGTGTCGATCAGTAGCCGTTCGGCTATAGCGCGGCCACGGGCTTGCTCAGCAGCATCTACCGCCCCATCTTCGGCAATACGACGCACCTGCTGTACAGCCCGCTCTAGGTTATCGTTAATGATAATGGTTACCCGGTGGTCGTTAGCGCATGCTGCGAATATGCGGCATGCCGTTTCGAAGCGGCGACGTTTTTCATCTAAGGTCATGTCACCACGCTGGTGAAGACGTTGCTGCCATATTTCGAAACTGGGAGGTAGCAGTAATAGGGCGATGGTGTCAGGCTTCGTGTGCATAATGGCATTTATGCCGCCAACGTCGATGTCGGTAATTGCAATACGGCCCTCTTGCTGCGTCTTACGTAACTCGCGCACACTCGTACCGGAAACTTGCTGGCCAAATACAATCTCGGCCTCGAGGTATTCGCCCTGCTGAATACCCTCTAGCATGTCGTCTTCGCTAATAAACCAGTACTCTACCCCGTTACGCTCGAGGATGCCGTTGTTTACCCGCGGCGGCCGGGTCGTATCGGAAACAATAAAGTGGTACCGGCCGGTCTTAAGTAACTCGGTAATGATGGTATTACGGCCAGAGGCACTGGGGCCAACGAGCAGCACCATAGGTGTTGCCTGTACGACCGTACGGGCTTCGGGGCTAGGTTTGTAATTGTACAGGGCCTCTTTAAACTCTAAACGCCGCACAAGGTGCGGCGTTGTACCGGGCTGCGCGGGAGTGCCCGTTTGCATACTACCTAAAAGAATAGGCCCGTGCGGTTCCATAGGTACACTATACAGGAAAATGACGAATTTTCCAGCACAATATACTTAACATGATAAGTATTCGGCGTGTTATTCTCGCTGGCTGTCGCTCTGTTTCATGCGCATCAGCAGTTCGGCGGCTAGTTCGCGACCACGTTGCTGATCGGCACTCAGCCGTTCCGACATAGGCTTGCCCAGTGCGAGCGTCAGCATATCGTCGACACCTGTTTGTACATCTAGATCTATCAGCATTTTGATGTCGGGGTCAACAAGCGCATAAGCAAGCGAACGCTCGGCCTCCTGCATGCGTCGCTCCAACTTATCGAGCGTAAAGTGGTGGTGGCTAATGCGGCGCAGCCATACGTCCCAACTAGGTGGCACAACAAAAATACAATCGAACTGTTTAAACGGCAGCGTGCGAAAAATCGGCACTGCATCGGCAAGTATGGGCAGTACCGCAATGCCATCGGTACTGTAATCGTCTGGGCCGGTTGCGTACAAATCGCCAAAAAAGCTGGGGGCAACCTGTACGTATTCGCCCTTATCGATCCGCCATTCCATTTCTTGGCGCGGGTGGAAAATAACTTCGGTACGATCTTGCTCGCCTTCGCGCGGGGGGCGGCTCGTATGGTTACGCACCATGTGTAAGCTGGGTTCACGTGCCAAAGCTTCCTTAATAAGTGTCGATTTACCAGCTGCCGTCGGCCCCACCACGCCTAAGAAGTGAATGCCTTTGAGCCGCTCTAATACCTCCGGATTCGGTGTGTAGTTCGTACCATCCATTTGTTCTATTATGGCACAAGCGCGGGTCTTGCAAAATCTTGTATTTGAGATTTAATTGATGTAAATAACGAGGTAACGCGTATGGGGCTACAATCACCAGTATATCTAGTACAGGGTGGGGCTATTGATATTGACCGAGGACAATTGAACTTGCTAGGGCTTGAGCAAATGACCCGGGCAGGCGACTGGCTACGGGCACAAGGGCTCGGCGAACGCGCCCTTGTCATGAGCGGCACCGAACGATATAAGCAAGAATCGGCCGCCATGATATGCGTAGAGCTCGGCGCCACCGTACTCGCGGCCCCATCGTTAGACACCGCCAGTGCGTATCCTGACAGCATAGTAGATCTAGACTTCACACTCACCCGCGCCGTGCACGAGACGGGCTCTGACCCTTCGGACTACCACGGGATAGTTGTTATTGCCGGCCGGCCACTAATGGATGCCGCACGGTTGTTCGTACCGCACGTATCAAATATCAAGCCAACCGACCGGACCACTGGCGGCAGCATAGTCCAGTACGTTCCAGAAACCTGGCCCGCCATACGCAGGGCCGCCAATCTCATGCCAGCAGCCTAATCGCGCTTGAGCATTACGGTAAATGCCTCGGCTGGAATATCTACCTTACCGAAACGTTTCATACGCTTTTTACCTTTGGCTTGCTTAGCAAGCACCTTCTTTTTGCGTGATACATCGCCGCCGTACAGGCCGGTGGTCACATCCTTCCTGAAGGCCGACAAATCCTCGCGGGCAATAAAACGGGCGCCAATGGCGGCTTGTAAGCTAACGGCAAACTGCTGCCTAGGAATAACTTCTTTTAACTTTTCGACAATACTCCGGCCAAGGCGCTCGGCCTCAGTACGGTGCACCATAATACTGAGGCTGTCTACCTTCTCGCCGGCTACGTAAAAATCAACGCGCACGAGGTCTTCGGCGCGGTAGTCGGCCAGCTCGTAGTTAAACGATCCGTAGCCGCTAGTAATACTCTTAAGCTGATCGTAAAAATCGGTCAACAAGTTAGCGAGCGGTGCCTCGAAGGTAATGAGCGCTCGCTCGTCTAAGTAGCTAAGATTTTTATGCAGGCCGCGCTTGGTGTTTATAAGCTGTATAAGTGGCCCCACATATGGCTTGGGGGCAACAATCTCGCCCTTAATCCAGGGTTCACGGATTTCTGCAATACCGGCCACATCGGGCAAGTCGGCCGCGCTTTTAATGTCTAGCTCGTGGCCATTTTGCATGGTCACTTGGTAGTCAGTAGATGGATTAGTGACCACGAGGTCAAGGTCGTACTCGCGCTCCAAGCGTTCACGCACAATATCCATGTGTAGTAACCCCAAAAACCCAACCCGCACCCCAAAGCCAAGCACCGGTGAGTTTTCTGGTTCGAACTGCAGAGCAGAGTCACTGAGGCTAAGTTTTTCGATAGCGTCCTTTAGCTCTTGATAGTGCTCGTTGCTATCTGGGAAAAACCCGGCGTATACAAATGGCTTAACATCTTGGTAGCCGGGCAGGGGGGTGGTAGCGAGTAGTTTAGTAAGCGTAATAGTGTCGCCCACCTTTGCTTCGCGCGTACTTTTAAGGTTGGTTACAATGTAGCCGATCTCGCCGGTTTCAATTGCACCAAGCGGGGACATATCTGGCCGTAGCGCACCCACCTCTAACGCCAGACCCTTGCCGCCGGACGCCATCATATGTATGCCATCGCCCTTACCAATACGGCCATCTACCACGCGTATGTACAAAATAACACCGCGGTAATCATCGTAATAACTATCAAAAATAAGCGCCCGGGTTGCGGTATCTTTGTCGCCACTGGGAGGCGGCACATCGGCAATCACGCGCTCCAGTACCGCATCCACCCCCTGCCCGGTCTTGGCCGAAATTTGTAGGATATCCTCGAACGCGCAACCTAACAGGCTGACAATTTCCGCCCCAACACGTTCCACATCGGCTGCAGGCAAGTCAATTTTGTTAAGCACCGGAATAATTGTAAGGTCGGCCGCTAATGCCAGATATACATTGGCCAGCGTTTGGGCCTGCATGCCCTGGGTGGCATCGACCACTAAAATAGCACCCTCGCACGCTTCTAGGCTGCGTGATACTTCGTAGCTAAAATCTACGTGGCCGGGGGTGTCTATAAGATTGAGCTGATAGCCTTGGTAATCCATACGCACCGGTTGCAGCTTAATAGTAATACCGCGTTCACGCTCCAAATCCATGCGGTCTAATAGCTGCTCTTTCATGAGGCGCTTCTCTACCGTGCCAGTGACTTCAAGCAATCGGTCGGCAAGTGTCGACTTGCCGTGGTCGATGTGCGCGATAATACAAAAATTTCGAATATGGTCTTGCGGCATCGCACTTGATTATACAGGGGTGATAGGGTAGTAACAACACAGGCATGCCCATATCGCCACAAGTTCTTCCTGAAAAGACAGGTTACACAATCTCTTTATCGTAATAGGTTGGTGATACCGCCGTTGCCGGCATTCTGCAAGCTAGGGGTCGGCTGACCCATAAGCGATGACTGCGTGCCGGTAGATGCCCCAAGTGTAGACGACTGGCTGGATTGCGATTGCAACGCTGCAGCAGCCTGGGTTGAGCTAACGCCGCTGCCATCCGGTACAACCGTTAGCACAGGCGGTCGCGTATCCGGCTGTGTGGTTGCGGTCGGTGCCACATTGCCACTACCACTCAGGTGTATAGCCAAACCAATAATAGCCCCCAGTACTACGATACCGGCGACCGCACTATATTGCATATTACGTTTGTCCATACCCCTCCTCGCCCTTTACGATCCATTGTACACCAGGCGACAAACGTACCGGCTTTGAAAGTGTTGTGCTTTAATAAGTATAAGCATTTTAATCATGAAACAGTTACGACTCCGCAAGCAAATGACTGGCTTCACTATTATTGAGGTCATTATCGTGTTGGCTATTGTTGGCATCATAATATTGGCACTGTTTATTGCCGTGCCCTCCATGCAACGCAACGAACGCAACAACCGGCGCAAACACACCATGGAGCTTATCGGTGGTGCGTTGGTCGAATATTACAACACCTACGGCCACTACCCGACCACGAGCGCCGAGTTCGACACCTTCAAAAACAACACACCCGAGCTTACCAAGTACTACGCCATAGAGTTTAGGGACCGTAACCAAAGCAACAACTACTTCCCAGCTATGGACACCATAGCCGTCCAGCAAGCCCATTGGTGTAACAAATACGGTAACGGCACAGCCGGCGAGCCAGTTGCGGGAAGCAATATCGACCGCAACCTATACGTTGTATGGACCCTGATCGAACCCGACAACCCAAGCAGCCATAACACGGCTTGTATTGATAACTACGACAACTCCGCGCCTTAGCTCAAATAATAGCCTAGACCATATTATTGACGACATGTAGTATATTGTTACCAATATAGGGAACGTTGCATATGCCATGGCCATGGGTTAGTAGAGAGGTACACAATGAGGTAGTCACGGAGCGAGACTACTGGCAGCGACAATATACTGATATCGAACCGCTGCTTGGCTTCCTGACGCTCGCACAAGAACTAGATGCCGAGACCCAAAGTTTAATACAGCAAGGCGGCCACAAAGATGAAATTGGCCGTATCGCTTACGAAAATGTCATGCTCCGCCAAGCCCAAAAAGCCAAAAAAGAACTAGCCGCCCGCTACGAAGCCCAACACCGCCAAGAGTTATACCGACAAGTGTTAGCGGATATAGAGGCGACACAAGGTGCAGATATCTTACAAGAAGTACAACGACGCGTTGAAACCGATCAAAAACTAGCTAAACAGCTGCACGACAGTGCTCGCAAGGCAATCCTAGCCCGTGCCGAAGGCATCGTTGCCGGCAATATTACCGCAGAGCAAGAACGCATTCTTGGCAATGAAGTAACCCGACAAATAGAGCTAGATAAGCTTGACGTACAGTTTATGTTCGACGGCAAAATCGACATAAACGATCCTCGCGTTACCGCTATGCTCAAGCCAGAAGACAGAGTAACGATCTACTTCGCGCACCCTTATCAAGGTGAGAAAAAACAAAAAAAAGCCGGCGCGATATTTACCTGGCGCGAAGATCTGGTTAACAACAGCACTGGGTGGGTACTAACAGACACCATCAAAGCAGAACATTCATACCGATCTTTCACAAACGCCGTCGCCCCAGGAGTCCCCCCAAGGCGGTTCGTACAGCCAGCCGCAGAACTACATGCGTACAGCGACGGCTCAACGCGCGTTACGCCAGGCATACTTGTACGCGACACCGCATTATTCGCAGCATGGGAAAATGCAGCAGGCGAACCACTGCACGCGCCCATTCAGATCGAGTACAGGCCAGAAGCGTCCTCGCACACACAAAGCCCCAGGCCTGCTCTTATAGCGTCTATCGATTTTGAGGTCCGCGATCCACAGTTCGTACCGTAGCTATTTATTCGGGTCGTAGTAGGTAGCAATACCCTTAATAGGCATGAGTACAATACGCTTAATGCCAGCGAAAATCGGCCGCGCTTCTTCCAACCCAAACAGGCCGGATACTGCAATGTGCACCACAAATGTTGCCAGTGCGATAAAGCCAAGCTTAACACCCAGCGTTATACCTCGATCGGCTAACCCTAACGGGAAATACTTAACGGCAATGTAGCCCGCCAGCATGCTAAAACCGCCCACGGACACAATACGACCCACACCACCCCAAAACGGCATATTAAGCAGCGCGCGGTCGCGCGTCACCATAATGACGCCCAATATGAGCACTTCTATCATAGACGCAAGCGAAACCGAAAGGGCCAGGCCAGCCATGCCATATGCCGAAGGCCGGGCCAACATTACTGTTGCGACAATGTTAAAGGCAATGGTAAACATCGATACAAACAGCGGAGTTTTGGTATCTTTTTGGGCATAAAACCAACGCGACACAATGGTGTAAATAGTCCTGAAAAATATAGCAGCAGCCAAGAAGCCGAAAATAAGCGCAATTTGCGGCGCACCGGTCGTAAAAATAATACGCGCGAGGTAGCCACGGCCGAGGTAACAAATAATGGCGACCGGTATAGTCAGCCAAATCATGAACCGTAAAATGCGCAAAAAATCGCGCCTAAATAAATCTGGCCGTCCTTGGCTAAGCCGCTGCGCAAGGCGCGGAAACGCTGCTGTAGAAATGGCTGTACCAATAAGCAGGGTGGGGGCCGTCTGTAAAATATAGGCGTTGTTGTAGTACGTAATAACACCCTGCCCCAAACCGCTTGCTAAACGAGTCTCGACCATAGTTTGAATTTGGTCTATGCCTTGGTCGAGCGAACGCGGCGGCAGTTGGTTAAGTACTGTCCTGAAGTCGGCGTTGCGCCACGTAATTTTGGGGCGCCACGTAAACCGCGTGCCAATAAGTCCAAAGCACACTACCGCTAGCTGGAGTATGCCGCCAACAAACGCCCCAACGCCCAGGCCTTTCAGGCCCAAGCCACCCGCCTGGCACACACCATGCACTTGATGGCAGGGAAAGACATAAATACTGACAATAATAGACAGGTTATAAAACAGCGGGGCAATGGCAAAAAAGAAAAACCGCCCCATAGTTTGCTGGACACTCGTTAAAATGCCCGAGATTGTAAATAACAGGGGGTTTAGGGCAAGTAAACGCATAATAGTCACCGCGTTATCGTGCTGTTCAGGCGTTAACCTATGGGCAAGCTGCGACATAAGTGGGTCGGCAAACACAAAAATAACCATTGCTACCAAGGCCATAATAATACTTAGAAAGTTAAGTAAGCTGGCGCACACTTCCCACATTCCCTTGCGGTCGCCCTTTTGTAACCTGTCGGCCAGTACCGGTATCAGCGCGACGCCTAGTACACCCGCAGCCAGGGTATAAAAAAAGAAATCCGGAATAATAAACGCCGCAAAGTATGCATCGGTACTATCCGGTCCAACAGCCGGGAAGTTACCATTCACCAGCTTGGTCCGCAAAAAACCCAACAGCTGTCCAATAAGTGCCGCACCAATGAGTAGCAGGGCTACATTTGTGAGCGGGATGCGCTTTTTTGTTTTGGTTGGCTGGGTTTCTTGCATGGAAAATCGAGGCTTTTAGCTGTCTCCAGTATATAGGTTTTAAAGCGGAATATCACTTAGCCTGTATTTTGCCACCGAGTCCGTATTGCACGAGTAGTCTGAGTTTAGTACAAAGCAGCAGATTTAGGCATAGTACTGCCTGCGAAGACCTTTTTGACTTCGTCGGCGTCGACCGTTTCTTTCTCGATTAACCGGTCTTTAAGCGCCCTAAGTTTGTCTAGGTTCGCCTTAATAACTAAGCGAGCACGGTTGGCGGCTTCGGTAATGAGCGCCTCGACCTCGTCGTCAATAACTTTGGCAGTCTCGTCGGAATATTCACGTTCGTGCACCAGGCGGTCAAGCATCATGCCATCATCTACATGGAACACTTGGTCGCGCAACCGTTTGCCCATGCCCTGGTTTACGACCATTTCGCGGGCTAGTTCGGCTGCCTTTTGCAGGTCGCTCCCTGCGCCAGTGGTTACACGGTCTGCGCCGTATACAACTTCTTCAGCAATACGGCCGCCCAGCATACGGGCTAGCACGTCCTTGTATTCGACAATACTGTGGTAGCTTTTATCTTCGGGTGGAATTGCCCATGTAACACCGCCGGTACCGCCACGGGGAATAATCGTAACTTTATGGATGGGGTCACTGTCTGGCATGACATGGCCGACGAGCGCGTGTCCCGCCTCGTGGTAAGCGGTCAGCTCCTTCTCTTTGTCGCTCATTATCTTGCTCTTGCGCTCGGGGCCAATGGCGACCTTCTCGAACGCAGCAGTAACGTCGTCGTTGGAGATTTCTTTGTGGTTGAGGCGAGCGGCAATAATGGCCGCTTCGTTAGCGATGTTCGCAAGGTCGGCACCCGACGAACCGGCAGATTTTGCGGCAAGCGCGTCAATATCGACACTGGCGCTAACCGGCTTCTTGGCAAAGTGCACCTTAAGGATTGCTGCGCGATCTTTGCGGTCAGGCAGGTCGATGTTAACACGACGGTCAAACCGGCCCGGGCGGAGCAGGGCAGGGTCGAGCACGTCGGCGCGGTTGGTAGCAGCCAGCACAATAACGTTTTGGCCTTGTTCGAATCCGTCCATTTCTACCAATATCTGGTTAAGAGTTTGCTCGCGTTCGTCGTGGCCGCCGCCCATGCCACTACCGCGCTTGCGGCCAACAGCATCAATTTCATCGACAAATATAATGCATGGTGCGTTCTTCTTAGCCTTTGCAAACAAATCACGAACACGACTAGCACCGACACCCACGAACATCTCCACAAATTCAGAACCCGAAATGCTAAAGAACGGTACGTTCGCCTCGCCAGCAACAGCGCGGGCGAGCATGGTTTTACCAGTACCCGGAGGGCCAACTAACAAAACGCCCTTTGGAATACGGGCGCCCAGGTGGGCAAACTTTTTGGGAAACTTCAAAAACTCTACAACTTCTTGCAGGTCTTGCTTGGCTTCGGCACTGCCAGCAATGTCGGTAAATGTTACCTTGTCTTTCTCGTTACCGTACAAGCGGGCACGGCTCTTGCCAAAGCTCAGCGCTTGGTTCCCCTGCCCCTGCGCACTTCTGAGCATAAAGAACAAGAGGCCGGCAATAATAATAACCGGCAGCAGCGATATCGCAATGCTGGCTATCGTAGAACTTGTGCTGCTTTGCGGCTTAGGATCGACGGTAACGGTGTTTAGGTTAAAGCCTTCTTCGCGCAAAGTAGCATTTGGCTCTATGTAGGTCTTGAGGCTTGGTTTACTCTCGCCCTTTTTAGTAATGGCCAGCTCATTGCCGGAAAGTTCCAGCTTGCTGTATTTGCCAGCATTGCTGTCACGAATGGCGTCGGTCATTGGAATGGCTTTTTGGCCGCCGGCTTGCCCATAAAAGGCAAACACAATCATGCCAAACAATATAAGCAGCGCTATAAAGCCAGCGCTTTTAAAGCCACGCTTTGCACCACCGGGGCGCTTAGAATTACGGGAAAACGGTTTTTTAGATGAGTCCATATCATAAAATTATACACTAATTCCGTCGAGTGGTCAGATGTATATTTTCCTTGCTGAATTTCAACATATGCCCTGCATCAATATCTGCCATTTTGCCGGACGCCTTGGTTTTGGCTTGTACTACTAAACTATCTATAAGCGTGCGGTCAAATTGCGTAATCCCCTGCCGGCGCAGCCACGTCGCCATAACCTCGGTAGATACAGCGTAAGGCAATTGTATAAACCACTTGCGCCCCAACTGATCAGGTGCCGGCTGGAGGTCTATATCTTTATTGAGTAACTCGTCAATTTGGTCGTTAATAGCCCGGGCTTGTTCGATGCGCTCCAAAAGCATAGCCCTACCCTGTACGCCCAGCCGGGGCACGATACTATGACGAATGTAATTACGTAAGTACCGCTCGTCGGCATTAGTGCTATCCTCGTGCCACACAATATCGTGCTGGGCCGCGTAATCCAGTATGCCCTGCTTAGAATAACCAAGTAAGGGCCGAAGCAGGTGATCGCGCGAGCGTAACGAACTGAGGCCAAGGCGTCCGGTGCCGCGCAGCATATTCAAAATAGCCGTTTCAAGCACATCGTCTTGATGGTGGGCGGTAATAATGGCGTCGGCTTTTTCCTCTGCCAGCAGCTGCTCCAGAAAAGCGTAGCGGGCAGTCCGGGCCGCAGCCTCGCTCGCATCCGGGCCTAGTTTGCCGTGGGCAGCTGCGAATGGCAGACCGTATTTTTTAGCGGCAGCCTGTACCAGCTTAAAATCGGCTTCGGAATCCGGCCGAATGCCGTGTTCGAAATGCGCTACAATCAGCCGCAAATCCTCTTTCTGCCGAGCGAGCAGATCAAGGAGCACCATACTGTCCACACCACCTGACACGGCAACAATGTATGTACCAGGCTTGATTGCAATATCCATATACACCATAGTATCAGCTATGCAGCATCGACCTGTCCGCCCAGGGGTGGGCGTATGCGTACTTGTATGGCGCGACGGCAAGGTTATTATCTTTAAACGGCGGGGGTCGCATGGAGCCAACACTTGGGCCATCCCAGCTGGACACTTGGAGTTTGGCGAATCGTGGGAGGCATGTGCACGACGTGAGGCACTCGAAGAGGTGGGCGTCGAAATAAAAAATGTCCATTTTTTGGCGGTCACGAACGACGTGCTTGCGGCCGACCACAAGCACTACATAAGTATTTGGCTAACCGCCGACTGGGCAGCTAACGAACCCAGAAGCAAAGAACCAGACAAAATAGCCGAGGTACAGTGGTGCAGGCTACATAGCCTCCCCGCACCACTTTTTGAGCCCTTCTGGTCTAACCTACGCGCCATAAAACCCGAACTATTCGCGTAAGCTATAATAAGGCAAATGCAGAAACTTTACTTTATGCGCAATGGCGTCACTGCAGCTGACGCAAGCCAACAGTTTAATACCGATGACGAACCACTGAGCGACAATGGCCGTTTGCAAGTTCGCGCCGCAGCCGAAGCCGCCAAAGCCGAAGGCATTACCATAGACCTTATCATTACCTCCCCGCTAGCCCGCGCCCGCGAAACCGCCACTATTGCTGCTGAAGTGCTGGGTGTAGATACAGCCCACATAGAACTATCCAACTTCGTCCGCGAGCGCGAGCTTGGCGAGCTAAAGGGCAGGCCGTATGACTTCTTTTATGCCGACGGCCGCGAGTATAAAAACATCGATTACATCCAGGGCGCCGAAACCGTTGCCGTCTTGCAAGACCGCGCCCGCGATACCCTGCAGGCCATTCAGGAGCGCTTCGAAAATAACATCCTGGTTGTCAGCCACGGTGGCTTTGGCCGCGCATTCGTACGAAGCATCAAACACATACCCTACACCGACGAGTACCGCGACCCCAAACCGCACGACACCCCACCGCATGCCCAGGTTATACAGCTCTTATAATTTACTCGGCTTCGGGCGCAAGCCGGCGGCGCCACACCGGCAGTTTGAGTTTTATGCGTAGTCCGTTATATGGCCGCCACAGCTTACATTTAAACTGCAACGAGGCAAGCCGCACCGCGAACGCCAGCGCAATCAACGCCAGTGCAACCGGCACCTCCCTGGCTGCAGGGCGAACAAGATAATACCCAGTAGCCAGCACTATGGCAGCCAATGGATAAAAATCCTTATACAGCGCCTCTGGCTTTCGCCGAGTAATAACGTCGGTTAGTGTGCCGCCGCCAACTGCTGTTAGTACCGCAAATAGAACCATTGCCAGAAGCCCTAAGCCAGCTTCATCTGCCCGGCGCGCTCCAATATACGCAAAAACAGCGACGCCAATCGCATCCACGCGCAGCAAATATTTTTCGAGCTTCCTAAAATAATCGTGTATGGCGATTGCGCAGAACACCCCAACCACTATTGCAATGCCGTAGCTGTAATCATGCAGGTAGGCAGGTGTGCCGTGCAGGATTGCCTCGCGAATCGTACCGCCACCTACCGCAGTAAGCGCCGCACACAGCAGCACGCCGAACAGATCAAACTTAGCCATTATCGCCCTGCGCGCCCCATATATGGCAAACGCAAACACGCCAATCAAATCAAGCGTATGAATAGAAGTCACAAATATTCAGTATACCTGCTATTGCTTTCAGCAACTAAACTTCTACACACAATATGCTATCCACGGATCGACTAACTGTACGTGGTTGCGAAAGGTTGCTGGCTACGCAATCTGTCGATGCACTAGCTCGTGTACCAAATCAGTAATTTGCTTGTAAATACGCTCGGTGTGCTCTAGCCATTTTTCGCCGCCTGGTACTGGTGCCGGCTGTCCGCACTCATCTGAATCAGTTATGTCCCAGGTATACGTTGTCTGATTCGGAAGCTGTGCAATCTGATCGTACCCTTCGCGCACCTTTGCGTTCATACAAACTGTAATATCACCATGCCTAATAAGCTCCGGCGTCAACTGGTCTGAATCTGTTTTGGCATATGCTGCCAAGCCCTTGCCACCAAGAAACCTGCATGTACTCGCAGCAACAGGCCGAGTATGTTCATACTCCTCGCTAGCAATCGTGCCGCTCGACACTACTGCAATCCCTTCAATCCCTTGAGACTCTAGGTAGAATTTCGTGTAAGCTTCGGCTATAGGGCTTCGGTAAGCATTGCCAAGGCAGACATAGTGAATGCGCATAATAAAATACTATAACTTATTAAACTAACCTGGCCTCTGACCAAGTAAAAACCCCACCTGCGGTGGGGCATTTACTTGGTAGCAGGGGCGAGACTTGAACTCGCGACCCCAGGCTTATGAGTCCTGTGCTCTAACCAGCTGAGCTACCCTGCCGTATAACAGGGTAAATATAGCAGATTTTTAACCTGTTGGCTAGCTGCTCTCGCTATATTCGAACCGCTCACGAAGCTGGTTCAGTTCGGCCCGCGCTTGGTCGTCCAGGTCGCCCGCGGCTTCGCGGTGCTTTAGCTCTTCGTAGCGCTCGCGCGATTCGTCACTCATATCACTCTTAAGATCATCTAGAAAACCCATGGCGCACCCCCTTACATTAGTAAGCTCATTGCACTATAGAAACAAGCAGGCACTTTGGCAGTGAAGTATTTTACCTAGAACCCATTTCAGATCTCCCCGCGATAGCGAAAAAGCAGCTGGCGAGTGCCAGATTTTAGTTCTTGCGAGGAAGCGTAACTGTAGTTACGGTGACGAACAAAACTGAAATATGGCACCGTCAGGTGGTTTTGTAGCTGGGGGGAGATTTGAAATGGGTTCTTTGATATACAATGGGGGAAAGGAGTACGCCATGGCCCTGAGCATAGACCAAGTAACTGCATTCTTAACCGAACACATTGGTCCTGCCGTAAACGAAGTAACCATTATTAACGGGGGCGCATCGTCGCAAGCCTTTTGCTACATGTATTCCGGTGTCCAGCACGTTATACGGTTTAGCCAGCGCGAGGAAGACTTTTTAAAGGACGAGCTTGCTGCCAGCTTTGCCGGCGAAAAACTACCCATCCCGCGCATTCTGGAAGTTGGCGAAGCGTTGGATGGCTATTTTGCCATATCCGAATACATACAAGGGCACATACTAGACAGCCTTAACCAAGCCGACATGCAGCGCACCGTACCAGCCGTACTCGAGATGCTGGATGGGCTGCGCAATGCCAGTACAGCGGAACTGAGCGGCTACGGCCGGTGGAACGGCAAAGGCATAGGGCCATATAGCTCGTGGCAAGAACATATTGCCGACGCCGGCAATGACAACATAGATAGCCGCATGCACGGCTGGAAAGACAAACTTGCCGCCTCGCCCGTTGGCCTGAATGGCTTTAACCAGGCGCTCGACCAACTGCAAAAACTCGTGCACTTTTGCCCCGAAGAACCGCACCTTATACACAGCGACTTGCTCTACAAAAACGTGCTTGTCGAGGACGGCCATATTGCTGGCGTCCTGGACTGGGGCAACTCCATGCGCGGCGATTTTTTGTACGACCTCGCTTGGCTCTCCTTTTGGTCGCCCTGGTATCACGCTATGAAAGACATTAACTGGGACGAACAAGCGGCCGCCCATTACGAAGCTACAGGCCTGCAGGTCAACAACTTCAAAGAGCGCATGCTGTGCTACAAACTGCATATCGGGCTTGATGCCCAAGGCTGGAATGCCTTTCAACAAAACTGGGACGGTCTAAAAGCTGTTACCGATAAAACGCTCGCACTACTTTGGTAATGTCTACATAGCGTAGCGTGCAGAACCGCCATGCTTACCGTGTAATTTGCTGTGCTTGTACGCTGCAATGCGGCGCTCTTTTGGCGTCATATTGTACCTAAACTTACTCATATTGTGCCTACCCTCCTGGCTCCTTTAGCATACGCACTGTACAACGTTGAACGCTGTAACATTTGCCACTAATTGACATATAAAAGCTAAGAGGTTATAATATACACATGATTAGCACCCTGAAGACGATGCTTGTCAAGTGGAACAGTCGGCACACCGAGCGCGATAAGCTGCAGCACACGTACATTGTTGTCAGTGTATGTGGCGTTATCATTGCCGGCCTAGTTGGCCTACTAAACTACGACGCAAGCCGAACCATTTTACGCATTTGCTTTATTGGCTTAGGTATCTTTTTAGTAAACGCTATTACTTGGGCGCTCCTGTATAGCCTGGTTATTACCAAACTGTCTGCTCGCGCCGTTCCAACGAACCGCAAATAAGTCATCCAAGACCAAAAGAAAAAGGCCCTGGTTTTGTAGGGCCTTTTTCTTTGGTGTTTTGGTAACTTGCCTATACTTTGCTAAGCAAGCTGTCCAGGGCAAGTATCTTTTTATCGCTTGTTTTTGCGAACTCAAAGCTTAGCCCACTTTTAGTTTTGACTGTCATGTCATAACCTTTTTTATTTTTATTTTTTGTGAATGTTTTTGTTTGTGATCACAACACTAATTATTATACATATTTTTTATGTTTTGTCAATTAGTGTTTTTCGCCACTTGTTATTTAGTGTAACGATATGGTCTAAACTTACAAGCAGAATCTTTTACGAACACCTCTGTTTATCCACAGTTTTTACAATTGAAATGCCGGCTCGTCGCGTTTTAAATTCTCTATAAAAGTAACCTCTACGGCACATTCCCGGGGGCCGTTAAAATCGATCAGCACAATATGCTGCCATTCGCCCAGCCGTACCGTGCCCTGGCTAACCGGCACCACTAAACCAGGGCCAACAATAGAAGCCAGTAAATGGTCGGGCGCATGCGCAGGGTTGTGTGGGTGCCGCCACTGCAATTGCGGCGTTATGCCTGCAAGCGCATCAAGCAGGTCCAGGTCGGTACCTGGGTCGAGGTTGGCGGTGGTAATGGCAGCGCTGCTATGCAACACAAACAAACTCATAAGGCCGTCCTTACCGCGTGCTTGCTCGGTAAGCATTTTAGTAAGGTCTACGACCTGGCGCCGGCCCTGGGTGGAAATCGTAATAATCATGCCTTTATTGTACCGTGCCTTCCCCAAAACAAAAGGCCGGCGTACTATCTGGCTACCGGCGCTTTGGCAGCAGCCTGAATAGCACGCAGCCGCAAACGCCTGGGTAAGGCATGTAATACTGCTGTCTTTAATGAGGACACCGGTTCTGGCGCGGTACCATGTACGTCGCGGGCAAAATCAATGAGGTCTTCGGGCAGGAAAGGCTGCGAGAGCAGCCAGCCCTTTGCTGACCAATCCGCTAAAATCAACAGCTCCCGTGCTGCCTCGGCCTGGTCGCTAGGATTTTCTGGGTTAAATGTATAGGCTGTCGGCTTCCTGTGTATTGTTGGTCGCATACCAGTCTTCTGTGCAATCGCAAACTCAAGGCTTGCAGCCAGGCTGCGGCATTGGGTTGCGTGGGCGACGGCGGTCGTGGATGACAATCTGCCAAGTCTCTTAACCGAGTTGCGTGCATTTTCGCCCCTATGCAAGGCTTTTTCGTCAAGCCAGACATCGGGCAGTTTGTAGCCGCGCTCCCAAGAATCCTCCCACAATTGCGCGTTCAAAAATTGAGCTTCAGAGCGGTATCCTTGCGTAAGTAAAGCTTGCGTATCCTTGCCGACACCGCCGGTAATAACCGCCTTACTCACCAAAGAATCAGCAATTAAATCACCCAAAGCAACAGCCACCAGCCGGTCGCTCCTACCATATGCAACCGCCGGCTCGGGACTGGTCGGCAAAAAAGGCGCACTTAAAAAATCGAAAGTCTGCTTGTACTTGATAGCATTACTCATAATTAATGATTATACATAGGGGTGTTGTTGCTCAATGCCGACTAGCACAAGAGGTATAAAATAAATACATGGCCCTATCGGAGCGCCTGCATATGCCCCCGCTGGACGGAGCAACTGCATGGCTGAACACCAAGCCACTTACAGTAGATGCATTGCGCGGCAGCGCGGTAGTGGTAAACTTTTGGACCCTTACATGTATTAACTGGCTGCGTACCGAGCCATACGTTCGTGCTTGGGCGGACACCTACAAAAAGGATAGTCTGGTTGTTATTGGTGTGCACACGCCAGAATTTTCGTTTGAACAAGATGTTGCCGCTGTGCAGCAAGCAATAAAAGACCGGGGTATTCACTACCCCGTCGCGGTCGACAGCAACTACGCAATTTGGAACGCGTTCGCTAACCACTACTGGCCCGCGCTCTACTTTGTAAACAAAAACGGAGTGATTCGCGACGAACACTTCGGCGAGGGACGCTACGAGGAATCAGAGCATGTTATTCAACAATTATTAGGTGTGGAACGTAAACCAGTAGTCGTTACTGGGGCAAACATTGAAGCCGAGGCCGATTGGCCCAGCCTGCGCACGCCCGAGACATACCTGGGGTACGCGCGCGGCCAAAACTTTGCCTCGCCCGAGAATGCGCTCATAGATCAACCCCTTACCTACACAGCGCCCGCTCAACTTGCCCGCAACCATTGGGCATGTACTGGCACATGGACCATAGACGCCGAACGAGCAGTACTTGCCAGCCCCGGAGGCAGTATTGCCTTCCGCTTCCATGCCCGCGATGCGCACTTGGTGCTGTCGCCAGGCAGCCACAAACCCATACCCTTCCGCGTGCTCCTGAACGATAAGGCGCCAGGCAGAGCCCACGGGGCAGATATCGACGAGCATGGAGCAGGCCTGCTGCAGTACGGCCGGTTATACCAACTTATTCGCCAGCAAGGTGTAGTACAAGATGCGACACTAACAATCACATTTGCCGAACCCGGCGCCGAGGCCTACGCATTCACATTTGGATAAAAAATATTAAAATTGACGACAATACTACAAGACTTGCACCAAGCGGGGCTTTCACTTTATTGGCCATTAGCTTAACTATATCAGGCTGTGTCTGTGATACATGCTACCGCAGGTTTGAGCCCGACTCTCAAAACCAAAACAAAACACCCACGAAAGTGGGTGCCTTGTTTGGTTGCGGGGAGAGGACTCGAACCTCTGACCTCGTGGTTATGAGCCACGCGAGCTGCCGCTGCTCCACCCCGCGATATCTGTGCCTAGATAGGCAAACTAGATATATAGTACCAAAACAGAGGTAATCCGTCAATATTTAGACACTTTACTTAGACTTGTGCTCGATTGCCCCGTATGCAGGCTTTGGGGTACTACGAAATATATGCAACAGCAACATGCCGGTGCCAATCCAGGTACTTGCCGCTAACGTCAGTGCGCCGATAATAGGAATAAAGTACAAAATGACTAAGGCGCCGACGCCTACTAATGCGATCAGCAGTGGGCTAGACGGGCCACGCAGTATAAGCCTGCCCAGGTAAAACCCAAAAAGCGGGCCACTTACAAGCAGCGCTGCAAGCCACAAGCAGGCAACCACAATCGCGAGCGGTATACCGACGATACTTACCAGCGACAGGAGCACAATAATAGGCACAACCAAACTTGCTACAAAACCAACAAGCAATGCTTTCCATGGGCGCGGTATTGCATGGGCACTGACACCTACAAACAGCCGTGGGAATAGCAATGTCAGTGCTAGTGTCATAACCAACAGCGCCACCAGCCAGTACACAAACCAGCCAAACCCAAAGCCAAACACCGCCCCGTGCTTAGACCGTGCCTGTTCGTGGGTGGGTTCGGTGCGGCTTATTTTGCCAACAACAACCGCTCCTTTATCCTTCTTGACGTCTTGCTGACTTACCAGGCTAATCGAACCGCCGACGTGTGCGCCACTGGCCAGTTCCATAGATTGCGCTTGGGCCTTTATGTCGCGGCCAACACTGCTATCTATAACGACTGTGCCGCCGCCAACTACTAAATCGCGCCCAATAGGCCCGCGAAGGGTGCTGCTACTAGAGCCTACGGTTGCATCGCCGCCAATAGAACCAGAAGACGACAGTACAAATGTTTGGCCTGCTAACGTGGCGTTACCGGTAACCGGTGCGCTGACAGTAACGTTTTGGCCGGCCAGGCGTACATCGCCGGTAACGTGGCCGGTAATAGTAATCGTTTGGCCGGCACATATAACGTCCCCATGCACGGTACCCGTAATCGTAACCGTTTGGCCGGCACAAAAGACATCGCCGTATACTTCGCTTGCAATATTCACGGTGCTGCCGGCAGCGTATACCGTATCTTGTACAACCTTATTGCCCGATACATTCACCGCATCGCCAGTGTGTATGCTGTAGGCACTCGCCATACGGGCCGCGCCCAATAACGCGAACGCAGTAATAACAATTGCCCCCACCAACAGTCGCGCTCGTTTCATGCCTGCCCCTCCTTATATTTATTACTAGTATACTGCCTGTACGAATAGTGTACTGTGATTACCCTCACCCACAGTCCAGCGATGTCATGCCTCTATAACCGGCAGCGAATACGTAGACCAAACGGTGCGTATCCGCTTCTGTATATTGCCTTGCAGACTTGTCAGGTACGCTGCGTCGGCCTCTGGTATCGTCTGTTGCTGGGCATCGGCAACCATCAGCTCGCCGGTCAAACGAAACAACTTCCCCATACGATCAGGAGGCATTGTATAGGTTCGTCCAGGCCCCGCACGTGGCCGGGCCTCTAGCGGCCCCTTGCCATACACATCGATTGCGCTTCGTAATAGACAATCGCGCACCCTTATAATGGGGACCTTATAGGCCTGTCCACCGTGGGATCTGGCGCTTTTTAGTTGCACCGGAATTTTGCCGCTCTGTAACCAATAGGCGTCGTGATTGTAGTTGGCACTCTTGGGTGACGTAGCCTCTTCGCGCACGGACGCAGGAAAGGCAAAATAACGTTCGTCCTCCATGCCAGCGCATAAGCCTAAAAATACGGTTTCATAAAAACGACCCAAATCGCGACCTGGCCGCTCGAGTTCCAGGCCCAGAGCTTTCTTGCCCAATTGCCCGTATAATTGCCTGCGAAGCATTGAAGGCTGCGAGAGTTGCTCTATTCGCCTCGCGTAGACCGGCATGTAGTCCAAAAAAATACCAGCCATATACCCATACGTACGGCTACTTTCCTGGAGCTTAGTAAAACGAATTGCAGCACGCCGCAGTGCCTCCTCTTGTTCCTCGGGCTCAGGCAGGCAGAGCGCTAGCTCTAGATATCTCGTGGCCCGGCTATAAGCCTTGCCGTGGCGATGATCGTCACGGATAGGGTAGCGGTTAAGCACAGAAACCTGGTCGGCTGTTAATTGCTCGGCAAGCAAAAGCTGCGGGGGTACTTCCATATACTACCCCCTCATTCCCCTGAAATTAATGATTGCGCAGCACGATGCGAGTACTTAGCCCAGATGGTATCGATGCGTCTTTGCATCGTATACTCAAGCAGCGCGAGGTACTCTGCCCTATCTTTAGGTAGGTGCCGTTGCTCGGCGTCGGCAATCATGCATTCGCCCGTCAAACGAAACAGCTGCGCCATACTACTGCGAGGCATAGAGTAGCGTCGCGGGCTACTGCGCCGCGTTGCCTGCCATCTATCCTGGCCATACACATCAACTGCAGACCGCATAATATAGTCGCGAACAGCTATTTTGGGCACTGTGGATTCGTAGGTCTTAGAGTCGCTATCTTTGCTACTTTTAAGCTGGACTGGAACTTTCGCAGGATGGACCCAATAGGCGTCGTGGTTATAGTTCTTATGCCGTGGCGATGACGCCTCTTCGCGCACGGACGCAGGAAAGGCTAAGTATCGCTCGTCCTCCATGCCAGCGCATAAGCCTAAAAACGTTGTCTCATAAAAATTGCCTAGCGCGGCACCCGACTCTCCGTGTGCTTGGCTAAGCGCTTTCCTGCCAAGACGTTCGTATAGCTGCCTGCGTGTGGACGATGGAATCGATACACACTCCATACGCCTAGCGTAAACCGGCATGTAATCCAAAAAAATGCCTGCAGCATATTGCTTGCGAGAATCGACGCCCCTATATATATCAGTAAAAATAGTCTTTGCGCGGGCAAATGCTCCTTGATTTTCAGGCCGAGGCAAGCAGAGTGCTAGCTCTAGGTTTGCCGATCCTTGCTCAAAGCGCAGGTCCGTAGGTCCCTGATGTGCAGGATTACGATTATATTCCCAGACCTGGTCGGCTGTTAATTGCTCGGCAAGCACTAAGGGAGCGGGCTTGAACACGCCCGCAGCAGTCTCGACAAAATACTCGTTGTATTCCTGATGCCCCATATGTGACACGCATCATAGAAGATAGTACTACTAACGTCAACGTAACAACGTCGCTACTTTATCGTATTACCACAAGCACGTTGTGCTGCTCACTCTGGCACGCTATAGTTACACATATGAAAACTACACAACAATTACGCTCCGAGGCAGGCTTCGGGCATGTGTTCCTTGTGCTCCTTATTTTAGTAATGCTGGGCGTGGTTGGATACGCCGGCTACTATGTGTTTGGCAAAAACAGCGAATTTAAAAATGCAATTACTGTTAATAGAAGCAATAAATCCAATAAAACTTCGCAGGCCAGCTGGGCATTCGATGGGTCGGCCTGGAAAGCGGCGGCAACACCACCGACATGCCCGGATCCGCTCTTAAGCCAAAGTCCGGTAGATATTAGCCAAGCAACAGCCATATTGTACCCAGGCCAAACCCGTAACCAGTACAAACCACATGGTGGCTTTTTGTTTGGCAACAATACAGATAACGACGTCGATGTGTCGCTGGCTATGGATGCAACTGCCGTCGATGGAGTACGGTACCTAGAAAACGGTACCGAGCAATACTTGTTCGACTTTATAAACGACTGCGGTATTATGCTGCGTTACGACCACTTGCTGACGCTAAGCGATGCATTCCAGCAGCTTGCAGATGGACTACCAGAGGCGAAAGCAAACCAATCGCAAACGACCAACTTTAGTACCCCTAAACCATTCAAAGCAGGCGACAGTATTGCCAGCGCCGTAGGATTCCCCGACCCTGCCCTAAATGTAAGCATGGATTTTGGCGTCTACGATTTGCGTAAGCCCAACGAAGCTTCCAAAAATGCCGCATACGCATCTGCCCACGCGGATGTAAAATCGCAAGCGTACTATGGCATTTGTTGGCTGAACGACCTGCCCGCAGCCGATAAAACCGCGGCCCTTGCCCTGCCTGGCGGCGATGCCAAAGCTGGCAAAACAAGTGATTATTGCAAATAACCATGAAGCAAAAAGCACACCCAAACAAAACACCATCCAAACGGCAGCTACTTATTGCGTACCGCATATTTTTCGGCGTACTCGGGTTGCTAGCCGTTACCGCACAGCTATCGGTGCATGTTACCAATAGCTTTAGTGTCGTAAACTTTTTTAGCTACTTTACCAATCTTTCCAACATATTTGCCGCAGGCGTACTACTAAGCGGCGCATACTTTTTAGCGAAGCACCGTACCCCTAAGCTCTCGGACGACCTGGCGCGCGGTGCAGCCGTGGTTGCAATTGTGCTGGTAGGCATTGTATATGGCCTGTTACTCAGTAACGAAGACGTAGGCACCCTGCTGCCTTGGGTGAATGTAGTCGTGCACTACATTATGCCCGTTGCCGTGCTTATTGACTGGCTATACCAGCCACCGCGCACGCATTTGGTAGCCACCCAGGCCACGGTATGGTTGGTATTCCCCGGCACATACCTGATCTACGTGTGCCTGCGCGGTGCGGCTACCGGCTGGTACCCGTACCCGTTTCTTAATCCAGATAAAGTTGGCGGTCTTGGCGGCGTTGCTGCGCACGCCATAGGCATTATGGCGCTGTTCTTTTTGGTTAGCTGGGTACTACTAAAACTTGGCACGTCCCTAAAACGGCACATCTAAATAGCGAGTGGCTTAAGCCGTAATAGGCTGGGCAATAATCCACAAGCTGATCATGGTATACAGCAACATGAGTGCCAGCATTGGGTACTGGCTACGCACCGCCTGCTTTGTATCGGGGTACAAACGCAAGGCAACACGGTGCGCTAGGTAGACCGCTGCAATGTGACCCAACACAATAAGTCCCACCTGGGTGTACCAAACCGTGGACGCGCCAACGATACCAACGTTAACCGTATAGCCCGCCGTACCAAACACATTCCAGCCCCAGCCTAATGGGTCGGATACAAGCGCAATAAGTTGCTGCCCCTGAATGACGAGCAATGTCCAATAGTGCGCGACATTGTATGCGAACGCAATGGGCACAATCGTTACACTAAAGACAACCGCCAGTTCGCGCACCGTGCGCCCCGACTGCACAAGTTTATACATTACCCCCATACATGCCATGTACAATGCCAAAAAAACGCAGGGCAGTAGCAATAACAGCCAAAAATCTAGACCAGACAGTTGTGGCATTACTGCAAGCAAACGGTTAAACACCTTGGTATCGCGCAGGCCATCAAAAGCAGTAGAGGACAGCATAAATAACACAAATAACAGCAAGCTAAAACGCAGGTGCGTCGCCGTCAGTAGCCCAGTCAGCGGCCGCCGCACGTACAGGTTGCCGTCTTTGCGAACAAACGGCGCCATTGCGCCAATTAGTCTAAAAAAGACGCTAAAAAAATCGCCATACCGGTACCAATCGCGGGCGCCGAATACAATAGCACCCGTGGCAGACACAACGCTGTACCCAACTAACACCCAAGCCAAGTTTTGCGGCACTACGCCAAAACCTGTAGACAACAGCTCAAGCCATATCAACCCAATATACGTTACAAGCGCGGGGTAATAGCCTAAGCGTTCAGGGTATCGCACAAACGGCCCCAACCGTACACCGGCAAGCCGCTCCGCTAAACGCACTAGTACGCTCGTGGGCCGGATATACGGCCACCAGTTGCCCAACAGTACTGTCAGGTACGTACATCCAAGCAAAAAGGTAATCCAAAAAAAGGTAATCGTTATGTTTTGTATGGGTACTTGGCCGCCTACTAAACCGGCCAGCACAATAAGGCCCAATAGCGCGCATCCAAACACACCAAGCGCTACACGTACCCAATGCGGCACCATGCAGATAAACACCGGCGGTCGCACAGTGCTGCGTTTTTTGTCTACAAAATAGCCAACTACCACAAACGACAACAACACCGCGGCAGCTCCGCCATATATGTATAGCCATAGCGGCACAGGCAAGTCGTATCGTTGTCCGAACGCATGTGCAAACAGGGCGATGTGCATTGGGCTCATGGCTACGGCTGCACTTGCAGCGACCCGATATCCGTTTTTGAATGCTCTAGTTCATACGGAAAATTGCCGGTTTTATCGGCTGTAAAACGCAGCGTGGCTTGTTTGTTTGGCTCTAGGTCGACACTCTTGTCGTAGCCATGGAGGTGTAGCTCCTCTTCTTCGTCAGAGGTAATGGCGATTGCCACAACATCACCCTTTTTAACCGTCAGAGTTTGTGGGCCTTCCGCTAACCGCTTGCCTTTAACGACCAGTACAAATGACTTCGTTGCCGACGTGGATGGCTGCGTCGAATCTTTTGGCCTAAGCAATACAAATAGGCCAACCAGTACGGCTATAGCCACGACAACAAACACGATATATTTAGATTTCATTGTTACTATCCTTGCGTATGGTTCCATACTACCACAGCGCTAGCGCCGCTTTTTATGCGGTGCGTGCGCCCACCGCAAGCCAGCAATAATACCGCCAATAACCAGAATACCTACGCCCAAGGTAATTACATTAGCCAGCGTTCGTGGCTGTTGCTTCAGTGTTACCTCTACTATATCGAGCCGCGTAAATTCCGTACTGCCCTTCGTTTGAGCCAATACCTTTACATGGTAGGTGCCTGCTTTCGTGTAGGTATGGCGGGCAAGCCTGCCTTGCTCGTCAGGCGTGTCGTCACCCCACGACCACTGGAACGTTGCGTCCGCCGGCACCGATGCCGGCAGCGCGATTTTATTTATATAAAATGTCAGTACTTGTTTTGTCTCGTAGAGTTCGGGCGCCTGGTCGTTTATAGAATACGGATTGGTGCTGGCAATAACGTCGATGCCATTAATATTTACCAGTGCCTTGCCATTAATGTGCGCGTGGGCAGTGGCAGCGCCAAATCCAACTGCCATACAAACAGCGGCGGCTACTAAACCAACACAGCGCCTCAAAGCGTTCACGTAATCATAATAACCGTTATTGCGCCGGTTGGCGATGGAATAAGAAGTCGAGCCAGGCAGTTACATTGCGCTGGTACGCCGGCCGCTTGTTGGTATCGGTTTTAACAGCTGACACACCTACCGGCTTGGGCACATCTACCGTATGTGCCAGCGCTACATGCTTCGGCACGACCCACACTGTTTCGCCCGCAGCCGCCAAGCCAAAATCTTTACGCGCTGACAGTTCTAGGTACTGGGGTGTTTTGTAGTAGTCGTTCTCTAGCGCCAGGTTTTGGTTGGCTAGTTTCTGCACGGCGTTTTCTTGCTGCAACTGGGCAATTTGCTTTTGCAACGTGTAGTTTGTTTCTATAGCCTTCACGCCGCTCCAGCTTACCAGCAGCACAATAACCAAAAACACAAACAGCCCCAATACCCGCAAATCTTTAAGGCTTACGAGGAATTGAACGATTTTTTGCCTATATTTTGTAATATTTGTGTCCATAAGTAGGTATAACCATTATATAACAGGGACCAAATCTGCTATACTCACTCTGTTACATTGCTTGAAGCGAGTGTAACGCGAACAGTATTCGGGCTAACGGTTGGACTGCATGGCCAATCCGAGCTATCGAATACTCGTGCGCAGACTTGCGCACTCCGGGGGTGTAGCTCAGTGGTTAGAGCAGAGGACTCATAATCCTTTGGTCGATGGTTCAAGTCCATCCACCCCCACCATCCTGGATTTCAGTGGCCTTTACCAACGTCGCGAACGGTTCGCGCCAGAGGTAGGAGGCCACTTTTTCGTTATCTACGCGTAGGTTCAAAAACAAAATGCGACAAAGTACGTCTTTTTCGACTGCAGAGCCAGCTTTCATCCGTTGTGACGCTGTTTTCACCAGGTTCAAAAACTCTTCCCTGCCTACCTTTATTTGGCGCGGATTTGCCACTTTTTCATCCAGCTTGCGAATTTCTTCTTCAAGATCGGCCTGTTGATCGGCAAGCTGTTCGAGCTTATCCATGTTCGGCTGATATGCTGGCGACTTCTTTTCCATACGCCCAACAGCCAACGCCCGCTCACTAAGCTCACTTTTAATGTGGCTCAAGACTCCACGCTTACTGTGAATGGCTTGTTTGATTTCAACTATCTTCTCATCAGTGCGGCCGTCAATCTTCGCACTATAGCGGCCATAAGCCTCATCGCCTAGTTCAAACTTATCCAGTGTTTTATAAATCGATTCAAATATGTACTTGGCTCTAAAAGACTTCACCTGACGCGTGCACTCTTTATTGTCACACCTGTAAGTAAGGACGTACGTGCCGCCGCCAGTCTTATTTTTGCCCACCTTCATGTATTTATCGCTATTACAAACTCCGCAATATACAAAACCACGCAACGGGAAAAACGTTGTCCGTTTCTTGTCGGCATGACTTTTTGTCCTGCCGTAACCCAGGGCCTGCACCTGTTCGTACATCTCTTTGGTGACGATCTTCTTGAAAGGTGTAAGCTCGCATAAATCAACAGTTTGGCTAGCCTGTATCAAAATGCCGTAGTAGAATGGGTCGCTGAACATATAACCGACGGTACTTTTGCCTGGTCTTAGAATTCGCTGTTTCTTCTTATTCTTCGTCACCCTATGGACATTCTGTTCATGTAAGTAGGCAGTTATTGCATCTAAGCTCTCGCCGGTAAGCCTTCTACGCCAGGCCTCTTCGATTACACCAAAAAATTCGTTAGGTTCGTAATAGCCAGTCACCTCGCTGCGCGTGTATCCCAGCTTAGGCGCACCCGCCGATTTACCTTCTTCCAGATTACCGCTTATACCGCGATTTACTTTATCAGATAGGTCGTCCGAATATTGCTTCGAGAAAACAAAAAGCATACCCAGGAGCATTTTGCCGTTTGCATCATTGCTAAATTGGTGGCTGTTGAAACGAATATCTTTTAACGTGTTCTCGTCCAACATATTGATAATGCGGCCACCCTCAAGCATGTTTCGACACAACCTGTCAGGGTGCCAGCAAAGGATGGCATCGTATTTCTTCGCCTCAATGTCTTTAATCATCTTCGAGAAAAGAGGTCGTTGATCCGGACGCTTGGCAGATTTGGTCTCTTTTATTGTCTCGACGACGTTCAGCCCAAGATCTTTTGCCAGCTTCTGGCAGTCCTTTATCTGGTCACCGACTGAACGCACCTGACGCGCTTCATCTTCAGTTGATTTGCGGGCGTACAACACGTATCGGAGTTTGCGTATGTCTATCGATTCTTTGCGAGGCATGCCCCATTTTAACATCTAAAACTATAGTGCGATCCTACCGCCATTATTATCTGAGATGGATGTTGGATTTAACTTCGCTAACGGACTATTTAAATCTATCTTTTGTAGTTCGTCTATAAACGCAACAAGATTGCTATCAGGGTCATCGTATGACGGTTCGTGCGCTTCTTGCGGCAAAGCAGCTGCTTGAGGCTCCATGAGCGATCTCCTCGCCCAAAGCCAAATAAAGCGGGGGTGTATTTGACTTTGGTCAATTACGATCCGTCCGCAAGCATCCCTTTTTTACGTGGGTGGTGTCCACTACTTACTAGTTCTCATCGTCTAAGAAATGTTTACGCGTTCGCTTCGCTGGCAAGTGTCCTGATGAGAATCGGGGTCTAGTTGTTAATGCTCAGTATTATGAGTTATGTAGGCCGAGCCGTCAAAGTCATATCGACAATAAGAGCTTCCGCGAACCTCTCGTTGAACATACCGTTAAACACACGGGGCACGACAAAAGCTGCCAACGGAGCTGTGTCTAGATCGAGATTAGTCGGCTATATCCGCCATGCGTAAAGGCAGACTATCAAGGATTTTATCGGTAACTTCCGGCTTCTCCGGGCGGTCAAA
The DNA here is from genome assembly GCA_035480575.1 of Saccharimonadales bacterium (SeqCode). Lineage (GTDB taxonomy): Bacteria > Patescibacteriota > Saccharimonadia > Saccharimonadales > UBA4665 > PMNU01. The sequence goes on along the minus strand of DATIHR010000022.1, from coordinate 7,083 downwards.
GCCGCGCTCTTTATGAAGTCTTAATTCATCCTCATAGCGCTTCTTCAGTACGTGTTCTTTCGCCGCTTTGACCGAACCAAACTTTTTGATGGCATAATCTTTGGTGTACTGTGCCACTTTATCTTGGAATACGTTAGCTGCCTTTTTGCTCTCGGCCGGATGGAGGTCGTCGCCAACCAGGTATTGATAATAGGTTTTATCGTTTGCCCATTCTGGATACGAGTAGGTTTGCTCTTTGCGGAATACGCCGCGTTTCTTTGAGTAGACCCAGTTAGCAGTAGTGTCATTGTCAACTACCTTAAACTTGATTGCCTCATGCGCCATCGGATAATAGCCTGCATCCTCATCGTGCAATAAGCAATACCATTTTGGTATATCTTTCTCTAGGTAAAGCGCGTAGACAATATAATCTTTACCTTTGGTGAATATCCTTAGGGGATTTTTAGAGTCTCCTGGCTCAAAAATGTCTTGTTTGGGTGTAACTATCATCAAGTCTAGACCTTCAAGCCGCTATACGCCTTCGCGACCCTATCTTGGTCAACACCCACTTCCACAAGTTTCGGCAACCATACGCTACCCTTGTTGTTATACGGCGTCGCATAATAGTCCTCGTCTTTACCAAGCTCTCTATCGGGTGCTATATTGAATATCTTGCCGCTTGGGTATTCCCACAACTGATATGAACCCTCTTTGACGTCCCCGTATTCAAGATTTGCAAACCTATCTTCTGGGGCACCCACAATCTCTTCGGGGACGTATTCACCCTCATGCCGATAGGCAAACACCCAAAAACTTTTGTTGTTCACTGTCATACTGATCTCTATGTACCTTAAGCTATAGGGCGTCTTTTGCCTGAATGTCCGGATGGAGCCATACTGACCTTAAATGATTCTCTACATCGAATCCTAGGACGGTATGGTCGGCCACCTCTATGCAAGTAGAGCATTCAGGGGCACCAATATGAAACCAGCCGCTCTCCCGATCAAACACCGCCTTGCCGACAACAGAAGGTTCTTCATAACCAACCCCCATATCAGGAGCTTCGCCCACGTCAACATACACCTCCCCATTGGTGTGATGGGGAGGCACAACCTTGCCACTGCCCCAGGACTCTTTTGGATAATAACCCCATACGTAAACCACTTTTCCCGTCTCAACTAAAAATTCAACTTGTAGTGTTTCGTTTATGGTGATGGCCGCTGTCTTCATCCGTTTATCAAAGCCGGTAAAGTTGAAGGCATGATCTTCTTCTATATAAACAAGTGTACCTTTTGTTGGTTGGCCCTCAAAATCTATGTTGTACTTTGGCATTATCTAACCTTTGAGAGCATTTTGGGGTAGGACTTTCGATGCGCCAAGGATCTCAATACCCCTTAAGATTCCCTTTGAGTCAAAGTCGAGGTTAATATCCCCCTTAACAGTGGGGGGGAGATCGTCACAAGTGAAGGTTTCTGACACTTCATCTTGACTGATATCATCTAGGTATATATAGGCTGCGTCAGCCTCTTTATCATAAGTAACTTTCACTTCATCTCTCCTTTTCATTTTAGAACCACCTCTTTCCGGGCTTAAATACCCTTCGCGTTATAGCGGTGATTACCTTACCGGTGAATTTGTTTGTCGATACATACAGCGTCTTACCCGATGCCATGCCACCATGCAAAACGTGAGCGTATGTATTCAGATGTTTAGCGTCGTTGTATCTCACGCCTTTTTGTATCGCCTTTTGTATCATTGTCGACGTGATGCTACGTTGCTGCATCCTCTGAGCTGCATGTACAGACGTCCCCGCGACCTTCTGCATTTGACCTAGTTTAGCGACCGTAGAAACCGCCTTAACGTCTTTGGCAATCTTGTAGGCTTGTACCGCCGCACCAGCCCCAACTGCCGCCGCAGCGACACAGCCAGCCATTATCAGAGCCTGTTTCTTATCCCCCGCAGCAGCATAAGCTGCAGCAGACACCGCAGCACTCGCCATGCCTATGGGCCCGGGTATCATCGAACCAACACTCGCGATACTCGCAAAGCTTTTCCATCCGAATTCTCCGCTTAGGTCAAAGTCATTAATCGGATCTGGCGGGTACACGTAGTTATTGGGTGTACCACCTTCTTGGGGGTCGACCTGTAAGAACCTACCAAGTCCTGGTATATACACTCTCGATCCCATCTGGATGGGTGTAAGAGCATACTCACTCTCAGTAAGCTTCTCGTGCTGGCCTACGTAGCCATAGCTGGCATGGTCTGCGTTAGCGGGGAGGACGGAACCGCTTAACACTTGGCCAAAGGGATCATACGTAAAGGTGTTCAACGGGCCATTACCGGCAGAGGTATTAACACCATTCGCGTTGGTTGTCAGCAATACATCGCCATGGACGTTCGGCAGCGAGTAGAGTGCTTTATTTGCGGCTAATGATTCTTGGGGTTTTATGGTCACTATTACGCCCCCAGGCAGCTCTAGATTCTTCTCGATAACATTCCAGGCTGCGTCACGGACAAAGTCAGGAGTGTCACCGCTGCCGGTGAAGCCGTACCAGTAGTCACCAGCGTCTGTGGCTGTCCAGTTGGTGAGTGTATTCTTGAACCTTGCCACAATGCGGCCCTGGACATCGCGATTGTAATACATGGCTGTACCCGTACCGTTGCTGTCACGTTGGGTCATGCAGGTATTCCTGTCAGAACTGTCAAAGCAAAGACGGAGTGGAGTGGTACCAGTACCTACGCTCGTCATGTTGCCGTGACTGTCGTAGTCGCCACCGTTGTAGAGCACATTCGAGCTGCTCTTGAGACGGTCTGCCTGGTCGTAGCAGAAGGTAGTTGTCGTACCATCAATTGTTTGCGTGGTGCGATTGCTGTTTTTACCAGCATTTGTATTGTTACCAGCTACCGAGCTACATGTTGAAGATTCGGTGCCGTATCCGTAGCTGTACGAATGCGGGCCAGCCGTAGCGCCGGTTATACGACCCGCTGTGTCATAGCTGTAGTTATACCAGAGGCTGTTAGAGCCGGAAGTTACGACGTCGCTTGTGATTTGGTTCGACTGTGTGCGTGTTACCACATCGTTAACTGTTGTCGTTCCGTCTCCAAGGGTATAGGTGAGGCTGTTGAGCCGTCCCAGGGCGTCGCGCGCCATGGTGACCTTTTGCTGACCAGCGGCTGGGTAGGTAACATTGTCTATGCGGCTATACGTATCGTAGGTTATGTGAGCATAGGTGACAGTATCTAACTTCTGGTCTACGAGCCGATCAAAATTGTCGTAGGTGAATGTTTCCGTACCGAGGGGGCTGACCCGCTGTGTCAAATGGCCCTGTGAGTCGTAAGTGCTGGTTGTTTCGTCATCATGTACATCTCGATATTTAGTACTACGGCCTAAAAGGTCCATCCAAGTTACAATCCAGCCTTGATCGTCCCAACTTGTTACTACCAGGGGGCTGCCGCCTACGGCATAATCGTTCTGTATAGTGCGGGCAGCCGCACCATTGTAAGCAGGGATAGTTGTACTTGCTACACGTTCGCGCGAATCGTATGTGGTACACGTCCACGAATCGCTATTTATGCGTGTAGCTACAACTTTACCTGCATCATCGTAGATTGTTTCGGTGGTGCGAGGGGTCTGGGAACCTGCTCCGTCGGGGTCCGGGTCAGTACGCAGCTTGAGCATACCGGCCTGTTTGTAAGCCTCTGTCGTCCCGGTAGTACACGGGTTGTCCTTGGTTTCAGTTGCGCCGTAGTAGCTATAGCTGGTAGTGTTGCCGCCGGGCAACGTTTTGGTTAGCTGGCGCAAGTAGCTGCCGGTAGCACCCTGGGTTTCGTAGGTACTGGTGGAAGTTAGATTCAAGCCGGTGGGGTCGAGGCTAGTGCTTTGGGCCAAACCCAGCTCTGGGTTACTGCCATAGCTGGTCGTGGTAGTGTTGTCGCCAAGGGTAGCGTCATAAGTCTTGGCAGAAGTGGCTAACGAGTAGTCCGACTTAAGGTAACTGCTCCAATCGGTAGTAGCGGTAAAGCCACCTTGCTGCTGTATCTTGAGGTTGAGTGTGCCCGTAGATCCGGTACGACGGTATACATCCGCGCGGAAACGTTTTGGTACGCTGTCACTAACGGTAAAGGCGATGCCGGTGGTAGTAGTTCGGTAGGCACTGTCTATCCAACTGTCCAGCACTAGCTGGTCGTCTACCCATACCCGAACACCATCGCTGGTATCTGCGTTAATGGCGTAGGTGCCGGTAGGTAGTCGCAACTTGCCGGTAGCGCTCAGGCCAATGCCCTGCGTACCGCTACTGGCAGTAATAGGTGGGCTAACAAAGTCGTAGCTAAGCGTGCCTGGCGTAGCCGTATTAATGCCTGTGGTATGCAACTTTGGAGCGCCAAAGAGTGTACCGTTAGTGTTGCCTGTTTGTTTAGTGTAGTCATACCAGGCTATAGCGGGGCCGACTATCCCTTCGTCGTATTTGCTTTCGGTACGAGGTACTTGACTCACATATGTACTGGTTGGTTTGCGGTCGGTGCCGTAGTAGCTGGCTGGTGCCGGGCCGTAGCTGTCGGTAGGGCGGTCTTCGTCATCGTAAATCGCAGTGGATTTAAGGCCAGTGGCGTCAGTCGTACTGTACTGGAGGTCTTTAAGGGCGTCCCATTCAGTAATTGTGCTGAGATTGGTGATGTCAGTGTCTTTAGTAGTTCTGAATAGATTGTCGTATTCCACGCGATGAGTGAAGCCATTTGGTTCTGTAGCTCCAACTATATGCTGCTGCGAAGCACCCGCGTAGCTCTTGTCGAGTGGGCCTGGTAAATATTCAACTGTGTGCTGCATACGGCTGGCACCAGCAGTAGCTGCAGGTTGCGTAATGCTAGTAACACGGCCAAGTACATCGTAGCTCATTTCAGTCTTAGCAGTAGAATCGTTTGAACGAACCCCGGCAGCAATAGCATCGTTGGCCAAGCTATCGCGAGTACCTATCATACGATAGCCAATCGTTGTACCGCCATTTGTTACTGCTTCGTACTGGTAATCATTGTACTGGTTGCCTGGCTCGGCCACACGCGCCAACTGGCCAGTATTGTAGTAAAAGTAGGTGGCTCGGCCGTCATTGGTTTTTACTGCACACAGCATACCAGCGGGTGCATTGGTGTCAAAGCTGCTTGGGGCGCTGCCGCAGTTACTATCGCCACTATAGTACACTTTTGCCCAACGGCTGGAGTCTACGGCATCAGTAATTTGAGTTAGCGTAGCCGGGCCGCCATTGATACTGCCGTAGGTATACTGCAAAGCAGCTGGCTTGCGGTCGTCTACTGGGTTCGTAACAGAGCTGAGTGTGCCATCAGCCGCGAACACATAGGTACGGCCGTCGGTATCCTGCATAGTAAAGGTGCCGTCAGCATTACGCACTAGCTGGCCGTCTTCATTCACTGGTGGTCTGTAGCCGCCATTGACGTAGGTATATTCGTGCGTATCGCCGGTGGAATCGCTCAGTACTACGCTATTTTGATTAGCTTTCAGGTGATCATAGTTAAGATCGCCATCTGGATCAATGCCCAGATTCCAACCGTCAGGTAATACTTGGGCTTTTGGCGACAGCCAATCGCTTGGAACGATCTGCTGCGATACAGCACCCTGGACTTTGAATTGGAAACTAGCTGGGCCGCCTTGATCGAAGTACTCAATCGTAATGGGTACTGGCTGATTGGCGGTTAGGAAATATCCCGTACCATAGCCCTCTGTCGGGCCATGCGTAGTCCAATCGTTGTACACGACAGTATTGCCGGTGCCGACGGTAATCTTGGAACCATCATCACTGTTAGTACCGAAGTTATAGGTGCCGCTTACCGGTACAGTTACGTATCCGGACCAACGCACCAGGAAGTCTGCCGGGCCGTTAGCTACCGGCGCTCCGCTACCCCAATCAAAGTTCAGGAATGTATCTGTGCGCTTCATAACCAGGGCGTTACCGCTTGAGAAAGTATTAGTGCCGTCGAACTTGCCGTAGTAGCTGCCGGTTAGACCATGCTGGTTGGATACTGGCCGTACACCAGTCTGTAACCAGGCTTGCGGTACCACCTGTTCGTCCACAGGCCCCTTAACGTATAGATGTGCATACGCCGGGCCGGTTACTTCTTTGTGTTGTACGTCGATGGGCACAACTTGTCCAGCTTGCAGCGTAATACTCGAGCCATAGCAGACGCCCGTATAGCATCCACCGTTAATGTATACTTGCTGGCCATTGATAGTTACTTTGAGTAAATCGTCGTTATTACCGCCGAAGTAGTAGGTGCCAGTTGCTGGGGCTACGAAATAGCCGGACCATCTAGAGTAAAACCAATCGTTATTGATAGTGCCGGATGACGGGGATCCGGTATCCCAGCCGAAGTCGACGTTTTGGTCAACACGCGTTATTGTTGGTGCTGAAGTAGGTAACGTGTCTGGTGCGTTCGCGGGTAAGTTCCAGTACTCACCGACTAAACCGTTGCGCGATTTAAGCGGTGTGTTGTAATCCAGGCTAACGCCCAAGCTTCCGCCAAGCGCTGTCGAGGTGTGACTGCTGGCACTTGTCGCAAGATTGCCAGTAGCAAGATCGACATCTACCGGGCCAAGCGAATCGAAAGTTTGGGTTTTGTCTTTGCCTGTGCGCATATCGATACGGAACGGAACAGATGTTCCCCAACTGCTGTACGAATTGGTAATCGGGTCGAAGCTGCGCGCCTGGATGTAATATGTTGAGCCGTCTTGCAAAATACCATCAGGAATTGTCCATTGGGTTGTGTCCATAAGACTGGAGGTGATTAGCCCGCCGGAGGCTCCTGTACCAGTACTGACAAGTATTTCGTACTTCAACGGCGTGCTGCCGTTTGGATTCGACACTGTATTCACCTTGAATGACGGTTGCGGGTCAACATATACTTGACCGCTGGTGGGTGTTGCGACGCTTGGTGCTGGTGGCGGTCCGCCGTAGGTAAACGATACGTAGCTGCCCGTGTTAGGGCCGGTACCGGGATCGAAATTCTTAAAGGAATGATCGGTACCATCTTCGCCCATCACCATCATCCAAGCGCCAAAATCGCCATTGTTGATCATGGTCTGGTACAAACTTGTTA
>DATIHR010000021.1:0-41399 GCA_035480575.1 Saccharimonadales bacterium (SeqCode) | reverse complement strand
GTGACTTTGTCGGCTTTTACGTGCATGAGGCCGCCGGATATGCGGATTTTTTGTTCGGTGCGGCCGTTTACGGGGTGAATATTCAACTCGCACGGGTTTAAAAGCGTAATAAAGTTGTGGTGGTGCGGCAAAATGTCAAAGGGTCCAGTAGCATTCACGCCAGATATACTGTAGCTCGCTTCTTCGTAATAGACCTTAAAGGGCGAATACACCTTGACCTGCATTGTCAGCTTCCCCTCTTTCTGGGCAGCTTGCTGTTCGCGCGCAGTCTTGGTAGCCTCGGCGCTTTTGGTGGTTTCCTCAATCATTAGACGATAATTTCCTCGACGCCTTGGAGCATATCGTCGCGTTTTACATACTCGCCCTTCTTGCCAGTCATGCTCTCCATGACATTCATGTTTTGCGTAAAGTATTCTATAAGTTTTTTAGCCTTGGCAAAGTCGGCACGGTCGGCGGGGCTTAGTTCGTTCTCGCCAATAATAGCGATAATAGGTTTGAGCATTTCGTATTTCTGCAAAATACCCTGCACCTGCACGCTTAGCAAATAGTGGCGATCACCCACAATTTCGGGGGTTAACAGCGAAGATGTCGTATGGATAAGATCCACTGCCGGGCGGATGCCTTGCTCGGCCACAGCACGGCTAAGGATAATAATACTGTCCAGCTCGTGCTGAATCATCTGCACTGCCGGGTCAGAGGTGTCGTCGGCTGGTACATAGATTGTCTGCACGGCAGTAATAGAGCCGTTATCGTTAGACGTCAGACGGTCTTGTAGCAGCTTAATGTCGCTAAAGATGGTCGGTTCGTATCCACCCTCGGACGGCACTTGGCCAATCATGGTTGCAACCTCGTTGCGAGCCTGAATGTACCGGTACATGTTGTCGGCAAAAAACAGGATATCTTTGTTTTGTTCGTCCCTAAAATATTCGGCCAATGTAACAGCACTCAGGGCAATCAACGAACGTTGCACTGGGTTTTCGTTCATTTGCCCAAAGAACATGCATGTGCTCTTTAAAATATCGCCTGTATTTTTAAGCGTGTCGTACAACTCGTGACCCTCGCGGATACGCTCACCAATACCGGCAAAGAACGACAAACCACCGCCTTGCTTGGCCACGTTGTTAATCATTTCCATGGTTAGCACCGTCTTGCCCACGCCGGCGCCACCAACAATACCAATCTTGCGGCCCTTTACGAACGGCGCAAAGAAGTCCAATACTTTAATACCGGTTTCCAAAATCTTGGGTTTTTCAACACTCGCTGCACTACCACGCTGCGGCAGAGCAAAAATGCTGCGGTGCTGCATATCGTGGTCATCTACCGGAGGGATGCCATCGATTGGTGCGCCCAGGGCATCGACAACGCGGCCGATCATTTTATCGCCTACAGGAATTTCAATGCTATGGCCTGTTGGCGTAACGGTCATACCCTTCTGAATACGAAAATCAGTACGAATAATTAAACATACAGCGCGGCCGCCTTCATCGATACTATCTACCAATAGCTGTGTGCCGAGCGCGTCTACCGTAATCAGCTCGTGTATGTCCGGCAGCTGGTCGTCAAACTCAACAACCACCGTCAGGTCTTTAACGACACGCACCACTCCTTGGTTCATTATTCCTTGCCTCCCATGCGCATGCCGTTAATCATTTCCTTCAACCGTTCGTCCTGTATGTGCCGCTTGGTCCGGTTAAACTCTAGCCGCAAGTCGTTGACGAGTTCGTTGGCACGGTCTTTGGCCATGCTCATGGCGCGGAAGCGGGCAGCGTACTGCGCCAGCTTAGAATCCAGAATTACCTGGCTTAGGGCGATCTCGGTCATAGAACGCTCTAGGTGTGCGACTACGTCAAACGTGGACGGCTCGAATATATAGTTTTCTTCGCTAATAACCTCTTCTTTATTATTTTTGGCAGCCTCGTTGGCTTGGTCCATAATGCTGCTTTGCAGCTCAATCCGTTTGCCTTCTTGTACCATTAACGACACGTACGTCTGGTAAAATACGGCCGTGCTTTCGTAGTGGCCTACCTCTGTTACGAGCGGCCGGACATTAATATTTTTATCACGCGAGGGTAAGGTAAAGTACTTCTTAAATGTCACGTGCTGCTGGATAAGTAGCAGCGCACCGTGGTGTCCAATGACAATAATGTCCTGTTTGTCGGGGTTGTAATCGGCCAGCATCATTTTAATAAGCCGTTGGTCGATATCACCGCCAAACCCACCCTCGGCCGTAATAATAATGTACAGTTGTTTTTTAATAACGTCGTCTTTCTCGCCACGGCCGAACCGGAACAAGCTGTCTACCCGAATTTGCTTATAAATATGCCAAATTTCGCTAAAAAAGTTCTGGCTTTCGAGCACCTGAGTTTTAACACCGGCGATGCGCATACTTGCTAGACCTTCAAATACTCCCGTCAGGTTAAGGATGGTGTTCATGGCGATCTGCTTTTCGCCAACCTCTTGGAGCTTACTCATGCGTGCTTCTCCTCTTTAGGCTGGTCATGTTTGGCGTCGTCTTTTTTCTCTTCTTTTTTATCGTCCTTCTTTTCGTCTTTCTTGTCTTCCTGTTTAGCTCCTTCGGCAGGAGCGGCAGGTGCAGGAGCGGCGTCAGGTTTTGGCGCTTCTTTTTTGGGCGTATCCATTAGGCTACGAGCCTTTAGTTGGTCGCGCAGCAAGTCAAAGTTACCGTCGTCGTCTTGCAGCTGTGGCGCAAGCTCGCGCACGCCTTTTTTAAGGGCTTCGACATTAACGTGTTCCTCGAGGGTTAAGTTCAAACAGATGTCGAGCATCAACGTCTGCTCTTTAAAGGTATAATTTTCGCCAGGTATCTGGTTGAGCACTTTGTATAGTAATTCGCCGCGCATAAGGTCGGTTTGGGCCACTACAGACAATTCCGAACCAAAGCGAGCGAATTCCTTTGCAGTACGGTGGGCGGTAAGCGCCTTGAACAATGCGCCAGCCTGCGACTGTTGGCGTTTCGTTTGGCCGCGGCCACCTACGCGGGACACGCTGAGTCCTGCATTTACAGCCGGGCGCATGGTATCCCTAAAGATCTTCATGTCCAAAATCCACTGGCCGTCGGTAATAGACATTACGTTAGTGGGCAGGTAGGCGGCAATGTCGCCGCTTGCGGCAAAAACCATAGGAATAGACGTAAGCGTCTTGTGGTTACGATTTAGCTTGCCGGCACGCTCCAGCAAAGACGAGTGCACATAAAACATATCACCTGGGTAGCTGTCGCGACCCGGACTACTGCCGGTCAATAGTGCCATTTCGCGGTAGGCGTGGGCGTGGGCGGTAAGGTCGTCGTACACAATAAGTGCATCTTCGTTTAAATGCTGCCACAAATATTCCGCCATAGCGCAGCCCACATACGGCGCCAGATAGCTGTGCACTAATGAATCAGACATAGTAGACACAACGACAATAGTCTTTCTCATTGCATCGTTTGATTCTAGCCGGCTGAGCAGCATGTCGATGTCGGCACGACGCTTGGCGATCATTACGTAAATAGTCGTAATATCAGTATTCTTTTGGTTAATCGCTAACTGTGTTGCCAGAGTACTTTTACCCGACTTGCCATCACCTAAAACGGCGATACGCTGGCCCCGCATAAGGGCAAATAGCGTGTCCAAAATGGTTACGCCGGTTTCCAGCGGCTTATCAAGCAGTTCACGTTCGTACAACATAGGTGCTGCCGTAAACACCGGCAGTACGCCGTCTGCCGCGATTGGCCCTTTACCATCCAGTGGCTCACCGGTTACAGAAACGACCCGGCCAATGAAATCCTTGCCCACCTTAGTAACCAGCTCTTCATGCTGGATGACACATGTGCTGCCAACCCGCGGCGGCGCCGTGCCAAGGTGCAAAATAACCATGTGATCGTCGAAAATATGGTGTACATACCCCTTGCTGCCATCCTCGAACATAATAAGTGCATGCATGTTACAAGGCTGCATACCCTTAACCTTGATCATAAAACGGTCAATGGCGATAACCTCACCCACAGGCTTGCCAGCGGCAACTAGCATATCGAAATGTTTATTATCAGACATTACGCAGATACCCCCGTAGTTGGTGCCGCTTGTGCGACAGTAGGTTGCGCAGCTGGAACGGCCTCGGGGACTGCCGGAGCGCCACTACCCGACACGGGCTGGGCAACGGCTGGCGCCACTGCTGCCACTATCGCCTGCTGAGCGGCCGATGCCGTTTCGACCTCTAGGGCTTCTATTAATAAACTCCGTGCCTTTATTAATCGCTCACGCAGTGAAAAGTCGAATACTTTATTAGGCGTGCGCACAATACAGCCAGCTGCAATGGTCGGTTGTAACCCAATTTGTATCAGGGCGTAGCGGTGCACATTAGCTCGCATCCATGTCACCATCTTAGCAGTAAAAGCCGAGGATGGATCGGCAGCAAAACTCATGTGTATTTGCGGCGCTGCCGTTTCAACGCCTTTAATAAACGTCAGTAATCGCTGACGATCGTCGGTTTGCAGCAAATTCAGGCTGTTGTCGGTTGCCAGCGCTTCGCATATGCGGCTCAGGCGCGGCAGCTGAGGCTGCGTGCCAGGAGTACGAATTTCAGAACCATTAATAAATTCTTCCAACGACTCTAGCTCGCGGCGCAATCGGCGGACCTCGGGCAAACCAAACGCCAGTACCGGTAAGATGTATTGCTTAACCGGCGTGTGCTCCCTTGCCTCATGAGCCATTTCGGATATCCTCTAAAATCGCTTGCTTATTGGCTTCCATTTCACTCAGGATATATTCAAGCTGATCGTTTAGGTCAATTTGATTGCCAATAGCCCCAAGTACATAGTGGTTTACAATTTGCGACATGCGGTCATCGAACTGCTTAATGCGTCGCTCACGCTCTTCGGTAACTTCTTCCTCAAGCTTGGCAGTCAGGTCTTTACGCTCTTCTTCTATGGCCGTCTTGGTCTTTTCTATAGATTCAACCGCCAGTTGCTTAGCATCGGTAATAGCGCTTTGGTAGTTGGCGAACGCCTGCTTAAGTTCACGGCTAATTTCTTCCTTCATGTAGTCGTTGAGCTGCGAGGTAGTCAGGCGCAAGTCTTGCTGCAAAAACATAGCGTTCTCGCCCAAAATCTTCTCGAAGTGCAGACGGCCACGGTTACGCAACTCCTCGCGGAATTCCTCGTTAAAAATATGCTCAACATCTTCTTCGGCAGCGTCCTCGAGCGCCGCAAGCGACTTCTTCGGCTTAATGGTGCTATTAACCTTAACCCCAAGCCAAATAATCGCAAACCCAACCCCCCAAATCGCCACCAAAACCAACGCCAGCATCCAAATCGTCATGCTTGAATCCCAGCTTTTAACGGGTTAGGACTTTCTGATTTGAGTGCAGTTTGGTTCAGACGCGAGCACCGTAAACGAGCCGTACTAAAGGTACGGTGAGCGCGGAGCAACATAAGCCTGCCGGCCACAAAGTCAGAACAAGTCTGACTTGCGCGGCCAGCAGTTACGAGGTCAGTATCTGGGCCAAAATGTGCCAAACTGGAAGTCCCCCTTAAGAACATAAGCGTTATACCTTTAGTAATAAATATACCGCAATAATGCCAACCGTGACAATGATAATCGCCATCATCACCACGGTCACCATACTCTTCATTATGGTCTTTTTTGCAAAGGGATTACGCCCGACAGCGTTCATACCGCTCCGTGCTCCCGCGAACAGCACAGTGCCGGCCACAAAAAAGGCCACGACCAAAATAGCCAGGCAAGCGTACAGCCTGAGCGCAGTAATTGGCCTTCCACTTACTGCCCGTGCGGCTTTTGCCAACCACTGCGGCACGTTGGCAATGGCGTCGCCGCTGTAGCCCGGGTTACGTGTAATGCCCACATCTACCAAAATGCGCCCAATGGCCACTTTTGTTTTCGATTGGCCAGAGTTAAGCGTTAGACTGCTGTTGGCATTAGCACCTTCGCTAAAATTTTGCAGCGCCTTGCCCAAAATGGCCTGGTGTTTGCTGTCGGCCTTCATGCCAACGCCCTTTATGGACGATATAACAATAGAATCGCCGGCTTTTATAGGTCCGTTTTGTGTACTCACAAGCACTGCATACTGGCCGTTGCGGGCAATAAACACTTGCTGCTTAGCATTCGGGTCAGCCAACGCCACCGGCGAATCGCTCGACGCTACAATTATGCCCAGCATTTGCTGCTCGTTCTCTTGGCTTAAGGCGACAATTTTGGCAGTTGTTTTATCTTTACCATTCAGCCGCACAATCATACCGTTCTGCAGCCCGTCTTCACCCGGCACAAACCCTTGGGTAACACTTTGTGCGCTAGCCGTACTACAAGCAGCAACAACCAAGAGTCCAGCAAAACCAAACCCTAGCAGTATCTTCTTAAACATTAGCTTTTAGTATAGCACCGCGCCCGCTACCGTGTCGCTTTCGGATGCCTTCTCTCAAAGTGACGAAAGCAACCCGAAGAAAGAGTTATTTATTAGTGCTAAGTATTTCGATGGCGGCGTCGTAGCCCTTGCAACCGTTTTGTAGCCACGAGCTAATACGAGCGACTGTACGGCTGGAAAGGCGGGTCCTCTCGACAATCTCCAGGTAGGTCGCACCCTCTTTGAGCATTTTAGCTGCCATAAGCCGGGCGCTCATTTCTTTAATTTCTTTTTCGGTGAGCAGGTCACGCAAAAACCGACGCATTGTTTGTTCGTCGACAATTGCCGTTACTACCTGCACCAGTTGCGCTACAGCTGGCTTATTCCATAGCTCGCTTTGATCTTGGGCTTGCATACCCCTCCACTTACATTAAAAAACACGTACTATTGCTTTACGTGTTAAGTTTTCATTGCCCTAGCGTAGCAGGATTCGTCGTAAAGTGTCAAGGAACAATGCTACTCACAAGCGCCTGTACCGTATGGTCTATATCTTTTTTTGTCGTGTCACGGCCCATGGTAAAACGCAGGCTAGCGCGCGCGTCATCATCTGACAATCCCATGGCACGTAATACGTGCGAGGGTTCTCCGCTATCTGCGCTACATGCCGAACCTGCAGCACAAATAACCCCCCGATCGTCGAGCTGAAAAATAACACGTTCATTGTCTATGCCAGGAATGGTCACGTGCACATTGTTCGGCAACCGTAGTTTACGCGACCCATTAATACGCACACTTGCTAGTGCTTGCTGCAGCTGGGTGATAAAGTACGCCTGCAAATCTTGCAACCGCTTGGCCTCGCGCTGCCGCGGTTCCTGTGCAATGTCGAGCGCAACACGCATACCAACTGCTCCGGCCACATTCTCTGTCCCAGAACGCAAACCGCGCTCTTGGCCACCGCCCAACATTTGGGGCGCCAAGATAACGTGCGATTGCACATACAAGGCACCGACCTGCCGAGGGCCATATATTTTACCGGCATTAATCGTCAACATGTCTACACCCAAACGTGCTGCGTGCAGGTCCAAAAAACCAGCCGCTTGGGCGGCATCAGTATGCACATAAAGCGGTAGTTTGTTGCCGCTTTTGGCGCGTTTTTGGCGTATTGCCTCGGCTAGCTGCGTTATCCTACGGATGGGTTGTACCGTACCAACCTCGTTATTAGCATACATAACACTTATCAGTACGGTAGCGTCGTCTAAAAGCTTTTCTAGCTGCGCTACATCAACAATACCTTCCGGCGTAACCGGCGCCATACTGTGTTTACATGCACCGGCAGCAGCGAGTACCGATTCGTGCTCAATGCTACTAACAACGACATTGCCTTCTGGGAATTGTTCCATAACACCACGAATAGCCAAGTTATTGGCCTCGGTACCACCAGCAGTAAAAATAATTTCGGTAGGTTTGGCGCCTAACCAATGAGCTACGCCGGCACGCGCAGATTCCAGGTCGGCATGGACGGCCTGCGCCTCTTTATACGTAGCCGATGGATTGTAAAACCGTTCGGTAAGGTATGGCTGCATAGCCTTTAAGACCGCCGGGTCTAGCGGCGTAGCAGCAGCGTGATCTAGATACACAACGTCGTCGTGAGTGCTCATACTACGAAGCATAGCAAAATTACTTAGTATGCGTAGCCGTACAGCTCGTTTAGGACGCGCTTGTTGTATAGTTTGACGGCTTTGTAGAAGTTTTTGGCTTCATCGCGCGAAATATAATGGTACGGCAAACCGTCCTGGGCCTTCATAATACCTTGCGGACGGATGTCGTAACGAGTTGTAACCGCATGGTGCATATTATTTTCGTCAACCCATTCCTCGTGCCACACCCAGGTGTCTTCGTTTAGGCAAAAGAATTCGCGGCGCGCACCATCGCGCAAAGGTCCAAATAATTCACCGCCGATTTTTGCTTCTTTACGAAGCAGTTCGCGGTAGCGCTTGGCGCGGCGTTCAGCATCGCGCTGTTTATTCATCCCAGAAAAAAGGCCAAGCGACATGGCGTTACGCTCCCGCGCCCTCGGTGACAGGGTTGACGTGCATGTCGGGGTTCATGGCGGTATATGTAGCAGCTTGACTCTGAGAATCATTTTCCTGCTGCGCCATCTGCTCCGCAACAGCACGAGCGGTAGGGGCCATAGCAACGGCACCGCCGGCGATCTGCATTTTCTCCATTACCGAATTAAGACGATTATCGCTCTCCAGAAGAACGCCAACGCGTGTTGCAGCCGCCGAGTCTTGCTCGTACAAGCGCATTTTCTCGCGGGAGGTGATGAGATTGTGCTTAGTCATATTGTTGTACTACAGTCTAAAAAGTTTATTCGCATTGTTCGTTGTGGCCATGGCCAACTCATCAAGCGACTCGTTTCGAAGCTCACTTAAAAATTGGGCGGTCACACGAACATGTTTTGGCTCACAAATACTACCACGGTAGCCTTGCGGTGTCAAGAATGGTGCGTCGGTTTCCAGTAGTAATCTGTCGAGTGGCACGACTTTAGCGGCATCTAGTTGCTTAACGTGTTTAGTAAATGTCATGATGCCGTTTAGGCCTATGTACAACCCCCGCTCCAAAGCCTGCCCTAACTCTTTCTCGGTAGCGCTGAAGCTATGAATAACACCGCGAGTACCTTGATAGTCATCAAAAATGGGCCAGAAATCATCAAACGCTTCACGCACATGGAAAATCACCGGCACATTATGTCGTAGTGCCAGCTCTATCTGAAACCGAAGCACTTTTTCTTGATCTGCTTTGGACGAATGGTTATAAAAATAATCCAGCCCACACTCGCCAACGGCCACGACCTTTGGCTTGCCGGCCAAAGCGACAAAGTCCGCTAACTTCTTAGAGTCGGTGGCGTAGTCTTTGGCCTCGTGCGGATGCAACCCAATAGTTGCCCACACGTGGTCGCGGCTACTTACAAACTCGATGCCCATGGCGCTGTCCGGCAGTGTTGTGCCGACGCAAAGCATTTTGGTTACGTCATCGGCTAGTGCACGGGCGATAATATCGTCGGCGTCCGGATTACCGCCTTTGGCCCACAGCTTGGCGGTCGCGTCGTCGCCGTTTACCGAGCGCCATGCCTCATGAATATGACAGTGCGTGTCGGTCAGCGGCGTGGCCATTACAGCTCTTTTACAAGCGTGGTTAGGCGCCCTGCAATTTGTGCGTCCGAAAACTCGTGTTCGTACAGTTCGCGCCCGGCTTTCGCAACCGTGTGCAATTGCTTGGGGTGTAGATAGGCCCACAAGACAGCATCGGCAATAGCCTGGGCATCGCCCTGGGGTACTACAAGGCTGTTTTTTATATCTACAAATGCGTCATTTACCTTGTTACGGCCAACGAGTACCGGCACCGTACAGGCCAAGCCCTGGAATGTCTTGGTCGTAATAACAAACTGCGCCTGAGCCGAATTACCGAATGGGCCGCCCACTAGCAGCTGGCAGCCGCGAATCAAACGCGGCAATTCCTGTTTATATTCAAACCAGTCATGGTAAATGATGTGCGCGCCGCGCCGAATGGCGTCGTCTACCTTGGCTTTGGATTTGCCTTTATCGCCGCCAACCCGAAACACAATGTCTGGGTGGTTACCGAGCATAACCGCGGCTTCCAAAAAATGATCCAGGCCGTGCAGTTTTTGCATGACACCGTAATAAAATACCTCGAATGTGCCAGGCTGATTGGGCGCGGCATGCGCATCCGGATAAAAAAGCGCTTCCTCGGTACCAATGGGGATAGTTACGTAGCGATCACGCGGCACCTTGCTGAGCCGAGCAGATAAATCGGCGTGCGCATCGGTGTCAGCCAGAATAAATCGGCTCCGTTTAAGCATCCACGTATAGACAGCATTCAATACTTTGTCACCGACAGAACCTGGCGTTATTTTCTTGTGCTCGTGCATATATTCAACCAGGTTAATCATCTCGTCGAACACGACTGGTTTACGCCCGGCTATCAACTTTACGAGCAACAGTATTTCGTAACCACGAAACGTAACCACGTACACATCCGGGTGCTCTGTAAATCGTAGCTTCAGCACGTTCCATGGAGTTTCAAAGTAGCGCAGCAGCCCTTTGTTCTTGTTTTTGATAACAATGGTTTGCACGCCAGGTACATCCGCAAAACCCTTGCGTAGTACCCGCGGACGTATGTGGTCGTTTTGGTCGTAACAAGTGATGACAGCGATTTTCATGGTAGATACTTAGGATTTTTTAGGTGCTTCTAGCTTCGGGAACAGCGTACCAGATATAGGCTGGACGGTATCGCTGCCAAACACACCCTTGATCTTTTCGGCTGTACTAGGCAAGAACGGTGTGAGCAAATCGGCAATCTCCAGCAGGCAGCCCACCTGGTAGGCTAGCACTTCGTTTAAGTGCGCGACGTCGCCACTTTTAGCAATTTCCCATGGTTTCTCGGCATCTATGTATTGGTTGAGCCCCCGGACTTGATCCCAAATGTAGTCAAGGGCACGGTCGAACTTGCATAGGGCAATGGCATCGGTAATTTCTTTACTGTCGTGCTCGGCAGCGGGCACTTTGCCAATCTGGCCGGATTGATACTTTTGCAGCATGGCAGCAGTGCGCTGCACGGCATTGCCAAGCTCGTTGGCCAGTTCGTTGTTATACGCATTGTCGTAGGTGGCCCAACTAAAATCGCCGTCGTTGTAGCTGGGAATGTGGCGCAGGAAGTAGTAGCGGAAGGCGTCTACGCCGTATTTGCTGACTACCTCTTGGGGCGAGATAACATTGCCGACGCTTTTACTCATCTTCTCGCCTTCTACGGTAATAAAACTGTGTACATATAGTTGCTTGGGCAATGCCAGCCCCAGGCTCATCAGCATGGCAGGCCAAATAGCGGCATGGAACCGCGTAATGTCCTTACCAATTACCTGCACCTGCGCTGGCCAAAAGTCTTTAAAATTTTGGTGCTCTGGGTAGCCTAGTACCGTAATGTAATTCATGAGTGCCTCGACCCACACATACATTACTTGCGTCTCGTCGCCTGGCACGGCTACGCCCCACTCTAACTTTTCTTTGGGGCGGGAAATACTAATATCTTTTAGGCCATCTTTTAGTACTGCTAAAATTTCGTTCTTGCGGGTTTCGGGCACAATTTGGAAGGCGCCAGATTCTATGGCTTCTTTAATCTTGTCGTTATACTTAGACAGCTTAAAAAAGTAATTTTCTTCTTCTAGCTTT
The DNA here is from genome assembly GCA_035480575.1 of Saccharimonadales bacterium (SeqCode). Taxonomy (GTDB): domain Bacteria; phylum Patescibacteriota; class Saccharimonadia; order Saccharimonadales; family UBA4665; genus PMNU01. The sequence goes on along the minus strand of DATIHR010000021.1, from coordinate 29,793 downwards.
TGGTAGGCCTGGGGGTGGTCCGGCTTCATGCGGGCCGGGTCGGCCTCGGATTCGGGCACAAACTCTTCCTGGCGGACGTCATACCAACCGGAGTATTTGCTTTTGTAAATATCAGCCGCTAGGGCCTTCCAAATAATTTGGGCACGCGTTTCGTGGTTGGGGTCGGTGGTGCGGATAAAGCGGTCGTTGCTAATACCTAGTAGTTTGGTTAGGTCCAAAAAATGCTTACTAACTTCGTCGGCAAATTGCTGGGGCGTTTTGCCGGCCTCGGCGGCTTTTTGGGCAACTTTTGTGCCATGTTCGTCGGTGCCGGTACAAAAAATGACCTCATCGCCGCGTTGGCGAGCGGCCCGGGCCAGTACATCGGCCTGCAAAAGCTCCATGGCGTAGCCAATGTGCGGGGCTGCGTTTACGTACGCAATAGAGGTGGTTACGTAATATTTCATAGTTATAGTTAGTTTACCTGGTTTAATTGTAATGAAAAATAAGAGTAAGAGAAAATATGCCCTAGCGGGGCATCATGCGCATTACTGCCGGCTGCATGTCACTCATTAGAGCTCAGTATACCATAGTCAAAAATATATGGTCTAATAGTATATACTCCATTGCTCATGGACGTACACCGTGCCCAACCTAGTATACGACCCGGATATCGCTGGCGGCTTGATAATGGGCATTGCCGCAGCAAGCGTCAGAATAGTGTTGTTTGTGGGCTATCTGCCAGCTCGGTCGTATCATCGTCGTCACCGACGCTAAGCATGTCAAACAACTGCTCGATAAGCGACACTTGGCCCTTCACTAGTTTTTGCTTGGCTTTGCCAAGGGATACCCAGGCGGCTTTGTCGTTTTCGGGCGCCTGTTGTTTATTGCCGGATTTAGGCGGCCACTCAAGCTCGAATGTATTGCTTTTGAAATTTTTTAGGTCAAAGTCAGATTCCAGGGCAAACGCATGGACGATTTTGTTGCCGTATTTTACTGGCGACAGTGTGGTGTACACGCCCTCGGGTGCTGCCGAACCCACTTCTTCGGCAAACTCGCGCTTGGCCGCTAGCTCTAGTTCCTCGCCCTCGGTAACCTCGCCCTTAGGGATGGACCACGAGCCGTTGTCTTTTTTGGCCCAAAACGGCCCGCCGGGGTGCACCAGCAACACTTCGTAGCCAGTAGCAACCTTACGGTAAAGCAAAATGCCTGCGCTTATTTTTGGCATGCGTGTATGATAACAAGCCACCGGCCAAAAAAGCCAGCAACGTGACACGGGGAACTGACTGTGTCAAAAAAAACGGTTTGCGACTAAAAAGCTTATAGTATAATGCCGTCATGCGTATTTTGAACGACGCTCAGGATATAGCAGCCTTACATAGCTGGATTCAGAGTCTAGATCGTGCAACTACAGTACTTACAAAGAGCGGCGGTACGGCAGATTTTAGCCGCGAAAGCGTGGGCCGATTTTGGAGTTGGATACAACCACAATGCACGTTTGGCCCCTATTATAACTCGACAGATGATCCGCTGGATATAGCCCCCGACACCTTGCCGGAATGGGCAAAAACAAAAGGGCACCAGAGGATACGCAAGCTTGCAAACATATCCACGCTAGAACTCATGAGCCACTTAGCCCGCTACTATGGTGAGTGTTTACGAAAAGCCGTACCTGAAGCTCAATGGATCATACTAAAAGATAGCGACCCGCGTCCGCCCCAGGCAATACTGATAGGTGGCAACGAGCCGTCACTAGTCATCCCATTAACGCCCCAGCATAAGTATGGCGCCACCGTTTCGCCCATACACCTTGTATCAATCTTGGTAATGCGTACGGTAACGCAATCGCAAGAATCGACAGATATCTTGACAGCGTACGATCGAGACCTGCAAGAACTTAAGCAGGGTGTACTATACGCGGCCAAGCAGGCGCACGAACGAGCGTGACTGCCCCTGCCCGATCTACTGGCCGGTTTCTTCGCGCACTTGCTGTTGCAGCTGCCACAGGCGGCGCTCGGCTTCCAGCTGGAGGCATCGAAGCTCGGCTTCCCGAGTACGCCTCATCACTAGATCCTCGCCGGTCATACCCGAAAACTGGCAGCCGCCACACATAGCGCGACCGGCGCTTTTGGCGACAAATTCCAGGAGTGATTGGCTGGTGTTATTCTGTATAGGAAATCCCTCTTCGCTAGTTACGGCACAATGCAAAACAGCTTGCGCGCTGTCCGAGCCTGGTTCTAACCTTTTATTAGCGCATTGTTCATACGTTTTGCGGCCATTACTTTTAAACATACTGGTTACTCCTCAGAATTTTTGTCGGGTTAGGACCTAACATGATGGTTTATATGTATAACAAAAATGATTCAGAATCACAATGCCGGTAAACACAAAGAGGTAACGTAAAGCGTTGACTAAGCATTATACAGTTGGCGGGATTACCTCTAGTGTAGCGCGCTGGTTAAAATTGTCATGTATGGCAAAAGGTTCAATTTGCCATCGGCTATGGGGCGTGGGGCCGTGCAAATACAGCCTTCCCCACTCGGTATCTGCCCTGTCGAATACACCTTCTACGCCCTGTTCGGGTATGCCGTACATACGGGTACCACCGGGCTCATGTAGCCCAATAACCTGGCTGGCTCGTATACCTTCGTTAGGACGCGCCTCAATCCGCAAGCCGCTCAGCAAGTCGGCAACCTCCGCATTCGCGCGCTGCAGCTCGCCCTTCAAGTGCACCTCTACGCCCGTGCGGAGCATTGCAGCCCAGCCCATGCGTAGGCCAGCACTAGCTAACAATTTAGCCCCCTCTGCAAGAGTGTCAATATCGGGACCCTTGCCATGCATGTAGTGGTCGACAGCTAACTTGCCGCCAAATCGCTTCAGCCGGGCCATGTCGGCTTCTGCCTGGCGTGCGGCTTCATGGCGATTTAAGGTCAGGGCCTGCACATTTTGGCTCGTCTTAAGAAACAGTTCCAAACCCGCAGCCAAGCGGGCTGAGTCGGTATCGGGCATACAATATCTCCCCTTTAGATTGTTGGATCATGTAACTATGCCATATGTCTATCAGGCAGCACAACTAGTTGCGCCAAACTGAAGCAGGGCGTGTTATACGCAGCCAAGCAGGCACGCGAATGAGTGTGACTACCCTACTACTGGCGGCTCATAGGCACGTAGTTTCTCGATGACATCCCGAAGGCCACCGTCCACTTCGTCCATGTCTCGGAAAACACCACTAATCATATCTCTCGACGCAGACCAAGCCAGATTGCCGTCTGACCCAATTGTAGGAATCGAACCCTGATGCTTATGACCTGCCTTTAATACCTTGCCGCCACCAGCGACATACTCGTCTCCGGGGTCGAAACCGCGTCCTGATCGGTGGATGGTAACCGTATCAACCTTGGCAAACGTGTTTGCGTCGCCGGGGACCAGTATAGCGCTCTTGGACATTGTGTACTCATTAAGCAGATAAGACCACATCGTGTAACCAGCGTCCAACAGTAGTACCCCATCTTGGCGTACTACAGGATCGAGAATAGGGGTCGGCCTGCGCAAAAAACCAATTCTTGGGAACATGGCCCATGTTGTTCCTTCTTCTCCGGCAAGACGCTGTTTTATATATTCCGGTGTTAAATCAACGGCAACTTTGCCTAAAGCCGTATGCAGCCTGGCGATTTCAGCTGCGGCTTGGCTAATAGTTTCAATCGTTGGCCGTATTTCTCCCTCGGCAGGGACAGATTCGTTAGGTGGCGTAGGCATAATAGGGCATATTCTATAATAGAGTTATCAAATCAACAATGACGTAAGGACCCACATGTCCAGCCCCGGGGCCGCCAACCAGTTCCAGAAATACACCCTCGCACGCTGCCGGTGCCAGGCAAACGCTTAATAGTATTGTGGCTTAATCGTTAGATATCTTTTGCCAGATTCGATATTTTTCGAGCCATGGTCGTAAGTCTTCTTCGGTTTTTCGCTTGGTTTCTTTTTGGCTCGCCGCCCATGCTGCATCAGTTTCAGCAACCAGCTTATCTATTTTTACAACTAATTCGGGATCAAGTTCCGTCATACCCTGCTTAGCGGCAAAAATATACATCGCTTTTACAGTATTCAAATATTTTTGGGCGTTGACGCAGTCGAATTCAAAGGCTTGATTTTGCCCAGCCCCAGCAACCTGCGCCACATAAAAATATGCATCGTTAGCGGCGCCCTTCAGCTTGCTGACCGTTCTCCATTTTTCATCTGGCAGTTCAGCCTCAATGACGTCAGCAATTTCGTACACCGATGCAGCAATCGCGTTAGCTTCTTCGAGCAATGGATTCTTTTTCATATCTAAAGTAACCAGTGGTGCGCGGGGCGGGAATCGAACCCGCACGCCTTTTGGGCAGTTGATTTTAAGTCAACCCTGTCTACCTGGTTCCAGCACCCGCGCAAGATGTACTTTCTTATTTTTACCACGATGTGTAGCTTGAAGGCTATGGCAATTAGGGCAAAGAATGCGTAAGTTCTCCAGCCTGTTATCATAGTGGTCACCGTTGATATGGTCAAGCTCTACCGGTATACGCCCGTCTTCTGCCTGCTCTGCCCAACCACAAAGCTCGCATTTTGGCGTTTTAAATCCTTCTGCAAAAAGCCTCTTCTTGAGGCTGAAGCTTTGGTAGGTGCTATCCTTTACCAACAGCATTGCGATAGGCGTCGGATCTCTAGGTCTGAAATTCATACCTACATTCCAGCCCATGCCCGTAAAGTGTTCTATGTCTAGGTTAAGCTCCCTGATTCGATTCTTTATCTGCTCATAATTTCCGCCAGCAGGCACCAAACCCAATAAAATCAAAACATTGCGATAGCTTTTCGAGACGATCACAGCCTCTATCAATTGCTTATCCGTCCATGATCTTACCTTCGGCATAAGCGGGATGATAGCATACGCTCGCCAAGGATTCTACAGCCAACTATAACAGAGCGGCGAGTTCTTTTGGCGTCTTTACGATCTTATCTATTATACTGTCGCGGCAAGGGTCGCCGGTTTTGGGCGAAAACGCAAACACCGGCTTGCCAAGCGCTGTGGCGTAGGCCATTTCCATGGCCACGCTTACACCGGCGTAGTCATCCATATTGAGCACGTAACAAACTTCAGCCTTACGGATCCAGTCAAAATGCTCAAGGGTTAACGCCTTAAAAATTTTGCCTGTTATGTATTCCGAATGGATCATGGCGTCTTCGGGCATAGGACCTTTAAAGTCGGGCTCGAACACTAAAACGCCAAGCTTCTCTAAATCCTTACAAAATTTAGCAACTTCTTTGGCATAGCGCTTAGAGCAACAAACAACAACTGATTTCATATACCCTCCGGAAATATCAAAGTGGAGGCACCTACGGGAGTCGAACCCGTCTAAAAAGTTTTGCAGACTTCTGCGTAACCGCTCCGCCAAGGCGCCACTACTCGCCTATTTTACTGAATACACTGTTTTTTGCCTAGCCGGAGATACTTTTAGAAACTGCTAGCGTCTTGTCTCGGTAGCCATAAACGGTTATAGTCAAGATAAACATGGCGGCCACAGAAACGGACGAACCGCAGCTAAAGCACCGTAAAACGCAGCACGTATTGCAGCTGTCGTTTATGGTTGATGGGTTTAATTTGGCGCTTAGTATTGTCGTAGCCGCGCTGACGGGCAGTGTTGTTATGCTCGTTACCGCCCTGCAAAGTTTTGCAGAGCTAAGCTCTGCCGGCATTTTGCTATACGGCAAGCGCTACGCAAATAGACGGCCCACCAAGCTGCATCCATTTGGCTTTGGTAAAGAACTTTATTTTTGGACCACTATTGCCGCTTTCGTTATTATTGCCGCCACCGGCGTGCTTGCGTACAAGTACGGCTACCAAGAGCTGTTGCACCCCACGTCATTTAAGCGTGAGCTACTTGCTCTTATAGCCCTGGTTGTGGTGTTGTGTGCCAATCTCTATTCGTTCTACCGCAGTTCGGGCAAGCTGTTAGGGGGCCTGCCGTTTGCCGATTTACCGAAAATTTTTATGGTTTCGCCACTGCTTGCCGCCAAAACGACTGTCGTACTGGACATTATGGGCGCCATTGCGAGCGTTACAGGTTTAACGCTCTTAAGCATTGCGACGTTATCGGCAAATGTACGGTTCGATGGCATTGGAGCGGTTCTTATGGGCACCGTGTACTTTGCCGGGAGTGTTGCGCTGTTATTTAGCATTCGGGGCCTGGTAACCGGCCAAAGCGCGCCGCCCGAAATAGAGCGCAAAATACGCGATGCGGCACGCGCCGTGCCCGAAGTCCGGCACGTACTAGGTATGCGCACCATGATGCTGGGCTCGGACAAGTTGCTCGTAAATATTGAGGTGCACCTAAGGGACAAGCTAAGCACCGACCAAGTAGAAGACACCGTCGAGCGCATTAAACACGAAATAGAGCACAGCGCTGCCGCCGAAGGCATGACCGTACACGTCGAACCCGACGCCTACGAAGATGTCCACAAAGCATAAGTAACTAGTCTGGCAGACCAGCGAAAAATTCGTGCAGGCTTACTGCAATGTCGCGGTGCAAACTAACAAAATCAGGACGTGTAAGCCGTTTCGCCTGCCGCACAGCCAATAAGCCTTTGTATGGTATTTCAACGCTAACCGGCACCTTCGAAAATGCTTTATGGAGCATCCTGGCATATGTATTTTCTTCACGAGTTTGTGCAATTTCGGGATCTTGAGCCAAGACTTGCTCCATACTTGTATGATGGCTGCCTGTATGGATTGCTAGTATGTCTTGCTCTCGATCGTGCAACTGACGCAACCGTGCGTCTGAGATAAAAAACGCGTCGCGCTGGCGGCGCCATATACCATACGCGGCGGCTAACACCTCGCCCATTGTGGTTTGGCTAATAGCACTCGGGCCTTGTAATATCGCCGCAAGCTCGCCGAGCGAACGTCGCTTATCCGGGTCATGCCGTGTGTCTATCCTACCAGCCTCTACATGAAGACCATGAACCTGCGCGCCCGCTTCTTCTACGGCTTGGAGTGTCTTTCTCCAAGGCAAACGTACATCTGGATCGTTCATGTGCGCTCGTACCAAATGATGGCTAGGAATTATGACACCACGCACCCCACGTTGCCACAACGAATTATGCGTTTTATGGTAATCATCTTTGCCGCCGGTTTCTGTAATCAGTTCCGGGCTCACTTGCGTGGCAGTCGTGTAGCCGTGCGGCCTAAAATCTCGCAATGTACCATCCTTATTGCGTTGGTCGCCATACACAGTCAGTAACGTCGAACCCTTAAGGGCATCCATACTAGCGGCACTATGGGTATCCGGCATCATCGCATATGCTGCCATATTAATAACGGCACTCTTAAGCGGCGGACGGCGGCGCATGTCCTCTAGTGGACTTACAGGCCACGTCTGGTGCACACCCACGCCTAAATATCGTGGACCAAACAAATGCATATCGGCCAAAAGCCGGCGGGTCGGTGTCGTATCGTAGCCTCCCGGATATAGCCGACGCCCCTCTTCTATGTCTTCCAATATGTTTCTATACCTAGTAACACCCCCGAAAGCAATGTCTGCTACGGGCAAATTCATATTGGCAAACATAAATAGCACTTCACCGGTTTGTGCTGTAGCTCGCTCTCCCATACCCCTCCTTACGCAGTGTCAGTATACTATAGGCCAAAGCGGCGCCGTAAAAAACGTGAGACAATAACGGTGTATGAATAACCTAGATGCATATGGTTGGGATGAACGCCTGGATACTGCCTGGCGGGCTAACGCTGTGCCGCAGTGTGTACCTGCGCGGGTAACTGCCGACTTTGGCAGCTCGCTTACCGTAGTAACGCCAGCCGAAAAAACCGCCGTACTATCCGGGCGCTTGCAGCATTTTGGCCGTCCTGAAGATTTTCCCAAGGTTGGCGACTGGGTTGCAGTACTGCTATCTGGCGAACATGCAACCATAGAGGCAGTACTGCCACGCAGCAGCGAAATTGCCCGCCGGGCGGCCGGACACAAAGCCCAAAAACAAATAATGGCCACTAATGTAGACATTGCCTTTGTGCTGCAGGCGCTGGATAACGACTTTAGCCCCGAACGACTGCAGCGCTATTTATACCAACTGACTGTCGGTAATATCACCCCTGTACTCGTACTAAATAAAGCGGATAAAACCAATAACGTACAACCATACATAGATGCTGTCTCATCCCTAGATGTACGTACTATTATTGCAAGCGCAGCTACCGGCCAGGGCGTTGACGAGATCAGGCAGGCCATTGCCGCAGGCAAAACAGCCGTACTGCTAGGGTCATCCGGCGTTGGCAAATCTACGCTTACCAACCTTTTACTTGGGCAAGATGCGCAGCAAACGCAAGCAGTGCGCGAGTCCGACGATACCGGCCAGCACACCACCAGCCACCGCGAACTGTTTATGCTGCCCAACGGAGGGTTGCTTATAGACACGCCCGGCATCCGCGAATTACAGCTGTGGGGCGCCGAGGAAGATCTGGACGAAAATTTTGATGACGTAATCGCCCTGGCTGCGCAATGCAAATACAGCAACTGCCGCCACGGCAACGAACCCGGCTGCCAGATTCAAACCGCCCTACAATCGGGTAAGCTTAAGCAGGCGCACTACCAGAACTACCTTAAAATGCAGGGCGAGCTTAAGCAGCAAAACGCCAAACCCAACACGCAAGGCGCAGACCAAAAAAGGAAAGCCCAAAATAAAATGTACAAACAGGCCGACCGCGACATGCGCGCTGACCAAGAATTCCCACATTAAAAAGAACGCGGGTGTTACCCCGCATTCTTAATGCATATGACTACTAAACGATACTGTTAGTCTTCACGCCAATCGTCGTTGTCGTCGCCCCAGTCGCCGTGGTGCTTGTCGCTGTCGTGGTGATTATGGTCGCCACAACCACGGTCTAGGTTTGCCGACTTCAGCCAAGGCTTAAAGTCTACGTTCGGGCCAACCATAGCGCCGGAACCAGTGCCAACAGTGCTTGGGCCATTTGCAGCGCCCCACCAGTTACATTCGCCGTCAACGCTTAGTGAAACGTATTGTGTAGATAGCGCCGTTGCAACAGCAATACCAAAGTTGTCGCTGCCTACCGCCAGGTTGTTCTGGTTAACCTGAGAGGTAAAGAAGAACGGATTGTCCTCGAAGAACACGCCAACAGCGTCATTAACCGTACCACCATCGGTGTCGGTAAGGTTGCTAATAACGTTGTGGTTTACATCGGCGTTTGGCGTTTCGCCTTCCAAGCCAATGGCGTGTACCCACGTGCCGCTCAAATTCTTGATGGTGTTACCAGCTACTTCGACTTCGGTGTAGCCAACTGCTGTTGGTGCACTCGACGAACCGTTGTTAACCTGAACGCCGTATGCACCCTTTTCTACACTAGTGATGTCGCTAATACGGTTGTTGTTGATGCTTGTGTCAAGGCTGGGGTCGGCCGATGTGCTGTCGCCAACAAGCACACCCTGCGCAGACCCAGTCTGGCTCTGGATGTCGCTAATCTTGTTGCCGCGTACCGATACACCGTCCGGTCCGAGCTCTAGATATATACCAACGACCGGGCCAGCAAAGGTGTTATTGCCCACGGTTTGCAGGATGTTCTTGCGGATAACCGCGTCCTTGCCCGTTGTCTTAACTAATACGCCAAGCCCTTGGTCGGGGTTAGTAAGCGAAAAACCGTCTACAGTCACATCTTCGGCATCGATAGTAACCAGGCCAGTAACGGTAGATTCGTTCGCGGCGTTAAAGGTACGCCCGTTAACCGACGTGCCTGCTTTTGCACCCTTAAGTGTCAGGGACTTATCTATGGTAACGTCCTCGGTATAGCTACCAGGGCACACCTTAACAGTGTCGCCGGCAGCTGCAGCCGTAACCGCAGCGCTTATGGTAGTGTATGGCGTTGGGGTCGAACTATTGCAGTTATTGCCCGTAGCCATGCCGTCGTCGTCCACGACAAATACCACCGGAGCAGCTCCTGCGCGTAGGCTCATAAACGAAAAAGCGGCCACCATAGCCGCCATACCGAACCCCGCTGCCGCGATTCCCCACTTAAATCTGCGCCTGTCCATACTCGCAATATGCAATTGCATAGTATTCCCTCCACTTAAGTTTAAACATATGCATTATAACAACCGCTACAAGTATTGGTCCAACAAAATGCGTACAAACGCTGGAGAAACGTTGTTATACTTATGATTAGTTAATGGGGGGTGGGCATGTCAGAACAACCAGCAGCAGTCTCGGGCATTGAGGCAAATTTTGCGTATTATAGGGAATGTTTCGAAAATCCATCGCGACAACAAGGCGCTGAAGCAGAGGGGTTGTTTGATAGTAGTGACTTCCGTTTAGCCTACGAAGACCCACGGACTACCATGCTGGACATACCGACCGACGACAGTCTGCGCACCGTGCCGTTACTTGCCCCACTAAGAAACTATGGCGATGCTAACCTAGATTTTTACAATCGCTACGCCGGTAGCCGGCCGCTTATGTACTACAACCATTTATCGACACCCTTTCAGCAAAGCCCGCAAGCATATATTGCCGCATTACGCCCCGCGCTGCGGCAGCTGGCGGCACAAAACGGAGTTATTGTCTTTAACCATACCGACCTCGAGGCACATACCGTGAATGCCGAACTAACTGCCATAACCGATGCGTCCGGCCTACGCCTGACCGATATCCACGGACCAGAGGGCGCTGCAACAAAACATTATCACTACGCCAGCATCGCTACACCCATAGAAAAAACCGACGTGCCGTCTACGCCCGTATCTTTATATAGCGCCTATGCCCAGCTGCCAGATGTCTTACAGGATGCGAATGTTACGGTATCGGCGACGCTACCTATAAAAGATATCGAGCAAGTATGGGGCTTTTACGAACAGGCGTTCGCCGAACTGACTGCCAACGACCCAGTCCAAGCCGGCTTCTCAGAAAAAGATTTTAAAAACCTTATGCAGGACCCTTCATTCGTCAAATTCGTCTACCGCGAAGGAAACACCATCGGCAACATCAATATTCAAACCGATGTCCGGAACCTTCCCTGGATGAACCAGTACTACTACCGCACTACATTTCCCCAGTACGAACAAGGGTTAGTTTTTTGCTCCCCGGGCGTCATAACCAACCCCGAGCTACGCTCACCGTCTATGACCATACGTAGCGCGAGCATGCTCGGTAAGCTCATCGTCCGCTCAGGCGCCGAATCGATTATTACGTTCGCCTGCGATACGGAAAGTAACAAGCAAGTGCCAGGCCTGGCACGCATAGGGCTAAAGAAAGGCGGTTTACAAACTAATTTCTCTAAACCAGTCAGCCACCAGCTATTTCGCATGGCGAGCATTGCTGCCAAAAGCTAAACAGGCCCGTCGGAAACGGTATATTTCTTAAGCACCGTTACCGGACCAAACAGCTGCTTCATACGTTTGAGACCTGCAATGCCTAAATCCTGCTCTATATTAAGTTTGCTGTAACCTTCATGACTCAGGCGTAGCGCAGTCCGCCACATAAGGTACCGGTAAATACCCCGGTAGGCCGTATCTGCCTTCCAGAAGTGGCCCGTCACCCATTCTTCGTCGATTGTTTCGCAAATAATAAAAGCACGCAAATCGTCCTCGATACGCAGGCCATACGCAGCCAACTTCGCCGGGTTTACAAGCATAAACAAGCGGTCCAGTGCCACCAACTCTGCTTCGTGCGCGTTATCGTGGCCTTGCTGCGCTTTATGTTGTTCGCGCCCTAAAAATACCTTATATATATCGCGGCGCACGTCCGCCCTAGCACAGTCCAGCCACTCAAATGATGTTGCAGCGCCGTAATGGTTAGCAAAATAGTTAACCTCTTGGCGCATGTGTATGTACTTCTTGCCGGATTTAGCGGCCACGTCGGCCAGCGACAGGACGTAGTCATGCCCATCCGGATCTTCGGTAACGGTAAACGCGCCCGTTTCCCGTAGTGCAAGCGCACCGACTTCGGGTACTAGGCGCAGCGTGCGCCTGCCAGTTGTCCGCTCGGCTTCGTCTAGTAATATGCGAGCAGTCGCAGCTACTTCTTTATCGCCTAAAAACGAATAGAAAGGCGCGCCATCTAAATAATCAGGCAGGCGCATAGCAAGGTTGCCGTGCAGATTGGTGACGCGTGCGCTTTCGTCGTTGTTCCAACAAAGCGTATTAACCGCGTTAAAATCAGAGTATGGCGGATACTGCCTTGTATACGTTTCTATTTTTGCCGCAACATTAAGATCGACCCCCGAAAATTCGGGGTACTCTGTAATAAATCCCATTGCCCACCCTTACTTAACATGTTGAGCGCAGTCTAGCAGGTTATCCACACACAAACATTAAAAGTTAATAATTTGTTAAATAGTTGTTGGCCGACATGCTATACACTGCACATAATGCTTGAGTTTTATACCTGGCTGTCATACTTGTTGCCCATAGTAGGCTTGATACTTATCGGTATTGTTACTGTCATAAAAAATGCACAGCAAAAGATTAATATTTTGTTCTTTTCATTAGCTATGGTCATTGCGGTCTGGCTGCTTGCGCTTATGATTGGCGACATTGCGCTAGACCCTGTTATAAGCCTGTGGGCAGTACGCGCCGCTACTTGCGTAGGCACCCTCATAGCCCCACTAGTCCTTTATTTTGCGAATGTATTTCCGGCCCAACTACATACGCCTACCTGGAAATTGCACGTCTTTGCTATTGTGCCATCCGTGTTTTTTATGATTGTATCTCTGACCCCCTACCTTATACCTGGTATTGATGTACAAGCCCATAGTGCACAGCCCACACAGCTTGGCTTGCTGTATACCCTGCAGAGTGCCTACTTGGTTGCGAGCTTTTTAACTGGCCTGGTAATTATGGTGCGCAAGCGCAAGTACGTGAACGCGCGAGAGCGCGGACAAATCAAATTTGTCATGCTTGGGCTTATTGCCGCACTTGTCGTGAACGTTGTTACCGGTGTATTTTTAACAATACTCAACCAATCTAATAACTTTTCCAATCTAGCGGGCGCGTTGTCGTTCGTTATTTTTGTCGGCACGGCATCGTACGCCATTGTAAAGTTCCGCTTATTCGATATTCGTTTGGCGGTTACCCGCTTAATTGGGTATGTCATAACCATCGGTATTATTGCTGGTCTGTATTCGGCATTCGTATTACTACTAAGCACTGCAATTACGCCAGGCAGCGGTGTTGGGCGCTCCCAACTAATTACCTTTTTGTTGCCTACTATTATTGTCGGCCTTACGTTCCATAGCATCGAACAATTTGTCGCCAAGCGTACCCAGCGCATTTTTTACCGGGATGCCTACACCGTCCGGGCCATACTGGACGAGCTTTCGGATGTGCTTATTAGCGAAAACGATATCGACCGCATTATGCGTAGGAGTCTGGACGTGTTACAAAAACCGCTTCGACCCTCTCGGGCGCACCTGGCACTGTTCAATGCATCCGGAGCCCTATACCACGACTATAACATTGGCGGCGACCGTCCAACCGAGCTTGCCGCACTAACCAGCGAGCTACCTAAAGATGGCCAGATTATTTTTGAACGTAACGAACAGCCTGACGCCAACATTGCCAAAGTTATGGCTAAAGACGACCTAGAGGTTATCGTACGGCTTGGCACCAAGAAAAACGTAACAGGTTTACTACTGCTCGGCACCAAAAAGAACGGGCTCATGTACAACAAACAAGATATAGAACTGCTACGTATTAGCGCCAAAAACCTAGACGTCGGGCTTGATAACGCCAAAAAATACGAGCAAATTCTACACTTCGCCGATACCCTGCACAGCGAAGTTCGCCGCGCCACTGCTAAACTACGCGCCGCTAACAAGGAACTACAAACGCTCGACGCCCTAAAAGACGACTTTATCGCCACCGCCTCGCACCAACTGCGCACACCCGCCGCCTCGGTGCACGACGCTATACGCATGCTTAACCACCCACAAATGGAGGAAACAGACCGCAAGGAGCTTATTAACCTCGCCGAAGCAAGCAGCGAGCACCTTATTACCGTTGTGCACACCATGCTCAACATGGCTCGGTTGCAAGCCGGCCACTTCCTTATAGAAAAAAGCGATACCGAACTTATTGAGCTGACTGACCGAGTTATTGACCAAATGAAGGTAGTCGCCGGCCAAAGAGGTAGCACCATCGTATTCAATAAGCCTGACCATCCTGTGCATGCCCAAACAGACAGCGCCAAAATTAACGAGATATTGTCTAACTACATAGATAACGCTATCAAATACAGCCCCGAGCACAGCACCATAACCGTTACGTTATCGGAAGCTGACGGTAAAGTAATGATGGAAGTAGCCGACCAAGGCATGGGCGTACCCGAAGATGAGCGCGACAAATTGTTCGGCAAATTTTACCGCGCCTCTAATGCGCGCCACGAACATCCCAATGGCAATGGCATCGGCCTATACGTCGTAAAGAGTATTGCGGAAGGTCACGGCGGCGAAGTTTACTATAAGCCCGGGCCAAACGGCAGCGGTAGTATTTTTGGCTGCTGGATACCTCTTCAATAAACTACTCGATAAACAACCCGCTTACGAGTCTTGAGCAGCCGGTACTTCTTTGTTCGATTCCCGAAGCGGCGTTTCCTTAAGGAACAGCGACACTATAAATGCCGCGGCCGCGAATGGTATGGCATACAAGAATAAATCGTGAAACGAGGTAATGTACGCGCCAAACACCTGTGGCTGCAGCTGCCCTGGTATGTGCGATGCGCCGCTAGCTAGCGCACTATGTGTAACCTGGGCCGCGTCTGGGATTTGCGCGGCTAGGTAGTACGTAAGTCTCGCTGTAAGAATCGTGCCAAACACTGCGCCGCCTAGGCTTCCGCCCATGCTTCGAAAGAATGTAACCGTCGACGTCGCGCTGCCCAAGTCGGCACGCGGTGTAGAGTTCTGTACCGCAAGTGTCGGTACCTGCATGAACATGCCGATCCCGGCCCCTAGTACCAACATCCACGCCGATAGTACCCAATGGCTTGTTTCTAAACCCAAATGGCTAAACAGCCACAGGCCAGCAATGAGCAATAACGAGCCGATGATCGGAAATGGTTTATACCGCCCCGTTTTTGTAATCAAGCGGCCCGATACCATAGACGCCCCAATGAGCCCCACAATGAGCGGCAACATAAGTAAGCCCGATTCAGTGGGTGTGTTGCCACGAACAATTTGCTGGTACTGCGGGATAAATAAAATACTGGCAAACATGGCAATGCCCGCCAGCAGTGATAATAAGACGGCGGTTATGAAGATGCCATTCTTAAAAAGTCGCAAGGGTATAATTGGCTCGGCCGCATGTCGTTCGCGCCAAATAAACAATCCGGTGAATACCACCGCTGTCGCAATCAGGCCACGTATTTGGACAGACCCCCATGCATAATTAATTCCTGCCCACACAGTTACCAATAGCAGACTGACCGCCGCCACAGACAGTAACGCAGCACCAGCATAATCTATACGGTGCGGGTTACGGTGTACTGGCAAATGTAACTTCGTTACCACCGCATACATGGCAATTAAACCGAGTGGTACATTAATAAAGAATATCCAATGCCAGCTTAGGTGCTCGGTAAATAGTCCGCCCAATAGTGGCCCGGCTACGCTGGACAAGCCAAACACAATACCAAAATACCCCTGGTATTTACCACGTCTGCGGGGTGGCACTATCTCGCCCACAATAGCGAGCACCAGCGACATAAGGCCGCCGGCGCCCAGACCTTGAACGGCCCGGAATGCAACCAGCTGTTCCATTGTCTGGCTTAAACCCGCCAGCATAGAGCCAATCAGAAACAGCACAATAGCCGATAAAAATATCTTTTTGCGGCCATACATGTCGCCCAGCTTGCCATATATAGGCGTAGCGATTGCGCTGGTCAGCAGGTAGGCGGTCGCCACCCATGGCAGCTTGCTCAGGCTGTGCAGATCCGCAGCAATCTTCGGCAATGCTGTTGCCACAATAGTTTGGTCAAGCGCGGCAAGCAGCATGACGAGCATGAGCGCGCTAATAATAACCATTATTTCTGCATGACTTCGTTCTTCTTGCACGCTAGACCCCCTGCCGCACTAGGGCAGTCATTTATATACATTCATTGTACAGAGCAGTACTAACAATAGTAAACATGTTAAGCGTGCTATCTTTTGGGCTTTTCCCTGGCAGAGGCGGCAAGTCGCATACCTGCGCGTACATATGGTCCGTGCGTGTCGCGCGCAAAGTAGGTGGTTGCCCTGTCGACAGGTATGTCGTGCCAGGTTGCTATTAACTCCGCCGTCTTTAGGTATAGAAAATCTCTGACAGCCATGGCATCGCCTGGAGTAATCGTTGCATTCATCATGGCCAACCAAGCACCTGGCCCGATCTGTTGGCGTTGGCGCTCGGGAAGAGCAGCTATAATGGGCCGGTCAGTCTCGATACTGTCCGTCAAGACATTTAATGCCGGGCGAAACGGCGCCTGGCGCAAAAGCACAGCACAAGCCGCTAGATACGCACGCTCGTTCTCGTCTGTCAGAATATCCGGATACACACCAAGCCCAGGCCAATCTAGGGCAGCCACTCGCTGCTTAGCACCGTCCACCAACTCGCGGCGGGCGGTTATAATATCGGTAATGGGCTCGGCGATTATTTCCGTTGGATCAAGCGTCTTCATTTCGCTCGCCTCGGGCTTTGGCAACAGCCCCATATCGGCCATGAGCATTCGTACACCTAAGCCAAACTCCGGCGAAAATGCTCCTTCAGCGAGCAGCGGTACGGCCTCGGACAATTTGGTGTATACCTCAGGTTCCCTCCCGACAAGCGGATGATCGCTAATATTCTCCCTGGTAAACCCGTTTCTCCCCCGGCGCAAATCCTCTAAAGCCAAAAAGGCCACCATAACCGTAAAATTCCGCGGGCTTACAGGTGCATCGGATGTAAGCTCCAGTATACCGGCCATATAGTGCGCTAGATGCGCAATGTCTGGATCGCGTTCATCATCGGGTGCATAATGCCGTAGATACTCTATTGCGGGTGGTACTGGAGCAGTCAGCCCCTCTACTGAATCCGTCATGAACCGCTATTATACCCCAAACTACCGCCAAGCCGGCAATAGCGATACCCTCATTATGCTAATTGTCTGCAGTGTAGGTAAAACGTATGTGGCGCGGGTCGCCACTTATGTCGGTAACCACCGCTAGTTCATGGCTTTCCCCAATGCCAAGCCGGGCAATAGCGATATAACCGGCGCTGGCGACTAACTGGGCGCTACTCGCCTGCGTACCCTCACCCTTATCGAACCGAGCAATATATCCCTCGTTCACTAATGGGTCCACACCAAATATGTACATATCTCTACCCCCGGGGCTGTTATTGGATAACGAACCAGGAGGATCACCAGAGGCTACACTGTAGGCGGGCGTCCAAGCGTTGTCCAATTGCATTTCGACGTTCATGAATGGCATTGCACTACAATACCACAACCTCCAAAAATTGACCGCCGCACAGCGTCCATGCTATCGTTGCATGACATTAACAATAGCAAAGTAAAGACAAGGAACGCCCGTGCCACACCTTTTTAAACGCCAAACAATTGTCGCCCTACTGGCAGCAATAACCGTTACCATGGGTGCGCTGGCGCCGCTCGCTAACCCTGCGCAAGCATCAGCCTCTATTATCGCGCCGCAGTGGCTCGTAAATTACGTGTACAAAAAAATGCCAGGCGCAGCAGCAAACATTATGGGCGGCATGGGCTTTCAGTGTGCCGGTACGCCGTTTGTGTGCTGGACGAACACCAGCTACGACCCGCCGCGTTGGTTCTACTACGGTGTAGTCCAAACCGGTAACGGTGCCAACGGCTACCTCAACGCTCGCGGCTGGCCATCTACCAGCGCACCGGCCATACGCACCTTTCCCGAGAACTGGAAGCTTGTACTATTTTGCCAAACGACTGGCGATTGGGTATACGGCCGCTGGGGCTGGACAAACGTATGGGATTACGTTGGCCATTATGGTGACGCCCCCATGTTCGTAAGCGATGGCTTTGTATACACAGGCAGCAACGGATATGTGGCAGGCAACTGTGCCAACACTAATTACGGCGGCAACCCGTAGATTGCCAAAAACCTATAACGTACTACCGTAGGTCGGTTGCTCGTACAATGCGTTAAGATTAACGACTTGTGGCCCGCCAAAAGTAATACTTGCCCCAGTTGTCCACTGGGGCAAATTTATAGCGCGCAAGCCATTCACGAAGCTTATAGATAGAGGCTTCTCTAAAGACCCTGTGGTCAAGAACTTGTTAGGCTCCTGGTTATAACTGGCACCTTTTTTAGTGACTTCCGTCTTAACAACCTCCGCTAGTAAACACGCGTCACCAACAATATCGGTACTGGCAAATGGCAAGCTAACGAAATGCTGATTGCGTAGGTGTAAGTCACCCGCTATAGTACCCTCGCACGCTGGCGCCATATCTTGCCTGGCAACGCCTATAACCCGGCTGAGTAGGCCAGCGACGCCTATCTTTCGGCGTGCGGCTTCATTGGCAATTTTAATCATTGTGTCTTTAGAAAGAAGCGGCACGAACAGCTGGTCGGCCTGCCACAATCGCAGCTGACTTGCCGTACCTGCTGCAACGGCAATATCACCAATCCGCGTAAGCAGTGCCTTCCGGGCCGCTACATCCGGCACATGTATGGCCCGTACGATATTAAACAGAGCGGGCCTGTCTTGCCTCGATGTGTTCTGGGCGGAGTTACCAGCAGCCTGGCTCCGCACTCGGTCCATATACTGCTGTACCGTAGCTGCTTCAGTGCTACTGGCAAAGCTAGTGTGATCGACTGCGCCATCCCCTCTTTTTTTTGCGTTACGAGCCATATTATCGGTGATAATACTATGCATGGCGCGTCGCTGCAACAATAAACTGTAGCGCTATAGAGGTACATAAAATAACACCGCCACAGTGGCGGTGTTATTGTTGGCTGGTAGGTTTTACTGCCAGCCAAGGGCTTGGCTTACTATCCACAGCGTAACCGCAATGGAGATGAAGAACAAGCCCAGACCAACCGGACTACCCCAGCTGAACCACGAGCCCCACGCACGCCAGTTCTTCATGCTGTTCTCGTAGCTCCAGCCGTATTCCTTTTGCTGGTCTTGGATACTTTTGCTTTGATGTTGCATAAGTGTCCCTTTGCTTACGTTGATGAGAGCCTGTCGCCATCCAGGATTCGACTATACCTGCAAGGTGCGGGCCTACCCATTCATCTGAGTGGTTTCGTTGTCCGTCCATGTCGTTCGCCGAATGAGCAGCGCATGAGTGCCAATGGGACAACCACATTAACGGTATTTAAGCACAAAATAACAGATATGGCAACGAGACAGCCTACTCCCCAACTGTACCGGTCTTGACGTCTCCTGCCCGTTTGTAGCTGGCAATAATAACACCACTTGGCGTGGCTTTGCAGTCCAATAACGTAAATGCTGCCGCGATCGTCCCCGTATCAAATAACTTTTTGCCTTGGCCGAGTGTTACGGGGAACGTCTTAAGCCACAGCTCATCGACTAAATCTTCCTTTAGGAGTGACTGGACCAAATTACCGCTGCCCCACACCTGCAAGTCGGAGCCTGCTGTTTCTTTCAGTTTCTTAATAGCTGCTACATCTGTAAGAAATACCGAGTTTTGCCAGTCTGATTTGTCTTTAGTAGTACTGACTACATATTTAGTGACATCATTAATGCCCGGCCATACATCTGCGTGCTGCGGCCAGTAACTGGCAAAAATATCAAATGTTTTCCTACCAAGCAAAAGATCGGTAGATTTCATCTGCTTTGCCATAGCCTCGTTAAACACGCCATCACCATACGGAGCCGTCCAACCGCCGTACTCGAACCCACCCGCTGTATCTTCCTCGGGCCCACCCGGCGCCTGCATAACGCCATCTAGCGTAATAAACATCGAAACAATTATTTTTCTCATACATCCCCCAATCATTACACTCTAAAACATTTTTATCCTTATATATATTTTTGTCTAGGAGCTATACCGCAAAAGCTCGGCTCACTTCCTTTGTAGATAATCAAAGTCGTACTAGACCCGGGGAACATGCCGTATACTAGAACGATACGAATTAATGGAGGGTCCCATGAAGTATTCTGGTAAGACAGTGCGGCGCGGTAGTTTGCTGGCACTTGCGGCTGCAATTGTTGGCGCTGGTTTGTTATTTGTATCGCCGCATAAGGCCTTTGCCGCCTCTAGCGTGGGCGGTTGTGGGCGGTTAAATCCAAACGATAGCATTACGTCGGACGATGGGCACTACATTACCATTATGCAAGGCGACGGTAACTTGGTTACTTATGTGGTAAACGGTCGCGCTTTATGGGCAAGTGGCACCGGTGGCCACAACGGTGCATGGGCATCCATGCAGTGTGACGGCAACCTAGTTATTGTCGATACTAACGGCAGGCCCCTCTGGGCTACAGGCACAAACGGCCACGACGGCGCATATCTCGCGCAGCAAACCGACGGTAACTTAGTGGTCGTCAAGGGTTCTGCATGGTGGGCTTCGGGCGCGGTTAATAGCCGCTTGAATGGCGGCGAGATTCTAAAGGCCAACCAGTTTATTCAATCGCCAGACCGGCGCTACCGCATGGTCATGCAAGGCGATGGTAACTTAGTGGTGTACGGGCCGTCGGGTGCTACCTGGGCATCTAACCACACAAACCGCCAGTCTGGCTCTACGCTAGAGATGCAAGGCGATGGCAACCTGGTAGTGTACGGCCCCGGCCACATTGCACTATGGGCTTCTGGGCGGTTCGGATCGTACCCATCGCTTGTTGGCCAAAACGATGGCAACTTTGTTGTGTACGGTGCTAACAACGCAAAAATATGGAGCATTTGGGACGGCGGCTCGGTGGGTGGCACCATTCCGCAACTAGCCCAGCAAATCCTAGACGAATGGCACGCCGGCAAAATAACCATCTACGATTATTCCGAAAACAAATCCCGTGACAGCGCCGATCGCTCCCTAGCAAGCCAACAATTGGCCGACCTAGCCGCCGGCAAACAAGCGCGACTTTCAACGCGGTGTACCTACGCTTCGCAATTGCCCTCGGCTATTACGCCCGACGCCGCTATTTTGCAGTTTTTGGCTGACTACGGCAACCAATCGCACTACACCCTAAATGTCCTGTTTGGCCAGTGCCACTCCGGCCCTGGATCGTATCACCACAAGGGCAAGGCAGTGGACTTTGCCTGCGGTGCCAACCTAGCCATTGGCGACAATGTCGGCAGCAAGTATGGTGTAAAGCGCAACTTCGAAACCTGTAGCGCTAACGGCCACTGGCACTATTCAGTCGGCGGCTACTAGGCCCGAAAGCGATACGCAGTGTCACAAGAAATCCTTGCAGCCCTCAGCCAAGATGCGCTCTCGCGCATGAGACCGTACCAGCTGGTAGAACGAGCCGTTGGTATACGAACCAGGCTGTACAATAATCTAGATGTTGAACCCGTAGAGCTGCCAGACGGCAGCACTATGTACACCGTTACGAGTGGTCTAGCCGCCACCCGCGGTATGCACGAAGAGACCATTGCAGAAGGCGACGAGCTAGTACGCCGGCGGTTCACACCCCGTCGCCTACTTGCTTTTGCAGATGTGGTTAAATTGCAGCCGCCAGCCAAGGGGAGCGGCGGCGAGGCTAGCTTGTACCGCGTAGAAAAACCAGTAGCCGCAGTAGCGGCCGAAGCCCGCCTGCCATTCCGCAATGCTGCAGTGGAAATGATAGCGACCCCTGACCCCGACGGCCAAGGATTCTCGCCAATACGCTTTAACGGCATAACGAACACGTTCTACAGAATACACCCCGACATACAACAGTACCCCAACGAAACCTACCTAAGCGTTGCCAACGATCAAGGCAATATACCGCTCCATGTAGACCATCGGGCAAACATAGAGGTAACGACCATCGACACAAACAACCTAGACGACGAGCTTGGTGTGTTGACCACCGTTTCTGGCCCTGCACGCCTTACCCTTGTCGAACGCTACGCCGCCCGCATTACAGACACGGGCATACTGTACGGCCCCAGCGAAAGCAAAACAATAGATGTCGACATACCCAAAGGCACACCTCAATGCCACGACAGTGATTTTTATCGCATTCCAAAAGGCGCTATTGTCGGCCCCAACGATGCAGGCGAGCTGGTGCTAAAGGGTAGTCGCGCACATGCAGGTATATACGAATATACCAAACTCAATCCTAGTATCGACCCAGCTACAATTCTTACACTCATCCCGCCCGACGCCATAGACTGGACCGATGGCACGGCTGCCTTTATACAAACATTCTCCAGAAGAATCGCCCGCATAATGCCCCGGGATATGCAAACAGCCTACGAGCAAACGTGCATGCAGCCCAAAATAGCATTACAGAGGCACTAGCAAGTGGCGGCCACAAACCAACAATCGGGCATGTTGGCTGCCTAGTCGTCACTGCTTTGCTTGCCGAATTACCCACAACAGTTACCGACACATTGCCTGTTGACGCCGAATTCTTCGGCATACATCGGTAATGCAGTCATGGCAATCAAAGAGCTGGCGTACTACAACGGCGAACCCCGTACCAATGCGTACCTCGTGCATAACGGAGACTACCGCAGCCTCTACATGTTGGCACAAGGCGGGTCAAACTCGCTAAGTACCGAAGCATTTTTATGTAAACGTATCAGACAGCTCAGGGATAGCAGCTCGGGCGACAAACCAGCAGTCTGCCTAGATGCCGGGGCCGGGGCGGCCCTGAGTATGCTACGCCTAGCAAAGCACTACGACCAAGACATTGCCGCCGGCCGGGTGGCGCTGGTAGGGACTAACCTCACCCTTAGCATAGCTGCCTACATACAAAAAGCTAACGCAACCACCGCCCGCGATGAGGCCAAAGCGCTGTATGCCGCGTACGGACACAATGTCCACGAGTTACAAACCGGCTTCACCCCCGACCAAAACCACAGCATTATCCTGCCAAACGGCAAGCAGCTACCGCTAGAGGGCAATGTCGGCGTTGTGCACGAACGCCTGTCCGTCAGCCATTGGGCTCCAGACCCCAAGCAGCAGATCCCCGTACTGGGCGGATTAACGGCCCCCGAGGGCATATACATGGTGCCCAAATCTGATGTTGGCGCACGCCTACACCCATCCAAAATTCGTAAAGTGTACCAAACAGCCCACAATATGCTCCGCGAAGATTACGGCCTCCAGCCAGTTTACACAGTAGAAGAAGGCGACTACGCCCGCTGGGCCCTAACGCACATTATCTTTAAAGGCGTCAAGGCAGCACCAATTGCACTATAAGCGCAGCCGGCACGCCCTACCGTCCCCCGCAACGCCAACCCCTTGAAAAAACAGCAACAATTGGGTACGCTAATAAAGTCAAAAACAAGCGGGTGTAGCTCAGTTGTTTAGAGTGAGGACTGCCGGTGGCAGTTCGCAAGGGAACGTTCCGATGCAAGCTGCGCTTGCAATAGCGAACTTCCGGGGCCGCGGAACGTGGCCGTCCTTGCCAAAACAATAAATGCGCACTTTGCTAACAGCAAGAACTTTAATAGAATAAGAAAACATCACATGCGGGTGTAGCTCAGTTGTTTAGAGCGCGTCCTTGCCAAGGACGAGGCCACGGGTTAGAGTCCCGTCACCCGCACCAAATATCAGAATTCTGGCCCGAAAGGGCCTTTTTCTTTGCTTCAATAATTGTCTTAAAGGGTTCCTGTACATCATAAGACAACATTTTCTTATCCATTACAAGGTTAGAAAGTACCGTTTTGAGGAGTTTTTGCTGGAGATCCTCAGGCGCTGAATTGAACAGTAAAACAGCCCGCTGACAGAGGTCGAGCAGGTAGCTTGCCGTTATTAGAAAGTCTTGGTTCGATTCTGTAGTAGCTTCGATCTGTTGGTTTAATTCTTGCTGCCGAGCCGTTAATTCTTCGACCATTGACGTATATAGATCAGTTGGAATATTGCCGTCCAAGCGTTCGTATGTAAGCTTTTTAAGCCTAGCCGTTACCTTGTCATACTCGCGCCGGGCCGCCCCTATGTTCTGCTCAACGTAATCTTGCTGGCGGCCGTGCTTTTTACGCAACTCAGCGACTACTTGCGGCAAGACTTCCTCTGGAACTGCAATGTTTTCAAGAATTTTAATGATGTTTGGCATAAAAAGCTTTTGAGCTGAACAGACATTGCCGCATTTGCCCTTGGCTCCGGAGTATTTGAGGTAGACATTATTTTTAACCTTGTACGAAGATACGGTGCAGCTGCACATTGCACATTTAGCCATTCCTTTAAGAGTAAAAGACATGCTGTTGTAATTGGTTGGGTTCAATTTGCGGATTTTACCAACGCGCTGGCATTTATAAAACAATTTGTAATCTATGAGCCGAGGATAATCGTGATCGTAAAGCTCACCTAAATATCGGAGTTTACCGTAATAGAATGGGTTACTTATGATTCGTTCAATACTAGACTTATTCATCTTGCAGCCTTTTCGACTGCGTAGGCCCGCCTTGTTGACGAGTTTGGCGATCTCTAGGAACGACATGCCTTCTGCTCGTTTTTCAAACACAGTGAGAATATGGTGGGCGCGGTCTGGATCAAGCTCGATAGTTTTAATAGGTCTCTCTGCTGTCCCGCGACGGCCATTCAAATATCCAAGTGCTGACAGGCCAGAACGCTTACCGGCAACGGCCATATGCTCAAAGCGGCGCTGCACGTTATCGTGCGTTGAACGGGAATAGTTTGCGGCCAGTGACAGGCCCAGGTCTAACCGGAACCAGTCCATAGCTGGAGAATTTTGTTTGACGACCAGACCTTCGCTAGGGAAATGCAACTCGATTTTGCCCTTGTTTGCCAATTGTTTTAATTGGTCTACAAGGGAATGGCTGACATCGCGGCTCAGGCGGTCGATTTTATCGAACACTATGTAGCAGAGTCGCTTTTCGGCTACGACTTTAGCGACCAGTTCGCCGAACTGGCGACGGTCACCCTTAAAAGCCGACTCATCAAACTGATAATAGGTATAGTCGAGATGAAGCCTATCAGCATATTGAGTCAGCCGCAGCTTCTGCGCTTCAAGGGCAACTCTCTGTTCTTCATTGGAAACGCGAGCAATCAGGTAGGTTTTAGGAGTGTCCATATAGTAACTCGTGTAACTTAGCTTGGTTGGTCGAATAGCTCAACACACTTCGTAATGATGGCATCTTCCAGGACACGACCGACATCTCGAGTAATTGGGTGAAAGTAGTGAATTTGCCCGTCACCAATCCTGCGAGTAGGAAAAACGAGGCGGTAGCCGCCCCGTAAGCGAGCGTGTATGGCAATTGAACCAATGTAGAGCCAGTCATCGATAATACAGCTGGCGAAGCCTACGAGGCCGCCAGTAGGCTTTATCGGAACAACTTCTACCTCTGTTATCTTCATTTTTCGCCTACACCCCGCCGTTCAAGATCCATTTCTATTAAGGCATCAAAGAAGCCCGTGAGGTTGACGAGCGCTTCCTCGCTAAGGCCCTCCGGCAGAGCGACTGGTGTGGGTTGGGTTTTATTCGACATAGCCTTGTTAGATCAAGACTAAACTAAGTTCAGCCGCCTAGGCCGGTAACCGCATAGAACCTTACACGGCCAAACATTACCAAACAAATACTAACTTAGAGGTTGGCGTCTTTGATCAGCGCTTCGACCGGCGTGTCGGGCGAGAGGCTCATCTGCTGCAATGCGTCAGTTGTCACAGGATTCCGCAGCATGACCTTACCACCGGTAGTAATTGGGAAGAACATCGCTCGCAGCCATGACTTAAAGCCGAGTTCGTTCAGTACCTGGGGCAGCTTCTTTGCTGTCCGTGCGGGCAGTTCCGCCGCACTGACCACATCTGCGTAAGCAAGCACCTCGTTGGCATGGTCGGTCATGTACGCTAGGAATCGATAATTCATCGAATCATACTGCACCTTCCGCAGGAAGCGGCCATTCAGGTATAGCCCGTCATCATTGAAGGTCAGGGTATATACAGCGTCGGTTTTATCACTTTGGTTCATCACATCGCTCAGGAATCACATCTTATTGTTACGACATATTATGTCATAGTACGCAAGGTATTGCCAGCTGTGTGTACGATCTCTACATAGTGACCGTACACTCTGAGTTGCTGTATTCAAATATAACAACATACAATAGGGCGGTTTGCTTGTAGCCCCAGGTAGTGCATGATACACTTCGCTTATTAAACAGTAACTGTATAGGAGGGTGTATGACAGTACAAACTATGGAAGTTCCCAGCGCCGCACCCGCTGAAGCGTTTCAACAAACTGTAGTTTCTCAGGAAGTCGGGGCTGCATTCGGCCGTACGGCACTTGAAATGCTCGCGCAGCCTGTTGAAGTACCGGGTATAGATGCTTCACAGCCACAGCAGCCACCGCAGACTCCACCAACGCCGTTTCCTACTGAAGGCGGCGCGACGCCCTACGATGCACACGGCAACCCCGACATAAACCCACCCGACCAAGAGTGGCTATACGAATAGACAGTGCTGTACTGCTGCACCGTTGATATGGTAACGAGAGAACTGCCTCACGCTAGTGAGGTTAGGTATCCAGTGGTGCAGCAGAAGCTTCTTAGACTCATGGCCGAAGACCAGGATGACCGGCTATCTGGCAGATTTTTGAGTAATGACCCAAAGAAGCTTGTCGACCTTGAGGTGGCGAAAGAGTTGCATAACCGTGATATTGCCCGCTCGGAAGAATTACGAGCGCTATTGCAAGTAATTAAAAGTCCGAACGCCCGCAATATTGGCTTGGACGGATCACGGGCTGTATGGCTACTGGCGAACCATAGTCCGTTAGACGACATCACAAAAATGACGCTCACTAAGATGCGAAGAATTTATTACAAAGATAAAAGCCAGGTTTTCTATCCGGGGATTCCTTATCTTGTAGATTACCTCATGCTCAAAGCCAAGGCCTTCGACCATATGGCAAAGCAATCGTATGGCACGAGATACTATTACACGAAGTACGAGGGTGGTGACAGTACTGTAGGAAATTTTCCGATAATTAATGAAACGGGTTTGGCTGAAAGGCGTAAAAAGTTTGGCCTTACTGCACAGCCTAGTTTTCTAAGAAAGTGCGACCACCAGAATGGCAGAACAGCTACAAACACCAGATAGAACAATACTAATTGCCTCTAGTTCTTTAGACCGGGTAACTTGGGAGCCGATAGCGGCTGATCTCGCTGGGCGCGGCTATGATGTTATCACTTATGAGGCTGACAAAGTTGCGCAGGGAACCGTACCTTTTGATGTCAGCGTAAACAATAGTGACGGACTTCAGGTACGCTACGATGGCCGGGAACTTTCGCCCCGCGATATTGCTGCTGGCTGGTACCGTCGCTCCAATCTGATGTCTAACATCTTGCAGGGCAAATCTGGGCAAATCGGACTCGATAGCGAGCGCAAAGTAATTCAAGCAACAGTATGGGATGCTGTTCCGGAGCACGCTTGGCTTAATTCACCTGAGCGAATGCGACGCGTCGATAATAAATTAACGCAACTGGCGTTAGCTCGCGAAGTCGGGTTTGCTATCCCGGATACGGTCGCTACTAATAGGTGGGAAACCGTAACGCAATCATTGCCTGAAAACATCATTTTTAAGACGCAGTATCCGTTTATTATGTTCTGCGAAACAGATGACCTTAAGATGGTTTATACGACGCCGCTCCACAACCCGGATCAGCTGCCTACTGCAGGCAATCCGTTCCCAGGACTTTGGCAGCCACAAGTACCTAAATCCCGCGAATGGCGCATTACAGCTGTGGGTGACGACACATTCGATGCGGCAATCTATACCAGCGACGGAGCTAAGGATGACTGGCGTAAGCACCAGAGCGACCAAAGCATGGTAGAGTTCCGCAGCGAACCTTTCCCTGATGACGAAAAAGAGAAGTGCATGCAATTCTTAGGCAGGGCCGGACTGCGCTTCGGTGCTTTTGACTTTATCGAGCAACCCGACGGAAACATTACATTCCTAGAATGCAATACCAATGGCCAGTTCGGGTGGCTAGAAGCGAAGTTGGGCTTACCTATTTCTCCGGCAATAGCCAGTGAACTCGCGGCTATAGCAAAAGCCGCCTAGCCTTTGTCGCCGTATTCTTTGAACATTAGTTTTTTATAGTCGGCGAATGGCCCTAGCTTCATGGCTTCCCGACGTTCGTCCAAATGAGTTTCATCTTTAATCGGCTGAGGCGCGAGGTCTTTGCCTACACCCATAAACTGCGTTCCGTACAATTGGAGTTTGCCCCGGCCAACGAGTATACGGTCTTCTAAATAGGCGATATTCGCCAGTCTAACCTCTCCTGCTGGCAGGGCTTTCATGAGGCGCAGGCATTCCTCCTGGAAGGCCGCATCATGATCGGCATGTTGAACGAGCAGCCAGGCATCATTAGACACCTGCGGCCCCACTAATGAGAAAGATGGCCAGCCATAGCGTTCAATAATCTTTTTGAGCCGCTTGGTGTGTAGCTTATCGAGTGAAGAATCCCAGGGTGCATCGTTATTTATTGCGTTATTACGCATAGCTTGGTCGGCTTGAGCCATAGCCTGTATTTTTGCTGCCAATATATGGTTCATAATGTATAGCATAACAGCCACAGGTAGGGGTAAGGAAATACAGGTAGATGTGGTTTACATGTACGGTTGATAGTTATTGATCGTACGTCACCCAGGACGCTTAAAATATTTAATAGGAGTAAGAGTACATGACAGGAACTAAAGAGCCACCACCCCACGACACTAAGAAGCTTAGTCAGCTTAGTACCGGGCTACTAGTTTTGAATTTTAAAAAGGAAGTTGAGGAGCCTGGGTATTCCGCCATTGGCCAGAAAACCTATGAGCATGCCGTTGTCGGTCAGCGCTATAGTTACTGCAGCGACCTAATCCGTGTACTGAACGAACTAAAGCTGACTGCCGTACTTTTATCTGAGGTGAGCGAGCAGAAACATACTGACCATAAGACTCATCAGCCTGAAGAACTAATAGCTTACTATAGTGGTATTTTCTTGGATCAAGTACATCAGATAAAGGATAAGCTGCTAAGAATGGTAGATTACGCGCCTATATACTTAACAGACCCTAACAGATTAGCTACACTGTAAGTATGAGTTTGTTCGCCTTCCAAAAACAATTCCCTGATGAAGCCACCTGTCTTACGTTTTTGGAAGAGCAACGCTGGGCCAATGGCCGCTACTGCCCGCACTGCGGCAGCTTGAAATCGTATAAGTTCGCGGACGGTAAGCTATTCAAATGCGGCGATTGCCGCAAAAAGTTTACGGTCAAAGTCGGCACCATGTTTAGCGATAGCCACGTACCGTTGCAAAAATGGTTCTATGCCATCTACTTAAATACTTCTCTTAAAAAGGGTATCTCATCTATCCAGCTTGCCAAGTACCTAGATATTACCCAGAAAACAGCTTGGTTCATGCTCCAACGCATCCGCTACAGCGTCGAGAAATCAGGCCGTGGTGATTTGCTCGGTAACATCGTCGAAGCCGACGAAACCTATGTAGGCGGCACCCGGCATGATGGAAAGCGCGGGCGTGGCGCGAGCGGCAAAACACCCGTCGTCGGCATTGCTGAGCGTAAAGGTGAGATCAGGCTTGAAGTCACCGAGAACACCAAAGCCGTCACACTCGACAAGATCATTACTGTCAGGCCCCATATAAAATGCACACACTGTCTCTTTCAAAAGGCAGTACAATATAACCAGACAA
>DATIHR010000020.1:0-2431 GCA_035480575.1 Saccharimonadales bacterium (SeqCode) | reverse complement strand
TAGGCATGACTGTCCAGTGGACAGTCATGTTTTCCTTGCTTGGCCCCAAATGGAGCGGCTTGCCGCGAATGAGGGCTTGATGTCGTCCGCTGACGGGCGACATGATGTGCTTGAAGGTTCGAGTCCTTTCACCCCGACCATTTACGAATTACTACTTAAATGAACCCTGTGAAGGGTTCATTGTAAATTGTTTCAAGTATTGATAATATATAGCACTTATGTCATGATATGTTGCATATGAATAAAGATCGTTTTAGTGGTAGCTCAGTTGTGTACCGTCCTGCTAGTTTCTACCAGGTAGAAAAAGATCGTGGCACGCTGCTTATTGGCATGGATGCAAAGGGCAGTATCGTAGCGGCTAGCGGCGAAGAGAAAAGAATCGCAACGTACGGCCTGCGTACATGTACGGCCGTAGCTATTGCTGCAGAGTTGCCCGAAGGATTACGCAAAGGGTACGTGCAACACTATAACCCTCTGCGTGGGCAGGTAGGCGCGTGCGCGCTTGCTAATACTGCCTATAGCCTTAGGGCTGACGGTGCCTTTAATGTTAGGGCCGTGGTGATAACTCCAGGCGAATGGATGCGTAATGCTTCTGGCAAAATGATGCTGCAGCCAGAAGACAGTTCTCTTGTGGACTTGTTAACGCAAACTGTTCAAACGAGTCTTGGCGTAGAAGCGAGCCCATATCCTTACTTTGCCGAGGGCGGATCAGCCAGGGGCTATGGCTATGGAACGCTGATGGTTGAGTGTCTTGCCGATGGCGCCTTAAATATACTCGCCGAAACTCGTCGTATATAGCTTGTCCTTTTACTCGTGCGATTGCCACGCGTTAGAGTAGTGGGATACTATGTACCACGAAGTATGCTTGGATGTCATGACTGAACTATTACCGGATGAGCAGGTTACGAAGCGTACCTACGATACGCATGCATCTTTGTGGGGTGGTACTTACGCCGGCAAGCCCGGAGCCTGGCGTGAAGAAATGCACCGTTACCAGGAGTTATTGCCAAGAGGTAAGATCCTGGAGGTTGGCGCCGGCAATGCACGAGATGCGAAAGAACTAGTGGCATTAGGCTATGACTACGTCGGCACAGATATATCTCCGGCGGTGCTCGATATCGCACGCAAAGAGTTGCCCGGCTATCCGTTTTATGAGCAAAGTGTTTACGATTTAGATTTTGGCGGCGAGCAGTTCGATGGCTTTTGGGCGGCAGCGGTACTACTGCATATTCCAAAATCTCGTATAGACAGGGCTCTGACGCGTATTAGGGAAGTGGTGCACATTAATGCCATTGGATTTATTGCTATAAAAGACGGCTCGGGCGAGGGCAGGCAAATAGACGAGGCTGACGGGGAAAAACTAGATAGATTTTACGCGTACTGGCCTAAAGATACATTCGCCGAGCGAGTAACACAGAATGGTTTCAAGGTTGTTAACTATAACGACCGGCCCATCAATGAAAAGACCAAGTGGCATTGTTTTTTTGTTGAGGCAAGCTAGGCGTTGTTGGGTCTGGTGTATAGCGCATTGGCTGCTGCGAAGCTGTTGTGGCCGCGACGCGGAATACCGTACCCAAAAAGATGCCGTTCGCTTCCGACCGAAAAGGCGCTGTAGTCTGGGTCGTATTTGCGTGCCCTTGGTTGTTCGAGCAACGCCATATGGGCGATTCTTTTTGCGCCCATATATCGGGTAAAGTGCGAGAGCATGTTGCTTGTCTCGCCGCTCATAACGCGGCAGTGTGCAAACAGAACGTCTCGCCCACGCATGTCGGGGAAGCCATCCATGTTTATTTTAAATAAATGGCCTCCCTGGCCTTTTGTGGCGTCGTAGTTGGTCATTGTGGCAAAACCGAGGGCTATGGGTCGGCTGGTCATCCTACCTATTGCTCTGCTTACGTCGGCTACAAGATGTATGGCTTCGGGTAAGACGCCAATAAGATATGGATCTCGTGGGCCTTTTGTTTCTTGGATCCACTGAGCAGCCCAGCCTGCAAGATTGCCCACGTGTTGGGCAATTTGTTCGGGACTTAGAAATAATTCGCCCGGCGGGGTATTGCTATGTTCTTGTGTTGTCATGCAGTGTTTATACCACAGGCATGCCTTGTGTGCGACATTTCATTTTACCGCTCAATCTGTTAAAATACAGTTTGCTCCGGGGTGTGGCGCAGTTGGTAGCGCGCAGCGTTCGGGACGCTGAGGTCGTCCGTTCAAGTCGGATCACCCCGACCATATAAAAAGGCCTGGCTTGTCCAGGCCTTTTTATATGGCGGAGTGCCCGCTCTTGAACGGACGACCGTAGGCATGACTGTCCAGTGGACAGTCATGTTTTCCTTGCTTGGCCCCAAATGGAGCGGCTTGCCGCGAATGAGGGCTTGATGTCGTCCGCTGACGGGCGACATGATGTGCTTGAAGGTTCGAGTCCTTTCACCCC
>DATIHR010000019.1:0-17949 GCA_035480575.1 Saccharimonadales bacterium (SeqCode) | reverse complement strand
GATAAGCGTGCCCCGGAATAATCTCAATATATAAGGGAGGGGCCGACTGGAACGCAGTGGAAGGAGTTCTTGTCGCGCCGGAATGAGTTAGTGGAAGCAGTCGAGTTGGTGATGCGTACCGAGAGCTTTTTTGGTTACTTTTTTGTCGGTACAAAAAAGTAACATTTATACTGCTGACGAAGACAAAAGTAGAGGTGATGAAAGAAAAGACATCAGGTCTGCAAGCGTAAATATATAAGGACTTTTTCTTTCTTACTGGATTCCGGCTCGGGGGCCGGAATGACGGGGTTGGATCCCGGATCTAGTCCGGGATGACGGGAGGTCAGGATGAAGAGGGGTCAATTCGTTTATAAAATACTAGCTGGCTGTCGCCATAAGCCTTTTGTTTTACTTGTTGGAGCCCCGTAAAGTCTGGCAGTTGCTTTCCTGCGGGGTACGACAGCACAAATATACCCTCTTCGGTAACGCGCTCGGCAAGATGCGCAAGCAGCTCGGGCTGCAGGTCGTCATAGGGTGGGTCGCACAATACGACATCGAAAATATCATCAGGATTGGTTTGCAGCCAGGCGTTGGCGGAAGCATTAATGGATTTGGTGTATGTATGCAGGCCCAAACGCTCGATATTTCTTTGGATAACACGATGTGCCGGCTCATCTGTCTCTATAACGACCACCTTGTCGGCGCCGCGACTTAAGGCTTCGAACCCTAATGCACCGCTACCGCCAAATGAATCGAGTATGCTTAGGCCGGTTACGTCGCCTAAAATGTTAAACAGTGCGCCGCGCATTTTGTCGCTCATGGGGTGCGTACGGTGGGTGCCGGGCGAATCGAATTGCCGCCCGCCTAGAGCGCCCGCAATAATTCTCATCGTCGTACCACCTTTTGGGCGAGTCCTGCATCGATTGCCGCGCCATACCACGCAAGCGTTACCGTATGGACAATGGTGGGTATAAGTTTTTGGCGCGCTATGCGTGCTAGCCCTGGCTTCCAGCCGAGCTCAAGGTACGCGTCGTACATACCAAGGGCGCTAATTTCTTTGGCCTTACGGCGGAATAGTTCGATAACGCCATATTCACTTAGTTCTTGTACATCGTGCTTGGTAAGCTCCGCTTGCTTGGCGGTGTAGGGCGTAATAAGTACTGCGATTCCCCATTCAAATCCAATATGCGTGGTGAGCAACCCTTTTGCACCCCACATTTCCCAGTTGTTTTTGACTTGCTCGCGGCGTGTTTCGCCGGGCAAAATGAGCTTACCTTTTATGGTGTTGCGCGTTTCGATACCTTGCCCACCGCGTAGTTCGGTTAACTTTTGCTCGTAAGGATAGTGATGTGCCGGAGTTAAGCCATCTACTATGGCGTGCGCGAGCCATGCGGCCTCGAATGCCGCGCGTACATCGTCCGAGTCTTGTAGCGATTGCACTAAACGGTCGTAATGGTCGCCAATAATATGTATAAGCGCGGTGTCGTGCTCGTCGAACGGCGAATAGTAATGCCACGGCTCGTCTTTGGCAGGGCTTTTACGCTTTATAGCATCAGGGCCATTGACTCCCTCGAAATGCAAAATACTCTTAGCATCCGGAAAACGGGTATCCCACGTTAAATGCGACTTAAGCGCTTGCCGGGCCAAACGGTCAACCTTTTGATGCGTTCCCATTAGCCGCCCGGACAACGGTGTTAGTGTCAACCCTGAATACATACGTTTAGTTTAAATTCGTAACGGCTCTTAACCGAGTAATGTGCTGGTGTAACTGTTTATATTGTAACAAATCTTCGCTACGATCAATGAACTCTTGGGCAGCCTTTCGAGCTGAGGCGATAAGCTTTATATCTGTTAACTGGGCAACACGTAAATCGAGGGCACCGTGCTGCATCGTGCCATATATAGCACCAGGTCCGCGTAAACTTAGGTCGAGCTCGGCTAATTTAAACCCATCTTGCGTTCGTTCTAATGCCTGGAGTCGCTTGGGCGGAGCACTGGAATCACTCATCATTAAATAGCAGTACGCTTTGTGGCCGCCCCGGCCGACCCTGCCCCGCAGCTGGTGAATCTGCGCCAACCCAAAACGGTCGGCTGCTTCTATAAGCATAATACTGGCGTTCGACACATCCACGCCTACCTCTATAACCGTGGTGCTTACCAAAATGTCCAGTTCGTGCCGCACAAACTGCTCCATAATTGCCTGTTTCTCGGCGGGTTTCATCTTGCCATGTAACAGGCCTACCCGCCAGGCCTTAAAATCTTTGGTGCGGAACTGCTCGTATATAGCCTCGGCTGAGCGCGCCTTAAGCACCTGCGATTCAGTAATAAGCGGGCATACGGTAAACATTTGGCGACCGCTCTTAAGCTGTGCTTCTATGGCTTCGTTTAGCTGTGCACGTGAATTGGGTGAACAGATTTTGGTAACGATCGGCTGCCGACCGGGCGGTTTTGTGTCCAAAATAGATACATCGAGCTCGCCATATAGTGTTAACGCGAGGGAACGCGGGATGGGGGTGGCAGTTAAGCTCAAAAGATGTGGCATGTGTCCTGCTTTGGCCATAAGCTTCTTGCGTTGCTCGACACCAAACCTATGCTGCTCGTCTACAATAACTAATCCTAGCTTGTGCATGTCTACCTTTTCCTGGATGAGCGCGTGAGTGCCAACTACAAACTGGGCCTGCCCGGCGGCAATATGTGCCTGAGCAGTTTGTTTTTCTTTTGCACTCAGGCCGCCAACAAGCAGCGTAAGCTTCTCGTGCATGCCAAGCGGCTTAAGCAGCGCATACAAGGTGTCGGCATGTTGGCGGGCCAAGAGCTCGGTGGGTGCCATTAGTGCTACCTGATATCCCTCGGCTAAAGCCATAACCGCCGCCATTGCGGCGACGACTGTTTTGCCCGAACCTACATCGCCCTCAACAAGGCGGTTCATAGGTTGCGTGCGCTCCATGTCCTGATATATTTGCCACACAACTTTGCGCTGCGCATCGGTCAGCGTAAAAGGCAGGTGGGCTACGAATGTTTGAGCCAACTGCCTATTGAATGGAATTGCCAGGGCAGTATCTTTGAGTAATTCGTATTTATTAAGCAGACTGGCAAGGGTTAGCTCAAAGACTTCCTCGAACCCTAGCCGCTCTTTTGCGTGTGCGAGTGTGGTGGCAGTATCCGGAAAATGCATACCCATAACCGCATCTGCATACGGTAATAGTTTGCGACTGTTTATAAGCCATTCTGGGAGTGTTTCGGGCAATGATTGCATTGCGGGCACGATGCCCCGCATAACACGACGGATTTGGTTACTGGTAAGGCCCTTTGTTTCGCGGTACACAGGCACAATGCGGGCAGTGTTAACGGGAAACTCACTCACGAGCTCGGCACTCGGGTTCATAATGGCAAAACGTTGGCGGCTCAGCTCGTAATTGCCAGAGATAAAATACTCTTGACCTGGCTTCAGTGCCGGGGCACGATATGGCTGGTTGAACCACACAAGGCGCACGCTATCGGTATCGTCGCTCGCGACTGCCTCGGTAATGTGCATACCACGACGCACATACCGGCCGGTCGCCTGCTTAATAACGGCACGAATACTGATTGGGCCCGGGCGCAGTTTGCGAATCGGCGTTATAACCGAATAATCTTCATAGCGACGGGGGATATACAATAGTAGCTCGTCAATTGTATGCACGCCAAGGCTAGCGAACTTTTTAGCAAGTTCGCTACCCACCCCCTTAATACGCAGTAAGTCATCATTTGGCTGCATGCAGTCTTTAGTGTACCTGAACTACTCAGGCTTGTTGAGCTTGCTCGATAGCCGTCACATACTGGTCGAGAGCTGTAAGCACTTCCCGTGCGTTAAACCCAGAATAGTGCTGAGTAAAATGGCCAACTGTGTCATTGCTCGGAAAGCCGGGCATGTCCTCTGCCTTCTTGTTGTCTTGGTTGACTGCCGCTTGATTCCTGTACACGCCAACTGCTCTATTATCTTCTCGTCCTGATAACACCGTATGCCATATATCCTTCGCTGGCGCTTTAGCCACTAACGCACCTACTGCAATATGAACCCGCGGCGGAGCAGGACTATGCCACAGCTGTACGCTCTCGGTACGGCCGTCCATTAGTCCGCCTGGCAGATTGAGGTAGTGTGTTACGTCATGGATATGGCCAGGATCAATACCGGCACTCGTCAGCCGATCGCTCAGCCCTCTCACATCGTCGTTGGTCACGTTTTGGTCATAAGCGACATTGGCAATCACTTCGCTGCCCTTTTGCATACCATTCCTCCTTAGTGGAATGCAATAATACCACAGACAACGCTAATCAGCACCCAGTAAAGGAACATCCTCCACACGCTAGGCCATGAGCTAGACTTTTTTGACGAGAAAGAACACGCTAGGGCCGAAGAAGGTGCTCGCAAGAGTCGGCTGCAAGATACCCTCTATGGCCAGCATAACCCGCTTTGGCACGACCTTCTTTAAGCCAGGGCTGCGCAGGTTAGATACTGACAACATGCGGTCTACCTTAAGGCCGGCGTGTGCTAGCTGCTTTATGACCGTATGGGGATTATGGTTCACAAACGGGATTTCATTTTTACTCTTATGAGCCTCGGAGCGAATATCTACAGGCTCAAGCGGCATTCTCTTGCCCTTTAGCATGTGTTTAACACGGTTCCGCCCGTGCATGTAGTTGGCTACCTCTACAATGGCGTAGCCGTCTTTACTTAAGACCCGGGCAATTTCGGCAAACTCAGGGCTTGGGTCTGGCAAATGGTGCATAACCCGAATCATGGTAAGCAGGTCAATCGAACCGTCTTTAAATCTCAACGCGTCGGCTTGCAGTAATTTACGGTCGACTTCTGGGTGGTTCTTTAGAAATATTTTGGCAAGATCTAGCTGTTGCTGGCTTGGCTCGGCAAGCGTTACCTTGTCGGCATATTCCTCTAGCAGTACGCATAACCGGCCGTAGCCGCCGCCCACGTCTACTGCACTTTTAAAGTGTTTGCCTTCTAGTAAACGCTTAATGGCCATTTCTTCGGCTTCGTTTTCGTAATCGCGGCCCTCCCAGTACTGCATGTAGTTATGATGAGGGTCGTTATATTGATCGGCACGCTTTTTTACAGCCACCTGGTGTTTGGGTTCTTCTTTCATATCTTGTAGCTAGTATATCAAGCTTTTTGAGGTTTTCGGGCAAACATCTGCCGTAGTTTGTGCTTGGTGTTGTCAAAAGTTTTAGCTACTTTAATACCCTTGTATAATGCTATGCCGCCAATAACGGCGGGTACTGTGTACGGCTTAGTCAAAAGTTCTAAGGTATTATCGGCCCACTTTTCTACATTTGCATGCTCTGCCAATAGGGAACCGCCTGTTATGGCACCTATAATTGCCGCGCCGACTACTCCATTCCATGCACTAATCGCACCAGTAGCTATGGCACCACGCTTGGCATGCGTTTTAAGGCCTTTGTCTGGATCGCGTAGCAACGAATCGGTCTCGACACCAGGGGTACCCATAAAAGCCGCCCATGTTACGTACGCCACACCACTTGGCAGATCACCCGCCTTCCCTCGCCGCTGAGCTTGGGAGCGACTATGTGCATACGCCTGTATACCCCGTGGGAAACGACTCATGGCGCCTAGCATCGCCAGCCCCATAGATCCTTCTATAACTAGGCTAGTCAGCGGTTGAGCAATCAGCGCCTGCGAAGCACTACCCGTCTTTTCGTATACGTACGGTCCACTTGCCAGTAAGGTCGCTTCGGCAAGCCCGCTAAATTGATAGGGGATAACCATTGCTGCCGCGCCCAAAGTAAGCACGTTGCCAACTGAGCGTCGTTCATGCCAGTCTTCTTTTACTGCCTGCCATACGGCTGGAACGCCTGCGAAATAGTCTGTAACGTCAGTGCGCAGTGCTTGCCGCAACGTCAGTGGCTCCGCGGCTGGTTGCTCGGCCGCCACTAGCCCCGTTCCACGAGAGCAGAATCTTTAAAAGCCTTGCCTTTTCTAATGAGTAAGCAGCCGTTCGTAAAGTCGCTATCTTCTAATGTTTCTTTTTGGGTCTTTTGCCCATTTATGGCGATTGCTTTTTCTTTTATAAGCCTGCGGGCCTCTGTTTTAGAGCTTGCCAAGCCTGTGCGTTCCAGCACATCCGCTAGTTCAGCGCCCGTACCTGCTTGTATAGCCGGAACTTCTTTGCGCATTGCTGCAAGGGCGGCATCGTCTAGTTCTGCCAGGGGGCGGTTGCCCGTAAGTACCTCAGTAATTTTTTGAGCAATCACTAGCTGTTCGTCTCCGTGGATAAGTTTCGTAACTTCCTCGGCTAATCTCTTTTGAGCTACACGCTCACGCGGGTTCTCGCGGTGCCTTGCAACAAGTTCGTCAACTTCAGTTTTAGCCAGCATCGTGTAAACCTTGAGGTATTCCTCTATGCCGCCATCGTCGCAGTTTATCCAAAACTGATAAAACTGCGTCGGGCTGGTTTTAGCCGGGTCAAGCCACACCGCGCCAGCTTCGCTTTTACCAAATTTAACACCGGTCGCCTTGTTCACGACAAGCGGCACCGAGTACACATGCGCCTCTACGCCTGCAATGCGGCGAATTAAATCTACACCAGTAATGCTATTACCCCACTGGTCCGCACCGCACACCTGTAGCGTTACATCGTGCTCTCGGTATAAATGCAAGAAGTCATAGCCCTGTATAAGCGAATAGCTGAACTCGGCGTAGCTAATGCCGGCACCGTCTTCGCCCAAGCGGCTTTGTACAAAATCGCGCCCGAGCATCTGGCGCATGGGTACATGCTTGCCAATGTCGCGCAAGAATTGCAGGTACCCCATATCCTTAAACCAGTCATAGTTATCGACAACAGTAAATTCCTGCCCGGCAAACACCGTCTGGTACTGTTTGCTAATAGCCGCCTTATTACGGGCAATGTCGTCGAGCGATAGTAAATCGCGCTCCTGCTTTTTACCGTCCGGATCACCAATCATGCCGGTGGCCCCGCCAACCAGTAAAAACGCTTTATGTCCACGAGCCATAAAATGGCGCACCATCATCGCCGCAGCAAGATTGCCAATAGTCATACTGTCCGAGCTGGGGTCAACGCCAAAATAAAAACTAATAGGGGCGCCATCGAGCGCACGCATATCTTTGTAGGTTGTCTGGTTTACAAAACCACGCCACGTTAGTTCTTCAGAAAGCGTCATATCCGACATGTATTTCTCCTTAGCACCAATAATACCATCTTAAGAGAAGCTGAAGCGGATATAAAATCAGCTATTGCACGTTAAACTATAGCATTTGGTATAATGCGGTTAGTTTAAGGTATGGATCCGAATCAATATATGAATAGTCAAAACCGGCCCACGGGCCGTCAGACAGGTCGTAAGCGACCTGGAAAAAATACCTTTACCACGAAAAGCGGTAATGCTATTAAATTAAACCGTAGTCTCAGCGAGCGTATTAAGGCCAGCCGCGATGCACGGGCCAGACGGCGAGCCGCCTACCTGAGTACGCTGCCCAAAAATCGCTTTAAGCGTATTTTGTACCGCATGCACCCCAAGCGAGTCGCACAGTTCTGGTTTAGCCGCGACGGCGCTATTATGGCCCTTAAATTACTGGGCGCAGGTATTGTGGTCGGCTTTATTTTGGTTGTCGGCGTGTTTGCGTACTTCAGGAAAGACTTGCCGCGTATTAATGACCTATCTGGCAGCAACTTGGGCGGCAGCATTACGTATTATGACCGTTCCGGCACGACCATCTTGTGGCAAGACTACAATGCGGTAAAACGCCAGCCAGTATCTACCGAAAAAATCGCTAAAACTATCCGCGACGCAACCGTAGCTGTAGAAGACAAAGACTATTACAAGCACGGCGCATTCGACGTACGCGGTATTGCCCGTGCCGGCGTCAACAACCTAACTAATAGAGGCGGTGGCGTACAAGGTGGTTCTACTATTAGCCAGCAGCTAGTTAAACTGGACCGCGAATGGACCGCCGACCGCACCATTGGACACAAAATAAAAGAGGTTATCCTGGCCGTAGAGCTTGAACGGGAATATTCCAAAGAAGATATTCTTACCGGCTACCTTAATGCCGCACCATATGGCCCAGTCGCCGTTGGCGTACAGGTAGCGGCACAAGATTACTTTGGCGTTGACGCTAAAGACTTAACCATTGCACAGGCATCTATGCTTGCTGCTATTCCTAAAGCGCCTAGCACGTACTCGCCCTATGGGCCGAATTACGACGCCAAACTGTTGATTGCACGGCAGCAATACATTATTGATCAAATGGCGAATCAAAAAATGATCACTAAAGAAGAGGCTAAAACTGCCAAGACCGTGGACGTACTCGCCCAGGTAAAACCCCAGCAGCCATCGCTCTATACCGGCATCAAGGCGCCATACTTTGTATTGGCCGCCAAGCAAGAGCTAGAAACAAAGTATGGCGCCAAGACCGTACAGCGTGGCGGCTGGCGCGTTATTACTACGCTAGACCTTAAGCTACAGGATCTAGCCGAAAAGAACGTTCAGGCGGCGCTACCGATCATTAAACGCCAGCGTGGCGACCAGGCCGCATTTGTCGCCGAAGACAACAAAACAGGCCAAATCGTTGCTGCCGTTGGTGGTGTAGACTTTAACAATCCCGAATACGGCGAGTTTAACTACGCAACCGATGCCAATATTTCGCCAGGCTCTAGCTTTAAGCCGTACGACTACGTCAGCTTCATTGAAAACCACACCGATGCCGGTGCCGGTTCCGTGCTCTACGACCAAAAAGGCCCACTGCCCGGATATCCGTGTACGAATCCCGCCC
The DNA here is from genome assembly GCA_035480575.1 of Saccharimonadales bacterium (SeqCode). GTDB lineage: Bacteria > Patescibacteriota > Saccharimonadia > Saccharimonadales > UBA4665 > PMNU01. Next base: position 9,164 of record DATIHR010000019.1, on the reverse strand, counting down.
TACCCAAAAATGGCGGCAACTGCTTAATGGATTACGACTTTAACTTCCCTGGCCCCATTACACTGCGCTATGCCCTAGGTGGTTCCCGTAACATAACCGCTGTAAAAGCCATGCTTTCAGCGCTGCCAAACGACACAACGGCCGACCGCCTGCCGTCTATAAATAAGACAATCTCTACCGCTAAGGCACTCATGGGTAATACCGACGGCTACCGCTGTTACCAAAAGGGCGTCGATGTGTCTAAAGCTACCAGCGACCAAGAAGACCAATGTTTCGCTTCGTCAGCCATTGGTGACGGTTCTTACCTGCATTTAGATGATCACGTGAACGGCATTGCATCTATTGCCAGGCTTGGCAACTCTATACCAAAAACCTACATCCTTAAAATTACCGACGGCAGCAACAAAGTACTCGATGAGTTTAAGCAACCTAAGGGCAAGCAAGTCGTACGCCCCGAAGCTGCCTACATTGTTACAAACATGGCCTCTGACCCGAAGGCAAGCTACCTACCCGGCAGTTGTACTGCTACCGATTGTACAGCCTTGCGCTCGTTCGGTTACAAGTTCCACCGTTTCAAGGGCTGGGAGTTCGCCATCAAGACCGGCACTACTAACGACGCGTACGATGGTCTTATGGCCAGCTGGTCCAACCAATACACTGCAGTTACCTGGGTTGGTTACCACACCCGCACCGTTGCCATGACCGGCAACATGGAAACTATGACCGAACCCATTGTGCGCGGCTGGATGGAAGGTGCCCACGCAGACCTGAAACCCAACAACTGGCAAGTACCTTCAGGCATAAAGACACTACCGGCCTTTGTAGTACGCGGCAAAATATCGCGCAACGGCGAGATTGTCCCAAGTAGCGGCACCGACATATTCCCATCGTGGTACGTTGCGCCCAAGGGCAGTGGCAATACGAGCCGCACAACCGACCTTGTATCTGGTAAACAGGCTACATCGTGTACACCCGACCTTGCCAAAAAAACCGATGCAGGCGGCAACACGAGCAACTTCTCGGCCGATAACTTTGTAGGCACTGCTGGCGGCAGTGGGGCCTCCACAAGCGAGAGCGATGACGTGCATAACTGTAATGACGATAAACCAAATATAACCCTTACAGCACCCGATGAGTGCGACGTAGGATCTACCTGTACACTCATAGTCACGATTGCCAAAGGAACACACCCATTAACTGGTGGCACATACACAACCGCCCCAGCTGGTACCTTGTCGCTCATCGTGAACGGACAAACAGCTGAAAGCGTAGAAGTTGGCGACCCTGATGTATGGACGTATCAGTTCAAATATAAGGCCGACAACGCAGGGACTAGTACCGTGCAGGTGCGCGTAATAGACAGCGTACTCTACGACAGTAGCGACCAAAAAACCGTCACCTTCAACAACTGAAGAGATGGGCGCAGGCCAAAGCCGCCAATTTTCTAGCTGTCTAGTTATTGCGAGGACGCAAACGGCTACGTAATATATTTTTAGGCGTAGCCGGCGTGGGCGCTGGGGCAGGTTTTGTCTGCTCTTGCGCTTTGGCTTGAGGCGTGGCCTTAGGTATTTTGACCTGGCCAAACACCATTTTGCCGGCAACGGTCTGGTGCATACGCGTGACACTAATAGGCACCTCACGCCCAACGAACCGTGCGCCGCCCTCTATAACAATCATGGTGCCATCGTCTAAATAACCAACACCTTGGTCGCGGTTACTTCCCTTTTGAATAATTTTAATCGTCAGTGTCTCGCCAGGCAGTGTAATAGGCCGCAGGCTATGGGCAAGCTCGTTGATATTCAATACTTTTACCCCTTCTACGGCCGCCACCTTGGCGAGATTGTAGTCGGTAGTGTATAACTGCGCTTTTATTTTTTTGGCAAGCAACACGAGCTTGTCGTCGTTGGTACTAGCGTTCTCGAAAACGGTCCGGTCAACAATAACCCGTACTGGTGCGGTATCCTGCAGCTGGTGCGCAATATCCAGGCCATAGCGGGCACGTTCGCGCTTATGCGAGTCGTTACCGTCAGCCAACATTTGCAGCTCGCTAATAATGAACTGCGGAATAATGAGGTCGCTTACCATAAACCCGGTGCGCACGATTTCGGTAACACGCCCGTCTATAAGCGTGCAACTGTCTAAAATAACCTTATTCTGCTTCGCAAACAAAGACAAACTATGGCTACCTGCGGGTCGCCATAAGGAATATCCAATGCCTGCTAAAAGCAGCAATTGTAATATATCTAACATTGATTCTTTATTATACAGTATCTTTCGTTGGCCTGCGCCTCACTGCGGCTATCCGCAAGCCCGAAACACGAGAGGTTCGCATCCGCTAGTCGAGAAATTGATTGAGCGCACTACGGATGTCGGGCACACTGTGCAAGAAACTCGTTTTTTTGCCGCCTCGTTGCAATGGGCCAATAGCTGCATCAAAGCCTAGTTTCTTGGCCTCGGCAATACGCTTTTCTATATGCGGCACGTGGCGCACCTCGCCACTCAGGCCTAGTTCGCCAAACACGACAGCATTCGCTTTTAGCTGCAAACCCTTGGCCGCCGAGCCAATCGCCATACACACCGCTAAATCGGCTGCAGGCTCGGTTATTTTAATACCGCCTACAATATTTATGTAAATGTCTTGCTCGGCCAGCGACAGCTTAGTACGGCGCTCAAGCATTGCGACCAGCAAATTAACGCGATTTAAATCTATACCGCTAGCGGCCCGCTTTGGGTACCCGTATGAGGTTTTATTGACTAATGCCTGTACTTCGACCAGCAGCGGTCGCGTGCCCTCCATAGTCGCCAGTACAATTGACCCATCACTCACCTGCCGTTCGGCAAGCAAGGCAGCAGATGGATTATCGACCGGGCGAAGCCCCGCATCGTCCATTTCGAATATGCCGGCTTCGGTTGTCGGGCCGAACCTGTTTTTGGTGGCTCGTAGTATTTTAAAACCACCGTACCGGTCGCCCTCTAATTGCAGCACTACATCTACCACATGCTCGAGTACTTTTGGCCCGGCAATCATGCCCTCTTTAGTAACGTGGCCAACAAGCATAACGGCCGTACCGGAGCCCTTGGCGGCGTTAATAAGCAAATGGGCACTGTTAGTAATTTGGCCGACACTGCCGGCGGCCGATGCCACCAGGCTTGTCGCAATGGTCTGTATGGAGTCGACTATTACAAAATCGTACGCACCGCCTTCTATAGTTGTTGCGATGTCATCGGCACTGTTAGTCGTGGCTAGTTGTAACGTCTTAGTGGTTGCGCTCAAGCGTTTCGCGCGGAGGCCAATCTGGTGGCCTGATTCCTCGCCGCTTACGTACAATACTCGGTGCGTTTTAGCGATAGTATTTGCTAGCTGCAACAGCAGTGTGCTCTTACCGATGCCTGGCTGGCCGGCAATAAGGTTAACGCTACCACGAACGATACCGCCACCCAGTACCGTATCGACATCGGCTATGCCCGTTACAATACGCTGTTGGTCGCGTGTAATGAGACCGCCAATGGGCGACACTTGCAGTGCTCGTCCGCTAGGCGTGCCAGCAACTGCGCTACCAGCACGCTGTACGACAACTTCTTCTTGCAGCGTATTCCAAGCCCCGCACTGCGGACATTTACCAGCCCAACTTAAGCTCGCCTCGCCACAATTAGTACAGACGTATCTTACCTTGTCTCTAGCCATCAGTACGCTTCCATGGTGACGGTCCTTAGTAAGCAAGTTTTATGTTCAAATGTGCGGCAATTTGTTCAATTTGTTTTTCTAAACGGTCTACTTTATTGCCGAGCGCTAACATCTCTTGCATGTATGTCTCTGATTGCTTTGCATATGCATCAACAGCACGAGCGTAGATATCTATTTGGACTCTCAGGTTCGTTTCGACAGTATCAATTTTTTTGTTAGTACGCTCAGAATTTTTGACGACAGCAGTTGCGATTCGCTCAAGCTGAGCGTCTATTCGATCTAACCTTTGATCAAGGGTTGCTGGTTTATCTGTCATAGTACTGGTAATTTTATCACAAAGAGTTAGGGGGCAGTTTGGATTTGGCTGTCTAGGGCTTTTTGTAGCTCTTCTTCCTGAATGGCTATCGCATTGCGCGCGTCCAGGATAGTGTTGAATCGATTAATAACAGCATTCGTTTCACTGACTTCTGAACGGTATGCATTCACCTGCGTATTAAAGCCGGGCACAGCAGCGTTATATTCGGCTATCATGTCGTGGTCCAAATACTCGTCTAGCTGCGTTCGCTGGGCCGCCAGTTGCGTTTCACGCGATTTCAGGCTGGCCTTGTGCTCGTCTATTTGCTTCTTAAGGCTATTTAGCTGGGTGTCATAATCAGCAATTTGCTTGCGGCGATTATTGAACTCGGCCTGATATTGTTCGTAGAATGCCACAATTGCCAAACGATCGCTAAAATAGCGCGCGTAATACGTTTCAAGTTCGGGTGGCAAATCGCGTACCTGTGTTGCGAATATGGAATGCATTTCGTTTACCAGCTGGCCAGGTTCGCTTTTTTTGTAGCTTTCTATTTGGTCACGAATCGTCTGGTCGGTCATCTGGGCGTAATAGGCTTGCAGCAGACTATTTATGTGTTGTTTTTCGGTATGCCCCAGGCGGTCGTACGCCTGGTGCAACATTTCGTGTGCGGCCGTTACCTCTTTTACGCCATTCAGGCGAGCGTCGCTGACATCGTACACATAAATACCGTTGCGATCGCCCTTATAACAACCCAGCGTCGCCACTTGATCGGTGTCGTCTGTACAGTATTGATTGAACAAGTCGCGAGCCGCTAGCACCGGATGGTTTACATAAAACAAACGGTCTGCAAGTGGGGTCATGGTTGTAGCCTTGGCGAGCGCTTGAACATCCGCGCTTGGCTGATAGCCACGCAACGCAATGGTATCCAAGAGCCGCTCTCGTTGCAAAAAGAGCAGGCCACCAGCCGCAAGTAGTGTAACGAACACCAGAGGCGGCGTTATACGACGCATAAAGCTCATAGCTATATAGTACCGATTATTCGGTTATGGTGGAATACGTCAGATTGCCGTCTTTGACACTGACGCTTACGATATCACCCTTGTGGTATGTTTCGGCCAATAACGCTTCGGCAATATGGTCTTCTACGGTATCTTGCAGTAACCGGCGCATAGGGCGAACGCCATTCTTGGCATCGTACCCCTTATCGAGCATGTACTGTTTGGCTGCAGTCGTTAGCTTAATACCCAGACCATGCTTGCGCAAGCGTTGTGCGAATTCTTCGATTTGTAGATCGATAATCTTGAAGATATCTTTCTTGGTGAGCGCATGGAACACGACCACTTTATCGATACGATTTAGGAACTCTGGGCGCATGGTTTTCTTAAGCTCGTCGAGCACTTTATCCTTGTTCGCGTTATGGAGCGCCTCTAGGTCATCAAGGTCGCTTTGGCGGTCGGCATGGAAGCCAAGCGAGGCTTCTTTTTGTAACTTTTCGGCGCCGATGTTAGAGGTCATGATGACAATGGTATTCGTAAAGTCAATCTTGCGACCCTTAGCGTCAGTAAGGCTACCATCTTCCAAAATTTGTAATAGCATATTGAAACTATCAGGGTGCGCCTTCTCGATCTCGTCAAACAGTACCAAGCTATATGGGCGGCGGCGAATTTTATCGGTTAGCTGGCCACCGTCATCGTAGCCGACATAGCCGGCGGGAGCACCAACGAGCCGGGATACGTTATGATGCTCTCTGAACTCGCTCATATCTATTTTTACCAGTGCTTCGTCGGAGCCAAAAAATTCGCGGGCCAGCACCCGGGCCAGCTCGGTCTTACCAACGCCCGTCGGGCCAAGGAAGATAAACGAGCCAATAGGCCGTTTGTCGGACCCAATACCGGACCGGCTGCGGCGCACCGCACGGGCGACCGCCTCGACAGCCTCGCTCTGGCCGATAATATGCTTGCCAATGTTTTTTTCCAGGTTCAACAAGTACTTGGCCTCGCTACGAATAACCTTCTTAACCGGTACCCCGGTCATGCGAGCCACTACTTCGGCGACATCATCATTCTTAAGCACAATACGCTTAACGTCCTTATCACTCGCCTGATGTTTAGCAAGCTCTTCGTTAATTTGGGAGGCGCGGGTCTTGTATTCGGCTGCCTTCTGGTAGTCCTCGTTGTCCACAGCGTCATCTATACGAGTGCTCACAAGCTTAAGCTCTTTTTGCAGGCGGCGTACTTCGGGCGAAGTCTTGCCTTTGCTAACCCGCAGGTGTGCAGCGGTTTCATCAAGCAGGTCAATGGCTTTATCGGGCATGTACCGATCGTTAATATACCGTGCGCTTAGGCCGACAATGTCGTCTAATACGTCATCGTCTACAGAAACACCATGGAACGCTTCATAGTGCTTGCGGAGACCTTTCAAAATAGCCAGCGTTTCTGGCAGTGTAGTTTCTGGCACCTGCACCGGCTGGAATCGGCGCTCTAGAGCGGCGTCTTTTTCGATGTGCTTAGTGTACTCAGCAGTGGTTGTTGCGCCAATAAGTTGAATTTTGCCACGGGCCAGCACTGGCTTCAAAATATTACCAGCGTCCATGGCGCCTTCGGCAGCGCCAGCTCCAACGATAAGGTGTAGCTCGTCTATGAATACAATTGTCTTGTTGTCGCCAGCCAGCTCGGCCATTACCTTCTTAAGGCGCTCTTCGAATTCGCCACGATATTTGGTGCCGGCAATCATGCCAGCTAGGTCTAGCATTACAATCCGCTTATCCAGCAGGCTGTCTGGTACGTCTTCTGCAACGATACGCTGTGCCAAGCCCTCTACAATAGCTGTCTTGCCAACGCCTGGCTCGCCAATAAGGACCGGATTATTTTTAGTACGGCGGTTCAGGATAGTAATGACGCGGCGAATTTGCGCTTCGCGGCCGACAACCGGGTCTAATTTGCCACTGCGAGCCTCTGCCGTCATGTCGGTACCAAAAAAATCGAGGGCAGTCTTGCGGCCTTTGTTGCGCCCGCCGCTCCGCGGTCGAACATCACTGGCGTTTACGCTATCTTCGTCTTCGTATTGTTGGCGGCTCAAGAATTGCTCGAGCTCGCCTACCAGGGAGTCAACATCGACGTTCATAGTGCGCAGCAGTGAGGTCGCACGCGCGTTCTTTTGGCTCAGTAATGCTTCCAGAATGTGCTCTGTACCACAAAATTCTTGGTTGTATTCTTGGGCCGTATCGTAGGCCATTTTAAGTGTCAGCTTGGCGGTCTCGCTGAGACCCTTGGCACCAGCGTGTACAACCAATGTTTTGGGTGTCAGGTTAAGCGCGATACGGGCACGATCCAATGTTACGCCTGCGCCCTCTAATATCTTGGCGCCCATAGAGGTTTCCTGAGCCAAAATGCCAAGCAACAAGTGCTCGGTGCCAACGTATGCGCTGCCAAAGCTGCGCGCAATGGCATCGGCATGCTTTAGGCTTTCTAAAGCATTGTTAGTAAGGTGGTTCAAAAAATCTTGGAAATCTGCGCTATTTGGAGTCATAGAATAATAATAACGAGTTAGCACTCAGCAGTCAAGAGTGCTAGATATCTCTCGATTCGGCTTCTGCAGTACGGCTAGCTTGGTAGTTTTTACGAAGCACGGAAGGAGTCGTACCTATAGGTACGACGAGGGAGTACTGGAGAAAAAACTGGCGAGATAGCCGGGCGGCAGGTGGCGCAGCGAGAGATATCTAGCGCCCTTGACTGCTGGTCAAGAGTGCTAAATTCAAACTTTCATGCACCCTGCACATCTCTCCGGACATAGTGGGAGTGCCATTAACTTCAAGCGTATTTGGCGTGCCTTCTATATAGCTAATACGATCGATACCTAGACTTTGACGCAGCCCAGCAAGAGCTACGTACCCCGGAAATTCCGCCTGGACGTGTAGTAATCGTGCGTGTTCTTCGCGTGTAGTTTCAGCGACCAAAGCGCGATGCCTAGCCCCATGCCGTACCCAAACGTCGGCGCCATCTGGGTCACTATTGCCTACATAGACGTCATAGGGGCGCGTGCGCACAGCATCCGAATGACTTGACGCTACCGCTACAAATGGGGCAGCCAGCTGCACCACTGGCCTCCACCACATGATGGTTGCTTGTATATTGGCGTGCTCAGGCACTTTGCCGATGGCCCGCAACACGTGTATGCCATGCGCAGCATCTCTGCGGCGAAGAGTAAAGAGTTCGCCTTCAACCTTCGCGCGAAATGCTTCGTAATGCATTACTCGCCGTGTTCTTCGATTGCTTCCAGCAAGCTGCTTTCCAACTCGCTCTTCTTCTTAAGCTTTGGTGTTGCGGCTTTGCCGTTAGCCACTGGCTTAGCCTCGACAACAGGCGCTGCACCGGCCTTTTCGGCTTCAATATCGAGTTCGTAACCAGTCAGCTTGCTGGCAAGCCGCACATTCTGACCGCCGCGGCCAATGGCAATACTCAGCTGATCTTCAGGCACAATTACTTTGGCCTTCTTATTCGCCTCGTCAATATCTACCCGGCTTACTTTAGTCGGGCTAAGCGCTTCACTAATGTACGCCTTAGCCTCTTCCTTCCAGACAATAATGTCGATCTTTTCTTGTTCGCCAACTTCGCTCATGACCGCGTTCACACGAGTACCGTGGCCACCTACAAAGGTGCCTACGGGGTCAACACCAGGTACGGTGCTGTGCACAGCGAGCTTAGTGCGTACACCCGCCTCGCGGGCCATGCCCTTAATTTCAACAGCACCACTTTCCATTTCTGGTACTTCGGCTTTAAAGAGCCATTCGATGAATTGCGTACTACCGCGAGATACAACTAGCTGCGGGCCACGCAAGCCGCGTTCAACGTCCTTCAGGTACACCTTTAAACGCTGGCCAGGATAATAGCGCTCGCCCTGAATTTGCTCGCTCCTGGGCATAATGCCTTGCGCCTTGCCAAGGTCGACACGCACGATGTTGCCTTCTACTCGTGCAACTAGAGCGTTAATAACCGTGCCAATTTTGTCTTCGTACTCGGTCATAACAATCTCGCGTTCGGCTTCACGCAAGCGTTGTAAAATAACCTGCTTGGCAGTTTGTGCTGCAACGCGGCCAAAATCGTTGACTTTTTCGTGCACTTCCACTAAATCACCCAGCTTAGCGTTCTTTTGCATAACCTGGGCGTCTTTTAGGCTAATCTCGTA
>DATIHR010000018.1:0-69947 GCA_035480575.1 Saccharimonadales bacterium (SeqCode) | reverse complement strand
GCTGTGTGTTTGCGAACGCGCCTCGAGCATGCTGTGCTGGATAGCTTTAATGCGGTTTTCGATGTCGCGGGGATTTTTGCGTTGTTCCAGCTCGTCTACCAGGTGCTGCATTTCGTTTTTAAGTACCATGGCCGAGGGGTGGTTTTGGTTATCAATTGAGTCGTGCACCTGAAACTGCAAATCTCGTGCTTGCTTATATACAGGGTCGTAGACTGGGTCTATCATGCTGTGCTCCTTACGCTTATGCTCTTATTCGTAATTATACTTATATTATAGTCCGTACTTTTCTTGCATAGTCTTCGCAAATGCCGGATAGTCGGTATAAAATTCTGCGTGTATGCCGTACGCGGTGGCGCCGTCGATGTTTGCTTGCTCGTCACCCCAAAACAGCACTTCGTCGTCCATAGTTTGGCTGGACTGCAGCTCTTGCATTTCCTGTACGACACGCCCAAAAAAGTCCATAGCCGGCTTTTTAATGCCAAGATGCGCCGATGCATACACTTTGTCGAACATGCCGTCGAAGCCCATATTTTCGAACATGTACTGGGCGCGGTATTTTTCGTTATTTGTAGCCAGCACGCACCAAATGCCGCGGGCACGCAATTGGCCGACGTACTGCACAAGTGGCTCGTTCAATTTGTGCTCTACGCTAAACCAATAGTGCAAAAAGTCATCGACAGTGCCTTTCCATCCGAATGATGGCAAATAAGGCGCAATAGACTGCTTAAGGTCGGCTTCGCCTACCAGGCACGTTTGGAACGTAGTCGTAAAAAATTCTTTTGCCTTTGCTTCGTCTACCTGATAGTCGTGCTTGAGCACATCAATAAACCGATCGCTATTGATCATCACTCCGTCAGCATCGAAAATAACCGCTTTAATCATGAGGCAAGTATAACAGGCTGCCGCTAAGCGTACATTATTTTAGTAGCGTGCGTTACCTTGGTGTCAGACATGAACAGCGAGTGGTTGGTTGTTTCGGTTCGCCCAACAACAAGTGTGCCCAGCGCAATGCCCGGACGTAGGCCTAGCATACTCGATTTGCCAAGAGTCGAGGCATACACGCCCGTGTGCTCGGTATTCGGCTTCGTACTGCCGCGCACATACATAACGGAACGTACAAGCAACCGCCCAGCCACCGCACTAATGCGTGTTGCAGCAGAGGGCCCAACATAAATGTCGTCCGATTCCATAAGGTCTGCAAGGGCGTCAAAATCCTCTGGAACGATTCCTTTTCTATGCGCGTAAGGATTAGTAAACCCCGGCTTGTCCGTAATACGTTGGTCGATAATAAGCTGCATAAGCCCTGACTGACCCGCCTTAAGAGACGGTACGATCTCGCCATCCGTAAGGGGAAAACGTTGCACGACCATGCCCGGCGCAATGAGGTCGTTGTAGTTGTCATATAGACACTTCGTGTTTGCCGAAAGATCAGTAAAAAAGCTACGTAGCTTGTTAGACACCGTGGGCGGCGGTACTAAAGCACGATCTTCATTCCAATAACTTTCTTCGGCCATATAGACATGAAGGGGTACACCGGGTAAAGATCTCATGCCATATTTTATGCACAATACCAAACACTTGGTCAAATGAATGTGTTAAAAAGACACCCTGCAGGTGGTGCTACACTAGAAGTATGGCGCTGATTAATCCAGGCTTTCAGGGTAAACCACATAGCGGCAAGCGGCTGCCGCCCGGGCAGTCCGAAGTAAACTACTGGCCGGTGCTTACCTATGGTGCCACGCCGCATGTTACGACCAACGAATGGTCGCTTACTATTGATGGCGAGGTTAACAAACCTATTACGCTTGATTGGGCGGCGTTCAACAAGCTGCCCAAAACCACCAAACTTACCGATATCCACTGCGTTACTCGCTGGAGTCGCCTGGGCATGCCCTGGGAAGGCGTGGCAGTAGACGAGCTTATCGCGCTCGCCGGCGGTCTTACCGACAAAGCTCACTACGTTATAGCCAGCAGCTATGGCGGTTACACTACCAACCTGCCGATTACCGATGTTACAAACGCACAGGCACTTGTCGCTACCAAGGCACACGACGAACCGCTAACAGACGAGCATGGTGGCCCGGCCCGCTTGTTCGTGCCGCACTTATATTTTTGGAAAAGCGCAAAATGGATACAAAAGCTTACGTTTACACCCGTGGACCATCCGGGCCTGTGGGAAGTAAGCGGCTACCACAACTACGGCGATCCGTGGCGCGAACAACGGTACGACACCGATGCATAACCCTAGCGACTGGCACATTGCCACTGTCACGAGTATTGTGAACGAAACGCCAGATGTTAAAACAATTACGTTTACATTTGTCGACCCCGTTCGCCACTTGGCAGGCCAACATTACGAGATTCGCTTAACAGCCGAGGATGGCTACCAAGCAGCGCGGCTGTATTCGGCCGCTTCGGCAGCCGACGGCTCTAACAAACTGCAATTAACCATTGCTTTGGTAGATGACGGCGAGGTTACGCCGTACCTATTCTCCAACATTAAGCCAGGCGACCGCCTAGAACTGCGGGGGCCACTGGGGAAATTTTTTGTATGGCAACCAGAGAACACCGATCCTGTTTTGCTGCTTGGGGGCGGTTCGGGTGTCGTGCCGCTTCGGTGTATTTTGCAGGCGCATGCGTCCGCAGAGTCGACAGCCCCCATACAGCTTATATATGGAGTACGCTCGTACGATGACATCATCTATAAAAAAGAGCTGCTCGCCCCACATAGCCCAGCGCTCATAACCATAGCGGGCGAGCACCCAGCCGCCTGGCAAGGCAACACTGGCCTTATTAACGATTCCCTGGTGCGCGAAGCGCTCAACACGTTGTCAAGCGCAAGCACACCGCCGCTTTGTTATGTATGCGGCAGCACACCGTTCGTAGAACTAGCTACCGGCTTACTCGCGGCAGCTGACATTCCGCCCATGCATATTAAAGCCGAACGCTTTGGCCCGGCGGCACGCTAGCGTAGAATAAAAAGCATAAGAACTTTCTGATTTTTATGGACAATAACCCGCCCGATTCCCTAGACAAACAATTAGTAGACACCAAGCTACACCTGGAACGCGCCATGGAGCGTAATGTTTCGCTGCAGCGGCTTAGTATGTCTCTTATTAAATGCCAGTCTATGACAGAGGTGCTAGAACTGGCTACGGAGCGCCTTGTAACCGATATGAGTTTTGAAAAAAGCTTTGTCGCACTCCGCGGCCAGCACGGCGTAACAATTGCGGCGGCTTTTGGCTACAACAGTCAGGAACGCCAGAAGGTCGCCTACATGGAGCAGCCAGCGCTAGAAAAAATTTTGCAACAGGTAGGCAAAAATGAAATGGGCGTGCTCGTGAGTCAGCCCGACCTGCGCGAACAATTTGGCGATGATTCGCTGGCGATTATTAACTTGCATACCTTTTTAGCTGCACCAATCATTGAAAGCGGCACGGTGGTCGGTTGCTTAATTGCCGGCTATTCCCAAGCAAACGAAGCCAGCTATGTCCGTTTACTTGCGCTCGAAAACCGCGACGCCACGTGGTTCTCATCGCTCGCCAACCAAGTATCTTCTATGGCAACAAACGCTGCCCTCATTGCTAGCCTGCGCGAACGCACAGACGAACTGCACGCCGAAGAAGCCCGCCTCAGTGCTTCTATAGAAGGCCTATCGCTTGGTTTTGTCCTTATAGACACATTTGGTCATATTATCCTCAAAAATCAGGCACTAAGCACAATACTCAGCCTAAAAGACGCCGTACCACTTACTGTAGATGCCATTGCCGACGCGCTACCAGGCCTCAACATACAGGCGGGGATCATGCAGGTGCAGCACGAACGTGCCAAGCTGACCATAAAGTCGATAGATGTCGGATCGCGCATTTTACGCATACTGCTGACACCCGTTACCGAAACGGGCAACAGCCAAGTCCTCGGCGTCGCCATATTGTTCGAGGATATAACCGAAGAGAAGTTACTTGACCGTTCCAAAGACGAGTTCTTGTCCATTGCCTCGCACGAGCTGCGCACGCCGCTTACAGCCATAAAAGGCAACACGTCCATGATTCTTAGCTACTACACCGAGGCCCTGCGCGATGCCAGTCTTAAAGAACTCATCGACGACGTCCACGAGGCCAGTACGCGCCTTATCGAAATCGTCAACGACTTTTTGGATGCCTCGCGTATAGAACAGGGCAAAATGGTATACCACAAACAGCCATTCGCCATAGATGAAGTCATAGAACGAATCTTCTACGAAATGGGACAGCTAGCCAGGCAAAAAGACCTGTATCTAAAAATTAATGTCGACGCCCTGACATTACAAAAACTGCCCCTGACGTATGGCGATAAAGACCGGACCAAGCAAATTTTGTATAACCTGCTCGGCAATGCCATCAAATTTACAGAGACCGGTGGCGTTACCGTAGATGTCCGCGTAGAGGGCGACACAGTCAAAACCGCTATTCAAGACACCGGCCGAGGCATACCACCCGAACAGCAAAAGCTACTGTTTCGGAAATTCCAGCAAGCAAGCGGCGACCTTATGACGCGCGACACAACTAGGGGCACCGGGCTGGGTTTGTACATCTCGCGCCTTATGGCCGAGGGTATGGGGGGCGAACTCGCGCTTGAGCACTCCGAGGCAGGGCAAGGGTCCATGTTCTCGTTCAGTCTGCCCATTGCCCAGCAGCCAACAGAGACACCCGTCACCACACCGTCACAATAGTGGCTGGCAATAAATATGTAGCATTCCAACTTAAAATATTTATTAGTATAGTAGGCGTTAAGGCCAAACGACGCGACTAAGGCTAGCTGCGTATCCTGCGTTCGGTGTTTAGTACGCCTACGATTGCGCCGTGCGCAATCCTGCCGTACAAGTCCGTTTTAGTTGTTATCTGCCCTAGTGTTTCTCTACGTAAAGCAGTTGCATATGTGTCGTTGCGCACATTGTGTAGCCCGGTGAGTAGGTCGGTGACATAGGGCTTAACAGATTCGCTAACGGTAAACAACGCATGGATACCCTGGGGCGAACGTTCTATTAATTGATCCCGCAATAACGCACGCAGGTGTGCTTGGGTGGTGGCGTAATCCATTCCTGGATCTCTCGACCCTAATCCATCTACCGCGTCCTGTATGTACATGCCTTTTAGTGCATACTGCAGGCAAGCGAGGCGCCTCCCTTGATTCAGCAATTTAGTAGTAGATTCAGGCATAATCCGCTCGCTTAGCGCTGGGTTTCCTAGCCAATGCGCTGCCAAAAAAGCTACTTTTGGCGTCAGTTTACGACTGGTATCACTCTGATTTATATGGCGCTGGCCGTGCTCGCGCGAAAACATTGTGCGAAACGGCCAGCGGACTAACATAGTGCCCAATCTTTCGTGTACATACTTCGCCTCTTCGTGAGTCAAAGCAATCTGCGGTTCCGCCGAATCTAGCAGCTCGGTGGATATCTCGCGTGCCTGAAGCGGTGTATTGGGGTGGCGTTCAACTGTAATACATAGTCCAAGTCGCTTTGGCGAAGAAGCAAGGTAATCAAACGTGCGGCCATAACCCAGCAAATCGGCAGGGCAAGTTTGTTCAAGCGCAAGGGTGGGGGTCGGTAAAGCAGGTTTATCCATCATGTAATAAGCTATAATAAAACAATATAACTGCAATGTAAAAGACAACGCACTGTATACTTACCACAATGACACTCAGTAATATATCGCTAGAACTTGGACACTTCTACGAGGAGGCCTACGCCGAGGGTGCACATGCAATGGCCAAGCGCTTTGAAGCCGCAAAGTTACTAGCCGCTGCTGCGCTATGGAGCAGGAGTGTTAAGGCAAGCACCACCGCCGTCAGCACGTGTTTCTTGCTAGAGCCGCTTGCCGAGGAACCGCCAAAAAAAGTATTCGAGCAAATTATTGCCAGCGCCGTCGTAGCCGCCGTAGGCATAGACTATATTGCGCGCGAAGCTGCCTACAGCGATGTTGCCCTGGCGTCGCTCGGGCTTGCGGAAGGCCACATTGCGCAGGGCGAATTATACGATTTACCTCAATCCACCGCTAACAAACCACTATTTTCCGCTGCTTACCTTGCATCCTTATGGCAGACACACCGTAACGGTGGCCTGCCGGGCCTACATTTTCCCGAACCACAACCTGTAGACAACAAAAAACTACCGGACTGGAACCAATGGTCAGATGTACCCGCCCTGGTACAGCTCAATCCCAACGCCAACCCGTTCCAAGCAGAGCACCAAATCTCTATATTGCCAAACCGTTTTCTAGACGTAGAAGCCGCAGCAGGCCGAATTATACCGGTGCTATCCAAAGCCGCCTTAACGCCCATAGCGTGGCACGAGCGTGTGACGTACGTTTTTTCTTCGGACGTATAAGACGCTTTTATGTGCACAATTTGATTCATACATAGCAATTCTGCTACGGTATGACTCGAATGGGGATACATGTATGAATCAGCTACCGCCGCCGGCAGAGGCTTTGGCCAGGTATAGTGTCGCCGTATATACGCAACTAGGTAAAATTGCTATCACCGATCTACTTGCCCTACAGACGATGGATGTCGGCACGGTGCCACAAGACAGGTACAACAAGGCGTGGTCCACGTTCGAACTATCCCAGGCGATGCGCTCGCAGCCCAAACCCGAAACCGGCAGACCATACTTGCCAAGCGAACAGACGTATGTACGTCAAATGGCCCAGTCGGAGCTAACAACGCTAAGCCAAGACGAAACTATCCCGGACTTAACAAGAGCCCGCGCACTAGTGGCAGCGGCAAGTATAGATGTATACCACCAACCAGGCACAAAAAATTATAAGCAACGCTACCTAAAAACCAT
This sequence comes from Saccharimonadales bacterium (SeqCode), assembly GCA_035480575.1. Taxonomy (GTDB): domain Bacteria; phylum Patescibacteriota; class Saccharimonadia; order Saccharimonadales; family UBA4665; genus PMNU01. The sequence continues at coordinate 63,121 of DATIHR010000018.1, read as the reverse complement.
CCAAGAATCAGCGCGGCGGCTGCTCGCACCAGAGGTATGCGACGAAGACACAACACACTACCTGCACGTCCTTACCGCCCTGGCACTATTAAGTGAATTTTCGCCGTTACGAGCTGTTACACTACCGGCACTACCACGACAGCCCTGGGATATGAATACTATCGACAGAAAAGGCGGGATAGCTTTGGCACTGTCTGTCGCCGAAGCGAGTCAATTTGGCGAATCCTTTTTGCCCCCAGCCATACTAGGCAACGGCAGATGGTTCGACCAATACCAAGGCAAATCGTTTGCGACACTGCGAGCGTATGTAGACTATCCAGCAGGTAGCTACGAATTCACTCTCAAGGGCGTCCCACGTGATCAATTAGCAACTACGGCGATTGACTGCATGGAGTACTTGCACGAGACGGCGCAGGAATCACTAGCAGTATTAGAAGACAGGCGAGCGGAGATTGAGGTTGCCAGCCAAGGGCCAGCGCCCTCTGCCGAAACCTCTTGGTATGTCAGCCAATCCTCTCATGACTTAGCCGCTATTCCTGAGCAAACGTTACGTATTAACCGGGCTAACCTAGAGCTACGAATGAATAATGGCGAATTGCCGAATAATGAATTTTATACACTCGCGTGGATGCAACTTGATCATGCGCAAATCTTGGCCGAACAATCCCGCAGCAAACAGGCCGAAGCAACAGACTTATACACACAAGCGGGCAGGGTGTCTCGCTACGATGCCCGGGCAATAGAGCCCAAAGCCGCTATAGCCGAACAGGAAGCTACGAAGCTTATGCAGCAAGCTCGAGATTTATTTGACACGTCGGAAGCAACCTTTGATCGCTGCGCCGAAGAAGTAGCCGGTTATTTCCCGGGTAACGAGCTGCAGACACTCTTGGACCAAGCCGCTGTACGTACATATAAAGCGCTCTGCACGACCGATGATTTCCAAGCCATTACCGAAGCCGCACACGCATATACTCTTGCCGCCGCCGCGTTAGGCCCCAAATTACTGCAAGCTGAGACCGCCATGTTACGAACGCACGATGAAGAGCAATTAATAAGGCTGGAAGTTTCGGCAATCATAACATCATTATGCCTGCTTTTAAACGGTGCTACCGACGAAACCGCCAGGCATCTTGTGCTACCCGCAAGTATGCGTAGCGGCAGTACACGCGGTGAATTTAATGCCGTTATTCTCCCGATCAATTTAGCAGACGATCGCTATGAACGAGAGCACCCCGTCTTTGTCAAATTGTCTACAAATAACGGCATTACCGTAGAAGACAAGTCTATTGTTGTAGACTATAGGTTATTTATGCAGAAAGGCCGTAGGGCGATACCGTTCTTGAATAAACTAATCCAGGTTGAACGGATGCGTCTAGCCCGGCCAAACTATGCCCGGAACCGCGCAGCCGAAGAGCTAACAATGCAAATTTCCGATGCCGTAGAAACCGCTGCGGAAGCCTACGCCAAATGATACTACTGTCTATAGTCGTTCGCAAAGCGTATCGGCCGGGGCTCATTCGGCAGAATACCCATCTCCATAAGTCCAAGATTGGCTGCATAGGCAAGCATATGCTGGCTATGGAACAAATTTTTCTCTTCCGCGAAGTAACAACCTAGCCATGGGCCAAAATTGGATTGACCCTTGCCGACTCTCGGTCGTTCCAATGAGCGTACAGCAAAAGGCGTTCGGTGGATACCGAGGCGCTCTGCCTCATCTGTTATAACATCTAGCTCGTGCTGCTCGGTTTCCGCACTGGAAATTGCGGCCAGGGTAGCATACGGGCTAGAGAGACACACATCTGCCGCAGCACAACCAATATATGGCGCAACTGTTTCCTGAATATATAGCTGTTCTTGCTTTAAACGGGCGTTGAGATAACAGTCGGTTTCTACGTACAGTCGCAAGAAAGTTGTGCCCGCATTGTCGCCAATGCCCGCCGCGGTGCGGATTGTCGTGGGAAAAACGGTACTATGCCCCCGCTCGACACCGAGCATAAGCTCATCGATAATTAGCTTATTGTGGTCGGCATACTTGGTTGGCGTACGGTGCCGCGAATCATCCATGACCTCCCGCATTTCAATCGCATCGCACATAAGAACGCGCGGCGAATGGGCAATTCGCCATCTGCGCGGATCGTACCCATAACTGCTAGCATATGCGATGGCCTGCCAGATTTTACGCCGTAGGCTGAATACTTCAGGCGGTTTCACTTTATGCTGCAGCGTAAAAGGTTCAAACGTTCCCATGGTTTCGATGCTACATGCCGGTTTCCTAAACTGCAATGCTGTTCTTAAACATCAAATCGCGTACAGCATCGGGGGAAGGCTTATCAAAGATAAAGTAACTACTGTTGACGCTTTAGGTAATGATCTTGATGGGAATATGCCCCTATGGATCCATGCTGCAAAGGTTGAATAAAGACAAGCGATTCAAGCATTCCAACGCTACTTATCTCGAATTTAAGCGTCGGGTCCGCCATAAGATCTTCCCATCTTTTTTCGCCATGCACATCTTGTAGTTGTCTAATTGTCTTGTAGGCTTCATCAAGATAAAGGTATGGACGCGGCTCTACACGACACCAGCGCCGCCAGTTCGCAGCTACATAACTTTGCCCCGTAAATCCAAGATTCTGGTCCACCACAGTGCTCATCAGCAACGCATCCGCATGGTTTAGCCGAACTGTCTTGCGAACTTTTGACAGGAGCGCCGATATGCTGTTTTTGGGTGCGGCGTCAAAAGCAAAGACCCGAGATACATCAAATACATTAGCTTGTTTTACCCCAGTTGTACGCTCGAGCAGGCTCGCCAGGCCACTCCACTGGAGCGGTGACACGGTGCACGCAGCTACCGGTTGGTGGCTGTCTGGAGTAAACAGCGCATACGCCTCAGAGCCTTCGCGAAAAGACCTAAGGTAATGGAGCTAGCCAAACATATGTTTGGCTGCATCCTCTTCGAGCGTCCCGAATACCAGCTTCGAAACTGGCTCTGTTATTGTGGGCCATGTGTAAAGTATACGAAATGCTGTTCGCTCTGTCGGGCCAGAGACAACTAGCCGCACACAACGGCTTAGAAACAGCAAAAATCGGACGATTGTACGCTCAACGATAGTATCTCGTATCTGTTATTTGACTTGGTAGGAGTTCCAGGATGCGGTTCGAACTATGGTTTGGGAAGAGATAGCTCAAGGTCTTAGCGATGGCGAACTTACTGAGATTAAATTGGAAATCCATCAAATACGAAAATTACTAGACAAAGATTAATAATTAAGGTCAGATAAAAGCATATACTATCTTCATGGCTTTTATTATTTCTGCTGACGAACTAAAGAAAACCTTACCCGGATACGAGCCTGCCCGTTCTGACGAATTTCATCAAGCGTCAGCAAAACTAGCAGATCAGACATACGATAGAGCCATTAAAGAAAGATCTGAGAACGAAGTAATACTCCTGTCGGGAGGTGCGGCCTCGGGCAAGACTGAATACCTTTCAGTCTATTTGGACTCGCAAGAGATTATCGTACTAGATGGGACCTTACCGAGCTTTGAGGGTGCAAAGATCAAGATTAGAAAAGCAATAAAAAGAGGCAAGCATGTAAGCGTCACGGCGGTAATGCCTGAAGACTTTAACATTGCCTTTAGTGCTTTTCTTGGTCGTGAGCGTGAATTTCCGCCAGAGCACTTTTTTAGGACTCACAGTTCTTCGAGAAAAACATTATTGGAGATTGCAGAAAAGCTGCCTGACATCGATATTACTATAATTGACAGCGAATATGATTCCGATGGAGGCCTACACTTTACGGAGATCATTTTTTCAGATAAAACGTCGATGGTTGAGCTATTACGTCAAAGGCAATATACTGAAGCAGAGATTAGGAACAAGATTTTCCATGCAACGTAAACCACTCCCCAAGCCATCTAAGAATAACGCCCAGATCAAAGAATATACTGGCGCCGTTCAGCGTGGGCAAAAGGGCTATTATGTAGCGCCATCTAAGTCCGGATGGAGCGTTAAAAAAGCAAATGCCGCTAGGCCAAGTGGGAATTTCGCTACAAAAGCCGCTGCTATTAGTTATGTTAAGAAATCAGCAGATCCGCGCGCTGATATCGTTATTTTCGGCAAAGACGGTAAGATAACCGTCGTTGAAGTTAAAAGCCGCTAGCAAGAGTACCTAACTACTTAAACAAAATACCCAGGCCTGCGGCGTGGGTATTTTGTTTGGCAGGGGTGGCAGGTCGGGAATCAAACTTTTGACAAAGAACTCGAAAGCGTGGATGCTCAAGAGATTCGTGAGCTACTTGATGAGGGATTTAAAGAAGCATTTCAATGAGCCGCAAAGCTCAACTATTTTGATTTTTCCGTCATTATCAAATGCCTTAATCTCATTTAGGCTAAACTAGCTAGCGTCAAGCAGCTCTTTGAGATTAAAAAGCCAGCACGAGATATGTCAAAAATTGAGGCAAGCCTACAGTAATACAGAACCAGCCGAGGATCCATCCAAGAAATTACGAAGTCACAGAAGCATGATGTACAAACTGGCTGCTATCATTAAAAGATATGATTATATATCTAGCTAGACACGCCGAAACAAACTATAACGTTTTAGGCCTTAGTAACTCGGATCCTAATGTCGATGTGCATCTCACTAGTAAGGGCATAGAGCAAGCTCAAGAACTCGCAAAAGTCTTAGAACAATCACCAATAGACCTGGCATTTGCCTCATACTTGCCACGAACTCTTGAAACGGCGCGATACATCACAAGCGGGCGGAATATAGAAATACGCCAGGATGATAGGCTGAATGATCTCAACATGGGACATGAGGGGAAGTCCGTGAATGAATACCATAAAGCACTTTCCGAGGAGCCGGATATATGGACGGCAAAATTTAATGACGGCGAGTCGCATGATGAGCTACTGGAGAAGGTTGACAGTTTTTTACAGTATCTGCGCGAACAGAAAGCGAGCTATTCAAATATTTTAGTTGTTTCTCACTACACTGTACTCCAGCTGCTCATTGCTAGAATCAAAAATATACCAAAACAATCGGCTCTAGATATCGATATCGTGCAGGGTGACTTTGTAAAACTAGAGCTGTAAACTTTGCATATAGTCAGTGCGTGTGTTATTAAATTACAAATGCCTCATGTACTAATCGGCGGTGCCGCTCGATGCGGTAAGTCCACCCTCTCTCGTGAAATACGAAAATCCACGGATCTACAAACCATATCAGGTGATGCTTTTCGCACGACTCTTCGCAAAACTGTGGCAAAGGGTATTTTTCCTGTTCTCCATGCTCCTCGCGCTGAAAAAATACCAGATGAACAGGATTTTATAAGCCATCATGCAACGAATGCTGCGGTCGAGATTGAGGCCAAGCGCGTCCAAGCAAAATTCGTATGGCCGTTTATTGAGCGCTACATTCAAGAAGTAGAACATGAATCAGAAGATGGTGTTCTCGTGGAATCAATCGATGTCTGGCCGGACCTTATTGCCACATCGGGCCTTATACATCGGGCAGCGTTTCTAGTCGATACCTCCGCATCAAGCCAAGCGGAGAGAATCATTGCTAGTAGAGGCAGAGATCCGCATGACTGGATGCACCAAAATCAGTACTCCAATGGTCGTATAAAGGCGTGGAGTGAATTCAATGCTCAACGGAGTGTGATGATTCGGGATATGGCCGAAGAAGAAGGATATCTGTGTGTTGACCTGGCGGAAACTTCTTTTGCAGAAGGCCAACTAACGGCCAGAGCATACCTGCTTGATTCTTGAGCTATTTCTTAAATAAGAAGTAGGGTTGCTGCAGGAACAGGGCGAGGCGTGGCTTTTTGTTTGAGACCTTAATCAAATGCGTGTGTTGGTGTTTAACGGAACGCTTAACAAACCCGACCCCTCTTGCGTATATACTGTAGCCTTTGCCTTCGTATTCTGCCGCCGCATCCATTACCGCCAACTTCTCATCATTGCTAAGTTCGCCTAGTGTCTCAACATGGCGCTTGGGAATTAATAAAAGATGGTCTTCTACGTCATGCAACTCCCATAAATCATATTGGGTAAGGTTGGGTACGATATAAACGAATTCATTTTCAAATATACCACCCGCTACAACATCAGGCTTACAGAATGGACAGCCTTCGCTTCGCTGTCGACTTTTATACTTATGTATTGTTTTTCTATAGTGATTCATCTCTAAAGTATTCTACCATTTTTTAGCGCTTGACGGATGGTGCGTTAGAGACGCCTAGTATATAGTGTAACTTAGATGAAGAGATCAATTGAAGTGGCTAATGTGTTGCTCCAAAATAGCTCATCCGAGATACTGTCAGGCCCCATATAAAATGCACACACTGTCTCTTTCAAAAGGCAGTACAATATAACCAGACAAGGAGCAGTGCAACATGGCCACCGGCAAACCGACCGACCAAAAACTCAAAGCCGAAATACTAGATAAAATACGCAATCACGGCGTAGCCGTGAACACGGTTGCGGAAGCAACTGGGGTCAGTACTAAAACCATTTACCGCTGGTTGCGCGTTGGCATTGTCGACAAAGACCGCAACCTCATCCTGGAGAACAACCGGCTCCGCAAAGAAAACGAGCAGCTGTACAAAATGCTCGGTCGGGCCACAGCGGAAGCACACCGGGCAAAAAGCTAGCCATCCTGGAAGCGGTCGACCCAGGATGGCGGAAGCAGTTTGCGCGTGTCTTGGGTGTTGCCCGCCGTACGCTGTACACGGCGCCAACCGCACGTACAGCCCGTGACCGGCTTGCAATTCATGCGTTGCGGCAAGTCCACGAGGATCATCCATATTACGGTGTCCGCAGGCTTGCCGCAGAACTTGGCTGGAGCGAGGCCAAGACCAGGCGCATTCGCACGCTTGCCAGTGTTACGGCGGCCCAGCTGAGCCGCAAACGGCGTGGTGGCAAACGAGTGGCGCCGGAGATACCAGCGCCGCCTAATGCCCTCAGGCAGTACGCCGTATTCCGTGACGAGTCTAGGCCGCAGGACGGCATGGACTACAGCGGCATGGCCAACTCAGATGGCTGGGCGCAGGACTTTACGCACCTCACTCTGCGTGGTATTGAGCATTACCTGGCAGTAGTCGTAGACATACGGACACGACGAGTGTTTGGCTGGAAGCTTGGGCTGCGTCACTCGTCGGAGCTGACGTATACTGCGCTACTGGACGCTCTGAGCAGGCACGGAGTGCCCGCCATCTTACACAGTGACCAAGGTAGTGAGTACCTGAGCTACCGGCACCGAGAATTGTGCGAGCGATTAGAAATACAGTTCAGCGCATCCAGCAAAGGTAGCCCGTGGCAGAACACCTACGCCGAACGGTTCTTTGGCACGCTGAAGCGTGAGTTTCCCTACTCGCATCTGAAATCCACGGAAGAACTACACGTTGCCTTGGCACTGTGGATCCACGGCTACAACACCAGACGCCGCCACACCGGGCTAGGCAACATGAGTCCGGCAGCTTACGCTGCCAGTCTCATTGCGGCTACGCCGCTACGTAGGCAAAGAGACAAAGTGCGCAGAAAAGTTAGAGCTTGACAATTTGGTGCGTGGCGAGCAATGGAAGAACTGTATGAAGCCGGTAAGGTCAAAGCTATCGGAGTATCTAACTTTACAAGCGCCAAAGTGGTAGATTTTGCGCTTAACAACAAAGTGGTACCAATGGTTAATCAAATAGAGACGCACCCATTTAACCAGCAAGTTGAAGCCCGAAAGATACTAGACGAATACGGCATTGTCCACGAAGGCTGGGCGCCCTTTGCCGAAGGGCGCCAAGATTTATTTACTAACGAGGTGCTGACTAAGATTGCGAAGGTTCACAACAAGTCAGTTGGTCAGGTAGTAATACGCTGGAACATACAGCGTGGTGTTGTTGCCATCCCGAAGTCTACCCATAAAGAGCGCATAATTGAGAATTTTAATGTATTTGACTTTGAACTGACCAAAGAAGATATGGCTGCAATTGCTGGATTAGATGAGAATAAAGGATTGTTTGTTAATCACGAAGACCCCAATTTTGTTAAAAGCCTATACGTCCGAAGACTCTGACGAAGGTGTTCGAAACAACGTGCATCAAAGGCATTGGCAAAAATCTCATCTGTTAGAGGACAGTCCTCAATAATCCATTCGTACTCCTGCCGCTACGGTTAGCGCTCCCGCATCCGCATCAAGTGTCGCTTTTGTGCCGATTGGTAACGCTATAGGATTTTTACCGTGACCAATTGGCAAACCGCCAAGAATCGGTACACCAAGCTGTCCAAATCTATCGCGGAGAATATCAATCTCGGTACATTTTGTGCTTCCTGTTGGGTCAGTAGCGTTGCCGCACTCGGTATACTGTCCGATGGCAACACCTACGATATTCTTAATAATTCCACTGTTAATTAACATCGTAAGTTGCCGGTCAATGTGGCCGATACGCATGTTAGTGGCTTCGAGCAGTAGAATGGCGTTATCGAAGTTTGGCAGCGCCCAGCCTGCGGCCGTGGCGATTGAATCCTGATTGCCGCCTACGAGGATACCTTCAGCTTTCCCCTGTGTGGTAAGGGCATGGGTATGCACTTTCTTCGTGGAGTGGATGGCAATGCGGTCAGCGGTCGTGACCGCCTTTATAAATGACGCGGCAGTCTCCTTGCCAAAACTTTCGCCCCACGGTGCGCCGTGTATGCCGCCTCTAATTCCATGCTTGAGCAACGCCATGTGCAGTATTGTTATTTCGCTAAAACCGACAAGTAACTTTGGGTGCTTGTGTGCCGCTTCAAAATCAAGGCCATCGGCAATACGATACGCACCCTTACCTCCGCGTGTCGCAATAATTGCTTTAATACCGGGGTCTCGTAGCGCCTCATTTATATCAGCCAGACGGTCTTCATCCTTGCCCGCGAGGTAGTCAATCGTATCGTCTACGTCATATACATGTTCGCCGTATTCAACAAGTAGCCCTAAATCTTCCAGCACCTTCGTTCCGATGCCATCTTTAGGTACTGGGCTTGCGGGAGATACAAAACGGACGCGATCACCAGGCCTTAATGTAGCTGGCAAAACCGCGTTTTTAATAATTTGAGTCATAATAAACCTCCGTTTTTATTTTTGTTTTCTCCGAGTCCTCACAAGACTGCCCTTAGGGTAGCATAATTAAAGGATACGTTTTCCAGAGTCTAAATTGGCTTCTATCGCTATGCGTTGTCGGCGCTATCTAATCTTTACTTTTCGAGGGCTTTTACTGGTGCGTAACGCTTTACTCGTAGGACGGCCTCTGATATAGTTTTGCGATGTTACTCATACCAAACGTATCATTGCATTTGTCGTGGCTTCAGAGAAACTGACAATTCAAGTAACTACAGTAACGATTTATTTAACGTAAATGATATACACATTGAGGGGATATTTTTTATGGTCAAAGTAAAGAATAGTTTTAAAACACTGGGTGAAGCATGGATATTCGGCCTGCGTCAGGTCATGGAACATGGCGAGGAAATGCAAGACAAAGCTGTGGTTGCGCGTGATATATCTTTAGACCTGGAGCGCAGTGCGCTTTTGCTGTCAGAATACGAATCGCCATTGGATGAGACAAAATTAGATTTGAAACTAAAAGAAATTTTAGGACATGTTCTATACATAGAAACCGTCAGCATAGATGACCCAGTGATTGCCAAATACGCAGACCAACAACGTATTGACTACACGAGGAAGAGATACGGTAAAAATAGTGGACCAGGCGGTTATGGTGAATTTATCTATGGCCCGGATAGTGCAACATTTGACTCAATAGTCGACAGGTTATCGTCAAATCCGTCGAGCAAATCTACAACCGTTAACGCGCCGAATGTATCGACAGCTAACTGCGGCAAGCCACCGTGTCTGAGTGCTGTTGATTTTAAAATTAGAGGAGACCGCTTACTGATGACCGTAATGTATCGAAGCCAAAATATTTTTACTAAACAACCGGGCAATATTTTGGCATTACGTGATTTGCAGAATACCATTGCTGATAGAGTCGGAGTAGCTGTCGGTGGAATAAACCTGTTTGCTGCCTCGGCACACATTTATGAACCTGACTGGAAAGCCGCCGAAGCAATTTTGGCAAAATCCTAGATTATGCTTTTTTAGTATGCTGCTCGACATAGGCAATGATTGTAGGTAGTTGCTTATACAAACCGCTCGTATATTGCAAAGTTTTTAACTCATCAAGTGTTACGAATTTTGCCTTACTGGCGTATGTTTTTTCGTGTCGGCTGAAATTATCCGTCGAAATTTTGCCACCAGTGACAGTAACCGCGTAAATCAGACCGATATGTTGGGTTGCATAAAGTCGTTCTGGGTGTTTGAAGAAAACCGTATCAGCACAAAGCAGCTCGGCAACTTCAATATCAAGTCCTGTCTCTTCAAAAAATTCTCGTCTCAGTGCGTCCAGGTGATGCTCACCAGGCTCTACATGTCCGCCGGGAAAATCAAAGCCTTTACCGTGCTGCTGTGGCACGACGAGGATTTCCTTGCCTTTAATGGCTATACCATAGACGTTGTGCTTCATGACAAGGTTTTTTTCGTCAACTTCAATTGGATTTTTTTCTATATCATACGCCGTAATCATAATCTAATGATTTAACATGATGTCCGCCTTGTCAAGAAAAGGCGGAGACGGGTATAATTCATCGCATGAATATTGGGATAGACTTTGACGGTGTAATCAATACTAACAACTCATCTGCTATGGCAGTTTTGGAAAATGACATAGCCCAAGGTCTTGGTTACCGCGTAAGCAGCCCAAAAGCGCTAACTTCGCGGGACCGTTACGATTTTACCGATGCTGATCATGATATGTATCAAATCTTGCGATATAGTCACATAAACTCGCAGCAATTTTTCGCCGATATGCAAATGATGTCTGGCGCGGATAGAGCCATTAAAATGCTCAACGATATGGGCCATCGGACCTATCTCGTTACAGCACGGGGACGTGACAGCACGGGCAAATTCGATCCCCTGGCACGCCAATATGTCCATCAAACGTTAGCAAGGTGGGGGTTGCTTGACCACGGGTTGCTTATTGACAGTAATCACTCTTTTGCCGATCCAACAATAAAGCAACTCGACAAAGCCGCCCAGTGTAGAAATTTAGGTATTACGGTTCTGGTCGATGACGATGAGAGGAACGTCCAAAAAGTGCGCAACGCCAAGTTTTCAGCCATACATTTTGGTGTTGAGACGCCAGACTGGCAAGCGGTAATTGCGCGAATAATGAAATTTGCTTGACAGTATATGTAGTTATATACCTGATAAGTATTCGGTCGCTTTCCTATATATTGCCAGTTGCGCATTAGCGCGCGCAATATTATTGTCTTTACGGCTTTGGAATAATGTATTGTCCCAGCCAAAGTAATAATCTTGAACGGTATCAATCAGGAATCGTATAGTCAACTCGATGCTGATTACTTGCAGGCTTGTCAGGGAGAGGCGTAATGCCTCTTCGTGAGCCGGGGCGATTTGAGGGCGCGCTAGAATATAACCTTGCATAATAGCCTGTACCGATCCAATGGAAAATTTTTCCTGCGTTTGATCGCTGTTGCCGCTTATTGATCTTATTAGGTCACCAATATCTACCCACGGCGAGCCATACATAAGAGTATCGAAATCTATATAACAGCTTGCTAACTCGGTGTGAGTGTCAAATACGATGTTAGTCGTTCGTGGGTCGCCATGAATAAGCTGCATCGGAGCCGGCGGTAATTCCAGGTATGTGTGCGCAGCTAGACAATCATCCGCCATCCTTTGCAACGCAGGGTCGAGTACCTGCTTGCGAATAGTGCCCAGCGTCCGGGCATAAAAACCAGTATCGTGAAAATTTGGAATGGTGAATGTGGGTTTATAGGTAAAGCTACTCAGACTTTCGTGTAAGCCGCCCAAAAGTTTGCCGACGCTTACCAACTGGGACTCGGTCATATGTTCGGGCGCTTCAGTACCGGCAATATATGATAGGGCGCGCCATAAATTGCCCGCAGAATCCCGGTAGCACGGCTTATTGCCGATAGTCGGTATGAGCCGCTGGACGATCCGTCCTCGTTGAGCGAGATGCGTCGACACTGCCTGAAAATCAGTAACCGTTGCCTCATCGAACAGGGTGTTAAGTTGTTGGAGGATGCATTGCCTGCCGTCGTTAAATTGCAGGAGATATGTCGTATTGATAATGCCGTCGTCACAGGGCTTTACATGCCTGGGTGGCTCCACAAAATAAGCACTAACGACTTCACATACGCCTAACTCGTCAAGCTCTGTATTCGTCAGTAAGGTCATAGTTATATGCAAGCATAGTTATTTCGTTAAAAATCACTCTTTGAGGGCTTAGGAGAATGTGTAAGATGGTATCGACGACATCATCGGGCATTAAAATGCCAGCTTCGTTTGCACTATCGTTTACAGATCCGGCCATCGGTGACGCTATACTACCAGGAGATAAGAGTACGGGCCGTATAGCGGTTCCGGCATACTCTTTCTGCATCGAGCTTATCATGCCGCGCAGCGCCGACTTTGAGGCAGCATAGGCGCTTGCAGTTTTAGCGCCGTTGGCCCAACGTGACCCAATGGCAATAAGCGTGCCGCCCTGTAGCATATGCGGTATTGCTTTTTGAAAAAGTATGAACGTACCGCTCAGATTTGTCCGTATGGTGGCGTCCCAGTCTTGTTCGCTAAAGGCACTGCTTGCACCCATTCGCAGAACACCGGCGCACGCTACTACACCGGCTACGACACCCTCTTTCATAAAAGATTGTTCAAATAGTTCGGCAACGCGTCCCGTGTTACCAACATCACATGAAAAAATGTCCAGTACGTCCGGCCGGGACGACTTTATTTTTTGCAATGCCTGTGCGTCACGTGATAAGAGTATTGGGTGATAACCCTGTTCAATAAGACGTTCATACAGTGCGGTCCCAAGCGTACCTGTCGCTCCGGACACAACAACAAAACGTTTACTTGCCATAGATAAGTTCCTTGATAGCTTGCTTGTCTATCGTCCCGTTGGATGAAGATAAGGCGCGTTTTGCATCAAGCCTGCTCAATTCTGCGCCTTTCTGACCACCTACCGTGAAGTACACTTCGTCTACAATTCGTGTATGTTCAATTTCTTCAGGCGCAACAAGTCTTTCGTATAGGTTTTCAAATATTTTTTCACGCGACGGTTTAATGCGGCTCAATGGAATATTGCGCGCCTCGAGGACAACTTCCATAACGTCCTTAATACGCGCTGCCGGTGTATCGCGGACGAATATCTCTCCTAGGTGAGCATGATTGAGCGCATAGTCTATAAGTGCGATCGCATTCTCTTGCCGCAAGAAAAAGCGGGTCATACGTTCGTCGCGCAATACGATATCAGCGCCATCTTTGATCCGACTATCGATAACACGTAAAAGTGATCCGTTTGAACCGATGATGTTGGCAAAGCGAACAGTTGCGGTATTGAACGTTGGCGTGGCGCTATCGCGACAAATAAACTCAAGCAGATGCTTGGATGCGCCCATGACACCCGTAGGTTGGGCGGCTTTATCCGTTGAGCAAAAGATAAATTTTGGCACACCTGCCGCTTTGGCGGCACTAATGATGTTATAAAAGGCAGTAACATTCTCGTATGCTTGCCGTTCAGGATAAAATTTGCCAATGATGACATGCTTGAGGGCAGCGCAGTGTATGACCGCATCGCAGCCTTGTAGCTCATGTTGAAGACCCTTGAAATCAAGCAAATCTGCCAATATGGGCTTTACTCGTTGATTATTTCCGTAGAGCGCTAGTAGTTCCGCCATAGCCATCTCGGACCGTTCAAGTGCCTTTATGCGTATTTTTGGATTATTTGACAAAAAATACTTAATAAGTGATTGACCGACGCTGCCACCAGCGCCAGTAATAAATAGCGTGTTCATAGAATTCCTTTTTAGTACTTATATGTGCAGATTAGCGGTAATCAGTTCAGGGTGCTCTCGGAGATACTTGTAATTGGCAGGTGTCCCGAAGTCAAAGAAAAACCCCTCGTTCCAATATGCACGCACACTTCCAAGCCTGTTCATCGGTTCTATTACGACTTTTTTATCGTCGGGCGACAAGTTCCTGAGCAGCATCTCACGCCGTACGGCGTACATACCCATAGTGCTTGCGGGCCGCACCGGTTCACCTAAGTCTTCGTCCTCGCCAGGGAACAACATCTTTACGATTCTATCGTCATGCTTTGCAACTTTTACTGCTCCGGAGTTAGGGACGTCGGGATTGCCCGTGACCATTATTGTGGCATCAGCATCACTCTCTAGGTGTCGTGCAATAAAATCACGCAGACTCATTTCCCACAAGTTATCTGCAGTGAGCAGCAGTGAATGTGCGTGTATGGCTTGCTCTAAGCCATAGCGGGTGCTTTGTACCGAATTTTTGACCGAAGGTTCACGAACAGTACGTACGGGTCGATTGCCGTAATTGTCGGAAATGAACTGTTCGATTTGTTCAGCATGAGTACAAACAGTCACTACAATGTCATCAATATTGCCATTCAGCAACCAGTCGATAAGATACTGCAAGTACGGTTTACCGCCAAACTCTAAAAGCGTCTTAGGGGTATTCGCTGTAATTTCTCCAAGCCTGGTACCAGCTCCAGATGCAAGAATAACAGCGCTCATTTTTTTTGTCATACGTGCTCCCAGTGTTTGATTTATAAGTTACTGAAAACAATAGCTTACTACAAATGACAGGATATTTTCATAATTAATTTTTTATGGAGGTACTGTACAATGGCTGAATGATAAATAAGTATAATGTGGTCATTGTGCTTTGTGGCGGCCTGTCAAAAACTGCAGGCGTCTACGCACCGACATCTTTTTCTGATAGTGATGAGTTTGGCATGCTCGGCGCGACGGTACGGGTACGTGCGGCTCAGGAGTTGTATTGGCGGGGAGTAGCTGATACGTTTTTATTTTCGACCGGCGTGAGCGAAAAGCAGATAGCAAAGTTCGGGCCAAACGTCCCTCCTGAATCGCACATATATCGCGATTATTTTCTTGCTGGCATCAAAAACGACCATCGGAAGCTGGCGCATGAGCCGCCCGCTCCAAAGGTACTAGTCGAAGATGCATCAGTGAACACAGTCGCGAATTTACTTGAGGTTTCGAAGCTGTGTAGCAGGTATGGCTGGAACGATGTGGCTATTATTTCTAGCGCGTATCACGTTCCTCGTATCGAAGCACTGTACGGTTTAATACGTGATCATTTTGCTATTTCGATCCGCTCCGCATTTCTCTCAGCTGAAGAAATTTTACGACAAAGTCAGCCCGGCGTTTACGATAACGAAATAGCCGAAGCCTACGCGAGCATAGAAGGCAAGCGGCGGATCGCAAACGAGCAGCAAGGCTTGGCGGCCATAAACAGTGGAAATTATGTTTTCCACGAATTTCAATTAACCAACTAAACGATCATTGCATGAGACTTGTCCTGCCTTAGTGGTGCGCTTCTATTAGGGGACTGTTCTCGAATTCCATACATTCAAGACTAACCCAGAACTTATAGCATAAGAGGTACGGCCTCCAGAGGTGCTTTTGTTTGCTAAAATAGAAATGAAACTAATCCTTATTAAGGGGAATAATCTACATGGCAACTATCAATCCTTATATTAACTTCAACGGCAATGCCGAAGAAGCCTTCAATTTTTACAAATCTGTGTTTGGCGGAGAGTTTGCTAGCGTTGTACGCTTTAAAGACCTAGAAAGCCCTGAGTTCCCTATACCAGAAAACGATGCCAATAAAATTATGCGTATTACTTTGCCGATTGGCGGGAATACTTTAATAGCCAATGATGTTCCAGAAAGCATGGGTCCAGTAAACGAAAACGAAAACAGGTCTAAAATATCGGTTAACACGGAAAGCCGTGCAGAAGCCGACAAAATATTTGATGGCCTTTCAGAGGGCGGAGTCGTTGAGATGCCGATGGACGAAAGCCCATGGGGTACCTATTTTGGGATGTTTAGAGACAAATTCGGTATTGAGTGGACGGTAGAATTCGACCCAAGTGGGGATAAGCAAGCGTAACGGTAGTACCCCTGAATAAAGTACACTTTGACTAATAAGTCGCCAGTATAATTAACGCATGTCTAGTAAATTTGAAATTAAAAACTCCAAAATAAACGGTAAGGGACTTTTTGCGACAAGCCTTATTAAGAGGGGCGATGCCGTAATTACCTGGAACCCTAAAGTTATTACAAAAGAGGAAGCGAGTAAGCTACCGCAGGACGAGCAAAAACACTATTTGTATCCTGAGGGGGATAACATGCTCTGGATGCAACCCCCGGAACGGTATATTAATCATTCATGCGACGCTAACACCCATGTAGTTGACAGAGGCGACGTGGCATCAAGAGACATATTGCCTGGCGAAGAAATAACATCGGACTACCTAGACTTAGACACCGAGGACTTTGAGTGCAATTGTGGCGCGAAAAATTGTAGGCGACCAGAATGAGAAAAAATGAATGCCATCATTAAGTCCATGTCCAAGATTGTTATAGCTGACATTCTTACTGTCTAAATAAAGACCGCTCGCCGATACTAATCTGGCCTATCACAAGCTGTGTTTTGCCGCACATTGCCATTGCATAGGCCGGGCCGCCCTCGTGATATTCGTCGGCCACAAAATGGAGTGGCGAACTACGGTACAGTACGGGCTCCAGGTCGCCCAGTACGCCGGCGCTGTCGGTTGGCCTGGTGCCTATATGGGCTATCTCGTTTGCGTCGAAGGTAAGTGTGCTACCATGGCCTTCCCGGCGATGGTCCGTAAGCACCATCTGTGTGCCGTCGGGACGGGCGACCGTTTCGATGTAGCGATAGCAATGTGCCACGATGGGGGTGTGGTGACCTGCTGCTTCGAGCGCGGGCCTGTCGTAAAGTTGGATACCCACAATAGCGCCGTCGGGTACACGCCGCAGGTCGAGCCGTTTGTAGCGGAGGCCGTCGATTGCGAGCTGTTCGACAGAATCGGCAAACGCTCCGCGCACAACAGCGCGCTCGCGCTCTGCCGCTAGGGCCGTTTGGAACTCGTCGTCTTGGAATGTTGCCGTCAGTAAGGCCAGGCGCTGCTCGGCAGGCAACTCGCTAAAGAGTTCTAGCAGGCGCTTGCGTCGTGTTTCTGCCTCGACTTTTTCAAACACCGCAGGAAGAGGATTAGCGCCGTCGGCGAACGCGTCGGGCCCCAACGCGGCCACGCCATCTCCAATTGCTTGTGCAATTTCGCCGTACTTGGCAAGTGCGTCGTCCGATTCCGCAGGACCCCTTCTGAACTTCATCATCTACTCCATTTTAGGTATGTGTGTCAGCATAGCAAATCTTTCCGGCCAGGCCTTGTTCGGGCTTTTTTGTCAATTGCGCCCTGTGTTACTATTTGTTGCATGCAAACGCCTAGTTCTTTCCGTATCGCCTGCCACAGTCCGGAATTACTAGGCACAAGAATAACCAAAGCCCCCTTCCGGGTAGTGTACGATGTTGCCGAACTTCGCTCGCAGGGCTACCAAGATGAGGGCGTTATTGTACCGGAGCTAGACAAGAGCGAACCGCTCAGTAGCGCCGAACTTGCCCGGCTAGCCGTAGACCTTGATGCACCTGATGCATTAAGGCTGGTCAAGGTGCCGCAGCGTACACAAGCGTTTATGCAAGCCCTCGGGCGCAGCGGCCTGTTGTTTGATAGCGAGCTGGGGACAGTAACTAATGTTGGCATGGCGCACTTAACGCAGGCGCAGCCTGGCAGAATCTGCACAACCATCAACCCTACCTTAGGTAGATATGTAGGCTTGCATGTAGATGCTATTGCCCCAGGAGCACGTCGTGACCAAATGATGATGGGAGTGGCCTGCAGCGAGGGTGGCCGTGGGTTGACATTTTGCCCCTCTGTTACCTTAGAAGCCGTAAGCGAAAACTTATTTCATACTCAGGACCCAGAAGGCCGTTTAGCGCGACGCGAACAAATCAGGCAAGCGGCAGCGCAGCTGCAAGGATCGGCCGTATGTTACACGTTATGGCTTGAGGGTAGCAGCCCCGATGCCGAAACATACGAGGCGTACGCCAATTTCAAGCCGCGTGACATGCTCCATGACGGCACAGCTTATCGCGCTACGCAACCAGCAGCGGTGCATTTATTGGAGACTGCCAGTGTTATATCTGCCAGCTTTGAGTCTGTTATTTAGCATGAGGCTTGTCCTGCCTTAGCGGTACGCTGCTTGCCTGTGGAATGCCTGACAGATACAAGTAGGTCTGACATAAGTGGTATATGTTCTAATATGAAATTAGTATATTGTCAATAGTTGTCGCATACTGAATACAGACGACCACTTTAACACTAAATTCTAGCAGGGAGCAAGCGAAGAGATTATTGTTGGCCAGACAAACGTAATCTACGGGAGGACGCGCAATGTCCATGCTTGCCACTGCAAAAACAAATAACCCATCCAAGGTTCACTACACGGAATACATCGTCGCAGAGGACGAGCCGGAAGAACAATCTCGTGCGCCAGGATCACGCATAACTCCTCGTACGCGCACTGCTTTTATGAAGGCGCTGGTTGTTAAGATTTTTCGTACTAAAAGCAGCGGCCGCGACGCAATCAAGAAAGTACAGGGGGTGTTACCATGAATTATTCATTTGCGCTGTTGGGCAGATATGCCATTTTACAACACGATATTTCGACGCAACGAGCCGAGCGTCATCAGACGCAAAGCGACAAACGTACTTTTTTTGCTCGTTTTGCTCGCTGGCGTCCCATCGCTAATGGCGCCGTAAATAGCGAGAGCCGCATGTCGCCCGCAACCGAAACAGAAAAGCTGACGAGTTTAGCCGAAGGGTCGCACTATAATCTGTTCGTAGCAAAGACTGTATTCCCGTTCGTACTATTCGCCGATACAATCAAGATTGACCGGCAAAAACTAACAATTGTACATAACGGTTTCCTTTGGAAGTCACAAACCGCAAGTACTGAAATTAAAAATATCATGAACATCAAGGCCGACGTAGGGCCTTTATTTGGCTCTATTACCGTTACGTCCAAACATTTTCTTAATAATACGCAAACTATCAAGTACTTAAAAAGAAGTGATGTCGCTACGGTCCAGCGCCTGCTGCAAGGGTTTATGATTGCTCAGCGAGCCAAAATTAACACCGATGACATAGACCAAGATCAGTTGCTGAAATTACTAAACGAGTTAGGACAAGAAAATCGAAAATGATATTTTGCACTGTATGCTATAACGTAAGATATGGCACCACCACTAAAAATATCAGCAGCAGAACGCATACTGTTTGGAGGAATCGCGGCAACAATGCATGCGGGCACATTTGGACAGCTGCTAGAGTTTGCGACCGGGAAACCCGCACCTGAACTACACCTGCCGCAGCAGGAACTTACCGACTACGGGCGCATAATAATGCGTGGCTATTTTGCCGGCGCGACGCCAGCAGAGATGCGCGCTAGTAGTACGGATAACGTATCGGCGAAGCAGCACCAAAGGGCATCCCGAAAACTGTACGACCTATATGGCGCTCAGACGAGCTCGCATTTTATTCGGCGCGTTGTCGAGAAGGACGGCAGGGCACGGCTGCCCTCCCCTCGTATTACCTACGAAAACCAAAGAGATTTGGCATACAAACTAAGCCCCAGGAAAATTGTCTATTTAGGGCTCCTGAGCTACGGTTTGGAGCACTCTACAATAGAGAATCTTTTTGACGAGGCCAAACGTACCGTCGATAAGACAATAGGCAACACCAAAGCGGGCCTTAACTTGCCACATAAGACGACCGAGTTTGTGCTGGCACAGTTTTTCGCCGACAATGTACTAAAGCCCGACAAAAAACCACTGCCACATACGTATGTCGTAGCGTCACTTACGGCTATACGCAGGTCAATGCACACCTTTGTTTTCCCCCGGAAGCTTTTACCCGAAGGGCCATACCCTTGGGCAAAGACAGGTCCTAGTAATACGCCCGAATAGTAGCTATCTTTGCTCGCTTTTGCAAACTCCAGCGGCGAATAACTGTGCTATACTCAGTCGAACATGGAGGCGTTGCAGCACATCTTGTCTGGGATTGGCCACTTTTTCGTAGGGGTTTTCAATAATGTCGATAAAATTGCTTCGTTCTTTACGATTGCCGCCATTATTGCCGGCCTATGGTGGTTTTATAAGCGCAGAGAAAAAGCACCCCGGGCCAATATCGAGCACGACGTACAGTTTGTCGACCTAGAAAACGGAACAACCTACGTGGGTATTACCTACAGAATCCAAAACACAGGTAATGTGGTAATCAGGCCCAAAATTGCCGAAGACACAACCAGTAGTGTAACAATCGAGGAGCTTAAACCCTACCTTGCTAAAAAGATTGAATCGCAAGATATCTCGCCTATGTACAAGTTGGACTTTCTGGGCGGCAGGGCTTTCCCGCCAGGCGTGTGCGTAGAACCCGACGCGACCCAATCACTGTTATTTGAGTTCATAATACAAAACTCAACACAAGCAATAAGGGTATACTCCCACTTAGATAACGATTATAATGATGGTGTAGCGTGGGATTTAACCACGACACACGAGGTAGCTTATGACAAAACATGACCAAGCAAATATCATCCAGGAGCAGATGCAGGCCAACAAGCGCATCATTAAAGCTGCAGTGAGCGGCCAATTTGCGGTCCGGTCACCCCTTAGCGAACGCATCAAACAGTATGTTCGGCGAGATGCTACAAGCAGTAAATCGCCTTCCCGTCCTCCCAAATCAGAATAGAATAGTGGCTATCACCTCAGCGTTTACGCTACCTTTTTTGTTGATTACGCTTCGCCTGGGCTTTCACTAGGCGCGTCAGTACAGCTACGGGCACTGCTTGGTCGTACTTAATTTGGAAATTTCTGCTGCCGGTCTTGTAGCCGAGCGCTTCAAGTTCTTTGCGGTCTTCGTCTGTAAGGCCGTCCCATATTTCGACGCCCAAATGCTTGGTGTACAACGTTACCCCCGTCATCCAACCATGATACTTGTAGTACGGCTTGCCGTAGCCTATTGTTTCGTCGGCATCCGGTACTGCGCTTTTTACGATTGTACGAATCTGTTCCAACGCAGGGCGAGCCTCCGGAGGGCTCTGTGCTACAAATTCGTCGACAGTACGCGCAGAACTAGCTTTCATATAGGTAATTCTAGCAAATATACGTAAGCCGAGCACATTGTCATCATCTGCCCCGACCTTACGCAGCAAGTACCACACACTCGGACGATCGGCTGCGGAACGCACTGTAGCAGTACTAAAGTTGAAAAATACGGTGTAAACAGTTAGAATGTCGAGGTAATTACCACTGCACGGCTCTTTAGCTCAGTTGGTAGAGCAGAGGCCTGAAGAGCCTTGTGTCCCCAGTTCGAGTCTGGGAGGAGCCACCAAAGCAAGACCCCCAGCGGCAGAGCCGTTTGGGGGTTTTGCTTTGGTGGTACTCACTGCAAGAATTTGCCGCAGGCAGTTCGATATTTGCGCGGTCAGCGCAAATATATGCCGAACCGGAATTGCCGTTCCTATAATGTCAAAGGCAATACCGCGTGAAGCTATAGTCTGGGAGGAGGCAACTAGCCCTACGCGCGATTGCGGCGCATAGAGGTAATAATTGTGGTCAGAAAATTCAGATCAATCGGGGTGGGCTCTTTGCCTGTTCGTTCCTCTTCGTCCGCCTTAGTTAGAGCCGCACGGCGCAGCACCTCGATGATATCTGCAGCCGAGAAGTCGTGGTCGGTCATGCTAGAGAGCACGGCAAGCGATTCTGTACTGAGCAAATCGTTGCCGTACGGATTAAAGTCTGACGTCCCTTTTTCGTCCTTACCCCCTTCCGGCAAAAATTCGTCGACGTCAAAGGTATGATAGTTAAGGATAAGGTTTCCGAACATCCGCTGGCGCGCTTCGTCGTTTGGTAGCCCCATGGCGATTTGAAGGTCAAACCTACCCGCGCGTATAAGTGCAGCGTCAAGCCGATCGGGATCATTAGTAGTAGCTGCCAGAATAACGTTCGGATTTTCCTCTGTAACCCTGGCCGACTCCGTTTTGAATATGCCGGCTACAGCATTTGTAGCACGCGATCCACTAGCGTCGGTTTCGACTATGTTCACAATGCCCTCCATCTCGTCAAACAGTAAGACGGTTGGTTTTTTAGCATTACGCACTTTGTCGAAGATTGCTTGCATAGCTTTTTCTGAATCCCCAAGCCATTTGCCATAAATATCGGCCGGGCTTATTTTGTGTAGGTCGGCACTAATTTCGTTTGCAAACGCTTCGATAGTTGCCGTTTTGCCCGTACCGGCTGGCCCAAAGAGCAGCACATTGCCAGGGCGCTTTACTCGCCATTTGGCAGCAAGTTCTGGCCGCGTATAAAAAATTATGAGCGGCCGTAGCGATTCTTTTATTTCGTCAATGCCAAAAAGATCATCAAAACCCTGTTTGCGCTCGACTTTCTTGGGGCCACTGGCCGTAATTTTTTCGGGTTGCAACCGGTGCACATAGTCGCTGGTATCAGGATTTTTATACAAAGGGCCGTCGGGCGTTATTATGAACGATCCGCCAGGGCTCAGTGGTTTTTCCTTACCTAGGCTATACGCAACACACATCATAGCAGTAAGGCAATCAAATGCATGCACCAGCTGCTTACCCACGACAACATCCGCCCGAGCGGGGGCATTCAGGCGGGTCGATCTGAGGGGCATATCGGGATTACTGCTCGTTCTTTGATTCATCAAATTTATGCTACGACTATAGATATTTGCTTGCATAATAAGATTCGTATCTGGACGCTGTAACATACGCGAATTACCCCAGTAGAATCGTTCTTTGCTTAAACGAGTAAAATTCGTATGGTCCGTAAGTCGTAAAAATTCATCCTCCCATTCACGCTCCTGGCGGAGATCAATGGTCGCACTATAAAGATCAGCCGGCTTGCCGTCGTAATTCTCCCCGCCCATAGCAGTAGCAACAACCCGCCGAATATTATTTTTTTTGTTATCATATTCCTCGTCTACCAGCGTAATCTTTGCCCCGGCAGCTAGTCGTCGGTACAACTCCTGGGTATGGACTACATGTAAGCCAATATGATTAATTTCTGTATGCCATACGCTAAATGGCAATTCCGGGTTATCCTGCTTCGACGTCGGATCAAATCCGGGAATCTCATAACTCATGGGATTCGATTATCCCATTAAGCACCACGTTAGCACAAGTACACGGCTAGAATTGCAGATGTTCTATATAAGGGGACTGCTCTGTTAGGGCCACTATTCGACGATAACGGTACCCTTGAATGCGTTAGGGTTGTCGGCATCATAATACGTATACGTACCCGCATTCGTAAAACGATACGTGTATGAATCGCCAATCTCTAGTAACTGGCCATTTCCAAGGCCAAGCTCAGACTGATCGGCCGCAAGTTCATGCTGGTCAAGTCCGCGGTTGTTCCAGGTGACAACACTCCCCTTCTTAATGCGCAATGTGGCGGGCGAAAACCCATCGGCACCAATGACAATTTCGCCGGTGTTCGATAGACCACTAACCGTCGATCGATGATTAATGACGAAGAACATACTACAAAGCGCGACAATGGCCAGAATGCCCATAACTAGCCAGACTAACAATGAACTATCTGAGCGCGTACCCATAACCGCTTCATTTTCTCGTATTAATGAACCCATCTCGTTACTTCCTTCCTAGCCTATCGCCTAGATAGCGTTACATTTTGCGTCATTACCTGGCCGCTTGCGATATTCAGCGTCATTGTAAGCGTGCGATAGCCAGTCTTGCTGTAGCTAACTTGACCATTGAAGTTGGCAGGCAGGCTCAATGTGTATGCGCCAGTAGTAGATGTCTTGGATACGACCCGGCTAGTAGTGCCAGCTGGTGTTGCGGTTACCGTAACGCTCGATAGTGCGCGCCCGTTTCTATTTCTGACGACACCAGTCAGGGTAGATGGTAATTGCGATGGGGCCGGTGCTTTGGTCGTTGCAGTTGCGGTGCTCGATGATGCGCTCACATTGCCAGCTGCATCGCGGGCTTTCACTGTGTAACTGTACTGCGTGTTCGCGAGTAAGCCCGTGTCACCAAAGCTTGTAGCGCTGGCCGAAGTAACCGTTGCTATCTTGGCAGTGCCACGGTAGACGTCGTAGCTTACAACTCCTACGTTGTCAGTGGCTGCGGTCCAGGTTAGGTTAATTTGGCTCGTGCTAACCGCGGTTGCCGTCAGGTTTGTTGGCGCAGTTGGCGCTTGTGTATCGGGGACGTTAGGTGTGGTTACCGATGCTGTAGCAGACAATGCCGAGGTGTTACCAGCAGCGTCACGGGCGCGAACCTGATAGCTATAGGTCGTGTTTGCAGCCACAGTGCTGTCTTGATAGCTGGTTACTGCACTTACCGAAGCGATTGTTACACCGTTACGAACAATAGTGTAGCCAGTTACGCCTGTGTTGTCTGTGCTTGCGGTCCAGGTTAGGTTGACGAGGTTATATGCTGCAGCGCTAGCCTGTACGTTTGTTGGCGTGGTTGGCCCAGTCATGTCGCCGTTCAAAACATTTGCTGTACGCGTATCCGCCCCTACGTTACCGGCTGCGTCGTAGCCGCGGGCCGTAAGCAAGTGAGCACCGTTCGGAAGGCTAGAAGTTGCAAGCGTTACACTGTACGGCGAGGTAGTGTCAGAGCCAACAAGCGTACTGTCGGCATAAAACTCTACTTTCGAAACGCCTACATTGTCGGAGGCGTTAGCGGCGAGCGTGATATCGCCAGCTACTGTGGCATCTGCTTGGGGCGAGGTCATACTTACGGTTGGCGGCGTCGTGTCAGTAGGTTGGTCGGGTACGTTACAGTTATCCCCAAAACCGCTTGGCACGCAGGCGAGGTCAGAGACGGCAATAAGGCGGTCTATTTTAACATTCGCACCAGTGCCAATGAACTTAAGCGTATGCGTACCGCCTGCGAGCGATTGCTGTGCTTTAGTCGATGTCGAACCGTTTTGGTAATCTACCCACGTCCAGGCATTCGCCGGAATATTACCACCACCAACGGTGTAACACGTTGCGCCGTCGACTTCTAACATGTATGTATTACTAACACCGTCTGGCACCATTATGCGACTCCACAAACGATACGTTGCAGTTGTTGGCACCGACAGCGTTACCGTTGCTGTGCCGTAATCAACGGCAGGTGCCGTACAAGCTGCGGCCCGGGCAATTTGGGATGGGAGTACTGCATACGCTGCAAGCAACGAGGTTACGGCGACGTATAACAGACCCCGAGTGGACAAACGTGTCTTCATAAGATATACCTGCTTCACTTTATTGTTTTACACTATTTCTAACAATAAGTATTAACCGCTTACGGTTAATCGTCAAGCATAAATTATGCACACTTAGCGGGTAAACTTCTTGAACGCATCGGCAAGATCGGCGGGCAGTACAAACAATGTTTTTTGCGATGGTTCAACCGCTATTTTCTCGAGTGTCTGCAAAGTGCGAATGCCCATGCCGCCGGGCGTCGCAGCAAGCATTTGGGCGGCTTCAGCGACTTCTCGAGCAGCGGCTTTTTCGGCGGCGGCACTAATAATAACAGCCCTACGTTCACGCTCGGCTTCTGCCTGCTTAGCCATAGCGCGCTTCATGTCTTGTGGCAGCTCTATATTTTGAATCTTAACGTTCTCGACATCTATGCCCCATTTGTCGGTTTCAGAATCTACAATGCGTTTAATTTCCTGGCTGATTTCCTCGCGCTGGCTCAGTAAGCTGTCGAGCTCCACATTACCAACGACATCGCGGAGGGCTGCTTGGGCAAACTGCGAGGTGGCATATATGTAGTTGTTCGTTTCCAGCACCGCCTTGGCGGCGTCGACCACACGAAAGTACACCACGGCGTCGACCTTAATGGTCACATTATCTTTAGTAATAACTTCTTGGCTTGGTACGTCTACTGGCGTTGAGCGAACGTCTACCTTTGTCATCATTTGCAACACCGGGATCACCACACGTAAGCCCGGTTCACGCATGCCGGTGTAGCGACCGAGTGTCAGTATTACCCCGCGCTCATACTGCTTAACAATCTTAATACCCGAAATTATGACGCCTAAAATAATGAACAAAATAAAGAGCGTGAACGCGCTTGCTGCTTCCATGGTTACCCCTTAATTACAGTTCCAGTATACCACCGTGCTAGAACAGGGATTGCTGACTTTTTTTGATAACTTTAAGGCGCACACGTTGCTGGTCGGCGGCAAAGCGGGGGTCGGTCCGCTTAGGCAGTACAGCATCTGGTACGTCGCGTACAAACCGCGAGGCAGTCGCTGGCTGCCCGCCACGACTGTGCGTGTACATAATATCCAGGCGCTCTTTCGCTCGCGTGGCAGCCACGTAAAATAATCGCCGCTCTTCTGCCTGGTCCGCGCGGGCATGCGGTAGTAAGCCTTCCTCGGCGCCGACCAAAAATACATACGGAAACTCCAGCCCCTTGCTGGCATGGATTGTCAGCAGTGTTACGGCGTCAGCCTGCGGATCATAAAACCCTTGCTCGGCTATAGCGTCAAAATAGGCTATGGCCGTCTGGATATCCGTATAGCCAACAAGCGTTTGCAAAAATTGCTGGACGCCCGGCTCTTGTTGCAGACCCAACATGCGTACTAGTTTTTCGCCCAATACTTTCGGTACCGCATGCTTGGCATCCCCTAGCAAGTCACGCAGTGCCCGCTGTTCTGCGGCCGAAAAGCCTTCAAGCGGGGGTGTACCCTGTGTTATCGACGCCCGCATAAGAGCAATCAGGGATTGTAATACTGGTGTGTCGTACGGCGAACCGTCGCCAGCGACCTGGTAAGGCAGGCCGGACTGCTCCATAGCTTTCTGCACGGTAACCGCCGCGCTACGGCTACGATATACGACGGCAAAATCACGAAGCGATCGATGAACGCGCGCATCGTCATCACTCACCGCTGCCAGCATATCGCCACCACCAATCGCCCGCTGTATTTCACGCACTACCCAGGCAGCCTCGGAATATTCGTTTAGGACGCATACCGCTTGCACTATGCCCGTACCAGCGTGGTCGTTCGGCTCTAGGTCGGGCGCTGCAGAGGCAATACTGTTAGATAAACGCACTATCTCGGGCGCCGACCGATAATTGGTCGTTAGTGTAACTGCCGTATGTTTTGGAAAATCCGCTGCAAATTGGGCAAAGATATCACCAGAAGCACCACGAAACCCGTAAATAGACTGTTCCGGGTCGCCAATAACAAATACGTTGTCGTTGCCACGCAGGCTTTTCAGCAACTCATATTGCAGCAGGTTCGTATCCTGAAATTCGTCCACTAATATATGCGTATAGCGGCTTTGTATCGCGGCACGTGCAGTCGGGTCGCTCTCTAGCAACGTTTTGGTACGTGTTAGCAAATCGTCAAAATCAGCAAGCTCGCTGGCCTCGAGCGCATGCGTATAGGCCCGTGTTAGTCGGCGCACATCGGGGTCGTCGTCTGCCATATTTTTGGCTCTCGATATCCTTAGCGCTACTTCGCGCACGCTCAACCCTTTCAGGCTAGCAGGCCGGGGTAGTTGCTTAATGAGCTGCAAACGAGCGGCCTCGCTTATAAATGAAAACTCACCACCCAGCACATCGTGGCATAAGGCATGGAACGTCAGTATATCTGCCCGCTTACCTGCTGGCCCTACCCGAGTGCGCATTTCTTCTGCCGCTTTTTTAGTAAACGTTAGGGCCAGTATTTGTTGCGGTGTAGCTTGTTTTGTGGCCAGTAAGTGCTGCACACGGGCAGTCAGCGTTTTTGTTTTGCCGGTCCCCGGTCCGGCAATAATAACAACCGGGCCATCTGCTGCCGTTACGGCTGCTCGCTGGGCAGGGTTCAAGGTTTCGTGCATGATTACAATAAGCTCAGCTGGTTACGCGCACCCAGCAGCTCGGCTTTATCCTTAAAAACGCTAATGGTGCCGAATACACCGTCATATCCCGGATCGCGCACAACCGTACCGGCGCGCAAACGCTCAATTGCTATCGCAAGCAGTGGGAAGCCGGCTCCCTGCACCGCTTCAACCGGCACGGAACGCAGTACAGCAAATTCATTCCCTAGCCGGTCAATGATAGCCTGGTACGTCTGTTGCACTGTTTTATTAGCGGTACTTTTAACGTCGGCTAGTTCGGCCAGTATTTCCGGCAGGGGAATAATGTACTCGACCTGTTTTGCGGCCGTCTCGCCATGCGGCCGCGACGCAAGCGTACCTAACCTATTCTCTACCCCAACCACCAGCGGCTTACCGCACACCGGGCATATGCCATTATGCGATGCTGTCTCTTTGGGTGAAAAACGGACATTACAGGCCCGGTGGCCGTCGTAGTGATACTTGCCCTCTTCTGGGAAAAACTCAATAGTGCCCCGCAGTCGTGCATCGTTGGTTTTTATAGCACCGATGATATCGTCGTAGGCAATAGCGCTCTGTACAACCGTAGCTTCACGGCCTAATTTCTGCGGTGAATGTGCGTCGGAATGGCTGGTAATAGCAATACCATCTAGATCAGCTACCCGCCAATTCATATACGGATCACTACTCAATCCCGTTTCTATGGCTTTGATTTCGGGGGCTAGGTCCTCGTAAGCCTCTGCTATACTATCGAAACCAGATTTCGAACCGAACATCCCGAACCACGGCGTCCAAATATGCGCCGGAATATATAGTGCATCAGCACTGCTATCGAGCGCATGCCGTAGTAACTCTTTACTATCAAGCCCCAAAATAGGGCGGCCATCGGCCTTAAGATTACCAATACGCTCCAGTCGCGCGTTCAACTTGCTAACTGCCGCAAACGAAGGCAGCACAATAAGCTGATGCAGCTTGCGCACCTTGCCGCCTTTGCTATAAATAGTGGCAATCTCTACGGTAGGCACAAAACGAATCATCTGTCCGCGAACACTGGGCGGCAAGCTGGCGTCGATTGGGTCAGCGTATACATCTTTCAGCCTAAACAGCCCTTGCTCGGCAGGCTCGAGCCGTTCTTGCATCTCGCTAAACCAAGCAGGATGCGTGCAGTCCCCCGTCCCAATAATAGTAATACCCTTCAGCTTACCCCAGCGATACAATCCCTCGAAGTCGCACTGCTTGCTCGTGGCCCGCGAATAGTGCGAGTGCACATGAAGATCGACAATCAGCTCCTGCATGTCCTTTAGTCTACACCCTCGTCGCCCAAAAAAGGTATTGGCTATTCCGTTCCAGAACGCGCCGCTCGTTCGCGCCAGCGCTGATCTCGCCTATCGATCTCTTCTTGAATAACGGCCGCATTCGATTCGTAGTCGGGCGTCGCGCTGCTCTTAATATACTGCTCTGTTGGCGCAACCAGCCGGTCCGTTAACCTTTGCATAAACGCCTCATCTTCAGGCGACAAGCTATCACCTGCTGTGTAGGAGATCATAATGTCTGCCGCAAGGCGCAAGGCGTGCGCTTCTTTGTTGGGGGCATGAAATTCCGGACACTCCTGATACTCCGGATTATTCAGTGCCTCGGCTAACGCAAGTCTGCCCACCGCTAGCGTCACAACTTTCTCACTGGGCGACAATTCCCATCTGTATTTAATAGACAACGGCGCTTTTCTGACGCGATCACCGTTTACACCCCAGGGATGCAACGTGTAGTAGTCGTGGTTATCGTCGCGTACCATATTTGCTTCCTCACGGTATGTGGCTACATGCGGAAAATATGGACCATTCAAAAGATATGCCGGTGCAACAAATTCAGCCAAATACCCATACTGTGTACTGGTTAGAGGCGGACCATCCAAAAATTGAGCCTGCATGTCACCTAATTGCAACTGGAGATCCCTGGCTACCGAGGCTGGAATAGGATAACCCTGCGCGCGTAAATGAAACGGTATCTGCCAAGCTAGCAGTATATTGGCCTTATGCCGTAGCGGACTACGTACCGGCAAGTCACTCGCGATAATTGTTGCCAATTTGTCGCAGCTCTCGGCAAACAGGCTATCGTCGCCCTCGTATCCTGGAGTGGCGAGCGCATACTCATTACATATGCAGGCCCGCATATACAGCGCATTCATTGTTTGGGATCCCGCGCGCAAAAGACGCAGGCGTTCTGCCAAATCCTCAGGCAGTAAATGCTCTGCGGGAGCTGTCGAATCCTCATGGTGCGCAAAGACGAATCGCGAGCCATTTTTTTCAACATTTTCTTGCATGTATATGAGTGTAGCAAACTAACTTTATGCTTTGCAGTAGCAGCTGTTTTCGGTAGGATCAATTGCATGCCCCGTGAATCTATCGTCGTACCGAAGATGGGCGAAGGTGTCCAAGACTTGTCATTAACCGCTGTAACGTTGGGGGAAGTGGCTATGCTGCAGCACGCCAAGAACGTACTGCATAGCTGGCAATCACGGCCACCCTCACGAAGCCTTGCTACCTTGGACTCCCTGACACACGGCTGCCAAACACGAGAACAAATCAGTCAGGCAAACTGGCCCCAGCAGTAGTTTTTACCCTTTGCAACGATAACTATTTTCGATAGGATCGTGGCATGACCCCTGAACTTATGACACAACAAAATGGCGAGGCCACACAAGCGCTGTCGCTTACCATCGTAACGCTTGGGGAAATGGCCATGATGCAGCATGCCGCGAACATACTACAGAGCGAGCAAACAAAACCGCCTGCCCGGAGTCTTGCCGTCTTAGATGCCCTGACACGCAACTGCCAAACAGCGGAACAAATAAGCCAAGCATTGGCCCCTGCCCATAGCCTCAGTGTTCATGAAATAAAGGATGAACTTACTGCAGCCGTGGATGCTTATAAGGCCGATACTCCTATACAGGCGGCAGACATAGCGCTAGCTAGGGGGGATATAATTTTACGCCCGCAGCCGACGACTGACCGACCCCCACTCCACTTGCAATTTATGTTAGAAGATACAGCGAGCGGGCTAGACAAAGCAGCAATGGCTCAAAAATATAGGCTCGACGAAGCGTCGACTGATAGGTGGCTTGGGGCGATTATGTCTTATTATGACAATGCACTCAACTTACCAACCGCGTTACGCCGCGCCCGCGAGGCAGGCCATTGGCCTGGCATACATGTTCCGCAGCACACACTAGCTGGCGTGGCGCTACCGTACAAACCCATAATATCCTTATCATCAGAACAGAAGAGCATACTGCAAAAAAAGTCCGAAGGGTACAGGATATCGTCGAGAGGACCAACAACCGAAAAAACCTATATGCAGCACGCAAACGCAAAACTGAATAGCCACCATACAGCCAGTTCAGTAACCAAGGCCATACTACTAAATCTGGTAACCATAAAGTACGACAAACCAGGCATACTACTCACGCCAGGCGAAATTCCCGTAGCGTGCGGAATAGTATTGGGGCTTCCGAATGAGGAAATAGCTGATCAGTTGACACGCAGCAAACATACCATCAAGACGCATGTGGGGAATATGATGCCCAAGCTGGGAGCTGGGACCCGCGAGCAACTCGCACGCCGCTTAATTGAGACAGAGTATTTTGTTGCCTCTGGCATACCCGATCAGCCACGCAATGCACCTTATAGCATTCCTACGGAATTTTTCAATACTTAATCTGTCCACAAGACGGACGAGCTTCCAAAAAGTAGTTTTTGCCCTTTGCAGCAATAACTATTTTCGATAGGATCATGGCATGACGACTGGATCTATGACCGCAGAACAAGGTGTTGAGGACGCATCAAAAATGACGCTAACCATAGTAACCTTGGGGGAAATGGCTATGACGCAGCACGTCCGGGACGTACTGCATAGCACAACGCACACAAAGCCTAGCGAGCAATGCCTTGCCGTACTGAACGCCTACACGCGCAACACCAAGACGCTAGATGGCATATGCCGTTCCCTGGCGCCGAACTACACACTCAGTGCACAAGAGGCGGCCGCAGAACTTGGAGCGGCCGTGACCGCCTATGGCGCCAGGACACCCATACAAGCAACCGATATAGCATTAGCCAGAGGAGACATACCCTTACGATGGCGGGAGCCGATGCCCAGGCCTGCATATCAGTTACAGCTTGTATTAGAGGACGGAGCTGGCGGGATGACACGAGACGCAATAGCCCAAAAATATGATGTCCCCAGTTCCAAAGTCGATACCTGGTCTACAGCACTTATGCAATTCTATGGCAATGCATCCAACATGCCAACAACACTCCGTCGTGCCCGCGAAGTTGGCCATTGGCCAAGTAAGGTTACTGTACCGGGGCATACCATAGCGGGTGTTGCGCTTTCACATAAACAGGCAGTATCGCTTAGTTCAAAAGAGATCTGCATTATACAAGACCAGTCTAATGGAGTCTTCCTCTTAGAATCCAAAAATAAGCTTGGCATCGGGCAGCGGACCGCAAGCGGATATATGAATAGCGTCAACAATAAATTAGAGGCACGTTCTAAGCCAGAAATGATAACCAAGGCAATACTCCTGGATGTATTGCGTCTAGAATACAGCACACAAGGTGTCCGGAAATTGACTGCGCGTGAAAAAGCCGTTGCCTGCGGCACAATACTAGGACTCGATAACACAGCGTTATGCGAACAGTTAAAGAGTGCTGAACCGACGGTCAAAACGCAGCTGCGTTCATTGCTCGGCAAGCTGAACGCCGACGACCGCGAAGAAGCCGTCCGTCGGCTGTTTGAAGCTGACTACATCGTTCCTTCGGACATACCGCACCATCCAAAAACTGCGCCGTATTGCATTCCTGCCGAGATACTTACAGCCAAAAACAAAGAAGATTAATCCGTACGCGAGGCAGGCGGCGCGTTGTGTGGGTCCACAAATTCCTGACAAAACCGCTCAAATATTGCGTTCGTCCAGCCGAAGCCTGTTTGTGAGGGATACACGCCCTTAGCGGGCGGTTTTTCTGGCGTGACGACATTGTACTTTTCTAAAAATTCTTTGTGTGCCGTAAACCAATCCAGGTTGGTGTGCAGCCACTTCATGGCAATACGTTTGGCGTCGTCGTGGTACCCATAGCGCTGCATTGCCTTGACCGTAATAAAATGCAGCGGTGCCCAGCCGTTTGGATACGCCCACTGGGTTGGCATTGCACCAGGGCGATATTGGCCAAGCGGCAAGTTATCGGTGGTGCTTAGGCCGCCCTTTTGTTCGAACCGCTTGAGTGCTTTTACTAATGCGCGCGCCTGTTTGTCGTCTACCATCCCTGCCCACATGGGGAAGTACGTAGCCAGCGAACTTATGGTGCCGCGCTTTTCTTTTACGTAGTTGTAATCATAAAACAAACTACGGATTTTATCCCACATAAGCTCATCCATAGACCGCTTGCGGGCCGCTGCGGCACGCTCCCACAGGGCCGCCTCGCGCGGTTTTTCAAATATACGAGCGGCGCGGGCAAAATCCATTTCGTACTTGTACAACAAGGCGTTTAGGTCTACCGGCAAGTAGTTGAGCGCTTTACGGTTAAAGCGCGGTGTCATATCCCAGCCGCTTTCGGCTTCAGCGATATCGTGCAAATAATTAAAGTCGTAATAGCGACTTAACCCCTTATGTACTAGCCGTGCATTCGGCTTACGCGTGCCCATCCAGACAGTCTCGTACTCTTCTTTGGCGACGTTTATCATTTCTTTGAGCCATTTTTCGTCCATCTGGTAGGCGTCGTAGACATCAAAAATAAAACTGCTCAAAAAAGGCGGGTGCGATCGGCTGACATAGTACAGCTGCGATCCGTTGGGGATAATCTGAAAACGCTTAAATAATGCGACTAGATCCTCGAGAATGCCCAGTACAAGCTCTTTGCGGTTCGGATCGTTTAGAAAACCTTGCACCATAAAATAACTGTCCCAGTAGTACAGCTCGTTATAGTCAAATTCGTGCCCATGTGCGTACGACGGCACCAGGTAGGGCTTGGGCACGCCAACAAGGCTGCCATCGTCTTTGGGGTTGTAGCGCTCTAGCTTTGGCCAGTAAGCAGTGACATAATCGCGAGCAATGCGTACGTCATCAGGGCGTAGCTCCTTGTGGGGGCGCAATATGGATAGGCGGCGGACGCCGCGCGCAGCGATTTTTTTAGCAGCATCAAGCATTATGTATAGCCTAGGCTACCGAGGCTGTTTGAGTCAACCACCGACGCGGTCCGGACGCCTGTACTAACAATGCGCCCGCCAGGCCAACAAGCGGCCAATAGCTATAGTGGTCTGCAGTTGCCGGGGGTTGTACCACAGGCTTGATAGCGGCGAGCGGCTTAGAATGAGTGCGTACTGCGGATGGCGGCGAACTGGTTGCCTGCCGCCATATTGGCACCGGCGTGGAACGAGCCACTGACACCGGCGCCATTGGCGCCACGAGCGGTTGTGGCCGTGGAACCGGCGGCGGTGATTCGGCCACTGTCGCTACGGGTTGGGGAGATGGTTCGAGCTGAGTGACAGCGGTTGGTTCAGCGAGCGTTGCCGCCGTAAGCGTGACATCAGGGGCCGCAGACGCAACTGGCGGCACAATCGGCGGTGCCGGCGCAGCCTCTGGCGTAGCTTGTGCGATAGGAATCGCCGGAGAAACTACCGGGGCGACTGGCGCTGGCGCCAGGGTATCCTCGAAATGAATGAATAGTGTAAAACCAAATGCCGCAGGGCGATTTGTATCTTGGCTGTAATTGCCATTCGCAAAATAATTAAAATGGGTTACCGTAATGCTACCATCGGCTTGCACCGATTCGATGTATGCCGTGTGCCCATACGCGCCAGTAGTGCGTACGCCAACCGCACCCGCTGCTGGTACCGAATCTACCCGCAAGCCCTTAGCGCTCGCGCGTGTTGCCCAATCTTTGGCATTGCCCAACCCTTTATATAGCGCCGGCGGTACACCCATGGCGTCAAGTTTCCATGCCACATAATCGGTACAGTTGCGATATGCATAACCGTATGGCGACAGCACATTAGCCGCCGCTACACTATTAGGCACATCGCCAAAGTCATAGTTAGGGCACCAATTGGCAGCAGTACCTTGGGCAGTGTATGGCACCCAAACGCATGGCTTAGTGCTATACGGATACAACGATTCGGCATGAACGGCTGGCGCATGCCAAAATAGCCCGATAAGGCCGCATATGAGGCCGATCGCCAACACCGTGCGTTTGTTGTGCTTACGCATAGCCTAAGACACTACAAACAGTTCGCCGATTTTACAAGTTAGTTTCTTGAACGGAGTGGTACTTTTTGCCCCATTCGGCCATGCTTTTGAGGATGGGAAGCAAATCCTCGCCTTTATTAGTAAGCGCGTACTCTACACGCGGCGGTGCTTCAGCATAACTCTTTTTGGATATAATGCCCTTTTCCTGCAAAGACTCTAGCCGCTGGGAAAGCGTACGCGGACCAATCGCGAGCGACTGTTCGAGTTCGGTAAAACGACGCGGCCCCGCAGTAAGGTCACGAACAATCTGCCCGCTCCATTTGTCGCCAATAATAGCGAGCGCGTAGCCGATACTGCCACACCTTGGTCCACAATCACTCATATAGTCCATGTGATTTATACTACGATACTTTACTTTGTATAGTTATGGGCTGTATAGTAGTTGTTGCCGCTATACATTGTATAGCATAATACAACACTTTACCCAGAAAGGGAAACTCATGGCGTATGACGTAGTAGCCTCCGACGAAGCAATAGAACAGGCCCAGAATGCATTGGAACAAAATGGCATGCGCGTTACCGTTGCCCCCGACCGGGCTGCGGCGTCAGCTACGGTGCTTGAACTCGTGCCAAAAGGCGCCGAGGTCTTTACCGCCACCTCTAAGACACTTGAAGCACTAGACCTTACCAAAATATTTGACGAATCAGGTGACTACGATGCAATCCGCCCAAAGCTACATGCATTGTATGGCGACCCCACCAAAAAAAGCGAACAGCGTAAAATTGCCGCCGCGCCCGACTACGTGATCGGTAGCGTCCACGCCATTACGCAAGACGGCAACGTATATGTCGTGTCG
The DNA here is from genome assembly GCA_035480575.1 of Saccharimonadales bacterium (SeqCode). Taxonomy (GTDB): domain Bacteria; phylum Patescibacteriota; class Saccharimonadia; order Saccharimonadales; family UBA4665; genus PMNU01. The sequence continues at coordinate 27,097 of DATIHR010000018.1, read as the reverse complement.
AATACCGGCAGCCAGCTACCAGCGTACGCGCATGGCGCTGGCAAGGTCATTTGGATCGTCGGTGCCCAAAAAATCGTCAAAGACCTTGCCGAGGCCGAAAAGCGCGTAAAAGATCACGTGTTCGCCCTAGAAGATGCGCGCGCCAAAGAGGCCTACGGGCACGGTAGCAATATCAGCAAAATCCTCACTATCCACAAAGAGGTAGTACCGGACCGTATTACTATTATCATCGTAAAAGAAGCTCTGGGATTTTAAAGTCGGGCGGTATTAGACTGCCGTCCAAGACGATTTCGATATACTGCTAGTATGCTACCCACTCAACTAAACAAGCTTGCAGCTAGCGCCACCCTGCATTGCCTCATTGGTTGTGGTATTGGCGAAATACTCGGCATGGTCCTGAGTAGCGCGTTGCAGTGGGGCGCGCTTGCGAGCGTTGCCGTATCGATTCTTTTTGCCTTTATATTTGGCTATAGCTTCAGCATATGGCCGCTTGTACGGCATGGCGTAGGCCTGCGCCGCGCGCTTGGTTTAGCACTCGCCGCCGACAGCGTCTCTATAGCTACCATGGAACTTGCCGATAATGCGTTTATTCTTGTTGTGCCCGGCGCTATTAATGCCGGCCTTACCAGCTGGCTTTTTTGGTGGAGCTTAATCGTTTCATTAGCAGTCGCCTTTTGCGTCACCTTCCCCGTTAATCGCTGGCTGATTGCACGTGGCAAAGGCCACGCTGTTATGCATACCCAACATCGCTAGACATACTACACAACCACCATATACAAAGGACGGACCTTTATATATGGTGGTTTAACTCATTTGCCGAGTAGTAAAAATTTTAGACCCACTGCCAGTAGTAAGCCGCCGAATACGCGCGTCATGGTATGGTCTGGCAGTCTAATGGCAAATTGCGCACCAATTAACGCCCCGAACAAAAAGCCAAGCCCAATAAACAGCGCCGCCTTGATGTTGACATGCCCAGCCCGGTAGTACGTAAGGGCAGCGAGAATACCCACGGGGACCATCAGCATAGCAAGTGTCGTTCCCTGGGCGTTTTTTTGGCTAAAGCCAAGCAGCATTACCAGCGCCGGCACAATAACAATGCCGCCGCCAACACCCACCAATCCGCTGAGCATGCCTGCTAACAAGCCGATAGCAATCAATAAAACATCTACTAGTGGCGGCATACACTAAAACGAATTAAGTTGCGCATTTAAGTCAGTATCGGCGGCATCAAGTTCCGAAGAGTCAAGAACTTGCTGGGCCTGGTTTAAATCGCTGGTAGTTGTAATGGCTGGCGCGGTGGGTTCTGAACTAGTAGACGACTTATTGACCGAGACAGCGTTATCGGCTGTGGGCGTCTGCATACGGTGCACGGCAACATAACCCACGCCAGCAAGGCCAGCGAGCACCACAAGAATAACTAACGCCTCAACTGCGCTAAAACCTGCTTGTTTGATATGGTTCATTAGTTAAGCCCTCCCTCTTGCGCTGATTTAACCGCAACTATCAGATCTTTGATGGCAGTACGATACGCCTTAAGATCATCGCGTAGCTGCTTGTGGTAGGTCTTAAAATCAGTGACGATCGCCTTCGGGTCCTGAGCGTCGCACTTGAACGTGTCGCTGTCCTTTAATACGGCTAGCGTGGCCTCGGCCTTTACCTTGGCGCTGTCTACGTTTGCAGTCAATTCATCGTAATTCGCAACGCTCAGGCTTTTATCTGTATAAAAAGCCTTAACGCGCTCGTAAATTTTACTAAATACATCTATGTGGTTTTGCGCTTGCGTAACGCGGTTCGTCATGATGCTATTAATTTGCGTTTCGTGCTTCTCGCATACCTTCAACTTGTTCTCGCTTAAACGTTCCTGGGTACGGGTCACTGCTTCCTTGCGTAACGATTGTCGTAGCTCGGTCTTCCTTTGCTTGGTAGCATTGTCGTCGTTAGATTCTGTTTCAGAATTACTAGTGGTGGTCGTGTTATCGTCGCTGCTGTCATTACTGCTATCGCCGCTACCACTACTGCTGCCATCGCCTGTTTCGGCATAGACTGGCGCCGCTACTAAAGTAAAGGCCAGCAAGCCGCTTGCAAGCAGCATAGCCACAATTCTTGTTCGCATTACTTGGTTCCTTTCATTATATATTTCAAGCTTATGCTTAAGTACGATGGTCGTCAACAGTAGTGGTTATCGGTACTCAGGATTTGCAAAATCAAAGCGCTCACCCTTGTCCCAGGCCGAACGTTGATTGCCATAGGCCGGTATGCCGCCATTGGCCTTGAGCATGTGCGCCATGTGCATCAAGTTCCAAGCCATAAATGTAGTGTTACGATTAGTGAAATCATTATCGTAGCCCACCGGTTTGTCGAACTTTTTGTCGCCATACTCGGTATCGCCGTAGCTAGGGCCAGGCCCGACCTCGCCAATCCAGCCTGCATCCGCCTGTGGCGGGATGACATAACCGAGGTGCTGCAAACTATACAGTACGTTCATCGCACAATGCTTAACGCCGTCTTCATTGCCGGTAATCAAGCAGCCGGCAGTTTTGCCGTAATATGCGTATTGGCCCTTGTCGTTCAGGATGCCAGAATTGCCATACAAACGCTCAATAACCCGCTTCATGACCGAACTATTATCGCCCAGCCAAATGGGGCCTGCCAAAATCAGAATGTCAGCTGCCATTACTTTTTTATAGAGCTCCGGCCATTCGTCGGATTTCCAACCGTGTTCGCGCATGTCCGGGTAAACGCCGGTGGCAATGTCGTGGTCAATCGCCCGAATAATCTCGGTTTGCACGCCATGCTTTTCCATAAGTTTTGTCGCAACTTCAATAAGCCCTTCAGTACTGCTCCGCTCTGGGCTCGGCTTAAGCGTGCAGTTAAACACCAACGCCTGTAGCCCGCTAAAATCCCATTGTTCATCCGCCATCGAAACTCCCCCTGTTTACTGGCTGATAATACCACTATTTAAAGGACGGACCTTTAAATAAAAGGTCCGTCCTTTAAATAGTTAGCGCGAGTGAGGTTCTGTCACGAATACCCCTGCTTCAAATAAGCAGGCAACTACGCCCAGCCGGTCCTCCACCCCCAGCTTCGCGTACATAGATCTACAGTGGGCTGCAATTGTTGACTCTTCCACAAATAAAACGCGGCCGATTTTTTTATTGGTATAACCCTGGGCGATCCCTGTCGCTATGCTTAGCTCACGCGGCGTTAGGTCATCGCTCGGTGACATTTTTACGGCTTGTTCACCACCAGCCAAGCCAAGTACTCTCATTTTTGCGCTTAGCTCAGGTGCCGATGCAGCATCATATTTTTTATGTTGCGGATCGAGGTATTGCGCAATACTATGTGGTCCTACACCCATAGTCCGACCCAGTGCAACGTAAGTTTGCCCAGCGGCTCGCCAACGCGCGGCCGTACGGTTAAAAGATCGTTCAGGCTTTTGACCAGCCTCAGGCGAATGCGGCGGCAGGCTGAAGGCTATGCGCGCAGGTGCGGTACATGGCAGCTTGGGCGCAGTGACGGGGGTCGTTTTGCGGCCAGGTATAAATGCAATACGCGGGACAAAACCGCGCTCGAACCCACACCGCAACAGGGCATACCGGCTCTGCACGCCGAATTTATAGCACGCATTAGACCACGCCTCTGCAGCGTCCTCGGCTTTCAGACTCGGCCTGCGCAACCCTTCTGCCATAGCTTCGTGTGGACTCATACCATGGGCGAGCTGTCGTATGGCTCTTTTAGTTTGCGGGTCCACATGGCAATACGATTGCTCGTTAATACTCACCGATCCGTCACAAACTGCAAACGAAAGTGCATGGTAGGCCGTCTTTGCTCCGTAGCGTGCTATGGCAGCATCGATTACCGGTTCCACCTCCGCGGCTCGTAGCTCAACGCCATATGTTTGCTGTGCACGTGCGGCGACAAATGGTGGCCCACTGACACCATCACTTAGCGCAGCCAGTGCTACGTCCTGTTTCAATACCCCTGGCGAATGCTCGGCATATCGCTCGGGATCATGTGGCATGCGCATTGCAACAGGCCCCGATATTTGTCGGGCCGCCAGGTTCCAACGCGGCCGTGGGGTTTCGGGCCGATTAATGACGACGAGCAGTTCGGCTGGCGTTCTGCTCACTGCGCAACCTTAAACACACCCGTTTCAAACATACACGCAACAGCACCCAGCTGACTGCACACCCCGAGTTTGAGCATGACCCGCTTCATACGCTCCTTCACCGCGTCCTCGCTGATCTTCAGCGCCTTACCTATTGCTGCGTACGGCATGCCTTGGGCACAGCTGACGAGGGTGCTCAGCTCGCGGCTCGTAATATTGCCCTTTGGCGTCATCGCTATAGCATGCCGCTCACCGCCAGCCAATCCAAGCACCCTCATTTTTACCCCCATTTCACTGGCGTCTTCGGCCTCGAGCAGTCTAAACAAAGCTCTTATCTGCGTCTTAACCGTACCGTTGGCGATGCCCAGCATCCGCGCCGTGTCGTTGTTCGACAGGCCAGACGTTCGCCATCGCCCTGCTTCGCGTTCTGCATCGCTCGGGGACACTGTCTTAGAAGGAGGTAAGCTAAACAATATCTGTGCGGGAGCGGTATATGGTAATACAAGGCGCTTATCGATAGAAACATACGGAAACATAAATGGAGCGCGGGGAATAATGCCGCGTTCGAATCCAGCCGTCAACAGTGCATAACGGTCATACACATCAAAGCGTCCATACAGCCGTTGCCATTCTTCATCGATACGCTTCTTACTTGCCCCCTTCTGCCCAATAGCATCTGCCATAGCAGCGTGTGGCTCGACACCAGACGCCAAATTGAATAATGCCTTTTTGGTTTGCGTGTGCTCCTCGCGCCACGAGCGCTCCGCGATTGGGACCGAGCCATTACTAATAGCGACAGCAAGCGCCTGGCCAGTTGTCCGTGCCTTGTAGCGCGTTTTGGTGGCATTAACTACGGTACCGACTTCCTCCGGGCGCATTGCAATGCCATATTTGGCCCGTATAAATTGAGCAACCCTATCAGGATGCCCCATACCCGAGCTCAGCGCAATCAGTACAGCATCCTGCCGCCGAATGTCCGGCGGACGACTTTTAAATTCCCCCGGAACCTCTTGCGTAGCACGCATTGCTATCTCGCCGCCTATCTGCTGAGCAACAAGATTCCAACGCGGTTCCGCGGCCGCGGGCCGGTTAATCACAATTACCTCTTGATCATGCATCTATACATAGCCTACACATAATGATTTATGGCGCAAGCACAAGCCCCATCAAACCCAGGCAGTCCTCGCCCTCAGGCAGCGCGTATCGATTTAACCAAAGAATAAACCCCACACAAGGTGGGGTTTATTCTTTGGAGGAGCTGGCGGGTACTGCCCCCGCGTCCGATGGTTTATCTGATTGATCTATCCTACAGGTATAGGTTACTTGAATGGTCTTAGGGTAACAACGGCTAAGTAACCGAAACGTTATTACCAGCAGCCCTAGTCTTAACAAACACTATGGGCAGGAGTGCTTGTGCAACCAAATAATATGGCGCGCACTAGTGCTATTTGGCGTCGCCCTAGGCACGCTGTCTAAATTAAATTAGGCAGTTTGTAGCGCACGACCGCGGAGAACATTGTTCGCCATTTCGGTCAAGCTTGCTACAGCAGATGTTTTTGCATCTATATTGGTTTGCCTATAACGCTGGCAAGCGACCTGCTGATTCAACCGATAAAGTCCAACGTCGAGCATACATTTCAGCCCCGTAACAGGTATTATATCATGTTTATACCATAAACACTACCGCATTATACATACTGCAATACTGTACGATACACTTGCAAACGGCAGCGTACATTCCTAAAATTGCAACATGCGTAATGGAGAGATGGATCACTGGCGAGGCAATGATTTTCGCATTATTAATCCGGCTAAGTTACAAACCGCAGCCAAAAAAGGGCCTATTGAGTTCTATCGTACGGATGCGCTACCCGACCCCATCGGTGCCGCTGCGCTAGAATTATCAACTACACAGCCAAACGGCGATGGTCAAAAGTTCGCTTTTCTGTATACCGCCACCATTGCCGTAGGCGGCAACCTTACGACGCTGGCGAGTCGCTGGCAGGACCGCGTTGCAGGTGCAACCAGAGTAGGCAATATCGACAATTTTATAATAGAACCGGGCAATCTAACGACTCGCATGTCGATCCGGCACCCTATGATCCTCCTCATGTCAGCCGGCTTACAACCCGACGGGGAGCACGTCGTTCTAACCAACGACCCGAATAAGCAGCTTATTAGCGATGAGCTATCATATCAATACGCCCACATCGATACCGTAGACGCCATACACCAACTGAGGTCTTTCCTGCACGCCGCCAGTCTCGTTATAGATATGTGCGTCAGTCTAGAAGACAACAGGTCGTCCTTTTACCGTAGAAGGTTATTTCCGCCAAAACCTCTGGGCATTCGGTACGACGCAGGCAAATACATACGGCGAATCGGCTTCCATCGCCAAAAACAAGACTTGGAAGACACGCAGGCAATCACCAAAGCCGACACCGAAGATACCATGCCAGACACTATAACTCGAGGCCAGGGGTTTACCTCGGCCGACCGCAAGAAACCACCCGAACAGCCAGCCGATCTTATTGGCGAGTATAAATGGCCCGAGCATGATCTCGACGACCTGCATTTACCGTTGTCATTACAAAACGATATTGCATCGATGCTGTTACTCGCTAAAAACCCAGGCGTAGCCAGCGAATGGGGTATTACTGTAGGCAAGCGTCTACTACTTCACGGGCCGCCGGGTACGGGCAAAACATCTATCGCACACGGCATCGCTAAAGCCAACAAAGCAATTGTGTGGGAGGTAAACCCCGATAACATATACGGCAAATACCTCGGCGATTCAGAAGGTACCACTAAGCGACTTTTTAACCAAGCACGCGCAGTACGCCAGCCGACTCTTCTATTGTTCGATGAGTTCGATGGATTCTTTAGCGACCCAGAGACAGACAACATACGTAGCGAAAATGCAGTTACTAGCATCATGAAACGCGAGCTTGGCACATTCGGTAGAGATAATCCTAATCTTTTACTGGTAGCAACTACCAACAAAAGCCCAGACGATATCGATCCGGCGGTCACGCGCATCGGCCGCTTTGATATCCGCAGTTACGTGCCGGAGCCAAATCACGTTGCCAGATTCGCAATCTTCACTCTTCTTGCGCACCGATACGCACAAAAGTCGACCGCGCCAGGCAATGAGCACGAAAAATACTCTTCGCTTTTCGAATATAGCATCGATTTTGCAACGCTAGCAGCAGAAACTGACGGGATGAACGGCAACAGCATTGCACGCATTATAGAGATGGCACTCCAACTGAAAGCACAGCAACAGGTCAAAACACGCGCTCGGTCCGAACCGGTAAATACCGACGACCTGCGTTCAGCAATAGAAGCGCTAAAAACAGCCGAAGCCGATTAATGCGTATCGGCGTCTAGTGGCTTGTCAAAAGCACGGTCACAGGCAAACTGACGGCCCGACGCACAGGTGTAGTCGTGAAACTTGCGCAGCGATTCAGTAAGTTGTTGCTGTTGTTTGGTAGTTAGCAAGTCGAACATTGGCTGATGATATTGCTTCAGCACTTCAAGCGCCGCCTCGGTAATCTTCTGGCCCTTTGCTGTCGGCATAGTCATGTGCTCGCGGCGACTTTTAGGGTTAACGCGCACCCCGAGTAGCCCTTTCTCTACAAGCAGTTTAATTTGTCGGCTAATGCTAGCTTCGGTTTGGCCCAAGCACTCGGCAAGCTTTCGCTGCTGCACGTTCGGGTTCGTTTGAAGCATCATAAGCAACCGAAATTGCGACATGCCAATACCCAGGCGTTCTTGTAGTACTTGGTCGGACTGACGCATCAAAATGGTGGCAGTATGTTGCAGTAAATACCCAATAGTAATGACAGGACCCATTTCGTTCTCCTCGGATAATAGTGTAAAGGGCGGATAGTTAACACGTCAAGTGTTTAGCACGGTACAGCAAATAATATAACTAAACAAGCGGATTGTTCACATTTTAGCCGACGTTCGTGTTAGTTGGCAAGTACTTTATAGTTTACGTATAGATTTAACGAGTGCGGCGAATGCTGCTCTATCGGTAGCAGATATAAGCATATTCGGGTGGTCGATATGGTGCGCGGGGCTCACAATAACCGGGCTAAATTCCGAGTAGTACGTGGCAATTGCATGCCGGTACACGCCTCCAAGCTGCACATAGCCCGTTAGGCAAACACCATTCGTCGTTAGGTCGGCGACAGCCTCATCAATGCGGTACACGCCATCTCTTGCCTCAATGCCGCGCCAACCGCTCTCTATTGGTTTGCCTTCTGTCTTCCAAGCGGTTATCAGTGGTACAAACGGCGGCATGTCTTGTGCCGCCGGGTCTAAGCAGGTTGCGCTGCGGGGTACAGTACTCGACCAGTCGAGACTTACGAGTCCTATCGTCACTTGCTCTTTGGTTGTAAACGTCAATCGCCAACGGTTACCGGAATCGCCCGGTTCAAACTTGCCATCCTGCACAAACACTTCACCCCAGTCCGGCGGATAGCAAAACCCTAAACCCATAAAGCTGTTCTCGTAACGTTTAAGCCGTTGGTCGCAGGACATACCGGCCGACGAGCTCGTTTGCAACGAATTGACACCATTTTCCGTACCCTGCTTTGCTTGCCGCTCCGTTTGCCACAAAAGCAACCAGCCAGGCAAAAACCCAATAACTAGCAATGCAGCAAGCACCATAAAAAGCCGGCGGCCCTTTTTGCTGGGAGCATCAAGCACCACGACGTCATCTGGGGAAGCTGGCACCTCCCCCTGCACGACTGGTTTGTTTTGTTGCGGCTGCTGTATTATCGGCGGCATGCCATCCATATACCCACCAAGAAACTTTATCGTATTACATGATCTATTGTACCTTATGCTTTTCCATGGCTGGCAAGTACTTCATACAAATCGTGCCATTGTTCGAGGCTCAGACTCTGTGCGCGGGCAACCGGGAAGATATCTGCTTCCTCAAGCAAGCTCTCCGTTTCGTCACGCGCAAGTTGCAAGCCAGCGCTGAGGGCGTTGAGCAGCGTCTTACGTTTCTGTGAAAAACCCGCCTTAACAACGCGAAAGAAACGGTCATGATCAATATCGGCAAACAACGGCTTGTCACGATATTCAAGCAGTAAAATTTGCGAATCTACCTTTGGCGCAGGTGTAAACAACTCGGCCGGCACTATAGCACCCAACCGTACCGTGCAGTACAACTGCACACTCACGCTTAGCATACTCATGTCACCAGGTTCGGCAGCGACGCGCTCGGCAACTTCTTTTTGCACAAGTAATGCCGCCTTACTAAATGGATTCGTACTTTCGCACAGCACACGCAATAAATTACTCGTAAGATAATAGGGAATATTGGCGGCAATTTTGTATTTTTTAGGTAGCTCCAGCAGGTTAAACTTCAGAATGTCCTGCCGCACTATACGCAAGTTGTTTACTGGTACGCGCCCTACCAACTCCCGCGCCAGATCTGCATCAAATTCCACCGTAACAACACTCTTGGCACGCCGAGCAAGCACAGTAGTAAGCGTGCCCAAACCCGGTCCTACCTCCAGCACCGTATCGGTCTTTTTAAGGTCAATACCGTCGGCCATTGCCTGCAGACTTTCGAGGTCGTACAGCCAATGCTGTCCTAGCTCTTTCTTAGTTGCGAACATGCAGTCTATTTTACCACACATATGTAGTGTCCGTTATGAAACGTCACACACCAGGGCACCCACATTTACATGGTCGCTTTCGCCTCATCCCCTCCAAAGTGACCGCTCACGCGCGGTAAAATAGTCAAAAAGCCCGCAAGGAGCGAAGGTATATTGATTGATTTTGTTTCGGTCTTTTTGATTATTTTCCGGCTCCGCTACGGTTAGAGTCACTTTGGCTGGCATGAGTGCGAGCGCTCAGCTAAGTGGTATGGGCGAGCCCCACCGTTACACCATGGCGCATCAGGGAAAACCGATACGAAAATGAAGCTTTTTGTCGTTAAGAATTGCAGTTGTTTGAGCGATAGCGAGTTCTGCAATTTAGACAAAATGGTTTATTTTTGTCTCGTGTTTTTCATGCCGTGCCGTAGGGGAACGGTGGGGCGGTCAAACACACAACAGCTACCAGTTGTGATGAGCTTGCCAGTAATTGTAGGCAGCGCCCCACGAGCCGTAACGGCCGTTGCTGTAGCTTGTTGCCCAGCGTAGCTGTGTAGCCGCGCTGGTCTTCCAGTCGGCGCCGTAAGCAGCCATCTTGGTGCCAGGCGTCGCCTGCCCTAGCCCGTAGCCCAGGCCCGATGGAATAACTTCTGGTGCGTAGGGTGGGCAGTAGCCTACCTGGCCTTGGAGTTTGGTTGGGCACCAGCCCGATTCGTGGCTGATAATAAAGTCAACGTATGCGTAATCTGAAGGCGCAATACCTGCGGCAGCCATAACAGCCTGCTTGTCTGCCGGGATTTGTACCGCCTTGCCACGGACGATAATCTCTGGTACGGCTTCCTGCACGGTGATTTCCTGGATTACCTTGCGTGTCTGCTGTCCGTCCTTTGTCTCGACCAAATAGGTGATTAGCTTCTTGCCTGGCGCGCCTACCTGGCGAGTAGCTTGGGTGCCGAAGCTTAGGCTGCTGTCTTCGATAATTTGCCGCACGATAGGTATCTCGGCCGCCTCTGTAACCACTTGCTGGCCGTGACGCAGCAAAAAGATTTGCATATTGGCACTAATGGGTGTGGTTTTAACAGGCTGCACATTGTCTTTCTCGCCTAATTTTAGGCCACGTTCGGTCAATAGTTGGTCCACTGTTTTGGCGAGCGTACGCATTTGTACAGGCGTACCGTAAATATTGACATTAACCGGGGTCGCCCTATTAATGACCACACGCTCGCCAATTGACCCCTCAACGAGAAAATTGCTCGTTGGCAATAAGGCCAGCGTGTCTTCCGGGTACACCTCTATGCCCGCCTGCTTCACAATGCTACGCGGGGTGGCGGCGGCGCTATAGGTAAATGTTTTTTTACCATTGTCTACAATGGTTACCGGCACGGCGCGGTATACATTGATACGAAAATTATCAGTCACGACTTCGGTGTCGAGTGCCGGTTCCACAACATCACCATCATGCACTGGGATATTAAATCGCTGTAGTACACTGCTGACTGTTTTTTCGCGGGTAGGTACCGCCTGCTCCGTATTATCATGATTAATAATTACCACGTGGGTATCGGTGGCCTTAAGCTCCGGCGTTGTGTTGCCTAACAAAAAAATGCCCACGCCAGTCAGCAGACCAAGCGAAGTGATGGTAATAAGCGGAACCCTGAATGCCGGATGCCGATGCAAGCGTTTAAAATCGAGGAATTGTATACGCATAAAAACCTAAGTTGTAGGAGGATATGCTCATTGTAGCATCTGGAGGGCGGCCAAGACGTCCTGCTTGGTATTATGCGCGTTTAGTTGGGCGGGCCGCATCCAGGCCGCCTCGATTATTTCTATACGCTGTAGCCTCAGGGTCGTTTCGTGCCATTGTGTCTTAAAGACATGTATAACAAAACTCGTGGCGTGCGATTTTTGCCGCGACTGGCCCAGGGGTATCAGCTGGTCTTGGGGCGCAACGATTCCCGTTTCCTCATGCAGTTCACGCGCCGCAGCAGCCACTGGTAGCTCGCCCTTATGCATACCTCCACCCGGTAGCTGCCAGCGGCCATCGCCTACCCACTGTTTGACCATGAGTATTTCGTCACCACGCTGCACAATAACCCGCGTTCGCCCGTGGCCAAGTAGAAAATATACCCAAAAGGCGGGCCAGCCAAGCATATATGCCAGCCGTCCCATACCCGCTAGTATTACCCGTTTCATGTTCTTTGCATAATACCACCTAACGATGGAGACGATGCGCTATTGCAAATACCACCGCGCTTGCCAACAAGTCTGGTACTGCCCGCGCCGCTTGGTCATTGACAGATTGCACGATATTCATTCTAAGATCCGACGGTACTGATTGATTCGTTTGAGGAAGCTCGATATCATAGCACCAATACCCGCTCCTACGCGCCGGGCCAAAGTGTATGCTGAATTGCTTTACCCCAATAGCGACACCCTCGTAACAAGCATGCGCGCCGCCCGATTGCTCGTCCAACCGCTTCACCCGAGGTATAACACCCGCCCCTATCGGGCCATCGCCTGCCACGTCCTGTGCGGCAAACAGGATTAAAGCCCCGAGCGCTGTCAGCCTGTCGGCCGCATCATAATTTTCTAGTACGGGCGTCTCCATCCCGAACGAAGCGCCGCGTCCATCAATAAAATTCCCCGTTCGCGTCAAGTATTTCTCTAATTCTGCCACACCAAAAGGCCCATAGCCACCAAATAGCAATAGATTATTTCGTCTTTCTATATTGGGAGCATCACGCTCCATAACGACATATTGCTCCGGCTGGCTGCCCGTGCGCACAAACACGTTAATAGGCGAGAGGAAACGGCGTGTATCTACACGCCGCGATAACCGGATGCCAGGGGGTAAGCTAGCTTCAAATGCGGGCGATAACCGCGCCGTCCTGTCGTCAAACGTGCGCCGTTTAGGATTCGGCACTGATTTACCTATACCTTCTTGAGTGGCGCAAACGCAATGTTTAGTTTTTTGGTACCTTTACCCTTAAAGTATATCGTCGCGTTATCGCCGTCCATTTCCACGACTGTACCTACGCCAAACACTTCGTGCTTAACATGGTCACCCTCGGCGAGGTCGGGCACGTACCGCGGTTCGCCGTCGTCCACATGCTGGCTCGTCAGGTCTTCAACCGCGTTGCCAAAACCGGTCGGCGTAAACTGCCCGCTGTAGCCGGTGTCCGCAGGTTGGAACTGGGCGTCTATCTCGCCTAAGAATCGCGATGGTGGATTATGCTGCACGCCACCGTACAGCGAACGCGAGGTTGCATACACCATGTACAATTCTTCGCGTGCCCGCGTCATACCCACGTAGCACAACCGGCGCTCTTCTTCCATTTCGAAGGCGTCGTATAGGGCGCGGGAATGCGGAAAGATCGTCTCTTCCATGCCCACCATAAAGACCACCGGAAACTCCAGACCTTTGGCCGCATGGAGGGTCATGAGCGTTACTGCGTTGCCATCAAAATCCGCCTGGTCAACATCGCTTACCAGCGCTACTTCCTCTAAGAAGCCAGCGAGGCCCAGCTCATGATATTCGCGAGCCACCCCAATAAGTTCTTTAACGTTTTCTTGGCGTGATTCGCCCTGGGGCGTGCCGTCGTCTAAATACGCCAAGTAATCGAGCCTGCGGATTAAGCTGTCTATTATCCCGTCTGGCGGCGTGGTATCTATAAGGTCGCGCAGCCGGGCTAGAATATCAGCCAGTTCGCCCAAGCCTTTTTGCGCTTTCGGAGTAATCGCACCGCAGGTTGCGACTTCGGTGAGTGCCTCGTACAGTGTCTTACCGGTGCTCTGCTGCCAGTCGTAGAAATTTTGCAACGATTTCGGGCCAATGCCGCGGGTAGGTATATTAACCACGCGCGCAAAACTAATACGATCTTCTGGCTGATAGATAAGCCGCAGATACGCTAATAAGTCCTTGATTTCCTTGCGGTCATAAAAACGCTGGCCGCCGACAATACGGTACGGAATGCCGTAATGTATGAACGTTTCTTCTACTGACCGGCTTTGCGCATTGGTACGGTACAACACTGCGAAGTGATTGTAGCGGCGGTATCCGCCGTCCACAGCGTTTTTAATGCGCCGCACCAGCGCCTCGCCCTCGGCACGCTCGCTGCCAACCTGGAGCATCTGCACCGGCAAGCCCGCTGCTGCATCGGTCCACAGTTTTTTATCGGACCGCTGCATGTTTTTGGTAATAATGGCGTGGGCCGCCTCCAGAATACTACCGGTACTGCGGTAATTTTGCTCCAGCTTAATGATCGTACAGTCCGGATAGTCGTGCTCGAAGTTCAAAATGTTCCGAAAATCCGCACCTCTCCATGAGTAAATCGATTGCCAATCGTCCCCTACTACACAAACATTTGCTTCATTTGTCAATAGTTTAACCAGCCTATATTGTGCGGCGTTCGTATCCTGATATTCGTCGATCATTATGTACTTGAACTGTTTTTGCCACTTTTTGCGGATTTCGGGCTGGGTGCGCAACATGTGCACCGTAACCGCAATCAGGTCGTCAAAATCCAGCGCCGCGGCTTCTTTGAGCGCCTTTTGGTACAACGGATACACCTGTGCCGCCGCACGTTCTGCCGGGGAGGAACCAGCCCTGCCCGCGAGTTCTTCGGGAGTAGTCATGTCGTTTTTGGCGCTGCTAATAATGCTGCTGAGCGTGCGAGCCGGAAAACTCTTTTCGTCTATGTGTAATTGCTTGCTAGCCTGTTTTACTGCTGCCTGGCGATCGGATTCATCAAAAATAACAAAGCTGCGAGACACCCCGATGTGCTCGCCGTCCTGGCGCAGCAAGCGTACACATATGCCATGGAACGTGCCCATATACGGCATAAACCCACGATTATTAGGGTCCTGGCCAAGCAGCGTGGCCACACGGGTGCGCATCTCCTTGGCTGCCTTGTTCGTAAACGTAACCGACAAAATATTGAACGGCGTCGCCTTGCCCTGGGCAATAATATACGCAATACGGTGGGTGAGTGTTTTGGTCTTGCCAGACCCGGCGCCAGCCTGAATAAGCAACGGACCCTCGGTTGTTTCTACGGCCCGCCGTTGTTCTGGATTTAGCCCAACTAATAGGTCATTCGACACGAATGTAATTGTAGCAGATGATGCTTATGCGGTAGCGCGTGCCACGTTCAATATTGCACTGGCAAGTGCCTCGGGGCTGTCGCCGCTAACGCTATTGCGGGCGCGGGTGTAGCGGGCGCGGGGCAAAATAACAGCATTTGATTGTTCGGGCATAGAGGCAAACTCCACCCGACCACCTAGTTCATCGCGCTCTACAAGCGCACATACCTTGTTATACAGGGTCGTATCGGCAGTTTCGGCACCAGTTAGCACTAATCGGTAGTTATCCGGTAAGAAGTACAGGGCGTGCACTGCGGCCAGCGCATTGCTGCCCGACACCAACTTAGGACCGAGAATAATAAAATCATCAGTATTGGTTTTTCTAGTTAGTGTTGCTACGCCCATTTTGCACCCCTCTTCCAAAGCCTACTACTTTAATGTATAATTGGTCCCTTAGTGATTCGTCTCATTTGACGAATTGTGTCGGAATGATTAATTCTGGATTAAAAACGTACGGACTTTGTACTCTTTTATTCCAGTTATCATCGCACTAAGACTATGATACGATTACAAATCGGAACGTGTCAACATTTTTTGGGTTTATACTGCCTTGGTGTAGGAGCTCCACCATACAATGAAATACTTCAAGAATACCGAACTGGCCAAACTGTACAATATATCGGAAAAATCCGTGCGTAACTGGATTGATGCCGCTGAGGCGGACAAACTAGGACTAGAATTATACGAAGAAAAAGGTAAACATTATATTGCTAATACTTCCAAGAACACTTCACTCGTAGAGCAATTAGTGCAAAAGGGCAAGAAGTACAAAAATACTCGAGGCTACAAAAAGATTAAGCCTTCAGAGAAGTTTTATACAACCTATAATGCCCGCGAAATATTCGATATTATTTCTAACCTAGATATTCACCGCGAAATACCACATCAGTACAACTACTTTAAAGAAGGAGCGGTATATTGGGACCTGTATACGCACCGACTAGCCGAAGAAAATACTCCTAATTCCCTGGCATATAACTTGCAGTTGCTTGACTTTAATTCTGATTTCATGACCGAACTTCTGGCGGACTTTGAGCGCATTAATGTTATCGACATCGGCCCCGGCAACAGCATGCCGGTCAAGAAATTACTTGAGACACTTCTAGATAGGGGCGTTCTTAACCGCTACATAGCGCTAGATATTAGCGACGACATGTTGAAAATCGCCGAGCAAAATGTCATGGATTGGTTTGGTAAGGACTTCCCATATGAAGGGTATATACGAGATGTTAAGTACGACCGATTTACTGATTTGCTTATGCAAGATTCGTTCGGCGAACAATCGACTAGTAATCTAGTACTCTTTTTGGGTGATACTATCTCTAATTTTAGAGACTCTGACCATGCGCTAACTACTATACATGACAGCATGGGCAAAAACGACTTGCTCATTTTCTCGGGCAAACTCGATACCGAAAAATCGCGCAGATACTTTGACTTTACAATCGATTCCAATAACCCACAGCTTAGCTTCCGCGGCAAGGCTATGGTCGACATGCTTAATATCGACCGGTCCTTTTACGAGGTTGAGCAGTCTTTTGACGACAAAAAAATGGAACGCCAGCGACGTATTAGGTTAAATGTCGCGTTAACCATAGAATTCGAGATCGGTGGCAAGCCTCGCAGCGTGGAGCTTAATAAGGGTGAGAGTATTCTTATTTGGCGCGCTCGACACCGCAATACTATCGAGATCATAAAAGAATTTGATCATAACAACTTTGATCTACAACAAACTACAGAAACCAAAGATCAACAATACCTACAAATTATTGCTAGAATTAAAACCGATATCAACAAATAAACACGCTATAGAAAATCTGTATACGGAATGCCCTGAATAGGGCTAGAGATTATATCTGCGTCAAGCAGTATATCGAGTGCCACGACAGCGAGGAGCACTACAAGTAACAAGAGCAATACCGTGTGCCACCATACGCTGGTAGCATGGTGCGACACGACAATGTCCTGAATATCTTGGGGGTGTAGTTCGGGTACTGCCGGCTGTTTTGGCTCGGTGGGCGCCTTGGCGTCGACCTGTTTCTTGTCGTCTTTTTCTGGGACTTCGGCAGGTTCGTCGTGGGCGGATTCTGTTTCTGCTTCCTTTGTGGACGCTTCCACTGGTGGCGGCGTTTCCCCGGCCGGTTCGGGCACTTCGGGAGCTTTAGCTGCCAGGGTAGGAGCGGGTGGTGGGGTTTGAGCTGACGTATCTACGGCGGAATCTGCAGGCGACTGGTCGGCCTGGGCTTGCGATAACGGCATAATAGTCTTGCCATGTGTCATACTACGGGACGCGTCAGCTGCGCTCGATTCGGGAACTAGATCTGGCGGAGGCGCAGGCTTTGGTTCCGGATCTTTAGGTGCCTCGGTGACTTTGGGCTTGCCGGTAACCTCAACAGATGGGGCGGCGCTCGACGTAACCGCGACTGGTAGGTCGTTTACCGGTACGGCCACGGGTGGAGCGCCGGCTGGTACGTCCCCTGGGTCGGTCGAGGGCGCCGCAACCAAAGACGCCGAAGCAGCGGCAGCCACTTGGGCTGCATGCACTTGGTCGGCACTCACAGTCGGCGCAACATCGCTAATGGTGCGTGGTTTTGCAGCTACTGGCGCCGCCTCGCCTATGCCGCTTACAGTCACCTGATTTTTTTGAGCGCCTGTTTCACGATTAGCAATAACCGGACGCGAGGTGGGCGAAGCAGGCGCCTTGCCCGGGCGCATTACGTCGAATACCTTTTTACCACTCGCATTGGCATGCGCCGCGCTGGACGTACGATGGACCGTATGAGGCCGCTTTGTATGATGTTTGGCGGCATCATTATGCTTCATCTTCACTACTCAATTGTAAGCGATACGCTGTTTCAATGATATCGGCAAATTTATATGGGTTTAAACTAGCGCCACCAACGAGTGCGCCATCGCAACCCTCGATTTGCAAATAACCCCCAACCGTCGTGTCGTCTACGCTACCACCATATATAACCCGAACCTCACGCGCTACTTTCTGGCCGTATAAATGCGCAACTTGCTCGCGCATGTACTCCATGGCGGCCTGCACGTCGTCTGGGCGGGCATATTCGTGCTCGAACGTACTAATTGCCCACACCGGCTCGTATGCTAGCACAACATCCATAACCTCGCGTGACGTAAGATTGCTGAGCGCAGTCGTTAGCTGGTCGTGTATAACCCGCCGCGTGTGGCCTTCTTTGCGTTCTTGCAAAGTCTCGCCAATACAAACAATGGGTGCTATTTCGTTGCGTACTGCTGCCTTTACTTTGTCGCGGATCATCGGGAGATCTTCGTTAAAGTATTTGCGGCGCTCCGAATGGCCAACAATGACGTAGTGCACCAAATCGCGCAGCATAGCAAACGAAACTTCACCAGTGTAGGCGCCTTCGTCTTGGAAATATGCGTTCTGGGCAGCCAGCCTAAACTTGCGGCGGTCAATCTGCATACTCAGTGGCTGTAACGTTAACATAGTGGGTGCTAGCACCACCTCTATACCTCGATGCAAACGAGTCCGTTCCTGCAGCCGATGCACCAGCAAACTAGCCTGCGATGCGTTTAAATGCATCTTCCAGTTAGCAACCAGTAAGACTCTCCGTGCCATGTATGCTGTCGTTCCCTCTTTGTCTTTAGCTTACCATAAGCACTACAAAATGGATACAACAAAGCTAGACGGCACTGTCGTAAGCCACCCACGCAATTTGCAGCCTAAGATCGGTACTCCGGCAGTACCTGATTGCTGGAAAGGTACTTGGACGGAATCAAGTAGCAAGTGTGCCTCGGAATAATCTGAAATAGAAAGGGAGAGGCCGAGAGGTGATGAAAGAAACGGGAAGGACTTATTGACTGGATTCCGGCTCGGGGGCCGGAATGACGGGGGGGTGGATCCCCGCCGGAGTTTATGCCGGACTTGATCCGGTGCGGGGATGACGAATGCTACTCTTTATTTTCCAAAGCCTCAACACCAGGCAACTTGCGGCCAGCCATAAGCTCTAGGCTTGCGCCGCCGCCAGTAGACACATGGTTAAATGCCTTGGTAAGTTTACGCTGCTCGATATAGCCGACCGTATCGCCGCCGCCTACCAGGCTAAACGGCTTGTGCCCAAACTCACCTAAAATAGCATCGACAACCAGCTCGGTACCATGTGCAAACGGGCCAACCGGACCGCTTACGGCGGGTACTTCGGTGACGCCCATTGTACCATTCCATACAACAGTATTAGCCAATTGCAGACCACCCGCGACGAATGCGCCCGAAAATGGCCCGATATCTAAAATCATTTCGCCCTTTTCAATGGTACGGGTACGCGACGACGGCCGTTTCGGGTAGCTCTCTACACTAGCAACCACGTGCGCCTCCCAGTCTACAATGCGGGTGCTGGTGTGTGTATCCAGGCTCGTGGCTACCACGGCATCTTGCGGCAGGTAAAATATAAACCGGCTCGTTTTTGCGCGGGCATGCGCCTTGCTGATAATTTCTTTGGCAAGTGGTATGTCGCTCTCTTCGTACTTACTCTTGGCAATATCTATGCCGCTGGCCTTTAAGAAGGTGTTGGCCATGGCGCCGCCAATAGCGATAAAATCGGCAAGATCAATAAAAACATTCAGCACATCTATTTTGTCAGATATTTTCGCGCCGCCAATTATAGCCACAAGCGGACGTTCCGGTTTGTTCATGACATTCGTTATGGTATCTACTTCTTTTTCTAGCAACAGCCCCGACACACTGGGCAGGTGGTGCGTTATGGCGTCTGTACTGGCATGTGCGCGGTGCACGACACCAAAGCCGTCTTGCACAAACACATCGGCCAAGCTTGCCAATTGTTTGGCGAAATCGTCATCATTGGCTTCTTCGCCGGGGTGGAATCGTAGATTTTCCAGTAGCAGTACCTGGCCAGGCAGCAAGCTATCGACTTGCTCGGTTACTTTGGGGCCGACACAATCGTCTACAAAACGTACCTCGCGGCCCAGCAGCTCGCTTAAACGAGCAGCCACCGGCCTCAGGCTGTACTTGGCATCGCGCTTGCCTTCGGGGCGGCCCAGGTGTGAACAAATAACCAGCCGTACTTTTTTGTCGAGCAATGCCCGCAACGTTTCTAATGATTGCTCGATACGGTAGTCGTCGGTAATGCCGCCATCTGTGTTTACCGGCACATTGTAGTCAGCGCGCAACAATACTCGCTTGCCTTCGAGATCTATGTCCCGAATCGTCTTTTTGGTGAACATGCCTTTATTTAAGCATAAGCATCATGGCAACGCCACGCTTACCGTCGGGCTATTCGAGCACGCGGACTTTTATTGTGTCCGTTAAGCCAACTTTACCCGGGTAGCGGCCGGATACTGCAACGACAACATCGCCAGTCTTAAATACCTTATTCTCGCGGAGCCAATCGGTTAACCTTTGGGCAGCGCCGGGCTGGGCGGGGCGCATATAACTTTTAACACCGTACACCAATGCTAATTGTTGGGCCGTATGACGGACATCGGTTACTGCGATTATGGGCATTTCGGGGCGGCGCGCAGATATCTGGAGTGCCGTGTTACCAGATGAAGTCTCGGCCACGATAGCCTTAGCGGCAATGCTATTCGCCAGGCTAATAACGCCGCTGGCGATGGCATTTTGCATCGTAGCTTCGCGGTCGTGAGGGTAGACCGTTTTAAGCAATCGGCTCTGCTCGGCGTACTGCAAGACACGTTTCATGGTCTGCACGGCTTCTACGGGATATTTACCGGCGGCCGTCTCATCGCTCAGCATTACGCAATCCGCCCCTAAGAACACCGCGGTAGCAACATCCGAGACTTCGGCCCGGGTTGGTTCGGGCATGTCTACCATACTTAGGAGCATTTGAGTCGCCACAATTGTCGGCTTAATGTACTTCTGGCCAAGGCTGATAAGTTCACGTTGCACAATTGGTACCGATTCGGGCGAAGTTTCGACAGCCAGGTCGCCGCGCGCAATCATAATTGCATCGGTGCATTGTACGATCTCTTCCATTGTCTCGACAGCCGCTTTAGTCTCGAACTTTACGATAATTTTGGCACTACTACCGTGCTGCTTAAGCAATTTACGAAGTCGGTGTATATCCTCCGGGCCTTGCACGAAACTCATGGCCACGTAGTCAATATCCTGCGTCGCACCAAATGCAAGGTCTTTCAGGTCTTTTTTGGAAAGAATATCGCCGCCAAAATCTGTATCGGGCACGTTAATGCCTTTACGCTTGATAAGAATGCCATCGTTTTTAACCATGACATGCAAAGCGCCTGGCGCTACCTTAATGACCTCGGTGCGCACTTTACCATCGAAAATATATAAACGCTCGCCTGCCTTAACCTTTTTGCTCAGGTCGTACTGAATAGGAATTGCGCCGCCTTCTACATAATCGACACCGTAAGCCAAAATCAATTCCTGACCTGCGCGCACCGGTATAACGCCGTCAAAATCACCTAAGCGAATTTTGGGCCCTTGCAAATCCTGGATAACCGCCACTGGTTTGCCAACCTCGGCACTGGCGCGACGTACCCAGGGTATACGGGCCGCATGCTCCTCGTGGGTGCCATGGCTAAAATTAAGACGTATAACATTTACGCCGGCCTCCAAAAGCTTGTACACCGATTCGTAATTATCGGTAGCCGGGCCAATAGTGGCGATAATTTTTGTCCGCTTAAATGCTTGAAGAGGCACTTGCGGTACCTTCGTTGTTGCGTTCATATAGATCCTTGTTTGCTTAATGACGTATCTTGGCCATAAGTATATGCCGTTACCCTCAAATAGTAAACGACCCCTGTAATTTAAAGGTCCGTCCTTTTATTACTAAGTATCGGCTAGTTCGTGTTTTAGGCTGTCCAGTTCGCGCTGTGCAGCCTCGTAGTCGGCGACGAACTCGGCGTACTGTTCGCGCGAATCAAAAAGTTCCAACATAGGACTAGTTTGCAGCCAGTCCGGCTGGTTACCCGTAAGGTAGTACTGCATCGACGAATATGGGTACAATCGCCAATCCTTTGGGTTCAAATGTATATAGCGCGAGATATGCTGCAAGTATGTTTCGTTCGAGACGCGAGATGCCTTGTATCGGCTCTCAAACAGCGGGCCCGAACGTCCGTAAACACGGTTAAAATAGCGGCTATACGAGGTCATAACACCACGCATCAACCGCTGCATGCCGCCAACCTGACGCTGGAAGAGTAGTAAATGAAAATGGTTACCCATAAGACAGTACGCGAGTAGTTCCACCGATTCGCCCAATTTTTCGTACGGCGTACCCACAGAATTCACTACAGCCTCAGGCGATAAATAGCGCCGAAGAAGCTCCAAAAAAAACATAAAATCTTCGTAATCCAAAAAAATCGGTTGCTTACCGGCACCTCGCGCATATACGTGATAATAACTATCCGGCGCATCCACCTTCAGAACGTTCTTACTTGGCATAGTTAAAATATACCATACCATAAACCACCACATTCAAAGGTCCGTCCTTTATATGTGGTGGTTTGCAGTTTTTGGAGGCGCTATTGTTGCTCGGCTAGGAGCTTGTCGAATGCGTCGTAGGTATTGTTCATGCCGTCTTCCATACCGCTTTGCAACATACCGTCGCGATCTGCCGCGCTAAAGAAAGTGGTTACTACCGTCATTTTCGTCTTGCCGTTACCGGCGTCGTGCAATTCCATTTTCTCCATAGATACATGGCCGCGCTCGGGCAAGCCGCTAAATTCAAACGTCTGGATGATCCGCTCCGGTGGTGCTACCTCGTGGTACGAGCCAAAAAAGGCGAACTCCGTGCCGTCATTGCCAGTCTGTACAAACTTCCAGCGGCCTCCTTCGCGGACATCCATTTCATCGGCACGGGTTGTGTACCCTGGGCCAAGCCACCACTTGCTGATCTTGCTTTTGTCTGTCAGTAGGGCAAATACTTTGTCGCGAGGCGCATCGAACATACGTTCAATATGTATCGTAGACTCACCTGGATTTGCCGTTACGGTTGCTTTTCCCATATACGCCCCTATGCCTTGCCTTCCTTTGCACGCCCGAGGGCAGCAATGTCTAATTTCTTCATCTGCAGCATGGCCTGCATGACCCGGCCCGAGGCCGCTGGGTCTGGATCGCTCATGAACTCTTCAAGCGCATTAGGGATAATCTGCCAGGATACACCAAACTTATCTTTAAGCCAGCCGCAAGCCTCGGCCTCGGGCACGTGGCTTAGCTTTTCCCAAAAATAATCTACTTCTTCTTGCGAAGTGCAGTGCACATACATCGAGGCAGCTTCATTAAACGTAAACGTCGGACCGCCATCAAAGGCCATGATTTGTTGCCCTTCTAGTTCGACAATGCCCTGTGCCACCTTACCGTCCAAACCAGCTGCCGGACCTTCCTTAGGCATCTCTGGAAACCGAGCAATGCTAACAATTTTAGATTCTTTCTGTTTCGCCGGCGAACCATTAAATACAGACGCATAAAAGTTCATCGCCTCCTCGGCACTGTTGTTAAACCATAGGCAGGTTAGTATTTTTTGCATGTGATTCCTTTCTACTTGCTTTCTTTTAATAACGTATCCAAGGCGTCATAACGCCGGCTCCACAATGCTTCGTACTGTGCCAGATATTCGCTGGCATCTTTCAGTGCGTCGGGTGCAATACTCACAACCTGCTCCTTCCCACGGCGTTCTTTAATAACGAGCCGTGCTTTTTCCAGTACATGCAGATGTTTCGCAACTGCGGCAAACGAGATGCTGTAATTTTGAGCTAATTGGCTAATGGTATACCGCGCGCCCAGCAATCGCTGCAGCATATCGCGGCGAATAGGGTCTGCCAACGAGCTAAAAAGACCATCGAGATATACTTCACGTTCAACAATATGGTTGAATATATGGCACCGTGATGTTTCTGTCAAGTTCTGCCGAAAATTTTAGTGTCCACGAGGATGTCATCTTTCTAGCCAGTGCTTATAACTAACGATAGCGGCCGGTATAAGCTCTTCTTTGAATATCCTTGCCTGTTCTGCCTCGTCTGAAATCTCGATTTTATAACCAGTATCACTGCCTTTGTCTGCTAATACCCAAAAGGGCACAAGCTCCTCAAGCCCCTTGTCCGGCTGAGCGATATACAACCCCGGTGGTTCAGCGATATACCACCCATCGTCTGGGATTGCCAATAATCGCATAAGCACAAAGGGTGTATCTTGCCGCGCTGGTTCATGCCTCAGCATACCCCATCGCATTTCGTGCTCTTTGCCCGATGGCGCATGCCAGGTACGATGAGGGACATCCGCGACGTCAAAATGCAACGTGTTTTTTTCGTGCGTATAGGGTCGTATGCGCATGCTACTGATACCTTCGTGCTCGCACGTCTGTAAACAAGCTATCAAGCCAAACATGTGCATAATACGCGAACGGTGCGAAAAACGCTGTACATACTCAAACGCCTCGATAGGAGAAGTCTCCGGACTAGGTTGCACGCGACTACCCACTTGCCAGGTGCCACAGCCCACAGTGGTGGCACTTATATGCGTGCAGCTGGGTACCATGTTGGTACGCCGCTACCGTGGCGGCAGCGTTCGCCTGCTGCTTCGTGTCGAATGCAAGCTTTTCGGCACAAGGAAGTTCTGGCGGGTTTTCATCCATCAGTCTCTCCTATCTATATACCTAGTCGTGCTGCTGTGGCGCAGGGATTGCAGCGCCAGTATCGTCCCAAACATTGCCAGAATTTTGCGTAAGCGTTGTTTTGGTGCCAATAAGGATCGCGCAGTTGCTAAATCCTTGGTGGCGTCCAAAGCGGTTGCCCGTTACCGGACCTACCGATACTGATGCCAGCGGCTTTTGCGTAAGGTTCAGCGTACAGCCGCCGTAATCTACCCAGTTATTGGTAATTGTAACGTTGCTGACTGCGGCAAAGTCCTGCGTTAGCTGCACGGCAGAGTTTGACTGCGTGCCGCCAGTGTAGAGAGTATTCGCATTCAGCACGATGTTGTTGCCTTCCAAAATCTGAATAGCGTCGTTATGAGTTTCGCCACCGCCTTGGTTGGGGTCGGATGCAAACCACTGCATATCATGGATGTACGAGTTCTGAATCAGGCTATTGCTGGCAGCTTTAATGCCATCTACCGTGCCATGTACATTTGCGCGGTACACTTTGGTATTTACCAACCACATGCCGTCTATGGTTGCCGATGGATTGGATGGCACAAATTCAGAATCTTTTACCGTAATAGTGCCTGTGCTGCTTTCGGTGTCGAGCAGCGCGTTATTAGAGCTTGTGGCCTGCCCGCGGAAAATACAGTTTGTAAACGTAATGTTTGCGCCAGTAACTTTTACAAAACCATGGAAATCTTTGCCATTAATGGTCTGGCCATTAGAACTGGAGCTATAAGTAATATTGCCAGATACCACCGTCAACGACGTTCCGGCAACAACGCCCGTGTTCGTAGCGTCGGGCTTCATGCCTGCCGGGAACGGATCTGGCCGTGAGCCAGGTGATGGTGGTGGCGTGGGGGTAGGTGTCGGCGTAGGAGTAGGGGGCGGAGGTGTCGGAGCCGCCGCCATAAACTGCACCGCCTTACCACCCGACGCCGTTGTGTCGTTGACGACTTGCGCTGGGCCGGCTACGCCCGTTTCGGCCTCGGCAGCCGAGAAAAACCCGCTAGCCATAGAGTGCCAGATAACCAGAGCTGCAATCGCTAGGACTGCCGCAACTGCACCTGCGGTTATTACATTTTTATTGCTTACTGCCAATGAAATTCGGGAAGATATGCTCATAAACTAGTCCAGGCACGCCGTTTGCTTAACTGTAGAGGTCACATTGTAGTCGGTGTCGATTGTCACGATGCTGTTGCCAGACCATGTCTGGTTCGAGCACGTGCCTTCCGTAGAAATCGGTGCGTAGGTGTACGCGCCATTTACCCACGCGTTGTTGGTTACGAGCCACTTATTGCCTGCGACGTATCGAAGGTCGGTCGTGTAGCCGCCGCCCATAAACAGGTTGCTGGTAAGTATAACGTTACGCAAGTGCGAACCGTCGGCTGCCGAGTCAAGATTAAGCGCCGAGTTGCCCATTGCCTTGCTGTTGTAGTACGCACGAGCGTCAACTGTATTGTGCGTTAAGGTCAGGTTGCTGCAGGTCGTACCGCAAAGGTCTTGGACGCCGTCGGTATGGAAGCCGTCGCCACCACCTGCGGGCAGGAAGCAAGGCTGGAGCAGTGAATCGCTAACCGATACGTTGTCGCCACCCATGTCAATTGCGTCCTGGTGGCCGCGCAGATATACACGCGTCGCCGTAAAATCATGACCCCACAAGCTCGGTGTGCCAATAGGCGAACAGGTAGTCGTGCCCACCGTACTGTCACTAATAGTGAACGACGTGCCGCCAATGCCATCGTTGCTTACTGTGCCGTCAATCTGACTATTTTTAATCGTAATATTGGCTGCTTTAACATTTACGTCACCGGTTATGTGCATGCCGTTAATTGTCGTACCGGCTGTGGTGACGTCGTAGTCGCCAGAACGGGTAGTAAGCGACGTGCTGCTCGGCACGCCCACGCAGGCGGGCGATGGATACTTAGGCAGCGCACAACTACCGCCACCAGAAGGTGGGGGCGTTGGCGTGGGGGTAGGTGTGGGGGTCGGCGTTGGGTTGGGCGCTGGCGCTGTAAATTGTATTGCCTTGCCGCCCGAGGCGCTGCTGTCGTTAACAAGCTTGGCATTGGCGGTCAGCGTGCCACCATCCGGCTCAACAGCCGAAAAGAAGCCGGATGCATGGAGCTTAAGCACTATCGCGCCGATGGTAAACACAATAAGCGCTGCCGTTATAGCAAGGCCTTTTCTGGTAGAAATAAGACTATGTACTGCACGCATAGCGTTATACTTGCTCCATATTGTTAGGTACTGAAATAGTTGTAGCAACAGGGACCGTTTGTTTGGGTCTTTTCATATATGAGTAGTTTTTAAATATTATCTTTATCTTTATCTTAACCGTGGTCGATGTCAAGCCATACTGTAATTTTTATGGTTACTCGTACGAGTGCGCAGTGACGCCATTACTAAAAGGGGTCCTCAGAAGGACCCCTGGTACACACTGGGCGCTTTGTTCGTTACTGCGGATACAACTCCCGCACCATAGGCGCCAATTCATTGGCCCAGGTAGTGTAGCCTGCGGCGTTGGGATGCGTACCGTCTATACGGCCAATGGTACTGCCGTACGGTACCCAGCGTATGGGTTTACCTTGGGCTTGTAGGTTACTAACGTA